>CAVWMP010000006.1:0-109592 GCA_963756135.1 uncultured Actinomycetota bacterium
GGGTAGCCCCCATCGCCCACTATGACGCGGCATGCGACAGCCCTCGCGGCGGTGCACACCACACTTGCGTTTCGACGCTTCTAGCGCCAAAATGGCGCCATGCCAAGTGTGCAGATCAAGGACGTACCCGAGGAGACGCACGCCGTCCTGAGGCGTCGAGCCGCGGCAGCGCACCAGTCCCTGCAGGAATACCTGCTGACCAAGCTCATCGAGGAAGCAGGGCGACCGACTCTCGATGAGGTGCTCGACCGGGCCGGAGGACGCGCCGGTGGGTCGGTCACTCTCAAGGCATCGGTGAGCAGGCTACGGGCCGAGCGTGCTCGTCGTTGACGCCAGCGTCTTGGCCGTCGCCCTCGCCGACGACGACGTCGACGGGGACCGCGCCCGTGCGCGCCTGCGCGGGGAGTCGCTCGCCGCGCCGGACCTCCTCGACGTGGAAGTGACCTCGGTACTACGGGGCCGTCTGGCAGGAGGTCACCTCGACGTGCGCCGTGCCGAACTCGCTCTGGCAGACCTCCTGGACCTCCCGCTACGGCGTGTCCCGGCTCGCCACCTGGTCGGTCGATGCTGGGAGCTCAAAGACAACCTGACCATGTACGACGCCGCCTACGTAGCGCTTGCGGAGGCACTCGAAGTTCCGCTCCTCACCGCAGACACGAAACTCGCCAAGGCCCCAGGGACCCGCTGTCGTATCGAGATCCTCCGCTGAGTCGCCCCTGGACGGCCAACACGGAATGCAGGTACAACACGTCGACGCGGAGCGGTCAGTGTCCCTCCGCCGCGTAGCGCGCGCCCCTGCGGCCGTGTCTAACCGGCCGCGAAGCGGCCAAGCCCTGATGCGGCTGGAGGGCGCCCACATAGGGCTGCCTATGCGAACGGGTTGATGACGCTCAGGTCCGTCGTGCTGGAGAAGTCACTGACGTTGCGGGTCGCCAGCGAATATTGCCCAGCAAGGCAGATGCCAGCAATCTGGGCATCGGCGAGGGACATCGGCCGGCCGCGCGCCTCGGCCGCCACCAAGATCGAAGCGGTTTGTCGGGCGGCTGGCAGGTCGTAGGTAGCGACTGCCTCGGCGAAGGTGTCCACGAGCCGGTTCCAGCGCTGCTCCAGGTCTCGGCGACGCCGCCCCTCGGGCAGCCGACCCAGCCCGCGTTCGATCTCCTCGACCGTCACGACGCAGATGGTCAGGTCTGCCGGGCCGATGTCCTGCGCCCAGGCCAGCACCGTCCGGTCCGGGGAGTCCTTCATGAACTCCGACACCACGTTCGTGTCAGCGATGATCACGTCAGATCAACCGGGCGTGGCGGATCGGTGCGCGAGGACACGTCAAGATCGGCCCCACCGCCCTCAGGCAGGGAGGCGCGCAACGAGAGCAGGAAGTTGTGCTCGGGAAGGTCGACCGCGGCGTCCAGGATCGCCCGGACCTCGGCCTCGACCGAGCGGCCGTGCTCAGCCGCCCGCCTCCGCAAACGTGCGTGCGTGCGCTCGTTGAGCTGCCTGATGGTGAGAGTAGCCATCACACCACCTCCTGACAGCAATGCTAGCACTCGTACGCGCGGAGTTGTCGAGGTCTCGGGGCGTCACTACGCCGCGACGCGGCTATGTCCTGACGCCGGCAGCCGAGCCAGCCTTACGTCCTGCAAGTCGCCCAGGCCTGACACTGGGCGCCTTGATATCATCTGATAGCGGAGGTGGTCGTCGTGGCTGACGTGTTGATCCGGAACGTGCCCGAAGCGGTGCTAGCTGGCGTGGACGCGCACGCCGCCCGATTGGGGCTGTCGAGGGTCGAGTACATCCGTCGTCGTCTGGCTTCTGACGCAGCCACCGCCAGCGCGTCGGTCTCTGTCGCGGACCTGCGAGGCTTCGCCGACCGGTTCGCTGATCTCGCCGACCCCGATGTCATGGACGACGCGTGGCGGTGAGCGACTGGTTGATCGACAAGTCCGCCCTGGTGCGAATCGCTGACACCCTCGACGCTGAGCAGTGGGCCAATCGGATCGAGCGGGGCCTGGTGCGGATCACGACGGTAACCAGGCTGGAGATCGGCTACTCGGCACGCAGCGCCGACGACGCTCAGACGGTCTTCACCACGCCACCGGTCTCTGCGATGCCCGTGGAGTACCTGACTCCGGCGATCGAGGACCGGGCCCTGCAGGTCCAGCTGATGCTGGCCAGCAAGGGCCAGCATCGTGCCCCCTCGATCCCCGATCTCCTCGTCGCCGCCGCAGCCGAGCTCTCCGGGCTCACGGTGCTGCACCTGGACAAGGACTTCGAACTCATCGCCAGCATCACCGGCCAATCCATCGACCGCATCCGCGTCTGAGACTGGTGGTGCCCACCGGGCGTCACTACCACCGCAAGCCGGACGCACCGATCCTGTGCATGAGGCCGCGATCAACGCGTCCACGACCGTGCGTCATGCGCCGCGAAGCGGCCACGTCCTACCGGCCGCGAAGCGGCTTGTCCTACCGCCGCAAGCGGCTCCTCAGTGATCGGGAGACGATGCCAGTGCTCCGATCCTTGCGGGACCGCCTTGAACCACGGCCTAGGCTCCACCTCGGCATCCAGAAGCTCGATTCGCGCCACTGCCAACGGCGTTGTCGCCGCCTGACAGCACGGGCCGATCATGCGTAGGGCGCCTTACTGAGATAGCGAAGACCGGAGTCCACGGCGAGGGTCACGATCTGGGCCCCGACGGGCAGAGTCTCGGCGACGCGCAGGGCCGCGATGACGTTGGCCCCAGTGGACGTACCGGCGAAGATCCCTTCCTCGGCCGCGAGCCGGCGGGCCATCTGTTGTGCGTCGTCGCTTCGGACCTGCTCGATGGAGTCCACCAGCTCCGGGTGCCACAGCGGCGGGATGAAACCGATGCCGATCCCCTCGATGCGGTGCGCGCCGGTGGGAGCGCCCGACAGCACTGCGGACTCAGCGGGCTCGACCGCCACCACCCGAGCTGGCGCCGCGGTCTCGCCGAACCCGCGCGGCGCGCCATGGATCGAGTGGGCGGTGCCCACGGCATGCACGAACGCGTCGACACGCCCGCCGGTCTGTCTCCAGATTTCCTCGCCGAGGGGTAGGTAGCCGCGCACCCCGTCGTGGTTGTTGAGCTGATCGGACCACCAGTGCCCGGGACGCTCGCTGATCTCCGCGGAGGTGGCGATCATCCGCTTGATGAGTTCCGCGGTGATGCGGCCGCCGTCGCTGGGTTCGTCGGTGATTTCCGCGCCGAGCGCGAGCATGGTCTTGCGCTTTTCGACGCTGAACGCGTCCGAGAACACCACGTGCAGCCGGTACCCGAGCGCTGCGCAGACCAGGGCGAGGGAGATGCCCGTCGTCCCGGCGGTGTACTCGACGACGGTGCCGCCAGGTTCCAGCCGGCCGTCCGCTGCAGCCGATCGGATCACTTCGACCGCCATCCGGTCCTTCATGGACCCGGTCGGGTTGGCGGGCTCCCACTTCACAAAGATGCGCGCCCCCGAGTTCGGCACCAGACGCTGGAGCTCCACCATGGGTGTCCCGCCGACAGCAGCCAGGACTCCGGCTGGCCGGCCGTCCGGAGAAGTTGCCATCGCACCAGTGAACACCCGTGGCATCGTCCTCACTAGACGGTACGGCGAACGCGCTGACCGCAGCCTCATCCTTCTACCGGCACCATCACTGTTGTCGGGCGTAGGCGCGAAATCACTCACCTTCAGGACTCGTCCGACTCCGCCATCGCCGTGCCGACAGGAGTCGTCGACAGCGCCGGGTCTTTCCGCCGCGGAGCGGCCATGTCCTACCGCGCGTCGTGGCGTTGCCGGTACGCCCTCATAGGCTTGAAACGCGCGCCGAGGAGCGCTCCAGTCGGCCGGCCCAATACCTGAGGCGGCTCAAGGCGTGATCGAGGTGCGCCTCATCCATCCAGGCTGATTCGGTCGCGCCCGACCCATCGACGCGCAGATGAAGCAGGCACACTCCGCCATCAGGCTTGACCCCCGGTCGGGCGTGGAGGATGCGGTTGCGCATGTGCGCGACGTCCTTGAGTGCCATCGCGGCCACGCGCAGGAAGTGGCCCTGTGGATCTATCTTCTCGACCGTTGTGGAGGCCGCGGCCAGAGCAGTCGCGATTTGACCCGTCGTCCGTCCGAACAGCTTCCGGGCATCGACCAGTGGATGGTTCGCGTGTGGGTCGTCGAGAACCGCCCACTCAAGTTCAGATACGCGGTACGCGACCTCACCCAACTTGACCAAGTAGGCGTCGCCGGGGATCCCGGTTGCGGAGAACGCATGATCTGGCACGGCCTGAGTATCGCGCCCAGGTTGAACGCTTGTCCGCGATTCGCGGGCTCGACTGCCGCGAATCGTGGCCGCTGCGAGGCGCTCTTTCGCTGGAATGCGGCTGCCGCCCGGATGGTTGATTCAGCCGCCGAAATGCGTGCGGACCTGGGCTGCCTGGTCCGTGCTCAGCTTCCAGCGGGAGTAGGGGACACTCTGCCAGCCTTGATTGCGGAGCCACTTGCGGATCGCTCTGTCGCTGACGCCCAGCTCTGCCGAAAGCTGCTTCGGGGTGATCGGCTCGGTCATTCTCGGAACGTAGTCGGCGCCTGCTGGCCCTGCAACACCTCATTGAATCGATGAACACCGAATCCATGTCCTACCGTCGCGACGCGGTCGCGTCATTCCGCCGCAAGTCGGGCGTTCGCATCTGCCGTCATGCACGTGATCCTTGGGGACATTCGGACCGCCGCTGCGGCTGCCTGTCGCCGGGCTCCACGCCGTCCGAGTTGCCGAGTGCGGCGGCGACCGGTCGCGCCTAGTCTCGAGCTGTGTCCACCAAATCCGAGCGTCGGGCAGCTCGCGAGACCGTCGCTGCCTATCACCAGGAGCAACTCGGCGAGCTGGTCCATCGCGTCGGGTTGGCTGTCGAACGCTTTCAGGCCGGTGAGATCGACGCGTTCGAGGTGGACGAGGTCATCTTTCAGTACTCGCGGGCGGCGAAGGAGCTCTGGAAGTTCTGCGTCCTGGGGAACGTTGAGATCGCCGCGCGAATCGTCCGGGAGGAAACGCCCGGCGAGTGCTGGGATCGAGGAGCGCGTCGGAGGCGGTGAGTTCGCCGCTGGGCTTGGCTTGTCAGATGGGCACGGCATCGAGGTGCCCCCGGACCGGTACGGCACGCCCTCAGCACCTGCGTCACAGCGCCGTGAAACGGCCATGTCCTACCGCGAAGCGGACGAACGGAACATGCCGTGAGTCGCGCGTTGTTGCCCCCATGGGGCCTGACAGGCATCGTCGTGGCAGGTCGTGTGCGAGCATCGGAGCATGCCTGCCGGCCCGGAGTTCGTCCGCCCGCCGCGCGCTCACCGAGGCCCGATCCACCTGGCGCCATCCGAGCTCATGTGGCCGAGGCAGTACGCCGAGGTGGCCGCTCGGATTCGGCAGGCGTTGGGACCGGTTGCGGTGGTCGTCGAGCACGTCGGCTCCACATCGGTGCCGGGGTTGGCCGCCAAGCCATTCATCGACGTTCTCTTACTGGTGCCAGATCCGAGCGATGAGACTGCGTACGTGCCCGGCCTCGAGGCAGCCGGCTTCCTGCTGCATTTTCGGGAGCCGGACTGGCATCAGCACCGCTTCCTGAGGGCCCATGATCCGGAGGTCCAGATCCATGTCTTCGCCGTGGGTTCCGAGGAGGCGGAGCGGATGCTGCTGTTTCGGGACCGGCTTCGGGCGAGCAGGGATGAGCGGACCCTGTACGAGGGGGCCAAGCGGCGGCTCGCCGCCAGGAGCTGGACGCGGGTTCAGGACTACGCGGACGCTAAGTCCGAGGTCGTGGAGGAGATCATCGCGCGGGCCCGCGGGGACGCGGAGCACTCGTCGGAGACCCGGCCGCCCCGAGCCACCAGACTCAAGATCTATCGACCGATGACAGCAGTCCGGCCGACCCCTGAGGCATACGGGCGTACTCAACCGTCTGGAGCTGTCGCGATGAGGTCGTCGGTGGATGCGTCACTTCGCCGCCAGCGGGGCGTGCGTCGCTGCCGATGACCGTGCCCGCGGGGCATGCGTCGTCGTTGCCTCGGCATGACGCCAAAGGAGTGGTCGAAGACACGACTTGTGGTGGCCTGGCTTGCCGCCATGGCAGCAGTGTTCTGCGCGGCAGGTGTCTGGGTCGTTGGGCAAGCGCAGTACGTCAACGACTACTGCACCTCCGACCGTGTGGACCAACCAACGCCGGCTAACCCGGAAGCACTCGGTGGGCGTCCGGCGTACCTGGACGGACCGCTAACGGTGGGTTGTGAGTACGACGGCTACTCAACCGTCACGGTGGCGGACCCGGCCCCCCTTGTCGGTGCACTGGTGCTGATCGGCATGGTGGTCTCTGTCGCCGTGGTGATGCTGAGGTGGGCGCGCCGCGACAGGCATACGCGGACGCCTGCAACCGCGAGCGCGCTGTCGCGTTGACGATCGCACGCGGCTCGATGGAGGGATGCGGGCATCCGCACGTGCCGCGATCAGTGCTTCGGAAACCCTGCGTCATAGCGCCGCAACACGGCCACGTCCTACGCCTGCCATGCCGGCCGCGACCGTGCACTCGAGGCGGGCTTCACAGTGCCCCTCACGGCCGGTCAGATCTCCCGCGGCCTGGAGCGGCCATACTCACGACGTGACGGAATTCCCGGTGGACCAGCTGTCGGAGCGTCAGTGGTCGCTGCTGCTGGAGACCTACAGCGATCGTCAGCGCCTGATGGTGTCGAACGAGGACCTCGGCGAACGCAGATTCCAGGTGTTGATGACCGTCGTGAGCGCTGTGGGCATCGCCCTCGGATTGGCTGCCGGGAGGCTGACCACGGTGTCGCTCCTGGCGACCGCATCGCTGGCGGCCGTGCTCCTCGCTGCACTTGCGTGCGCGACAACGGTGCGGATGGCCCGTCGGGACGTGACGACCAGCTACTTGAAGGTCGACCTGCTGAGGATCCGTCAGTTCGTAGCCGCGGGACGACCCGACCTCGACGATGCGTTGCCGCACATGCGAGACAAGCCCGCGGGCCTGCGCCGTCGGCCGCTGTACCCCTCCGGCGGGCTGGTGGACCTGGTGGGCATCCTCACCGCGGCCTTCGTTGGAATCGCCGTCGGGACGTCGGTGGGTGGGCGGGTCGCCGATGCCGTCACCCTCCTGCTCGCCACGGGGGCCACCATCTTGACCTGGGTCGGGATCGTCCTCCTCGTGCGGCGGATCTATCGGAAAGCCAAGATCCTGGATGGCCCGGGAGCATGGCCGAGGAACGAGACCTTCAGGGCCAACGTCGGCATCGTCTTGCAGGATGAGCGTGGGCAGGTGCTGGTGTTCGAGCGCAGCAACCAGCCGGGGTCGTGGCAGTTCCCCCAGGGAGGCATCGAGCCTCGTGAGGACCGACGAGCCGCGGCCTTGCGCGAGCTCCGCGAGGAGACGGGCCTGACCGAGCAAGATGTGCGGATCGAGGGTGAGCTCGGCCGATGGTTGGCCTACGAGATCCCCATCGAACTGCGCTCTAGAAAGACCGGCCTGGGCCAGGTGCAGTGGTGGTTCGTGGCGCGCCTGACCGATGGCCGGGCGCTCGCGTCCCTGCCTGCCGGGGAGTTCACTGACAGGGAGTGGATCAACTGGGACGAGGCGATCGAGCGGGCCGCGAGCTTCAAGCGCCCCGTATACGCCGAACTCGCCCGCGCGTTCGCCCCGACGCAGTCGTCGTAGGCACGGGCGGTCGCCCAGGCGCGCCCGCCGCGCCGGCGGCTCCTCCAGAACGTGATCTGTGAAGACCGACTCGACGAAGGACACACGGATACAGTCAGCCGAAGTACCAACCCTGCCCGTCTGCTCGAGTAGCAACTGGCCCAGGTGAGCCACGATCTGCGTCGCGAATCGCTGCCGCGCGAGTTGCGGCGGAGCTTTGACCACAGAGAAAAGGCGAGCCGCGGCATGTCCGGACTTCGTCATAGCGCCGCACGTCGGTCGCGACTCGCTGGGGTCGATCTACTGTCGAAGAGCGCGTCGGGGTGGGTAGAGCCAGTGGTATTCGGAGAATGCAGGTGCGGCTGAGCTGGGCTGAGCCGGAGTGCCCTTGCGCAGCCCTGGTCGCCCGACGGCCATCGCCCTTACTCATGGCGTCCCGACGGTCCAACTTGTAGATTCCGCTACAGGTGGTGATTGAGGCGATCAACTCACCCTTTCCTCGGAGGCAGGCCAGATGAGTGATGCTGATTTTCCCGTCCCACCGAGCTACGACAGCGACGGGAAGCTGGTTCAGCGCCTGAGGCAGTTGTTCATTCAGAAGGGCCAGGCAAGTCGAATAGCGTTGGGCCAAGTTCCCGCCGAGCGGGCGGTATTCCGCAAGCTCCACGGGGCGGTTCGTGGGCGGTTCGAGGTGTTGGACGGCACCGAGGACGTGTGGCGACACGGCATCTTCTCGCATGGCCATCTGGATGCGTGGGTTCGCTTCTCCAGCGACGCCTCGCCCACTACCGCAGACCTCGGCACCACCCTCGGTGTCGGCATCAAGCTCTTCGGGGTCAACGACGCGGATCTGTTGGGCAGATCCTCAGACACCGCAGACCTGATCTTGCAGAACCATCCCGTCTTCTTCGTGGACGACCTCCAGGAGATGGTCGACTTCACCTACGCAGGCGTTGTCCAGCAGGACTACCCGGGTTACTTGAAGTCGCATCCGAAAACTCGGCGAATTCTCGACGAGATGGACCGTGCTGAGGGGAGCGTGTTGACCGCTACCTACTGGGGAATCTTGCCGTTCCACCTTGGTCACGAGGTGGTCAAGTACCGGCTCACCCCGGAAACGAAGTCATGGGACGTGCCCGACGACGCGACCGACTACCTGGCCGTCGACCTCGCGCACCGTCTCGCGGCACGGGAGTACTCGTTCCTGTTGGCGGTGCAACGGCGATCCGACCCGAGCAGCATGCCGTTGGACGAGGCGACGGTGCGATGGCCCGAGGAGTCCAGCCCCTATGTCCCCGTCGCACGGTTGCGGGTCCTCCAGCAGAACGTGCTCGAGCGCGGCCAATCTGACTACGGACAGAACCTCGCCTTCAACATCTGGCGCACGTCAGCCGCGAACAAGCCGGTGAAAGAGTCCTCCATCGCCTGGGCTCGTCGCGACGTCTATGCGGCGGGAGCCGACCTACGACACGAAGCCAATGGGGAGACGCTGGCCGACGCACGACTGCCCCGCCACGTATCTGGACAGGAGGCCGCCGACAAGACCATCGTGCAGGCCGTCATCTACCCCTCGATCGGTGTCGCACGCGTCGGGAACAGCCCCGAGGGATACGTGATCGGGCCCGAGGTGACCGAGCCACGCCCGCTCCCCCAGGGGAGCTACCGTGACGAGGAGGGCCGGCTGAAGCGGCAGGCGGCGCGATTTCGCATTTACGGGGTCAACGCCTTGGGTCAGATTGTGCGCGAGCTGACCGGCGACACCACCGACGTCGAGATCACGTGGAGTGTGCAGCTCGCCAACACCAAGGCGGCCTGGTACGCCTTCGAGCTCGCTCTCGACATCCCCGAAGCCAGCTCTGCTCCGGTCACGACTCTGCGCAATATCGGTGTCGCCGATCGGACGCAGCTGAGCATCACCCCTGGGGCCAGACACGTCGGTGGACGCAACAGTCGACCAGCCGCGTTCGACAGCGGCGCATTCATGGGAAAGCGGGTCTACCTGGGCGAGATCGCGACCGACGATCACGCCCGCCTGGTCGTCCTCGGGGGACATGGCGTTTCGGCATCGTGGGACGCCAGCCGGGCGATCACGTTCGCCAACAATGAGGGTTGGCACGACGACGTCTCCGACGGCCCTGTCACCGCCGAGGTGGTCCTGGACGGAACGCCGCTGGAGGTTGTCCCGTCGTGGGTGGTGGTCGCGCCGCCCAACTACGCGCCACAACGCAAATCCGTGCGGACCATGTGGGACCTGATGCGGGACGTCGCGATTCAGGACGGCCTGCTTGCCGCGCCCACGATGCCTTCGTTCACCGACGACATCAAACCGCTCTTCGACCGGATGGCCGGCCTGCAATGGGTCAATGGTGCCTTCGCGGCCGGATTCGGGTGGGCCGGCGCCATCGACATGACCTCTCCCGAAGCACTGGCCCGGCTGAGCAGTCCCTCGCCTGCCCACCGGGAGCTACGGCGAACCGTCGCCAACAGCTTCCGTGATTTCGAGGTCGACGGCATGTCCCCCAAGCCCTGGCCATGGCTGTACGGCGACGCCATGAACATCCCGCCCGTCGCGAGCCCCCGTCAGAACGCTGCGCTCTCCGCGACGCAGCTCGACATGCTGCAGCAGTGGGCGGACGGCTGGTTCGTCCCGGACTACGACCCCGAGCGCCGAATGCCCACGACCATCGAGGAGGTTCCCGTCGCCGATCAGGGCGACCTGTTGACCAAGGCCGCGCTGGAGTTCTGCCTGGCCGACGCATTCCATCCGGGATGCGAGATGACCTGGCCGGTGCGGGCGGCATCCATGTACTCCATGCCGTTCCGGTTCCGCCACGCATCACCTGACTGGAAGCCTCCGATGCCGCCGACGGTCTTGACAGCGGATGCCGTCACGATTCCCCATGGTCCCCTCGGCGCACAGGCAGCCGGGGACATCACGCGGTGGATGGCAGTGCCATGGCAGACAGACACAGCCAGCTGCCGATCCGGCTACTCGCCCGAGTACGACCCCTACGTCCCCACCTTCTGGCCGGCACGGGTCCCCAACCAGGTGCTGACGGAGGAGAACTACGACATCCTCGTCGACACAAGCCGCAGCCTGGAAGAGCGCACGTTGGCCTTCGCGAACCGCGCTGCCTGGATCGAGCCCCTCGGTGCGATCGACTACACCACACAGATCAACAACATGATCCGTGGATTCGACCACCTCGGCGTCGTGGAGTCGCGACCGGGACCCGAAGACGGAACGTTCCCTGACGTGATCGAGGTCGAAGATCAGCATCCGCCCATCGACGGGGCAGACGTCGATGAGGACGACGCAGCCGCGATCGAGGCGCGACGCCGATCCTTGACCCTGCAACCGCCCACCGGCAGCCATGTGGGCGCAGCTCGCGGACGTCGGCGTTCCGCGGCAGACGTGGATCTGAGCGGCACCGAGAAAGTGCGCAGATTCCCGGGAGGACTACGATCCTGAACCGGCCCGCGGACGTCGCCGTGATCGGAGCGGGACCCGCCGGGTGCGCTCTCGCGCTGAGGCTGTCGGACCTCGACGTGGTGGTACTCGACGGCGGCGGTCATCGCGACGCGCAGATCGGGGAGAGCCTCCCCGCTGCATCTCAGCCGCTCCTAGCCGATCTCGGTGTCTGGGAGGAGTTCGTGGCAGACGGACACCACCGCTGCTTCGCCCGATCCAGCGCGTGGGGCACCCCGGTGCCGCATGTGCAGGATTCGTTGAGCGATCTCGATGGACCCGGCTGGCTGCTTGATCGTGCGCTGTTCGACCGGAGCCTACGAACAGCCGCCGAGAACGCCGGTGTCCGCGTCCTGACATCCGCTCGGGTCTCCTCGGCGGCCTTCCGAGACGGCGGCTGGTCCCTGCGTCACCGCGGGTCTGCCACCGAGGTGCGTGCGCGGGTGCTCGTGGACGCGTCGGGGCGCACGTCTCGTTCGACCGCTGTCGCAGGTGTGGCCGCCCCGGCAGCGGACCCCCTGATCTGCGCGTGGACACACGTCCCGCGTACGAGGTCTGCGCAGGCCATCACCCACATCGAGAGCGCCCCAGACGGCTGGTGGTACACCGCCCCGCTTCCGCACCGCCGCCGAGTGGTTGCGTTCCACACCGACGGCGACACCGCCCGACAGCTGCACCTGCGCACGGAGCTGCTCCGCATCGCCGTCGTCACGGGCAGCCTGCCGTCGATCCTCGCCGACAGCGACACGGGCTCGGCTGAGCCGGTTCGTTTCTGCGCGGCGGGCGGCGCCCCTCCTACAGCGTCGACCGAGCCGACTCGGCTTGCGGTCGGCGACGCCTCCATGAGCTTCGACCCGTTGTCGGGACAAGGTCTGTTCCACGCGCTCTACACCGGGGTGACCGCGGCCCAGACTGTTCGGCTCATCCTCGCGGGCGATCCGTACGCAGCGATCAGCTATGGACAGGAACTGGAGTCGGTGTGGCGCGCCTACCGCCATCGACTCGAGGCTAGCTACGCTGCGGAGCGCCGCTATGCCGACCATCCCTTCTGGCAACGACGACAGGCGCGTCGCCCGTGAAAGCCACATCGCTGGCTCGAGTCTCGCTCGCCACTCGACGGACTGTGCCACGGCCGGAAGCCGTGAGCCTCGGAACGCCTGCTTGACGCCCCGTCAACGGCAGCGGCCGCAGCTCTCATGGGCGCTCGCCCAAGCTCCCCGATGATGCTGACCGAACGCCCCCGCCGCGGTGCGACGGGCCGCCCGGCAGGCCTCGGCGTACTCGAACGTGCGGGTGGCGAACTGCGTGGGTGTCCCCAGCCAGCAGCTCGGTCCGGTTCCGTCGCCTCGACCGACGCCCGTCCCCACGCCTGTGCGCCGCACTCGCCGCCGATCCTCACTGCCCCCGACGGGCGGGGACGCCGTACGTCGTGGTCCGCTCCACCACCGGGCGGCCGATTCCGCTGCCGATCTCGACCAGCTCCTCGACCGTCTTGGCGGAGCCGTGCTCGGAGCCCGCCATCCGGGAGATCGTCTCCTCCATCAGCGTGCCGCCGAGGTCGTTGGCGCCGGCGGCCAGCATCGCCCGGGTGCCCTCGACGCCGAGCTTGACCCAGGAGGTCTGGATGTTGCGGATCCGTCCGTGCAGCATGATCCGCGCCATTGCGTGCACCGCGCGGTTGTCGCGCATCGTCGGCCCCGGCCGGGCCACCCCGGCCAGGTAGATCGGCGCCGAGGTGTGCACGAACGGCAGCGGCACGAACTCGGTGAACCCGCCGGTCTCGTCCTGGATCCGGGCCAGCACCCGCAGGTGCCCCACCCAGTGCCGGGGGTGGTCGACGTGGCCGTACATCATCGTCGAGGTGGTCGGCAGCCCCACCCGGTGCGCGGTGCTGACGATGTCGACCCAGGTGCGGGTGGGTAGCTTGCCCTTGGTCAGCACCCAGCGGACCTCGTCGTCGAGGATCTCCGCGGCGGTGCCCGGCAGCGAGCCGAGTCCGGCCTCGCGAGCCTTGATGAGGAAGTCCTCGACCGAGAGCCCTGTCCGCGCGGTGCCGTTGACGACCTCCATCGGCGAGAAGGCATGCACGTGCATGTCCGGCACCCGGCGCTTGACCGCGGCGGCCAGGTCGAAGTACGCCGTGGCCGGCAGTTCCGGGTCGATGCCGCCCTGCATGCAGACCTCGGTGGCGCCCAGGTCCCACGCCTCGGCCGCTCGATCCGCGACCTCGTCGAGGGACAGCGAGTAGGCGTCGGCATCGGTGCGCCGCTGCGCGAACGCGCAGAACCGGCAGCCGACGTAGCAGACGTTGGTGAAGTTGATGTTCCGGTTGACCACGTAGGTGACCGTCTCGCCGACCGTCTCCCGGCGCAGGTCGTCGGCCAGGCGGCAGACCTGGTCGAGCAGGTCCCCCTCGGCGGTCATCAGGGTCAGCGCGTGCTCGTCGGAGAGGTTGCCGGGGTCCCGTTCGGCGGCCCGCAGGGCGGCCGACCCGGCGGCCGTGTTGGCCGACGCGCCTGCCGACGTACCTGCCGACACGGCTCCCGGCGCCGCCATCCAGCCCCTGCGCTCCTTCGTCGCTCCGGGGCGGCCAGGCCCATCCACGGCGACGCCGGGAGCCCCGTCGTCCGATCCGTCGTCCGGCCCGACGTCCGGCCCGACGTCCGGCCCGCCGTCCGGCCACGTGTCCGAGTCTGCCGAGGTCTGGGCCGCGGCCTCGCGGACCGTCTCCCAGTCGCCGTACACGCCCGTGAAGTCGGAGCGTCGGTCCGCCGAGCGCCCCTCGGTGTCCACCGCGGTGTGCAGGTCGGTGCGGCCGGTGCTGGTGGTGAGCGAGGCGAACCCGCCGTCCGGCTCCTGCCAGGGCAGCCCGACCGGTCGTACGCCGGGCCGGGCCAACCCGTCCTCGCCGGCCAGTGCCGCGACGTGGCCGGCGATCCGCGGGTCCAGCCACGGCTCGCCGGCGCGGACGTACTCGGGGTGCACGGTGAGCCGGGGGCGCAGCTCGAGACCGCAGGCAGCGGTGATCGCTTGTAGCCGCTCCAGGGAGGGCCAGGGCCGTTCCGGGTTGACGTGGTCCGGAGTGAGCGGGGAGACGCCGCCCCAGTCGTCGACGCCGGCCTCGAGCAGCGCCCGGCACTCGGCCAGGTCCACCAGGTTGGGGGGTGCCTGCACCCGCGCCCGCGGCCCCAGCACCAGCCGGGTGACGGCGATCGCGGCGCGGTACTCGTCGAGGCCGAGGTCGTCGGTGTGCCGCATCGCGGTGTCGGGCTTGGCCCGGAAGTTCTGGACGATCACCTCCTGCACTGCCCCGAAGGCCCGGGAGGTGGCGCGCAGCGCGAAGATCGTCTCGGCCCGCTCGGTCAGGGTCTCGCCGATGCCCACCAGCAGGCCCGTGGTGAACGGGATCGACAGTCGGCCGGCGTCCTCGAGGACCCGCAGTCGGACCGCGGGGTCCTTGTCCGGGGAGCCGAAGTGCGCCTCGCCGCGGGTCTCGAACAGCCGCCGGGAGGTGGTCTCCAGCATCATCCCCATCGACGGCGAGACCGGCTTGAGCCGGTTCATCTCCTCCCACGTCATCACTCCGGGATTCAGGTGCGGCAGCAGCCCGGTCTCCTCCAGCACTCGCACCGCCATCGCCCGCAGGTAGGCCAGCGTCGAGTCGTAGCCCTGCTCGTCGAGCCACGCCCGGGCCTCCGGCCAGCGGTCCTCGGGCCGGTCCCCGAGGGTGAACAGCGCCTCCAGGCAGCCCAGCTCGGCGCCGTCGCGGGCGATGCCGAGGATCTCGTCGGGGGAGAGGTACGGCGTGCGTCCCTCCCGCGCGGCCTGCGCCGGGGTCTCCACGAACGTGCAGTAGTGGCAGCGGTCCCGGCACAGCCGGGTCACCGGGATGAACACCTTCGGCGAGTAGGTCACCACGCCCCGGCCGTCGACCTGGCGTCCGGCGGCGACCAGCCCGGCGTCGCGGACCCGGGCCGCCGCGGCGGTCAGCCGGTCCAGGTCGGCCCCGGTGGCGGCCAGCAGCACCGCGGCCTCGCCGACGTCGACGGCCGCGCCGCGCTCGACCCGCGCCAGCGCGCGGCGTACCTGCTGCGGGGTGGGCCGGTCGGTCACCGTGCCAGGCTAGCCGCGGGTACGTCGGTGGCTGCCGGCCGGCCGGGTGAGGTCGCCGTCCTCGGCCGACGCCGGGTCGCCCAGGTGTCGGCCGGCCGGTTCCGCGGCCGGTTCCGCGTCCCGTCCGCGCCGCGCGAGTCGGCTGGGCCACCAGGTGCGCCGGCCGATCAGGTAGCAGGTGGCCGGCACCAGCAGCGAGCGCACCACCAGGGTGTCCAGCAGCACGCCGAACGCCACGATGAACGCGATCTGCGCCAGGAACAGCAGCGGCACCACCCCGAGCGCGGCGAACGTCGCCGCCAGCACCACCCCCGCGGAGGTGATCACGCCGCCGGTCACCGACAGTCCCTTGAGGATGCCGGGGCGGGTGCCGATCCGCAGGCTCTCCTCCCGGACCCGGGTCATCAGGAAGATCGAGTAGTCGATGCCGAGCGCGACCAGGAAGACGAACCCGATCAGGACCGTCGAGGGGTCACTGGCCGGGAACCCGAAGACGTAGGTGAAGACCAGCGCCGCAACGCCGATGGTGGCCCCGAACGAGAGCACGTTCGCCACGATCAGCAGTGCCGCGGACGCCAGCGAGCGCAGCAGCAGCGCGAGGACCAGGAAGATCACCACCAGGATCGCCGGGATCACCACGGCCCGGTCCCGCGCGGTGGTCTCCCGGGTGTCGACGAGGATGGCGGTCGAGCCACCCACCAGCACGGTCGGCTCGACCTCGGGCAGGTCGGCGCGGAGCCGGCGTACCGTCTCGGTGGCGGCCTCGGACTCGCTGGGGTCGGCAAGGGTCGCGAAGATGATGCTGCGGCCCTCGACACTGCGCGGCTGGGTGGGGTTCTCCGGGTCGGGCAGCGCGAAGACGGCCGGGGGAGCACCGCCGGCAGCCTCGGCCGCCCCGGCACCCTCGGCAATGCCCTCGGTCTCGGAGACGGCCCGCACCACCGCACCCACGGCCTCGGTGGGCACGACGATCTGCACCGGGTTGGAGTTGTCCGCCTGGAAGTGCGCGTCGATGACCTCCTGGGCGTCGACGGAGTCCTCGGCGGTGAGGAACAGCTCGGTCTGCGGCACCGGGTCCTCGTTCAGCGTGAACGCGAACGCGGCGAAGAAGCCCAGCACCACGGTGGTGATCAGGGCCACCGGCAGCGCCCGTTCCCGGACCAGCCCGGCGACCCGGGACCAGATGCCGTCGTCGTGGTGGTGCTTCGAGCCGTACGCCGGCGCCAGCGGCCAGAACGCCCGGCGGCCCAGCAGCAGCAGCGCGGCCGGCAGGAACGTCAGCGAGCTCAGCATCGCCCCGGCGATACCGATCGCCCCGACCGGGCCGAGCCCCTGGAGGCTGCTGAGGTCGGAGAGCAGCAGGCAGAGCAGGCCCAGGATCACGGTCAGCCCCGAGGCGGCGATCGGCTCGACCACCGCGCGCCAGGAGGTGCGCATCGCGGCGTACTTGGACTCCTGGTCGCGCAGCTCCTCGCGGTAGCGGGCGACCAGCAGCAGCGAGTAGTCGGTGGCAGCGCCGATGGCGAGGATGAACAGGATCCCCTGGCTCTGGCCGTTGAGGTCGAGGGCGTTCGCGGAGGCGAGCCCGTAGATCGCGGCGGAGGCGGCTCCCAGGCCGAGGATCGCCGAGAACAGCACCACCAGCGGCAGCACCGGGGTGCGGTAGACGACCACCAGGATCAGCAGCACCACGCTGAGGGCCACCACCAGGAGCAGGCCGTCGATGGCGCCGAAGGCGTCGATGAAGTCGGCGAGGATGCCGCCCTGGCCGCCGACCAGCGCGGTCAGACCGTCCGGTGGATCGGCCAGCACCTCACGCAGCGCGACCACCACCTCGACGATCGCCTCGCCGTCCGTCGCGGCGATCTGGACGACGAGCTGGGAGGCCTCGCCGTCCGCGGAGGGCAGCGGACCGTCGACAGCGGCGACGTCGGGGACCGCGGCGAGCTCCTCGGCGTACGACGCGACCGCCTCCTGGTCGGCCGGGGTCAGGCCGCCGGACCGCTCGAAGACCACCGTGGTCGGCAGCGTCTCCTGCTCCTGGAAGCCCCGGAGCGCCTCCAGAGCCTGGGTGGACTCGGCGGTCTGCGGCAGGAACGCGGCGTTGTCGTTCTCCTGCACCTCGGCGAGCCGACCGCTGAAGGATCCCAACGGGCCACCGATGAACAACCACACCAGCACCACCAGCAGCGGCCACACCCAACGCTTCGACATGCCCACGAGTTTGACGGACCCGCCCAACGCCCGCGGAGGTGGTCCACCGGATCAGACCGGGAGTGCGGAGTGTCGTCCTACCGAGGAGGGGGTGGAGGTCTCGTCGCCGCCGCGGTCCAGCCGGCTCGGCCACCAGATCCGGCCGCCGAGGTCCAGGTTGATCGCGGTGACCAGCACCGAGCGGACGATCATCGTGTCCAGCAGCACGCCGAGCGCCACCGTCAGGCCGAGCTCGGCGAGGAACACCAGCGGCAGCGTGCCCAGCACCAGGAAGGTCGCGGCGAGCACCACGCCGGCCGAGGTGATCACGCCGCCGGTCGAGGTGAGGGCGATCAGCGAGCCGCGGCGGGTGCCGTGGCTCATCGTCTCCTCGCGCACCCGGGTCATCAGGAAGATGTTGTAGTCGATCCCGAGCGCCACCAGGAACACGAACGCGAACAGCGGGAAGGACGGGTCGGCGCCGGCGAAGCCGAGGACGAACTCGAAGATCAACGTGGCGATGCCGAGCGCCGCGCCGAACGAGAGCACCACCGTGCCGATCAGGATCAGCGGCGCCACCAGTGCCCGCAGCAGCATGATGAGGATGAGGAACACCACCAGCAGCACGATCGGGATGATCACCAGCCCGTCCCGGGTCGAGGCGTCCTTGGTGTCGAGGTAGATCGCCGAGAAGCCACCGACCAGCGCGTCCGCGCCGTCCACCCCGTGCACGGCGGTGCGGGCCGCCTCGACCAGCTCGAACGCCTCCGGCGAGGCGGGGTCGCCGGGCACCGCGGCGCTGACGAAGCCGACGTCGTCGGCGACCACCGGCTCCGAGGGTGGGGCCAGCCCGTCGACGGTGCCGAGCGCGGTGCGGACCTCCGCGATCCGATCGGCGTCGGCGGCCACCATGATCGGGTTGGAGGCGTCGACCAGCCCGTGCTCGATGAGCACCCGCTGGCCCAGCACCGAGTCGAAGTCCTGGGTGTACTGGTCCTCGGTGGCCAGGCCGCTGGCGTCGAGCCGGAGCAGTCCCAGGCAGGCGACCAGCAGCAGTCCGGTGGTGACCGCCCACACCGTGCGGGGACGGGGCGCGATCCGGGCGCCGACGCGTCCCCAGACGCCGCCGTCGGCGCGCTCCGCGGAGCCGTACGCCGGCCGCTGCGGCCAGAAGATCCACCGGCCGAAGATCACCAGCAGCGCCGGGAGCAGCGTCACCATCACCAGGAACGTGACCGCGATCCCGATCGCCGCCACCGGGCCGAGCCCGGCGGTGGAGCTCATCTCGGCGAACAGCAGGCACAGCATCCCCACTGCGACGGTCGCTGCGCTCGCCAGGATCGCCGGCGCCGCCCGGTGCAGGGCGAAGGCCATCGCCTCGTGGCGGTCGTCGTGCCGCCGCAGCTCCTCGCGGTAGCGGGCCACCAGCAGCAGCGCGTAGTCGGTGCCGGCCCCGATCACCAGGATGCTGAGGATGGCCTGGCTCTGGCCGTTGACGGTGAGGCCGGCGTACCGGGCCAGGAAGTAGACCAGGCCGAGGCTGGTGCCGAGCCCCACGATGACCGAGAAGATCGGCAGCAGCCAGAGCACCGGGCTGCGGTAGGTGATCAGCAGGATCAGGATCACCACGCTCAGCGCCGCCAGCAGCAGGGTGCTGTCGATGCCGGAGAAGGCCTCGAACGAGTCGGCCGCCTGGCCACCGGATCCGGCGATGTAGACGGTGACGTCGTCGATCGAGGACAGCTCACGCAGTCGGTCCGCGGTGCCCGGCATCTCCTCCCAGCCGTTCGCGCCGAAGTCGAAGGTGACGACGGTCTGCGCGGCCTGCCCGTCCTCGGACGGGATCGGCCCGAGCACCGGCCCGGTCACCCCGTCGAGGGTGGCGAACTCCGCGGCGTGCGCGTCCGCGGCCGCGAGGTCCGCGGGGCGGAGCCCGGAGGTGCGCTCGTAGACCACCACGGTGGGGATGGCGTTGGGGTCCTGGAACGGCGCCAGCTTCTCCAGCGCCCGGGTCGACTCGGCGCTCGAGGGCAGCCAGGAGGCGGCCTCGTTGTTCTGCACCTCCGCCAGCCGGGAGGCGAAGGAGCCGAGCCCGACGAGCGCGACCAGCCACACGCCCAGGACGATCCACTTGCTGACCGGCCCGGTCAGTCGACCCGCGATCTGACGGTGCATGCTCGTGTCCCCCCGGTACGGCGGTGCTGCCCTCCAACGTTGCCGCACCGCCGCCCGGGTGGCCAGTTAATTCTGTGTGACCAGTGGGTCCAGCTCAGCTGTACAGGCCCTCCAGCACGTCGGCGTACTTGGTGTTGACCACGCGGCGCTTGAGCTTCAGCGTCGGGGTCAGCTCGTCGGACTCGGCGGTCCACTCGACGGGAAGCAGCTCGAAGGCCTTGACCTGCTCCGGCCGGGAGAGCCGTTCGTTCGCGGCATCCACCGCGGCCTGCGCCAACGCCAGGATCTGCGGCTTCTGCGCCAGGTCGGCCAGGTCGGTGAACTCCACCCCGTGCTTCTGCGCCACCAGCGGAGCGATCTCGCCGTCCAGGGTCATCAGCGCCACGACGTACGGCTTGGCGTCGCCGATCGCCATCGCGTGGCCGATGATCGGCGACTCCTTGAGGTAGTTCTCGATGTTGGAGGGGGCGATGTTCTTGCCCGAGGAGGTGATGATCAGCTCCTTCTTGCGGTCCACGATCGCGACGAAGCCGTCCTCGTCGATGGTGCCGATGTCCCCGGTGTGCAGCCAGCCGTCGTCGTCGATGACCGCCCGGGTCGCCTCCTCGTTGGCGAAGTAGCCCGAGGTCAGCACCGGACCGCGGACCAGGACCTCGCCGTCCTCGCCCAGGGTGACCTCGATGCCGGGCGTGGCCCGACCGACGGTGCCGAGCCGGAAGGCGGCCGGGCCGTTGGCGGTCACCGCGCCGCAGGTCTCGGTGAGGCCGTAGACGTCGTAGACCTTGAGCCCGAGACCGGCCATGAACTTGGTGACCTCCACCGGCATCGGCGCCGAGGCCGAGCCGGCCCAGTTGACCTGGTCGAGGCCGAGGACCGCCTTGAGGAAGCCGAGGATCGCCTCGTCGGCCTTGCGGTAGGCCTCCTCGATCTCCGGCGTCATCTGGCCGCCGACCTCCTGGGCCTGCACCCATGCCAGACCGGCGGCCATCGAGTCCTGGACGAGCTTGACGTTGTCCGGGTTCGGGTCGGCGGCGAGCTTGGCGGAGAGGCCGGTCTTGATCTTCTCCCACACCCGCGGGACCCCGAAGAACGCGGTCGGGTGCACCTCGCCCAGCGCGCCCAGCAGCTCGGCCGGGTCGCCGATGCAGTGCACGTGACCGCCCTGCACGATCGGGGTGTAGAGACCCACCACGCGCTCGGCGATGTGGGCGAGCGGCAGGTAGCTGATCGCCCGCTGCGCCCCCTGGATCCCGGCGGCGTCGATGGTGCTGTGCGTCTCGTAGAGGACGTTGGCGTGGCTGAGCACGACGCCCTTGGGGTTCCCGGTGGTGCCCGAGGTGTAGAGGATCGTCGCCGGCGCCTGCGGGGTCAGCTCCCGGGAGCGGGTGGTCACCTCGTCGGGGTCCGCGGTACGTCGCTCGGCGCCGGCCGCGACCACCTCGTCCCAGCTGCGGTAGAGGTCGCCCTCGGGGCGGGCCGCGTCATCGAGCAGGATCACCGCCTTCAGCCCGGACGCCTCCTCGATGGCGCGCTGCCACCGGTCCAGCTGGTCGGTGCTCTCCAGGATGACCACCGACGGCGTCGACTGGCCGGCCACGAAGGCCACCTGCTCGACCGAGAGGGTGTTGTAGATCGACATCGGGGTCGCGGCGGTGTGCACCACCCCGATGTCGGCCATCAGGTGCTCGATCCTGTTGGTCGCCATGATCGCGACCCGGTCACCGGTCTGCACCCCCAGCGAGATCAGCCCCGCGGCGAGGTCGAGCGCCCGGTCCCGCAGCTCGGTCCAGGTCAGCGTCCGCCACGCCTCGCCCTCGGCACGGTGGTGCCGGTCGGAGACGGCCGGCTCGTCGCCGTGCGCGGCAACGGTGTCGGCGAGGGCGTCGACGAGGGTGCGCCCCTCGACCTTGGCCTGGTACTGGGCGCGCTGGGTGAGGACGTCGGACATGCGGTCTCCCTGGGTAGCTCGTCATGGCGGGTGCAGCACCGGCCCACGACGATGAACGCCCCGAGTGGGACCGGGGGGCCAGTCTGGACATGACCGAGGTCACATCACAAGGACACGCCCGCCCGGTGGTTGAGGAGGTCGCGCCATCCGCACGACCGGTGGTTGACGAGGCCGCGCAGCGGCGGCCGGTGGTTGAGGAGGTCGCGCTGCGGGACGGCCGGTGGTTGAGGAGGTCGCGCTGCGGGACGGCCGGTGGTTGAGGAGGTCGCGCTGCGGGACGGCCGGTGGTTGAGGAGGTCGCGCAGCGACCGTCTCGAAACCACCCACGCGGGCGGTGGTTTCGAGACGCTCGCTGGCGCTCGCTCCTCAACCACCGGGTGGGGCGCTCGCTCCTCGACCACCGGGTGGGGCGCTCGCTCCTCGACCACCGGCGCGCTCGCTTCAACCACCGGGGCGCTCGCTCCTCAACCACCGGGTGGGGCGCTCGCTCCTCAACCACCGGCGGTGGTCTCAGACGGCGCTACGCGCTCCTCAACCACCGGGGCGCTCGCTCCTCGACCACCGGGGATGCTTGCTCCTGACCTTCGGGGCTAGATGCCCAGGCTGCGGCCGATGATCTCCTTCTGGATCTCGGTGGTGCCGCCGTAGATGGTCTGGATCCGGCTGTCCACGTAGGCCTTGGCGATCGGGTACTCGTTCATGTAGCCGTAGCCGCCGTGCAGCTGGACGCCCTGGTCGACGAGCTTCTTCTGCAGCTCGGTGGTCCACCACTTGGCCATCGAGGCCAGCGAGGTGTCGACCTGCCCGGCGTTGAGCTTGAGGATGCAGTCGTTGACGAAGAGGCGGGCGATGTGGACCTCGGTGGCCATCTCGGCCAGCAGGAAGCGGTTGTGCTGGAAGCTGCCGATCGGGCGGCCGAAGGCCTGCCGCTCCTTGGCGTAGGACAGGCAGAGATCCAGCACGTACTCGCAGGCCGCCACCGCGATCGCGGCGATCGAGACCCGCTCCTGGGGCAGGTTCTGCATCAGCGCGACGAACCCGGAACCCTCGGCGCCGAGCAGGTTCTCCTTCGGCACGTGGCAGTCGTCGAAGAACAGCTCCGCGGTGTCCTGCGCCTTGAGCCCCATCTTGTCCAGGTTCCGGCCGCGCTCGAAGCCGTCGGTGCCGGCCTCGACGACCAGCAGGCTGATGCCCTGGTGACCGGCGTCGGGGTCGGTGCGGCAGACCACGATCACCAGGTCGGCCATGATCCCGTTGCTGATGAACGTCTTGGAGCCGTTGAGCACGAAGTGGTCGTCCTTGGCGATCGCGCTGGTGCGGATCCCCTGGAGGTCGGAGCCGGCGCCCGGCTCGGTCATCGCGATCGCCGAGATCAGCTCGCCGCTGACCAGCCCGGGCAGCCACCGCTGCTTCTGCTCCTCGGTGCCGAGGGTGCTGATGTAGGGCACGATGATGTCGGTGTGCACCGGGAAGCCGAGGCCGCTGCCGCCCACCCGGGCGATCTCCTCGGCGACGATCGCGTTGTACCGGAAGTCGCGGATCCCGGCGCCGCCGTACTGCTCCTCGACGTCGAAGCAGAGCAGTCCCTGCTCGCCGGCGCGTCGCCACACCTCGCGGCTGACCTGGCCGTCCCGCTCCCACTGCTCGTGGTGCGGGGCGACCTCGCGGTCCATGAACGCCCGCGCGGTGGCCCGGAAGTCCTCGTGCTCCTGCTCGTAGATCGACGGCCGCTCCGGCATCCTCAGGAGACCCATTCCTTGACCTGGGCGATGGTGGCCGCCGGGTCGTCGGAGGCCGGGGTCACCTGGAGGTTGGTCACCCCCGCCTCCCGGAAGGCCGCGATCCGCTCCTGGACGTAGGAGGCGGGGCCGACCAGGTTGCCGGCCTCGAGCCACTCCAGCGGCACCTTCGTCTCGGCGTCGCGCTTGTGTCCGTCGAGGTAGAGGTCCTGGATCTCCTTGGCCTCCTTCTCGTACCCGTACTGGCAGGCCAGCTGGTTGTAGAAGTTCTTGCCACGGGCACCCATGCCGCCCACGTAGAGGGCGTACATCGGCCGCATCAGGTCGAGCCGGTCCTTGACGTCCTCCCCGATGGCCACCAGGCCGCCGGCGGAGATCTCCAGCGGCCCGAGATCGGCGGACCGCTTGGCGGTGCCCTTGGCCAGGGACTCGCCCCAGACCTGGTGCGCCTTGCCGGGGTGGAACAGGAACGGCAGCCACCCGTCCGCGATCTCGGCGGCCATCGCGACGTTCTTGTCACCCAGCGCCGCCACCCACAGCGGTACGACGGGGCGCTCGGGCTTGTTGAGCAGCTTCAGCGGCTTGCCCAGCCCGAGCCCCTGGTCGGCGGGCAGCGGCAGCGTGAAGATCCCGTCGTTGACCAGCGACTCCCGGCGCAGCCCCATCCGGATGATCCTGATGACCTCGCGGGTGCGGCCCAGCGGCCGGTCGTAGGGCAGTCCGTGGAAGCCCTCGATCACCTGCGGACCGGAGGCGCCCAGCCCGATCACGGCGCGGCCGCCGGAGACGTTGTCGAGGCCGGCCGCGGTCTGCAGCAGCGCCCCGGGGGTGCGGGAGTAGACGTTGAGGATGCCGGCCGCGATCTCCATCGTCTCGGTGCGGGCAGCCAGGTAGCCCAGCAGCGTGGGGGCGTCGAACCCGTACGGCTCGGCGACCCAGATCATGTCGAGGCCCGCCTTCTCCAGGCCCACGACCTGGTCGGCGGTCTGGCGCGGGTTCCCGCCGTAGACGAGCGGCATCGACAGCTTCATGGGTCTCACTTCCGGTCGGGGCGTCGGTCGGTCGGCGAGGTCGGCGTTCCGGCGAACACTGTGACAGTGGTGCTGTCACCGTAGCAAGGGCTCTCCGACGAGCTCCGTGGTTCGTGTGCCTGCGGACGCGACGGAGCGCGTCGTGGGGCACACGACCCCCGGCGGGGGCGGGGGCAGGGGCGGGGCCGGTCAGGGGGAGTCGGTCATCTCCAGCTTGAGCCCCAGCGGGCCGGCCAGGCTGGCGGCGTACTCGGTGGTGAGGTGGCTGGTGTCGCGGTAGGTCAGGGTGCCGCCGACCACCACGGCGCACTCGCCCTCGTAGCAGAGCCACGGCGTCGGGTCGACCACGGCGGCGCCCTGGGCCCGGGCCGTGGCCGCGGCCAGCGCGGCCAGCCGGTCGGCCCGCTCCTCGGGGGTGAACGAGCACTTGCCGAGGTCCGGCTCACCCGAGCTCAGGCAGGTCGCGGGGTCGTCGCTGTTGCGCGGCACGTCCTTGAGCAGCACCACGCGCTCGGCGACGTCACCGAGCTCGTCGAACAGCTGGCGGTAGCCCTCGGCGAGCAGCGGGATCACCTTGTCCAGCCGTTCGTAGCGCATCCCGTCGTCGTCGAAGACTCCGTTCACCGGGGGAGAGGAGGCCACCACGACCAGGTCGGGCTCGATCTCCTCGACGGTGTCCACGACCCAGTCCTGGAAGTCGGTGCAGGCCGTGAACGGTTCGTCGTTGTTGAGCGGCGCGACGGTCACGTGCGCCGCGGTGCACTGGGACTTCACCAGGTAGTACGCCGTCCAGCCGTTCGAGGCGGCGATCCGGTCGAAGGCCGGGATCCAGGCGCGGGCGTGGGAGTCGCCGGTGACCACTACCGTCCGCTCGCCGTCCATGACGCCGCGCGGGCAGAGCTGGCGGGTCTTGGTGAACGTGTAGTCGCACTCGCCGACGTCGGCGATGCTGTCGCGCAGGTCCAGCAGGTCGGGGTTGAGGTTGCTCGGGATCGCCAGCTTGTCCCGGGCGGCGGTGACCGACGCCCGGACCAGCGCGACGGTGGCCTCGTGCGCCTGCTCCCGGCCGCCCGGTCCCTCCTCGGCCACCGTGATCGGCGGGTTGTTCCCCCGCTCGCTGCCCTGCAGCCCCGTCCAGTACCAGCTGCTGCTCGCGGCCACGGCGACCAGCACCAGGCTGGCCGGGTAGAGCACCATCGCCCGGGGCACCCGCAGCACCTGCGTCATCCGGCCGCGACGGAACGGCATCTCGACCAGGTGGTAGCTCAGCCCGGCGAGGGCGAAGACCAGCACCAGCGCCGCCAGCCGCTCGGCGAGGGTGAGCTCGCGCAGCAGCACCCGCTCGGCCAGCACCAGGACCGGCCAGTGCACCAGGTAGAGCGAGTAGGACCAGTCGCCGATGACCCGCATCGGCCGCACCGAGATGATCTTGCCGGGGACCGTCGGCTCGTAGCCGGCGCCGGAGAGCAGCAGCAGCACCGTCCCGACCACCGGGAGCAGCGCGGCGTACCCCGGGAACGCCGTGGTGGGGTCGTAGAGGCCGCACGCGAAGATGATCATCGACAGGCCGAAGAAGCCGACCGCGCTCATCACCAGGTGGGTGATCCGGCGCAGGAACGACACCGGGACCAGGGCGGCCAGCGCGCCGGCCCCGAGCTCCCAGCCGCGGGTGAGGGTGGAGAAGTACGCCGAGGTCGGGTCCGTGCCGGTCTGCCGGATCGACCAGATCAGCGAGGCCACGGTGACCACCGAGAGCACCGTGAGCACGGTGGTCATCGGCAGCCCGCCCGGACCCGTGGCGGCGGGCTCGCCGCGCCGGCGTACCCGGCGGACTGCGGCGCGACCCAGGTGGGCGAGGCCCACGCAGCCCAGCAGCAGCAACGGCCAGACCAGGTAGAACTGCTCCTCGACCGCCAGCGACCAGTAGTGCTGCAACGGCGAGACGCCGAGGTCGGCGGCGAAGTAGTCGGTGCCCTCGCGGGCGAAGTTGATGTTGGCGGCGAACAGCGAGGCCCAGATGGCGTCGACGACGACCTGCCGGGCGTCGATCAGGCTGAGCCACAGCATCGAGGCGACCACGGTGAGCACGGTGACCGCGGTGGCGGCCGGCAGGATCCGACGGGCTCGTCTGGACCAGAACGCGGTGAGGCTGACCGAGCCCTTGGTCCGGATCTCGCGGTACAGCAGCCCCGAGATCAGGTAGCCGGAGATCACGTAGAAGACGTCCACGCCGATGAAGCCGCCGGGCAGGAAGACCACCCCGAAGTGGGCAGCGATGACCGTCAGGACTGCGACGGCTCGCAGCCCCTGGATGTCACTGCGCTGCTGCGTCGCCATTGGTCGCAAAGCCCGTCTTCCTGTTTCCCCCCGAGGCGTTGAAGGTATCAAAGGGTGGCACCCGTTCTTCCGCTTCGTCTGCGGTTTGGCATCATCCGTTCGGGCGACCCCACCGTGGGTACGTTCTACCCAAGGTGGCGCCATTCCATGCCGGGACGGTCCGGATGCCCGGACGGCCCGGTGGCCGAGCACCGCGACCGGATGAGGAGTGAGCATGTCGCCACAACGGATCGCCGTGATCGGGGGCACCGGCCCGCAGGGCAAGGGCCTCGGCTACCGCTTCGCTCGCCACGGGCACACGGTGGTGCTGGGCTCGCGGGACGCGGAGCGGGCAGCGGGGGTCGCCGCGGAGGTCAACGAGCGGCTGGCCGGCGTCGAGGGTGCCGCAGAGGTGACCGGCGCCACCAACGCCGACGCCTGCGGCGAGGCCGACGTGGTGCTGCTGGCGGTGCCGTACGACGGGCACGACGAGCTGGTCGCGACCCTGCCCCTGGCCGGCCGGACGGTGATCAGCTGCGTCAACCCGCTGGCCTTCGACAAGCGCGGCGCGCACGGCCGGGTGGTCGACGGCGGTGAGGGGTCGGCCGCCGAGTCCGCGCAGCGGATCGCGCCGGAGGCGACCGTGGTCGGGGCGTTCCACCATGTCTCGGCGGTGACCCTGTGGGGCGACGCGGAGTACCTCGACGACGAGGACGTGCTGGTCTGCGGCGACTCGGCCGAGGCCAAGCAGACGGTGATGGAGCTGGCCGCCAGCGTCACCGGCCGCCCGGGCATCGACGGCGGCAAGCTGCGGCTGGCCCGGCAGCTGGAGCCGCTGACGGCGGTCCTGATCTCGATCAACCGCCGGTACAAGACCCATTCCGGGATCCGTATCTCCGGCCTCTGACCCCACCCGTCGACTCGGGTCAGGTGTTCCAGCGGTCCCACAGCGAGGCGTAGGAGCCGCCGGCGGCGACCAGCTCGTCGTGGGAGCCGAGCTCGGCGATCCGGCCGTCCTCGACCACCGCGACCCGGTCCGCGTCGTGGGCGGAGAACAACCGGTGGGCGATGGCGATCACGGTCCGCCCCTCGAGCACCGCCGCCAGCGACCGCTCGAGGTGCCGGGCGGCCCGCGGGTCGATCAGCGAGGTCGCCTCGTCGAGGACCAGGGTGTGCGGGTCGACCAGGACCAGCCGGGCCAGCGCGATCTGCTGCGCCTGGGCGGCCGTGACCGGGCGCCCCCCGGAGCCGATCACGGTGTCCAACCCCAAGGGCAGCGAGTCGATCCAGTCGCGGGCGTCGACCGCCTCCAGGGCGGCCAGCACCGCGTCGTCGTCGGCGCCCGTCGGTGCGGCCAGCGCGATGTTGTCCCGCACCGTGCCGGCGAAGACGTGGTGCTCCTGGGTCACCAGGGCGACATGACCCCGCAGCTCGCGCAGCGGCAGCTCGACCAGGCCGACGCCGCCGACGGTGACCCGGCCGGTGCGCGGTGGCCGGATCCCGGCGAGCAGCAGCCCGAGGGTCGACTTGCCGGCGCCGGACGGGCCGACCACGGCGACCCGTTCGCCGGGTCGCAGGGACAGGTCCACCCCGTGCAGCACATCTCGGCCCTCGGCGTACGCGAACCGCACGTCCCGGGCGGCCAGGTCCTCGCCGGCCGGCTGCTCCCCGGTCGCGGTGCGGTCGTCGGGGACCTGGGCGACGCCGAGCAGCCGGGCCAGCGAGGCGGAGCCCAGCTGGAGCTCGTCGAGGACCTCGACCACCCGGTCGACGGGGTCGATGAGCATCTGCACGTACAGCGTCGCGGCGGTCACCTCGCCCAGCGACACCTGCCCCTGCAGGTACAGGTATCCCCCCAGCAGCAGCGTGCCCACCGTGGGCAGCAGGTAGGCGAGGTCCATGGTCGGGAAGAAGACCGTGCGCAGGCCCAGCGTGTAGCGCTCCGCGGCGTACGAGTCGGCGACGTCGGCGTCGATCGCGGCGATCCGCTCGTCGCCGAGGCCCAGGGCCTCCACGGTCCGGGCGCCCTCGACGGTCTCGTTGAGCGTCGCTGAGATCTGGGAGTACGTCGCGCTCTCGCGCAGGTAGCCGTCCTTGGCGCGGGCCAGGTACCACCGCAACCCGATGGCCAGCGGCGGCACCCCCAGCAGGCAGGGCACCAGCACCCACCAGCCGACGCTCACCGCGGCGGCGAAGGTGAGCACGGCGGTGACGAAGGCGATCGTGGACTCGGGAAGCGCCATCCGGACCGACCAGCCCAGCTGGTCCACGTCGCGGCTGGTCCGGGTCAGCAGGTCCCCGGAGCCTGCCGCCTCCACCGTGCTCACCGGCAGGCGCAGGGTGTGGTCGACGAAGTCCTCGCGGAGCTCGGCCAGCACCTGCTCGCCGAGGACCTGGCTGACGTAGCGGGCGTACCGGGTGAGCACGGTCTGTGCCAGCAGGAAGCCGGCCAGGATCAGCAGCACCCGGTCGACGTACCCGGTGGTGGTGCCCTGCTCGACGGCCTCGACCAGGTCGCCGAGCAGTCGCGGCGCGGCGAGCGCGGCGAGCGCCGCACCGATGTGCAGCACCAGCGCGCCGAGCAGCAGCCGAGGGTGCCGACGGGCGACCCGGCCGACGTACCGACGGACGTCGCGCTCGTCGGCGATCGGAAGGCGGTTCGTGCTCATGCCTCTGCTCCGACCGAGTACAGGCCGCGAGTGACCAGGGCGCGGTAGCGCGGGCTGTCGGCGAGGAGCTCTCGGTGCGTCCCGGTCGCAGCGACCCGGCCGCTGTCGAGGAGGACCACCTCGTCGGCGGCGTCCAGCAGCAACGGGCTGCTCGTCATCACCACGGTGGTGCGCCCGGCCCGCTGGGCGCGCAGCCGGGCGGCGATCCGTGCCTCGGTGTGCGCGTCGACGGCCGAGGTCGGCTCGACCAGGACCAGCACGTCGGGGTCCAGGGTCAGCACCCGGGCCAGCACCAGCCGCTGCCGCTGCCCGCCTGACAGGGTGCGGCCGCGCTCGGTGAGCACGGTCGCGAGCCGGTCCGGCATCGCATCCAGGATGTCCTCGGCGGCCGCAGTGGTCAGGGCCCGCTGGACGTCGCCGCCGCCGCGCACGTCGAGCCGCTCGCCCAGCGGCCCCGAGAACAGCGAGCTCCCGGTGTCGGAGACCACGACCGCCGCCCGGACGTCCGCGAGGCGCAGCCGGCTCAGCGGTACGCCGCCCAGCCGGACCTGCGGGTCCGGCTCCGACCCGACAGGTCGGGGCCGCGTCGGTGGGGTGACCAGGCCGAGCCGGTCGGCCAGCTCGGCGGCGTCCTCGGGTGGGTCGGTGACGACGGCGGTCAGCAGACCGGGGCGGACCCGGAGGCCGGAGCGGTCGTCGACCAGCTCGCCGCCGGGTGCCGGAGCCGGCAGCGGGTCGGCCGGATCGGCGTGGTCCGGCTCGTAGCCGAGGACCCGACAGACCCGGCGGGCCGACACGAGACCGCGGACCACCTTGTTGGCGTACTCGGTGGCGGTCCGCAGCGGGATCATCAGGAACGCGGCGTACCCGTAGAACGCGACCAGCTCGCCGGCGCTGATCCGGCCGGCGACGGCGTACCGTGCTCCCACCCACACCACCAGGACCACGAAGATGCCGGGGAGCAGCACCTCGAGTGCGTCGAGCAGCGACTGCACCCGGGCCACCTTCACCCCGGCGGCGCGGGTGGACTGCGACTGGCGCCGGTACCGGTCCAGGAACACCTGCTCGCCGCCGACGCCGCGCAGCACCCGCAGGCCGCCGACGATGTCCGCCGCGGTGGTGGAGAGCTCGCCGGTCAGCTCGCGCTGCTGGGCGCTGCGCCGCTGCAGCGGCGCGAGCAGCGGGCCGACCAGGAGCATCAGGACGGGCACGCCGACGAGGACGAGCAGGCCCAGGGTGACCGAGGTCTGCAGCAGGATCACCGAGACCACGACGAGGGAGACCACGGCACCCGAGAACCGCGCGGAGACGTCCATCACCTGGCCGAGGTGGGAGATGTCGGTGGTGCCGATCGCCACCACCTCCCCGGTGGAGGTACGGCGCTGCAGGGAGCCACCGAGCCGGACCGACTGGCGCGCGACCAGCTGGACGGTGCGGTAGGCGGTGGTCAGCCAGTTGGTGACGGCGAAGCGGTGCCGCGCGATGCCGCTGAGCGCCTGGGTCACGCCGAGGCCGAACATCACCCCGGCCCACAGCAGCAGGGCGTGCCCGTCCCGGCCCGCGACGCCCTGGTCGATGGCGCGGCCGATCGCTGCCGGCATCAGCGCCTGGGCGCCCATCCAGGTGATCCCGAACGCCATCCCCCCGAGCAGCGTCGACCACTGCCCGCGAGCCAGCCACCACAGGAAACGACCCGGCGACCGGTGGTCGGCGGTGCCGGGGTCGGCGAGGGGGAGGTGGCGCACGCGTCCACGCTACGGAGCCCCCGGCGGCCGGGCGAATGGTTAAGCGGCGGCCTGCCCTGACGGCCCGCCCCTCAGAGTTCGCCCCTCACGGTCCGCCCCTCAGAGTCCGCACCGGGCGACCGCGAACGCGATCGCGGCGGCGGCTCCACGTGACCCCATCCGCAGGACCATGCTCCGCGGTACGCCGTCCAGACGCAGCGACAGCGCGAACGCGGTGGCGCCCCCGGACTCGCCGAACACATGCGGGTCGCACCGGGCCGGCTCCACCGGCAGCCGGAGCCGACGGGGTGGGTCGGTGCTGCGCAGGGTGAGCCCGGGACGCCAGGCCGCCGCGCCGACCGGCGTCAGCACCGGGGTCCCGGTGATCGCCACGATCCTCAGCACGTGCCCCGGCCGACCGGTCGGGCGGAGCCGCAGGACGAGCTCGGCGGTGCTGTCCGGTCCGGGATCTGCTCCGGCGGGTCTCACCGGCACCCGGTCCGCCCAGGACAGGCCCACCGCCCGGGCCACCGCCAGCTCGGTGCACCGCGCGGCGACGAACCGCGCCAGCACCCGCGCCTCGTCGGCCACCGGCAGGGTCACCGTGCCGTCCGCCGAGGTGACCCGGACCCGGCCCCGGGCCTCGCCCGGCCCGGTGTCGCTCTCGGCGCCGGGCCCGCACCGTGGCCGGGCCGGCAGCGGCAACGGGAAGCCGCGCTCGGCGCCCGAGGGGTGGTCGCGCAGCCGCTGCCCCTCGATCGGTGCCCGCAGCCGCGGGTCGACGTACACGATCCGGGTCGGACGGAGGTCGTCCGGCGTGCCGTTGTCGATCCACACCTCGATCCGTCCCAGCGCCGCGTCGCGGGAGGACTGCCGCAGGTCGGCGCGCAGCTCCCCGGTGGGTGGTGCAGGGGTGACGACGAGCGGGGTCAGCGTGCTCACCGGCGCGGACGGGGGGCGGTCGGGGGCTGCCTCGGACGAGGAGCGGTCGGACGGGGGCTGCCCCGTGCATCCCGTCAGGGCCGTGGCGACCAGGAGCCCCACGACCCCCGCTCGCCGGGCCCGGCCCGTCACCGGACCAACCGCTGCGGCAGCAGCACCAGCAGGGCGACGAGCACCGCCGAGATCGCCAGACCCACCCCGACCGCCCACGGCCGCGTCACCACGAGGTCGAAGATGAAGATCGTCATCCCGACGATCAGCAGGGACAGCGAGGCGACGACCGCGCGCAGCAGCCGGTGTGCCACGCGGACCAACCGCGGCTTCACCTGCTGGCCGGAGACCGTGCGGTGGACGGCGATCGGGGTGAGCACCAGTGCGGTGGTGATCGCCGCGAGCAGGACGAGCACCAGGTAGAGACCCGTCTGCACCTGGTCCAGGTCGTCGAACCTGCGCTGGAACGGCAGCGTCAGCAGGAAGCCAGCGAGGAGCTGGGCGCCGGTCTGCATGACGCGCAGCTCCTGGAGCATGTCGTCCCACTTGCGGTCCGCGCGCTCGACCTCGGACTCGTCCCGTCCCGCGGTCTCGCCCTCCGTCACGGTTCCATCGTCCTCAGACCCCCAGCCCCTCGACCACCTCCGCACGGGCGAGATCGGCCAGCCGCCGCCCGGGCAGCAGCAGCTTGGAACGACGGAGACCCGAGCCGATCACGGCCACGTCCACGTCGAGCAGCCGCGCGTCGACGAGCAGCCGCCACGACGCCGGCAGGCCGATCGGGGTGATCCCGCCGTACTCCATCCCGGACTCGGCGACCGCACGCTCGGTGGCCAGGAACGAGCACTTGCGCACGTCGAGGGTGCGCTTGACGAGGGTGTTGACGTCGGCGCGGGTGTCGGCGCCCACCACGCACGCCGCGAACCGCTCCTCGCCCGCGCGCCGACCCGCGACGATCACGCAGTTGGCGCTGGCGGGCAGCGGCAGGTCGTACGCCGCGGTCAGGGCGGCGGTGTCGGCGAGGTCGGGGTCGATCTCCACCACCGCGAGCTGGTCGGCGTACGGCCAGCCGGCGACGGCCGCCGCGACCGGGGCGGCCAGCAGCTCGGGATGCTCCGCGGCGGGCAGCGAGGACAGCGAACCGATCGAGGGGAGCACCATGGCCCCATCCTGACCGTGGCACCCCGAGGTGTCACGCACGGTTCACCTGACCGTTCACCCGGACACCGCCCGCTCGTCACCGGACCCGCCCAGCCTCGTGGACATGAGCGAGACGGCCCTGGACCGTGATGTCCGTCCCACCGGCAGGCCCGGCAGCCGGCCGGTGGTGATCGCCCATCGCGGCGCGTCGGGATACCGACCCGAGCACACCCTGGCCTCCTACGCGCTGGCCATCGAGCTCGGTGCCGACTACGTCGAACCCGACCTCGTCTCCTCCCGGGACGGCGTGTTGATCGCCCGGCACGAGAACGAGATCAGCGGCACCACCGACGTGGCCGCTCGCCCCGAGTTCGCGGCGAGACGGGCCACCCGGTGGATCGACGGGCGCGAGGTCACCGGCTGGTTCACCGACGACTTCACGCTGGCCGAGCTGAAGACGTTGCGCGCGGTCGAACGGCTGCCGGGGGTCCGCCCCGGCAACACCGTCTACGACGGCCGGTTCGAGGTGCCGACGTTCGACGAGATCCTGTCGCTGGTGACGACGGAGTCGCGGCGTCGGGGACGGCGGATCGGGGTGTACCCGGAGACCAAGCACCCGTCGTACTTCGCCGCCCGGGGACTGCCGTTGGAGGAGCCGCTGCTGGCCGCCTTGCGCCGGCACCGGATGGACGGCCCCGGGGCGAAGGTCTACATCCAGTCCTTCGAGATGACGAACCTGCGGCGGCTCGCCGGGATGTGCGAGCTGCCCCTGGTCCAGCTGGTCGACCGGACCGGGGCGCCGGCCGACCTGGTGGCGGCCGGCGCCAGCATCGCGTACGCCGACCTGGTCACTCCGGTCGGTCTCGCTGTGGTCGGGCAGTACGCCGACGCCGTGGGGGTGCACCGGGACCTGGTGCTGCGGCCGTCGGCCGCGGGAACCTCCCTCGCCCCGACCGGCCTGGTCGCCGACGCCCATCGGCTCGGGCTCGAGGTCCACGTGTGGACGCTGCGGGACGAGAACACGTTCCTGCCCCGAGAGCGGCAGCGCGGCGCGGACCCCCATGCCCGGGGCGACGGGGTCGGGCAGGTGCAGGCCTTCCTGGCCGCCGGGGTCGACGGCGTCTTCGTCGACTTCCCGGACACCGCGGTCCGGGCCCGGCAGGCCTGGTCGTCGCGGCCTGGTCACTCCAGCGGGACGAGGACCCAAGCCACCAGGTAGGCGATCAGCACCGCGCAGAACCCGAGCACGGTCGCCAGCACGGTCAGCACCCGGACCAGGGTCACGTCGACCCCCGCGTAGTCGGCGAGTCCGGCGCAGACCCCGCCGACCATCCGATCGTCGCGGCGGCGCAGCAGGCGTCGGGGCGAGGTGGAGGTGGGGCCGGGTGAGGTCGTCATCGGGGGTCCTCGGTGTCGAGCGCGGTCTCGGGGACGTCGGCGGTGGTGGCCCAGGGGTCGGCGTACGGGTCGAACGTCGGGCGGTCCGGCGTACGACGCCGGCGTGAGCCGAGCGCCGCGACCCCCAGGCCGACCGTGCCGGCGACCAGCCACGGCACCGGCAGCAGCCACGACAGGGCGTCGCCGTCGAACAGGTCGACCTCGAGCACGGCCCAGATCGCGACCAGGCCCAGGAAGGCGATGCCCATCACCAGGTGACCGGTGTTGACCGGGTGCCGGCCGGACTCCGGGTCGGGGGCGGGACTGTCGGCTCCCTCGGTGGGGCCGCTGAAGGGGTACGGCGTGGTGCTCATCGGATGCTCCTGTCGGGGGTCTTCACGAGGACCTCGCCGACGCCGATCGTGGCGTCGATGACGAGGTCGGGGACGTCGGTGCCACCGTCGTGCGAGGCGGACATGCTCAGCCCGATGCCGCCCTGGTCCTGGCCGAAGATCGCCAGGTGGCCGGCCGCGTCGGCGGTGCCCTGGACGCGCACGTCGAGCCCGTCGGGGAGGATCACCTCGATCCGTCCGACGTCCACCGCGAGGGTCAGCATGCGTCCGTCCAGCCCGTCGAGGTCGTCGATGGCGGTCAGGTCGACCACGAGCTCGCCGGCGTCCAGCTGGTACGACGAGGCGAGTGCGGTGCCGCTGAGCGGTCGTACGTCGATCCGCTCACCGTCCCAGTGGTCGGCGATGCTGGCGCCGCCCAGGGCGCCGAGAGCGAGCAGTCCGGCCAGGATCAAGCCACCGGCCCGGCCCCAGAAGGCACCGACGACCAGCATGGTGCCGATCACCGTCAGGGCCAGCGCGGGGTAGCCCGCGGCCGGGATCGTCGCCCCGGCCAGGTCCGCGACGGCGAGGATGCCGATCCCGAGGGCGACCAGCGCGAGGGTGAAACCGAACAGGATCGGTCCGCGGCGCTTGGGATTGCGGTACGGCGGGGCCGGCGGGGTGTGCCAGGCGGTCGGACCGCCGGGGGCGCCCGGAGGGGGACCCGCCGGGGCAGCCCAGCCTGGGGACGTCGAGCCCGGGGAGGGCTGCGTCCAGGTCGTTCCCTCCGCGCCGGCGTACCCGGCGTCCGGCAGCGGGGTGCGCGGCCGGTTCCGGGTGAGCAGGACCAGCGCGATCGCCGCGATGATCGCCATCGGCCACGAGAAGCCGAAGAGCCCCCAGGTGTCCCCGATCAGAGCGAGGACGGCGAGCACCCCGGCCACGACCAGGGCGATGCTCCGGCTCCGGTCGTCCAGTCCGAGCGGGGCCACCTGGGCACCCTCCTCGGGGACGAAGAGCCAGCAGGCGCCGTAGATCAGCAGTCCGGCGCCACCGAAGAAGACCAGCACCACCAGGGCGACGCGGACGATCACCGGGTCGATGTCGAGGTGTCGGGCCAGTCCGCCGGCCACGCCGGCGATCTTGCGGTCGGAGACCGAGCGGCGCAGCCGCCCCAGGTCCCGGAGGTCCTCACGGGAGCGCTGCGGCCCGTATCCCGGCGTCCCCCCTGTTCCGGGCGGGGGGCCGCCGTAGGTGCCGGAGCTGCTGGGGCCTGCGGGGTCGCCGGAGCCCTGGGGGTCGCCGGGCCCGGTCGGGGCGTCGGGTGGTGTCGTGGTCATGGCTCCAGCCTGGGGCGTCGCGGCGTCCGATGACATCGGGGACGACCCTGGTCCTGCCCGCACCCGTGCCCTCGACCCTCAGGGTGAGGCCGGGGTTCGTCCTCATGGTCGGCCGGGTGTCGCTGTGTGAGCATGGAGTCACGATGACGACCGCCCCGCCGAGCGCCGCTTCCGGCGGCGCCCCTCCGCTCCCACCCGTTCCGGGCCGCCCGGCCGGCACCGGGCCCGCGCCGTACCGTCGCGCGTGGCGGGACACCCGCCAGCCGATCCTGGGCGGGGTCGCCGGCGGCCTGGCCGTGCACCTCGCCCTGCCGGTGCTGTGGATCCGGGTCTTCTTCGTCGCGGCGACCGCCCTCGGTGGTCTCGGCATCTTCCTGTACGCCGGGCTGTGGCTGGTGCTCCCGGCCGACCGGCGCTTCGACATCGCTCCTCCCGGCCTGGAGAGCGCCACCCGGGGCGGCCGACGCCCCGGCGGCCGGATCCGCCGGCTCGGCGACATGGGGCCGGTGATCGCGCTCGGGGCTCTCGGGATCGGCGCGGTCCTCGTCGCCGAGGCCCTCTTCGGCCAGGCCACGCTGTTCTGGCCGGTGCTGATCGCCCTGGTGGGGCTGGCCCTGCTCTGGCGCCAGGCCGACGAGGCCCAGCGCGAGCGCTGGCTGGACACCACCGGCCGGGTCGACCCGGTCCGGTTCGTCTTCGGCCGCGGCGGCTGGGCGTCGTACACCCGGGTGGCGGTCGGGATCCTGCTGGTCGCGGTCGCCGGGGTGCTGGTGGCCTGGCGGGGCGGCTCCATCGGGATCGCCCGCGACATGACCCTGGCCGCGCTGCTCGGGGTGGTCGGGATCGGGGTGGTGGTCGGCCCGTGGCTCTACCGGCTGGCCGCCGACCTGACCGCCGAGCGGGCCGAGCGGGTGCGCACCCAGGAGCGCGCCGACGTGGCCGCGCACCTGCACGACTCGGTGCTGCAGACCCTGGCGCTGATCCAGAAGAACGCCGGCGACCGGGCCACCGTGGCTCGGCTGGCCCGGGCCCAGGAGCGTGACCTGCGCTCCTGGCTCTACCGCGGCGAGACCACCGACGAGCGGACCGTCGCCAGCGCGCTGCGCGGCGTCGGCGCCGAGGTCGAGGACGCCCACGGCGTCGCCGTCGACGTGGTCACCGTCGGCGACTGCGACCTGGTCGAAGGGCTGCGCCCGGTGGTGGCGGCGGCCCGGGAGGCCGTCGCCAACGCCGCCCGGCACGCCGGCGCCGACCGCGTCGACGTGTACGCCGAGGTGACCCCGACCGCCGTGGACGTCTTCGTCCGCGACCGCGGGGTCGGCTTCGACCCGGACGCCGTCCCCGCCGACCGGCTCGGGGTGCGCAACAGCATCCGCGACCGGATGCGCCGGCACGGCGGCTCGGCCGAGGTGCGGTCCGCGCCGGGTGAGGGCACCGAGGTCCGGTTGCACCTGGACCGCGACCAGCGCAGCAGCAGGACCGATCCGACGGCACCACCGTCGACCGACGAGGAGAGCCCATGACCGAGTCCGGACCGGTACGGGTCGTCGTCGTCGACGACCACGCGATGTTCCGCAGCGGTGTCCGCAGCGAGCTGGCCACGGTCGGGGCGGGCCAGGTCCAGGTGGTGGCCGAGGCCGCCGACGTGGACCAGGCGGTCGCGGCGATCCTCGAGCACCGGCCCGACGTCGTCCTGCTCGACGTGCACCTGCCGGGCGGTGGTGGCGTCGAGGTGATGCGCCGGCTCGCGGCGGCTCCGGGGCCGAGCGCCGGCGTCCTGCCCCGGTTCCTCGCGCTCAGCGTCTCCGATGCCGCCGAGGACGTCATCGGGACGATCCGCGGCGGCGCCCGCGGCTACGTCACCAAGACGATCACGGGGACCGAGCTGGTCTCCGCGGTACGTCGGGTCGCCGACGGCGACGCGGTCTTCTCGCCGCGGCTGGCCGGATTCGTGCTCGACTCGTTCGCGGGCTCGATCGACGTCGCTGCGGTCGACGAGGACCTGGACCGGCTGACCGAGCGGGAGCGGGAGGTGATGCGGCTGATCGCCCGTGGCTACGCCTACAAGGAGGTCGCCAAGGAGCTGTTCATCTCGATCAAGACCGTGGAGACCCACATGTCCAGCGTGCTGCGCAAGCTGCAGCTCTCCTCGCGGCACGAGCTGACCCGGTGGGCCTCGGAGCGCCGGCTGCTCTGACCGAGCGCTGAGAGCTCAGCCGACGGTGGACCCCGGCCCGGCGAAGCCCGGGAGGTACTCGGTGAGGATCGCCTTGAACGGCGCCTCGGCCTCGAGCTGGCTCAGCACGCCGATCCCGCCCAGCCAGGTGCGGTGGATCAGCAGGTACGTCGGCGGCAGGTTGAGCTTCATCGCGATCGTGTAGCTGGGGTCGCGAGGGTTGTTGATCCGCTGGAACTGGGTGCGCATCCAGGCCCGGGTGAACCGGAACCGCTCCACCTGGGTCGGCTCCACGAACGGGGACAGGTAGTCCAGCAGCTCGGCCGGGTCGATCGTGGTCCGGTCCTTGACGAAGCCCTCGTCGCGCAGCCCGTCGAGCAGGGCCTCGTGGTCGTGCAGGCCGGCGATCCGGATCAGGCTGCCCATCGCCTGCGGCAGCCCGCCGTCGAGGCGGGCGACCGCACCGAAGTCGAGGACGCCGAGCCGGTCCGGTCCGCCGTCCGGGTCCGGCAGCACCCGGTAGTTGCCCGGGTGCGGGTCGGCGTGCAGCATCCCGGCCCGGGCGGGACCGGTGAAGAGGAAGCGGACCAGCAGCTCGCCGTAGTGGTTCCGCTGCTCCTGGGTGCCGCCGGCGATGATGGTGGCCAGGGACGAGGGGCTCTCCAGCCACTCGGTGATCAGCACCGTCGGCCCGACCGCGACCACGCCGGGGATGACGATCTCCGGGTCGTCGCGGAACGCGTCGGCGAACCGCTGCTGGGCCTCGGCCTCGAGGTCGTAGTCCAGCTCCTCGACGGCCCGGGCCTGCATCTCCTCGATCAGCGGCTTCAGGTCGATCCCCGGCAGCAGGGGGGCGATGGTGCGGCCCAGCCGGGCGATCTGCTTGAGGTCCGAGCGCAGCGCCTCGCCGGCGCCCGGGTACTGCACCTTGACCGCGACCTCCCGCCCGTCGTGCCACCGGCCCCGGTGCACCTGGCCGATCGAGGCGGCCGCGGTCGGGCCCCCGTCGAGCCACACCAGCCGCTCCTGCCAGTCCTCGCCGAGGTCGCGGGCCAGGATGTCGCGGACCGTCTGGGTCGGCATCGGGGGAGCGGAGTCCTGCAACCGGGTGAGCTGCTCGCGGTACGGGCCGGCCACCTCCTCGGGCAGCGCCGACTCCAGGACCGAGAGCGCCTGGCCGAACTTCATCGCCCCGCCCTTGAGCTCGCCCAGGGTCCGGAACAGCTGCTCGGCGGTCCGCTGCTGGATGTCCGAGAGCACCGTCTCGGCCGGTTTCCCGCCGATCCGCTTGCCGAGCCCCATCGCGGTGCGGCCGGCGTACCCCAGCGGGAGCGCCGCCAGTCGGGCGGTGCGCCGGGCGGCGTTGCGGGGGAGTTCGGTCACACGGGTCATTCTCCCCGGCCCCTCCAACTTCTCGCGCGGTGGTCTGGCGGCGTAGGTTGCCGAGATGGCATCGCGATCGGCCTCGTGGCGGATGTATCGGGACATGATCGGCGACCGGAGCCCGGTGTTCGCGGCGCTGGTCGAGGGGTACGACGTGCAGCGGGCGCTCTACCCGGGCTGCTACGTCGACCTGTCGCCGTCCACGGCGATCCGGCACGTGACCTACGTCGACACCGACGCCCGGGCCGCTCGGTTCTTCGGCGACGCCGACCTCGTCGCCGCCGAGCTCGACGAGGAGCACCGGCTGCCCGGCCGGGAGGTGGACTTCCTGCCGCTGGACTACACCGCGGAGCTGCCGCTGCGAGGAGGGGAGTTCGACCTGGTGATCTCGCTGTTCGCCGGGCTGGTCTGGGAGCACGTGCGGCAGCACCTGCGGGACGGCGGGTTGCTGCTGGCCAACAACAGCCACGGGGAGGCGTCGATGGCCGCGCTGGACCCCAGCCTGACCCTGGTCGCCGCGGTGATCGCCCGGGACGGGACGTTCCGGCTCAGCACCGACCGGCTCGAGGAGTGGCTGGTGCCGAAGCGTCCCGAGGCGTTCGACGAGGCCACCGTCCGTGAGACCGGCCGCGGTGCCGCGTTCACCCGGTCCGCGTTCGCCTACCTCTTCCGCCACGCCGGACCGGCCTGAGGTCGGCGCGCGGGCGCTGAGGGGCCCGGACGCGCGGTCGGGTCAGGATCAGGTCAGGTCAGGCGGGGAACGTGACGCCGGTGTTGGAGTGGCAGCGGTAGCCGAACGGGTTCTTCGCCAGGTACTGCTGGTGCACGTCCTCGGCGTAGTAGTACGTCGGCGCCTCGCGGACCTCGGTGGTGATCGAGCCCAGTCGGCGGCGCTCCAGCTCTGCGCCGTACACCGCGGTCAGCTCCCGGGCGGTCTGCTCCTGCTCGGGGGTGGTCCAGTAGATCGCCGAGCGGTACTGGGTGCCGACGTCGTTGCCCTGGCGCATCCCCTGGGTGGGGTCGTGCACCTCGAAGAACCGCTTCACCAGGTCCGCGAAGGAGACCTTCGCGGGGTCGAAGACGACCCGGACGGCCTCGGTGTGGTTGGTCCGGCCCGAGCACACCTCGTCGTACGACGGGTTCGGCGTGGTGCCGCCGGCGTACCCCACCGAGGTGGACCACACCCCGTCCATCCGCCAGTAGATCTCCTCGGCGCCCCAGAAGCAGCCCAGCCCGAAGATCGCGACCTCGTGACCGGCGGGCGCCTGGTCGGTGACCACCGGGGTGCCCAGCACCACGTGCTTCTCGGCGAGGTGGAACGGGCGCTCGCTGCGACCCGGCAGGGTCGTCTCAGGGGCGAGCAGGCTGGTGGACTTGCGGGACAGGAACACGGGAACTCCTTCGGGTCGAGACCGTCACCAGTCTGCAACAGCGACGGTGACGCGGACCTTCCCGAGTCGGCTGGGTAGCCTCGGCCAGATGAGCGAGCAGCAGCAGTCCGGCACGCACTCGGGTGAGCACTCGGGTGAGCACGCGGGTGAGCACCGCAACAAGTCGGGATTCGAGACCCGCGCCATCCACGCCGGCTACGAGCCGGACCCGATGACCGGGGCGGTGATCCCGCCGATCTACGCCACCTCCACCTACAAGCAGGACGGCGTCGGCGGGCTGCGCGGCGGCTACGAGTACAGCCGGTCGGCCAACCCGACCCGTACCGCCCTGGAGGGCAACATCGCCGCGCTGGAGGAGGGGGAGCGGGGCTTCGCGTTCGCCTCCGGGCTGGCCGCCGAGGACACCATCGTCCGTTCGCTGCTCAAGCCCGGTGACCACGTGGTCTTCCCCGACGACGCCTACGGCGGCACCCACCGGCTCTTCGACAAGGTCGAGCGGGTCTGGGGCGTCGACCACACCTCCGCCCCGGTCTCCGACGTCGACGCGGTCCGCGCGGCCATCCGGCCGGAGACCGCGATGGTCTGGGTGGAGACCCCCACCAACCCGCTGCTCAACATCGGCGACATCGAGGCGCTGGCCGCGGTCGCCCACGACGCCGGGGCCCTGCTGGTCGTCGACAACACCTTCGCCTCGCCGTACCTCCAGCAGCCGCTCACGCTGGGCGCCGACGTGGTGGTGCACTCGACCACCAAGTACGCCGGCGGCCACTCCGACGTCGTCGGCGGCGCGGTGGTGGCCCGCGACCTCGAGGTGGCCGACAAGCTCGCGTTCCACCAGAACGCGATGGGGGCGGTGGCCGGACCCTTCGACGCCTGGCTGGTGCTGCGCGGCCTGAAGACCCTGGGCGTCCGGATGGACCGGCACTGCGACAACGCCGAGCGGGTCGTGGAGTTCCTCTCCGGCCACCCCGAGGTGACCGCCGTGATCTACCCGGGCCTGCCCGAGCACCCCGGCCACGCGGTCGCCGGCCGGCAGATGAAGCGGTACGGCGGGATGGTCTCGTTCCGGGTCGCCGGCGGCGAGGCGCGGGCGCTGGAGGTCTGCGAGCGCGCCGAGGTGTTCACCCTGGGGGAGTCGCTCGGCGGGGTCGAGTCGCTCATCGAGCACCCCGGCCGGATGACCCATGCCAGCGTGGCCGGCACCGCCAACGAGGTGCCCGCGGACCTGGTCCGGCTCAGCGTCGGGATCGAGACCGTCGAGGACCTGCTCGCGGACCTCGACCAGATGCTCGGCGCGGCTCGCGCGGCTCGCTAGGGTGGCGCCGTGAACGACGGTGCCTGAGCACGACGGCGAGTCCGAGGAGAACGGTCGCCCCCACCCCGGCCGCCGGGCCGCCACGAGCACGGCCCGGCCGAGCCCGGCGGAACGGGCGCGCGAGCGCGCCCGGCTCACCGAGCGGCTCGCCCACCAGTGGGCCTCGCTGCGCGAGCAGCAGGGGGAGCAGCGCCGTCACGAGCCGCTGCCGGTGACCACCGGCCAGTCCAACTTCACGCGGGCGCAGGTCCCGTTCGGGGTCGACCTGGCCGCGTCGTGGGGGTGGCGCTTCCTGGTCATCGCCGCCGCCGGCTACGTCATCCTCCGCACGATCGGGTTCTTCTCGATCGTCACCCTCCCGCTGGTCGTGGCGATCCTCATCTCGGCGCTGGTCTCCCCGCTGGTGACGCTGCTGGAGCGGGGCCGGCTGCCCCGCGGGCTCGCGGCGCTGCTCACCGTCCTCACCACCTTCGGGGTCGTCGGGCTGCTGCTCACCTTCGCCGGCCAGCAGGTCGTCAACGGGTTCAACGACCTGGCCAACCAGGTGGTCCAGGGGCTCGAGGAGATCCGACGCTGGCTGCGTGAGGGGCCGCTGAACGCCAGCGAGTCGCAGATCAACGCCTACATCGAGCAGGCCCAGGACGCGATCACCGAGGCCACCGCCGGGGACGGCGGCGCCTTCGGCCGGGTCACCGAGCTCGGCACCGCCGTCGGCCACGTCTTCGCCGGCTTCTTCATCGTCCTGTTCGCGACGTACTTCTTCCTCGCCGACGGCCGGCGGATCTGGTCCTGGCTGGTGCGGCTGGCGCCCCGCGCCGCGCGCCGGCACGTGGACGAGTCGGGCCGTGTCGCCTGGATCTCGCTGACCCAGTTCGTCCGCGCCACGGTGGTCGTGGCGCTGGTCGACGCGGTCGGCATCGTCATCGTCGCGGCCCTGCTCGGGGTCCCGTTCGTGCTCGCGATCGGCGTGCTGGTCTTCCTCGGCGCCTTCGTGCCGATGATCGGGGCGACCGTCGCCGGGGTGGTGGCCGTGCTGGTGGCGCTGGTCGACCAGGGACCGATCACCGCGTTGCTGATGCTCGGCGGCGTCATCCTGGTCCAGCAGATCGAGGGCCACGTGCTGCAGCCGTTCCTGATGGGGCGCTGGGTCTCGCTGCACCCGCTCGGGGTGATCATCGCGATCGCCGCCGGGGTCACCGTGGCGGGGATCGCCGGGGCCCTGGTCGCCGTACCGCTGGCCGCAGCGGTCAACGCCGTCGTCCAGCACCTCGCTGCCAACACCGACCCCGGGGACGACCCGGTCGAGGGGCTGCAGGAGGACTACGCCGAGCACGGCCGGCGACCGCACGTCGAGGGCGACCGCGACGCCCCCCTCGGCGACGACCCCCCGAGGAAGGAACCCGATGCCTGATCCGAGTGTTCACGACCCGACCGCCTCCGTGACCCTCGAGGACATCCGGGCGGCCCGCGAGGTGCTGCGCGAGGTGGTCATCGAGACCCCGATGGAGGAGTCCCGGTGGCTCTCGGCGATCGCCGGCGGCCCGGTCCAGCTCAAGTGCGAGAACCTCCAGCGCACCGGCTCGTTCAAGGCCCGCGGCGCCTACGTGCGGATCTCCCGGCTCAGTGCCGAGGAGCGCGCCCACGGGGTGGTCGCCGCCTCCGCCGGCAACCACGCCCAGGGGGTCGCGCTGGCCGCTCAGCTGCTCGGCATCAAGGCGACGGTCTTCATGCCGGAGGGCGCGCCGATCCCCAAGGAGCGGGCGACCCGGGGGTACGGCGCCGACGTGGTCTTCCAGAGCGGCTACCTCGAGGACTGCCTCAAGGCCGCCCACGCGTTCGCCGAGGAGACCGGCGCGGTGCTGATCCACCCCTTCGACCACGTCGACATCGTGGCCGGGCAGGGCACCGCGGGCCTGGAGGTGCTCGAGCAGAGCCCCCAGCTGCGGACGCTGCTGGTGCCCACCGGGGGCGGCGGGCTCATCGCCGGGATGGCGATCGCGGTCAAGGCGCTGCGGCCCGACGTCCGGGTGGTCGGCGTCCAGGCGGCCGGGGCCGCGGCGTTCCCCGGCTCGCTGAAGCAGGGGTCCCCGGTGGCGCTGGAGTCGATGAAGACGATGGCCGACGGCATCGCGGTGGGCCTGCCCGGCCAGATCACCTTCGCGGCGGTCCGCGACCACGTGGACGACATCGTCACCGTCTCCGAGGACTCGCTGTCCCGGGCCCTGCTGGCGCTGGCGGAGCGGGCCAAGATGATCGTCGAGCCCGCCGGGGCGGCCGCCGTGGCGGCGATCCTCGACGACCCGTCGGCGTACCAGACCCCTGCGGTGGCGGTGCTCTCCGGCGGCAACATCGACCCGTTGCTGCTCGGCAAGGTGATCCGGCACGGCATGGCCGCCGCCGGTCGCTACCTGAACCTGCACGTGAACATCCCGGACGTCCCCGGGGGCCTGGCCACGCTGCTGGGCGAGGTCGGCGGGGTCGGGGCCAACGTGCTCGAGGTGGTGCACGAGCGGATCAGCCCGACCCTGCACCTCGAGGAGGTCGAGGTGCACCTCCAGCTCGAGACGCGCGGCGAGCAGCACGCCGAGCGGGTGCTGACCCGGCTGCGCGAGTGCGGCTACCGCGTCCACGAGTGAGGACCGGCGGTCGCCGGCGCCGGCGGTCACCCGGGGACGAGCCTCAGCCGGTGTACGGCACCGCGTCCACGATGACGACCTTCATCTGCTTGCCGTTGGGGGCCTCGTAGGCGACGGTCTCGCCCTTCTTGGCGCCCATGATCGCCGAGCCGAGCGGGGACTGCGGCGAGTAGACCTTGAGGTCGTCGTTCGAGTCCTCGATGCCGCGGGCGCCGAGCAGGAACGTCTCGGCCTCGTCGTCGTCGTCACCGACGAACTTGTAGGTCACCTTCATGCCGGGCTCGACGATGCCGTCGTCGGGCGGGGTCTCGCCGACCTCGGCGCGGGCCAGCATGTCCTCGAGGTGGCGGATCCGCCCCTCCAGCTTGCCCTGGTCCTCGCGGGCGGCGTGGTAGCCGCCGTTCTCCTTGAGGTCACCCTCGTCGCGGGCGGCCGAGATGCGGCCGATGACCTCCTGGCGCACCGGGCCCTTGAGGTGCTCGAGCTCGGAGCGGAGCTTGTCGTAGGCGTCCTGGGTCATCCAGATCGTGCCCTGCTCGCTTGCCTGGGTCATCATCATCTCCTGCCGTGCTTCACGGGTGCTGCTTCGAGTGTGCTGCGGTCTTCCCGGGCGGGGCCGGGATCGAGGTGTGCGGGTCCGCGTGGGAACGAGGTGGTGCCGAACCGTGCCACGCGGGTCTCCGACACCGCGCGCCGCTCGTCCCCGCTGTGTCGGCCCGGGGCGCGGGCCGAGTCCTGTGTGACCGCGGGCCTGTCCCTGAGACGGCCCCACGGGACTCTCAGACAGGGGAGTTTACCAACAGCAGCCGTTCTTCGCAGATCCGCGGATCCGGGCGAACGGCTCAGCGGGGTCGCGGCTGGCCGGGAGCGGTGCAGCCGAGCAGCTCGACGGTGGTCGCGAGTCGCTCGGTGCGCAGGGTCTGCGACTGCCGGCGGCCCGCGCCCGGGTCCGGGCTGAACGTCAGCGCCCCGACCACGCTGTGGTCCTCGGCCAGCGCACGGAGCCGGCACTGCGCGTCCACCTCGCCGTCGCGCAGGGTGACCACGACGACCGCCGTGGCCGAGTCGGGACCGTCGATCGAGTACGTCTCCATCTCGGAGGTGACGGCGGCGGTGGCATGACCCCAGGTCGTCCAGGCCAGCCAGCCCCCGAACGCCGCGGCGAGCAGCACCGACCCGGCGAGCAGGAGCCGGCGCCGGTAGGGCGCGGGGCCGCCGTACCGCTGGGCCAGGTCGGTGGTCGCCCCACCGGGTGCCGAGCCGGACACGGGCTGCTGCCCGGGGCGGGGTGGGTGCTCGTCGGTCACCGTCCCATCGTCCCATCCGGGGCCACATCTAGGATCGTCCGCATGTCGCAGCAGCCCACCCCGGCCAGGACGACCGGGCCTCGGGCCGGTCTCCGGCTCATGCACGTCCACGCGCACCCCGACGACGAGTCGAGCAAGGGCGCCGCCTCCACCGCGATGTACGTCGAGCAGGGCGTCGACGTGCACGTCGCCACCTGCACCGGCGGCGAGCGCGGCTCCGTGCTGAACCCGCAGATGGACCGTCCCGAGGTGCTGGCGAACATCAGCGAGGTCCGGCGCCGCGAGATGGAGGCGGCCCGCGAGATCCTCGGCATCCGCCAGGACTGGCTCGGCTTCGTCGACTCGGGCTGGCCCGAGGGCGACCCGCGGCCGCCGCTGCCCGAGGGCTGCTTCGCGCTGGTCCCGCTCGAGGAGGCGGCCCGGCCGCTGGTCCGGTTGATCCGGGAGTTCCGCCCGCACGTGATGACCACCTACGACGAGCGGGGCGGCTACCCGCACCCCGACCACGTCAAGTGCCACGAGGTCAGCGTCGCGGCGTTCGAGGCCGCCGCCGACCCGGAGCGGTACCCCGAGCTGGGGGAGCCGTGGCAGGTGGCCAAGCTGTACTACCACCACGGCTTCAACCGGCCACGCACCCAGGCCCTGCACGACGAGATGGTCCGGCTCGGCCGCCCCTCGCCGTACGCCGAGCGCCTCGAGAAGTGGGTCCCGGAACCGGACTGGGACGCCCGGATCACCACCCGGGTGCCGTGCGGGGACTGGTTCGAGGTGCGGGACCGTGCCCTGCTCGCGCACGCCACCCAGATCGACCCGCACGGGCCCTGGTTCGAGATCCCGCTCGAGGTGCACCAGCGGGTGTGGCCGACCGAGGACTTCGAGCTCGTGGTCAGCCACGTCGACTCACCCCTGCCCGAGGACGACCTGTTCGCCGGCATCGACGGGGCGGCGACGGACCCCGCCTGAGCAGGCGCGTTGGCGGCTGGTGAGAGGATCGGGACATGCCCGAGCTGTCTTTCCCTCGTCCCGGCCGAGCTCACCACGTGGCTGCTCCGGTTGACCGAGCAGACCCCGGAGCCGGAGGAGGTCAAGGCCGGCTGGACCGCTCTGGTGGTGTTCCTGCTGCTGGGCGCCGCGGTCGTGGTGCTGGGATTCAGCCTGACCAAGCAGCTGCGCCGGGCCGAGGCGGCGAAGCGGGCCGGGGTGTACGGCGACGAGCCGGAGACCGACGCTCCGGGCGGTGCCCTCCCGAGCGAGGACTTCCCCAGCGGTGAGGCCGGCGAGACCCGGGCCGTCTCGCCCGGCGACGACCCGCACGCCCGCTGACCCGGCCGCTGCCGGAGCGACGTACCTCAGTCCTCCTCGCGGGGCTGCCGAACCGCGGACAGGAATCCTCGCGGCCACCACCCGGGTAGTCCGATCGGGTGATGTCGTCCGACGAACGGCGGGATGCTCGGTCGTTCGGACCACGGGACCCCGGTGGCTTTCCTACCGTCGCTGGCGTGTTCCCCCCACACATTCCCCCCCACACCGTCCTGCGCCCCCACGCCCGGCCGACCCCGACGCTGCTCGCCGCCGTCGCCGTGGCCCTGACCGCGATCGTCGCGAGCCTCCTGCTGATGACGCCCGCCCCCTCGCAGGCCACGCCCCGGCTGGCCGCGCTCGGGACCACGGACGAGTCGGTGCCCTCGGGACCGTTCAAGGTCGCCACCTTCAACATCCTGGGCAGCCAGCACACCCTGAACTCCAGCCGCTGGAAGCCGGGCCACCTGAGGGCCCGGATCACCGCCCGGATGATCCGGGAGCGGGGCATCGACATCATCGGGATGCAGGAGGTCCAGGCCGACCAGCTGGCGATGCTGCAGAGGAAGCTCGACGGCGCCTACGGCATCTGGCCCGGCACCGAGCTGGGCAACGGCGGCCTGCGGCTCCAGGTCGCCTTCAACAGCTCCCGGTTCTCGATCATCGACACCGGGTCGATCATCACCGTCTTCTACCACCAGCAGCGCCCGATCCCGTGGGTGCTGCTGCGGGACCGGGCCACCGGGCGGAGCCTCTACGTCGTCGTCATCCACAACTCGCCGGGCGGCATGGAGGCCGAGCGTGACGCCGCCACCAACGACGAGATCCGGCTGATCAAGCAGCTGAAGCGGACCGGCCGCTCGGTCTTCGTGGTCGGCGACGCCAACGAGAAGGAGGAGTGGTTCTGCAAGATCGTGGGCCGCACCCCGCTCGAGGCCGCCAACGGGGGAACCGCGGCGTCCCAGCGTGACTGCCAGCCCCCGCCCGGATACCTCCCGGTCGACTGGGTGATGGGCCGCGGACCGTTCACGTTCTCCGACTACGCCTACGACGAGGACCCGCAGGTGCGCAGGGCCAGCGACCACCGGTTGGTGCACACGATGGTCACGATGCGACCCAAGTCGGGCCGGGGCTGAACCGTGGTGACGACGACAGGAGAGCAGTCGTGATCTGGGTCACAACGAGGCGCCACGATTTGCCTCACGTCCGACGCGTCTGGCTAACGTCGATGCCCATGCCGTCACGCCTCCGCCCCGGTTCCGCTCGTCCGTTGTCCGCTGTCGCGGTGCTCGCCACGGTGCTGAGCACGTTGCTCGCCCTGGTCGCGACCCTCGTCGTGGCGTCGGTCCCGGCGGGTGCCACCCCGTCCGCGGAGCCGGTCCCGGCAGGCGCTGAGCCGACCTCCGCGGAGCCCACCGGCTCGACCTCGCCGACGCCCGCACCGGACCCGACGACGCCTGCTCAGGACCCCACGGAGACGTCCGCGCCCGAGAGCGACGAGCCGAGTGAGGACTCGGCCGAGCAGGCTGGCCAGGAGGCCGACGAGCAGGCCGAGGAGGCCGGCGAGTCCGCCACCAAGGCCGGCAACGAGAAGGGTGCGGCCAGGAAGAAGAAGCACAAGTTCTGGATGCACCTGGCGACCTACAACGTCCTCGGCAGCCAGCACACCCGCGGTCGCGGCGGCTACGGCCCCGGTGTCAAGCGCGCCCGGATGACCGCGCGGGAGTTCAAGAAGCGCGGTCTGGACGTCATCGGCATGCAGGAGGTGCAGCGCGACCAGTACCACGTGTTCCGCAAGAACCTCCCGAACCACCGGATCTGGCCCGGGACCAGCCTGGGCAACCAGGGCATCCGGCTGCAGATCGCCTGGCGGAAGTCGCAGTTCAAGCTGGTGAAGACGGGGACGATCATGACGCGGTTCCACCGCCAGACCCGGCCGATCCCGTGGGTGAAGCTCAAGAACCGGTCGACGGGCAAGCGCATGTACGTGGTGAACATCCACAACTCGCCGAACAACCTCGAGCGCGAGCGCGACTCGGCCACCCGGAAGGAGATCGCGCTCATCAGGCGGCTCCGCTCGCACGGCAACCCCGTCTTCGTCACCGGCGACATGAACGAGAAGCAGGAGTTCTACTGCAAGGTCACCAGGCGGACCGACCTGAACGCGGCCAACGGGGGGCGTTCCGAAGCGAAGCGCTGCCAGCCTCCCCGGCGCCGGCTCCGGGTGGACTGGATCATGGGCGGCCGAAAGGTCCACTTCTCGGCGTACCGCGAGGACCGGGGCGGCAATCTGCGTCGGACCAGCGACCACCGGCTGATCCACACCAAGGTCCGCGTCGGCCCCCGCACGAAGAACGGATGAGCCCCCGCAGACCCCTGCGGGAGCCTCGGCCGTCAGCCCCGCCGATGAGACTTCTGCCACCCGCTGCCCTTACCCTCTCGTGATGCGCCGAGCCCTCCGACGACCCCGAGCCCTGGTGCTCTCGGCGTCCCTGGTCACCGCGCTCGCCGTGATCGGTGGGGTCGCCCTGGTGCCCGACCCGGCTCCGGTGGTGGTGCCGATGACCCTGGCCGCGGCCGACGCCGCGGACGCCGCCGTCCCGGTCGCGGGCGCTGCGTTGAGGATCCGTCCGCCTGCTGAGGGCACCGGCGCGGGAGGGCGTACGGCGGTCACCAGCCGCGGTCGGCAGACCCGCGACACCCGCTCGTCGCTGATCCGCGTGACCTACCCGGCCTACCGCGTCGCCGCCGCCGGTGACGCGCTGGAGAAGCTCCCGCCGCCGCCCCCGCCGGAGCCGGTCCCGGTCCCGGGCGACTCGTTCTCGTTCCAGATCGGCACCCTCAACGTGCTCGGCAGCCAGCACCGCGGCAACGGCACCGGCCGGGCGGCGATGCTCGCCGGGGCCATCACCGGACGAGGCGTCGACGTCGTCGGTCTCCAGGAGGTGCAGCGCGACCAGCTGGCGGTGCTGCGCAGCCGGCTGCCCGGGTACACCATCTGGCCCGGCGAGGGCCTGGGCAACCAGGGCATCCGGCTCCAGATCGCGTTCCGCAACGACCTCTTCGAGCTGGTCGGGTCCGGCTCGATCCTCACCACGTTCGACTACCAGCGCCGGCCGATCCCCTGGGTGCGCCTGCGCTACCGCCCGACCGGGGCCGAGTTCCACGTCATCGACGTCCACAACTCCCCGCGCAACCAGGAGGCCGACCGCGACGCGGCCACCGGCGCCGAGATCGGTCTGATCAACAGCCTGCGGTCCAGCGGCACGCCGGTCTTCGTGGTCGGTGACATGAACGAGCACACCGAGTTCTTCTGCCGGGTCTCCGCGGCCACCGGGCTGATCGGCTCCAACGGGGCCTCCACCGCCGGCGGCGGGTGCAGCCCCGGTGCCGGCCCGATCAAGATCGACTGGGTGATGGGTGGCGGCGGCGTCAGCTTCTCCGGGCACGCCGTCGACTACGCCCCGCCGATCCGGACGGCCACCGACCACGCGTTCGTGCACGCCACGACGACCGTGACGCCGTTGGTGGTACCGGGCGACTGAGCCGCCGCTCTGACGACTTTCGTCGGGGTGTTCACCTGGTGGGATCAGGGGCCCTGATCGGGGGCTGAGTGTCGGTGGTCACGGCTTGACTTGTCCCATGGTCGAAGCCGCCACTGACACCGATCCGGGGCTGGATTCTGGGCTGGATTCTGGGGCCGCGGTGCTGGCGGCGGCACGTTCCCACCGCCGAGCCGCGGATGCTCACGAGGCGGAGCTGCTGCGGGCCGCGGCGGATGGCCGGTTCTTCGAGGTCGGTGAGCAGGTGGACTCGCTGGCCGGGACCAGCCCGATCCGGGGCAGCCTGGACCTGGCCGACGCCCTGGATCTGGAGGACGCGGTCGCCGCGGGTGCCAGAGCGCTGGGCGAGCTGGGGCACCCGGAGTCGCTGAACGCCCGCCGGGCGATGGCGCTGGGGGTGCTGGCCCGCGGCCAGGCCACCCTCGACCTCAGTCAGTACGCGAACCGGCAGCGGTGAGGCGTCGGAGCCGCCGGTGACACCCAGGCGAGGCAGCCGGGGGGTGGTGCTGTACGTGCACCTGTCCCAGGACGCCCTGGCCGGTGGGTCGAGGGTGGGTCGGTGTGAGAACACCCGGGCCCCGGTCACCGTGGAGCAGATCCGGTCCTGGTGCGGCCACCCCGATGCGGCTCTCAGCCCTCGATCGCGGCGTGCGCCATCGCCAGTCGGTCGGCACATCGGCCAGGCATGGACGTCCTGTAGTACCCGAACGTGATCATCGCGATGAGCAGGGCCCAGCCTCGCGAGACGGTCCACGCCTCGTCCTCGATGTCGAGACTTCGGCGAAGAACCTGACGCCCGGTGACGTCGAGCGCCTCCCAGGCGACCACCAGGTCGACCGTGGGGTTGCCGACGGCCAGCCCACCGAAGTCGAGCACTGCCGACAGCCGGCCGTCGTCATCGACCACGAGATTCTCGACCACGAGATCCCCGTGGTACCAGCAGTCCGGCGGCTCGATGATCCGCGAGGCCTCGACTGCCAGATCCCACACGCGCAGTGCCTCGTCGACGTCCAGGGCGACCCCGAGGTCGCGGCACTCGGCGGCTCCGGCACGGAAGTCGGCGTCCAGCTCCGCCAGCGGGTGTCCCCGGTACCAGGACAGCGCCTCGTCCTGCTGGTACCGGTCAGGGAGCTCCATGCTGCGCAGCTCCGTCAGGAAGCGAGCGAGATCCCCGGCGAGACCGTGCGTCTCGGGGTCCCGGGGCCCCTCCGGGGCACCGCGGGGCGGGTGCCAGGAAGCCACGTGGTGATCGACCACCGCTCGGGATAGCCCGCGTCCGGTTCGCCGACATGAAGAACGGTCGGCACCCGGACAGCAAGGCGGGGCTCGACGAACGGCAGCCACGCCGACTCCTTGTCGATGCTGACGCCTCCGCCGGGCCGGCGCGGCAACCTCACCAGCTTGTCGCTGCCGAGCCGGAACAGGGCGTTCGAGGAGCCGGACTCGGCCAGCGGCCTCAGCTCGTCCCCGACGTACTCCGGAAACGCCCTGTCCACCAGTCGCCGGACGAGCGAGACGTCGATGGGCAGCTCATCGGCATGGAAGGGCGACACGCAGGCATCCTCGCGCGTCGGGGCCCAGGGATCATCGGACTCCTCCGGTCGTCCTCGGGCGTCTGGCTGTGTGAGCCGGCTCACCGACCCCCATCCGCATCCGGCCTAGCGTGGCCGGATGAGGCGAGGACTCGCGGCCGGCGGTACGGCGTTGCTCCTGCTGCTCGGTGCCTGCGGGATCGTCCCTGGTGGCGCCGGTGGTGGCGCCGAGGCCGGCGAGCAGGGATCGGGCAGCGCGCTGGCCGGCGCCGACGGACCGGTCTCGGCGCTGCAGGACATGAATCACCCGTCGTTCCCCGAGCCACTGATCGACCCGGACGAAGTGCTCTCCGGCGGCCCGCCACCCGACGGCATCCCACCCATCGACGACCCGAAGTTCCAGCCGGCCTCCGAGGTCGACTGGCTGGAGGTGGACGAACCGGTGCTCTCGCTGACCGTCGGCGAGGAGACCCGGGCGTACCCGCTGCGGATCATGACCTGGCACGAGATCGTCAACGACACCGTCGGCGGTCTCCCGGTGGCGGTCACCTACTGCCCCCTGTGCAACTCCGGCGTCGCGTTCGACCGGACCGTCGAGGGCGAGCCGACCACCTTCGGCACCTCCGGTCGCCTGTACGCCGACAACCTGGTGATGTACGACCGGCGTACCGAGTCGCTGTGGCCCCAGCTGACCGGCCGTGCCTCGATCGGGGTGCTCACCGGCACCCAGCTGGACAGCATCCCGATGGGGGTCGTCGGCTGGACCCAGTTCCGTGAGCAGCACCCCGACGCGACGGTGCTGACCCGCGAGACCGGGCACCAGCGGGACTACGGGCGCAATCCCTACGTGGGGTACGACGACCCGGACGGGGACGTGCTGTTCGCGCTGCCCGGCGACGTGGACGCGCGGCTGCCGGTGAAGGCCCGGGTGGTCGGCATCGAGCGCGACGGCGAGGCCGTCGCCCTCAGCCGAGAGGCCCTCGCCGATGCCGGCAGTGTTGCCTTCGACCTGGCCGGCACCCGGCTGGTCGCCTGGCACGTGGCTGGTCAGCGGTCGGCGCTGGACGAGAGCGAGCTCGCCCTGGGCAGCGAGATCGGCAGCGTCGCGGTCTTCGAGCCCCGCCTCGAGGACGGCCGCGAGCTCGGCTTCACCGCCGTCCCGGACGGTTTCGTCGACGACCGGACCGGGTCGACCTGGAACATCTTCGGGGTCGCGGTGGCCGGTCCGCTCGCGGGCGCGCGATTGCCCGCGGTCACGCACCTGGACACGTTCTGGTTCGCCTGGGCGGCGTTTCAGCCCGACACCCGGCTGATCGAGCCGTGAGCCAGGACGGCTTGTCGGCCTGGGGTCCCCCTGGGACGATGGCGGCTCCCCGGTGCGACGTCGCCGGCACGGCGGCCCGGGCGACGCGACGCCCGTCGCCGTGGTCGCCGATGCGTCGCGAGGACGAGAGGCGGCTGGCGCAGATGGTCGAGCAGCCCGGTGGGACCGGTGGCGACGCAGCGGCGCGCGCGCAGACCTCGCCGGAGCGACCCTGGTGCCTGGCCGAGGTGGACATCTTCGCCGACCTCTCGCCCGCGGAGATGGAGCAGATGGCCCAGGCCGCCCCGATGCGCCGCTACCGGCCCGGCGAGATGGTGTGGACCCCTGATCAGCCCACCGAGGCGCTGTTCATCCTCAAGCAGGGGCGTGTCCGGATCTTCCGTGTCTCCGCCGACGGCCGGGCGCTCACGACCGCGATCGTCGGGCCCGGCACGATCTTCGGGGAGATGGTGGTGGTCGGCCAGCTGATGCACGGCAACTACGCCGAGGCACTGGAGGAGGCCGTCGTGTGCGTGATGACCCGGCGCGACGTGCACCGGCTGCTGCTGGCCGATCCCCGGATCGCCGCTCGTATCTCCGAGATCCTGGGACGACGGCTGGCGACGCTGGAGCAACGGCTCTCCGACGCCGTGTTCAAGAGCGTCCCGGCCCGCGTCGCCGGCGCGCTGCTCACGCTCGCCTCGCCGCGTGCGCTGGGACGGGGCCGGGTCGCGCACGTGACGCACAGCCAGCTCGCCGACCTGGCCGGCACCTCGCGGGAGACGGCCACCAAGGTGCTCGGCGAGCTGGCCGACGCGGGGCTCGTCCAGCTCGGTCGCGGTCGGATCGCGATCAGGGACGAGGACGGGTTGCGGAGCCGGTCGGCGCGGGAGTGACCGCGGACTGGTCCTCGCGACCGCGGCGACGCAGCAGCAGCCCGCCGGTCGCCACGAGCAGCCCGCCGCCGAGGAGCGCCCAGCCGCCCGGGCCGACCGCCGTCACCACGTCGACCAGCGCGCGTTGCACCCCCGCGGCGGCATCGATCACCGGGTCGTCGGGGGGACCGCCGGCCAGCACCCGCAGCTCCCACCAGCCGTAGTAGGCGACGTACGCGCCGGCCACCGTCAGCAGCGCACCGGCCGCGCGCGGAACCCACGCGCCGGCCCGCCGCATCCGGGACACGGTCGCCGGGGAGGCGCCGGGGGAGGCCAGCGCGGTCGCGACGGCCAGGGTCCCGACGATCACGCCCATCCCGGCGGCGTACGCCGCGAACAGCAGCAGCCCGTCGAGAGGCGAGCCGGCCCGGAACCCGGCCACGACCACGGCGAGGAACGGCGCGATCGTGCAGGACAGCGAGGCGACGGCGTACCCCGCACCGAACCCGGCCATCGGCCAGAACGACGCCCGCAGCGGGCGCGAGCCACGCGGCGCGGCGCCGCGGCGCCGCGGGATCCGGGGCACCTCCAGCCGGCGGCCGGCCAGCAGCCAGCCACCCATCGCAGCCAGGGCGATGCCCAGCCCGACGGTCACCCACGGCAGGTGCTGCTGGACTCCGGCGGCGACCGGGGCGATCGCCAGTCCGAAGGCCAGGAACACGGCGGCGAAGCCGAGCGTCATCGCCGCGGTCAGCACCAGCGCCCTGCCCACGGCGGCGGGCCGCGAGCCGGCGTCCTCCCGGGCCAGCAGCAGCGAGACGTACGCCGGCAGCAGCGCGAACCCGCACGGGTTCACCGCGGCCAGCATGCCGGCGCCGAGGGCCAGACCCAGCAGCCCGTCGGACATCGCTCAGCCGACCAGGTCGGCGACGACCTCGACCAGCTCGTCGTCGTCGAGGTACCCGGACGCCAGCGTGCGGCCGTCCCGGTCGAGCACCAGGTAGGTGCTCTGCGCGGTGACCCCGAAGTGCCGCCACACCTCACCCTTGTCGTCGGAGAGCTGCACGACCTGCGGGTCGACCTCGGCGGCGAAGCCCTCGATCGCCGCGGGATCGTCGAGCGCCCCGACCCCCACCACGTGGACCTGGTCGCCGAACCGGTCTGCCAGCTCACCGACGCCGGAGATCTGGGCCCGGCAGGTCGGGCACCACGGCGCCCAGAACCAGAAGACGGTGGGGCGTCCGGCCAGGGACCGGGCGTCGAAGGCGTCGCCGGCCACGGTGGTCGACTCGAACTCCAGCACCGCCGGGACCGCTGCCCCACCCGGGGCTGCGGAGTCTCTCGGATCGTCGGCGCCGGCCGGCGTGGAGTCGGCGGGGGCCGACGACGAGGTGGTCGGTGTCGTCGTGGGGTCAGCCGCAGCGGTCGGGTCCACCCCGGTGCTGGTGCCGCAGCCGGCCAGCAGCACGGCAGCGGCCAGGCCGCCCGCGAGCCGTGCGGTGGTCGCCGTGCCGAGCGCGGGGGTCGTCCCGCAGACGGCACGACCCGGACGACCGGGGAGGGGAGACATGCCGCCACGGTAGCCCGCGGCAGCTGGGCGATCGGTGAGCGTGCTCACACTGCGGCGCTGGTCGGGCCGGTAGCGTCGAGGGGCGTCGGCGCTGCGCACCCACCCCCCGGAACCTTGACGCGACCGATCAGCGCTCGGTCGGAAGGAGCCCCATGTCCCCGGCCCCGGGCGAGGTGTCCGCCGACCTCGTCCTGCACCGACCCGACGGCTCGTCGGTCACCCTCGGGGAGCTGCTCACCGCCCCGCTCACCGTCGTGCAGCTGGTGCGCTACTTCGGCTGCCTGCCGTGCCAGGACTGGTTGATCCAGCTGGACCGCGCGGCGCCCGCATGGGCGCCCCGAGGGGTGGGGGCGATCGCCGTCGGCGGGTCGGCTGACTACCAGGCGCAGTGGCTGGCGAGCGAGCAGGGGGTGCGGATCCCGCTGCTCCTCGACCCCGAGCACCGGCTGCGGGAGGGCGTCGGAGCCGCCGAGCTGCTGGGCGCCAAGCTGCTCGACCCGCGGGGCGCGGCGGCGTACGTCCGCTCGCTGCGCACGGGGCTGCGGCCGCAGCGGATCACCCGGGACACCACCCGGAGCCCCGGCGTGGTGGTGCTGGACCGGGACGGGGTGGTCCGGTGGCAGTACGTCGGGCGGCGGATCGGCGACTACCCCCCGCTCGACGAGGTCGGGTCCGTGGTGTCGGACCTCGCCAGGTGACGCGCCGCTCGTGGGCCATGGCGCGGCTCCTGCTGCTGCTCGCGGTCGTGGTCACCGCGACGGTGGTGGCCGAGGTGCGCGGGCTGCCGCATCCCGCCGACCTGCGCCGCAGCGTCGAGGACGCGGGAGCGGCCGGGGTGCTGGTGTACCTCGGTGGCTACGTGCTGCTGACGCTGGTGCCGGCGCCCAAGGGGCTGCTCACGGCCGTCGGTGGCGCGTTGTTCGGGCTCTGGGTCGGCGCCGCCCTGGCGTGGGTGGCGGCGATGACGGGCGCCGTGGTGGCGTTCGGGCTGGGCCGGCTGCTCGGTCGGGAGGCGGTCGACCGGATGCTCCGGGGCGGGGTGGCCCGGGTGGACGCGTTGCTCACCGACCACGGGTTGTCGGCGGTGGTGGCGATCCGTCTGATCCCGGTGCTGCCGTTCACGGTGATCAACTACGCGGGCGGTCTCACGGGGGTGCGGCCACGGCACTACGTGCTCGGCACCGCGCTGGGGATGGTGCCGGGCAGCCTGGCCTATGCCGCGCTGGGGGCCTGGGGCACCAGCCCGTGGGGCATCTTCGCGGCACTGGCCGCGCTGGTGGCGTTGGTCCTGGTCGGGGGGTTGCTCGGGAGGCGTCTGCTCGCGGGGCAGGCGGTGCGCGACGTCCGGCGCTGAGGGGAGTGCGGGGCCGGTTCTCTGTCCGGTGCGGTCGCCGCCACGCAGGTCGCCCTGGTGTCATGGGAAGGTCGTGGGGGCATCCGAGGACGACGGGTGCCACCGGAAGGGGTGGCGACATGGTTCGAGCCAGGCTGGACACGCCGATCAGGTGGCCGCGCGCCGAAGAGGTACGGCGATGAGGGCGGAGCCGCGCACCGTCCACTTCGACGGGTCGCTGGGCCACCGGATCACCGGGACCCTGGAGACTCCTGACGGCCCGGTCGCCGGGGCGGCCCTCTTCGCGCACTGCTTCACCTGCTCCCGGCGGTCGACCGCGGCGACCCGGGTGTCCCGGGCGCTGGCCGACCGCGGCTTCGCGGTGCTCCGCTTCGACTTCACCGGCCTCGGCTCGTCCGAGGGCGACTTCGCCGACACCTCCTTCACCAGCAACGTGGGCGACCTGGTCGCCGCAGCGGAGTGGTTGGAGGCGGAGGTGGCGCCGGCACGGCTGCTGGTCGGGCACTCGCTGGGCGGGGCCGCCGTCATCGCCGCCGCCTCCCGGCTCGAGCACGTCGCCGCGGTCGCGGTGATCGGGGCCCCGGCCTCGCCGGACCACGTCGCGCACGTCATCACCGGCCTCGAGCGAGGCCGAGGGCGCGGGTGCGGAGGAGGACCCGGTGCTCGGGGTCGACATCGGTGGCCGCCCGTTCCGGCTGCGCCGATCGTTCCTCGACGACGTCCGGGCCGCCGACCAGGAGACGCGGATCGCCGAGCTGCGGCGGCCGTTGCTGGTGCTGCACTCGCCGGTCGACGAGACGGTCGGGATCGAGAACGCCCGGGAGATCTACGAGGCGGCCCGGCACCCGAAGTCGTTCATCGCGCTGGACGGCGCCGACCACCTGGTCAGCGACCCGGACGACGCGTCGTACGTCGCCGGCGTGATCGCGGCCTGGGCATCGCGCTACCTCGGGACGTCGCCCGGGTCTGCCGGGGCGGATGCCGAGGCGGACACGGAGGGGTCGTCGGGGTCGTCGGGGCCGGCGGCCGAGGGGGAGATCCGGGTGACCGAGCTCGACATCGAGGGGTTCACCCACGAGGCACGCAGCGTCGCCCACGAGTGGTTGCTCGACGAGCCGGTCGACATGGGCGGGGAGGACAAGGGACCGTCGCCGTACGACCAGCTGCTGGCGGCGCTGGGCGGCTGCACCTCGATGACGATGCGGATGTATGCCCGACGCAAGGGATGGGACTACGGCGCCACCCGGGTCACCCTGTCCCACGACCGGATCCACGCCCGGGACTGCGACACCTGTGAGACCGAGACCGGGATGATCGACCGGTTGCAGCGGGTGATCACCCTGGACCCGGGCCTGGACGCCGAGCAGCGCGAACGGCTGCTGGAGATCGCCGACAAGTGCCCGGTGCACCGCACGCTGACCCGGGAGGTGCAGATCGTCACCGAGGCCGAGTGACGCCCCGGCGCCGCCCCGAGTGGTGGTCCCTCAGCCCCGGGGGTCCGGACGGTCGCCCGGCGTACCCGGGCGAGCCAGACCGACGCCGGCGCCGATCGCCGCCCGTGTGGGGGTCGACTCAGACGTCGGCGAGCTGGGCCAGCACGCGGGCCGCCATCGTCGAGCCCGAGAGGTCCTCGGTGAGCAGTCCGAGCCCGGTGTGGAAGGCCGCGGCGACCAGTCCCATCGCCAGAGCGCCGATGAGCAGTCCCTGGAACGGGATCGGGTCCCGACGGCGTACGGCACCCCGCAGGCCCTCGAGCCAGCCGGACAGCGCGGTGGCCACCACGGTCGAGATCACGCTGGCCACGCCGGCGCCGAGCACCGTGCCCACCAGACCGAGGCGGGTCGAGAGGGCCGCGGCGGTCGCCGCGGCCACCGCGCCGCCGACGACGGTGGGGTAGGACAGGTCGATGCGCTTCACGTCAGACACACCCGGTCCGACGCGCCCCGGCTCCACGATGTTCCAGGATCCGGGTGTGACGCCCGGCACCGCGTCCCGGGTGGTGCGACGTGCAGGCGTCAGCGCAAGGAGTACGTGGCGATCGACACACCGATGTAGTGAGCCGCGAACGCCAGCACCGTGAAGCTGTGGAACACCTCGTGGAACCCGAACCAGCGCGGCGACGGGTTGGGGCGCTTGAGCCCGTAGACGATGCCGCCCACGGTGTACAGCGCGCCGCCGACGATGATCATCACGAACGTCGCGATCCCCGCGCCCAGACCGAGCGCCTTGGCGCCGGCGAGGAAACCGGGCAGGAAGAAGATCGCCGCCCAGCCCAGCGCGATGTAGATCGGGGTGTAGAGCCAACGCGGGGCGTCGGTCCAGAACACCCGGAACAGGACACCCAGCACGGCCCCGGACCAGACCGTTGACAGCAGCACCGTGCGCTGGGTCCCGTCGAGGAGCAGCAGCGCGAACGGCGTGTAGGAGCCGGCGATGAGCAGGAAGATGTTGGCGTGGTCGAAGCGCCGCAGGAACGCCCAGACCCCGGGTGACCAGGTGCCGGTGTGGTAGACCGCGGAGACGGTGAACAGCAGCAGGGCCGAGAGCGTGAACACCGCCGAACCGGTCCTGGTCAGCGTGTCGGGGGAGAGCACGAAGAGGACGATCCCGCCGGCCACGGTGAGCGGGACCAGCGCCAGGTGCAGCCAGCCGCGGAGCTTCGGCTTGATCTCGTCGAGGGTCTCGCTGACCCGGTCTCCGACGTGCTCCAGACCGGCTCGAACATCGTCGACAGCGGTCGACACCGCCCGGTTGACGCGGTGGTCCGCGGGGTCGCGGCCGGGTCTGGTCATGGGCTCGACGGTACAGGGGCCGACCGTCGGCGGAGGAAAATGTGATGAACCTCCGACGGCTCTCGCGGAACGCGGTGGGACTCCCGTGCTGTGCCCTAGCCTGGGACGGTGGCGGATTGGAAGCGCGGCCTGCGGCGGGTGCTGTACCCGGCGTACGAGGCCCGTGTCCTGCGCCGGATGCCGACCGAGAACCTGCCCCAGCACATCGGGGTGATGCTCGACGGCAACCGTCGCTGGGCCCGCGCCGTCGGCCGGGACACCGCCCACGGCCACCGGGCCGGCGCGGCCAACATCGAGCCGCTCCTGGGCTGGTGCGACGACGTCGGCGTCGAGGTGGTCACGTTGTGGCTGCTGTCCACCGACAACCTGAACCGGCCGGCGCACGAGCTGGCCCCGTTGCTCCAGATCATCGAGGAGGCGGTCGCCACGCTGGCCGAGCAGCAGCGGTGGCGGCTGCACCCGGTCGGCGCCCTGGACCTGCTCCCTGCGCGAACCGCCGAGTGCCTCAAGCGGGCCGCCGAGGACACCCGGGACGTGGACGGGATGCTGGTCAACGTCGCGGTCGGGTACGGCGGCCGCCGCGAGATCGCGGACGCGGTGCGCTCGCTGCTCCTCGAGCACGCCGCCCAGGGCACCAGCCTGGAGGAGCTGGCGTCGGTGATCGACGTGGAGCACATCGCCGAGCACCTGTACACGAAGGGGCAGCCCGACCCGGACCTGGTGATCCGCACCTCCGGCGAGCAGCGGCTCGGCGGGTTCCTGCTCTGGCAGAGCGCGAAGTCGGAGTTCTACTTCTGCGAGGCCTACTGGCCGGACTTCCGCCGCGTCGACTTCCTCCGCGCCGTCCGCGCCTACGCGCTGCGGGACCGCCGCTTCGGCGCCTGAGCAACTGCGCGCGCGGCAGCACCGAAGGAGGTGACCCTGCGAGTCAGGGCGTCCTGGAGCAGGCGACGCGACGACGTTGTGCGGGGGCAGCGGTGGCCGGGCGCGACGCTCCCGACCACCGCCGTCCGCCCCCCGGCTAGCGGGCCTGCTGGGCGTTGGGTCCCTTTGCAGGCTTCGACTGGAGAGACCCCGGTGCGTCGCCACTGCCGTTCGGAGCGAACACCGCGGAGACGCTCCTGTTCGTGATGAAGGAGCCGGCCCCCCACTCGGTCGCGATGAGCTCGACGGTGTGCGCGCCTGCGGAGACGGGGATCACGGCCGAGGTAGCACCGGAACCTCCGATGTTGCCGGTTTCCACACCGCACTCGGCCCAGTTGCCGATCTCGGACGGGAAGCCGAACACCGCGCTGCCGTCGACCGTCAGGTTGTAGACGAGGTTGCCCCGACCCGGCAGGCTGCAGTCCTCCTCAGCCGACAGCGCGCCCGAGATCAGGAGTACGCCAGGCTTCGGGACTGTCAGCGTCTTCGTGGCGACGGGGCCACTGGCGGTGTAGTCGTCGAGGAAGGCGCTGGAGTGGTTGCCGTCAGCGCGGACCTGGGAGCTCTTCATGAGCTGAGTGCTGTTGAAGCCGTCGAGAAGGTCGCTGTTGAGCTGGGGGACCTTGACGGTGCTGTTGACCTTCATCGGTGGAACGCCGGGTTGCACCCGAAGGTCCAGCGCACTGGCACTGGCGCCGGCGTTGGTGTTCGTCAGGATCACGCCTGAGCCGTTGAAGTTGGTCACCAGCCGGGTGGTGGCGGTGGCGGTGTTGTTCAGGACGCCGAGGATCCAGTTGTCGCCATTGGCGGCTGAAGAGACCTGGACGGTGCCGACGGTGAGGAGGCCGGCGGCGATGAGAACGGTGGCCTTGCGGCTCGTGGGCTTGAGATTCATCGGATTTTCCTTCTGAGTCAGTGGGATGAGCGCGAGAAGAGGACAAGCGAGAAGCGGAGAGAAGGCGGATTCGCGCGGCTCCAGAAAGTAAAGAATGGGGCCTGTCAGGATTGTGAACCCGGTCACGCCAACGCGGCATGGCACGGCGTAGTCAAGTGGTGTTGGTCATTCCGGGGCCTTGACACTGCTCCGGTCCGAGCGGCCACGCAGGACCGACCCGCGCTCGTTGACGGCCAGGTCCCGCCGCCAACCGTTCACCCCCCGCACACGGCGTGTTGCTGGGTTTCGGCCGCTCCGCGGCGTACGTTCCGAAGCATCGGCGGGTGGGGAAGCCCGCTGTATCGGGAGGCCCGTTCGTGACTGGTCACGGCTGCATCGCACGGCAGGAAGATCCCTGCCGCGCGGGTGGAGGTCGGCACTCCGACCTTCGGGTTCCTTCCCGGTCCACCATGCTGAACTAGGGCCGGGACGAAGGGTGCCCGTGCTGGTCCGCGAAGGGTGAACCGTGCCTTTCCAGGCCATCACGACCCAGCCCCAGCCCGAGTCGTCCCACGCGGCCGCCGGTGAACCCGGCAGTTCCGAAGTCGTCGACCAGGTGACCCCGCTGGTCCGCACCTACGTGCTCGACACCAGCGTGCTCCTCGCCGACCCCGGCGCCCTGCGGCGCTTCGCCGAGCACGAGGTGGTGCTGCCGGTGGTCGTCATCACCGAGCTGGAAGGCAAGCGGCACCACCCCGAGCTGGGCTACTTCGCCCGCAGCGCGCTGCGGATGCTCGACGAGCTGCGCGTCACCCACGGTCGTCTCGACGAGCCGCTCTCGATCGGCGACGAGGGCGGGACGCTGCGGGTGGAGCTGAACCACACCGACCCCGCGTCGTTGCCCTCCGGCTTCCGGCTCGGTGACAACGACACCCGGATCCTGGCGGTGGCCTGCAACCTGGCGCAGGAGGGGCACGCGGTCACGTTGGTCTCCAAGGACCTGCCACTGCGGATCAAGGCCTCGGCGGTCGGCCTGGACGCCCAGGAGTACCGCGCCGAGACGGTCAGCGACTCCGACTCCGGCTACTCGGGCATGGCCGAGCTCGTCGTTCCCGGTTCCGAGCTCGACGAGTTGTACGACGACGGCACGCTCGACCTCGCCGAGGCACGTGACCTCCCCTGCCACCAGGGCCTGGTGCTCGTCTCCGAACGCGGGACGGCGCTCGGTCGGGTGGGTGCCGACAAGCAGGTGCACCTGGTCCGCGGTGACCGTGAGGTGTTCGGCATCCACGGTCGCTCCGCCGAGCAGCGGATCGCGCTGGAGATGCTCCTCGACCCCGAGGTAGGCATCGTCTCGCTCGGTGGCCGTGCCGGTACCGGCAAGTCCGCCCTGGCGCTCTGCGCCGGTCTGGAGGCGGTGATGGAGCGCCGTCAGCACACCAAGGTGGTGGTCTTCCGGCCGCTCTTCGCCGTCGGCGGCCAGGAGCTCGGCTACCTGCCCGGCTCGGAGTCGGAGAAGATGTCGCCGTGGGCGCAGGCGGTCTTCGACACCCTGGGCGCGATCACCAGCCGGGAGGTGATCGAGGAGATCCTCGACCGCGGCATGCTCGAGGTGCTGCCGCTGACCCACATCCGGGGCCGCTCGCTGCACGACGCGTTCGTGATCGTGGACGAGGCGCAGTCGTTGGAGCGCAACGTGCTGCTCACCGTGCTGTCCCGGATCGGCGCGAACTCCAAGGTCGTGCTGACCCACGACGTCGCCCAGCGCGACAACCTCCGCGTCGGACGGCACGACGGGGTCGTCGCGGTGGTGGAGAAGCTCAAGGGCCACCCGTTGTTCGCGCACGTGACGCTGACCCGGTCCGAACGGTCTCCCATCGCGGCCCTGGTCACCGAGATGCTGGAGAACGTGACACTCTGACCCCCGCCCGAGCCGCGGCGGACACGCCCGGCTCGGCGGGCGGCGTGGGGTTTCTGGGGCCAGTGTGACGCACGTTACACCTGGGATGTGATCTGGCGCCCAGTGAGGCAAAAACGGGCCGTCGCGGTTTGGCGGCAGGTTGATGACTCGGGCAACCTGGGGTCAGCTCCCTCGATCGAACCCTGGGCAGTGCCGCCCGGTTCGGCTCCGACTGTCGTCTACCCGTGAGACTCGCCTGTGTCGAAGCACGTCAAGCACGTTCCCCAGCACCGTGGTGCGCCCGCCGGTCCCGCAGCAGCTGCTGCCGCCGCGCGGCGCCGAGCGATCCGGACGACCGCGATCACCGCGTCGGCAGCCGTCGTGGCCACCGGCGCCGTGGTGACCGGTGGAGTGATGTCGCTGCCCACCGGTGCCGTCGGTGCCGCCGGCCAGGTCGCCGGCGACCTCGCGTCCCCCGTGGCCGCGGTCGCCCCGGCGTCCCTGGGTGGACGTGACGAGGTGGTCTCCCGCTCGGACCGACGCGAGGACAGCGACCCGGCCAAGGAGGCCGCGCTGACCCCCGACGAGGGCCCGGGCATGAGCAAGACCGAGGACCTCTCCGACCAGGACCCCCGTTCCATCGCCAGGGCGCTGCTGCCCGAGTTCGGCTTCTCCGCCGACCAGTTCAGCTGCCTGGACGCGCTCTACGTCAGCGAGAGCGACTGGCGGGTCGACGCCGACAACCCGACCTCCAGCGCCTACGGGATCCCGCAGGCCCTGACCCAGCTGCACGACCTGCCGCCGGACTACATGACCTCCGCGGAGGCGCAGATCCGCTGGGGCCTGGAGTACATCCAGGACTCCTACGGCACCCCGTGCAGCGCCTGGTCCTTCAAGCAGGGCAACAACTGGTACTGACCGCTGGTGGTGACCGGCTACGGGTGCGTCATCGACTCCACGTCGAGCGCCTCGTCCAGCTGCTCCTCGGTGAGCTCGCCGCGCTCGACGTACCCCAGCGCGATGACGGTCTCCCGGATCGTCGCCCCGTCGGCGAGCGCCTGCTTGGCGATCCTCGCGGCGTTCTCGTAGCCGACGTACTTGTTCAGCGGCGTCACCACCGACGGTGAGGACTCGGCGTACTGCCGCATCCGCTCCACCTCCGGGGTGATCCCGTCGATGCAGCGCTCGGCCAGCACCCGGCTGGCGTTGGCCAGCAGCCGCGCGGACTCCAGCACGTTCCGCGCGATCACCGGCATCGCCACGTTCAGCTCGAAGCTGCCGCTGGCGCCGGCGAACGCCACCGCCGCGTCGTTGCCGATCACCTGCGCGCACACCATCAGCGTCGCCTCCGGCAGCACCGGGTTCACCTTCCCGGGCATGATGCTCGACCCGGGCTGCAGGTCAGGCAGGTGGATCTCGGCCAGCCCGGTCGTCGGGCCCGAGGACATCCACCGCAGGTCGTTGCAGATCTTGGTGAGGCCGACCGCGACGGTACGCAGCACCCCGCTGAGCTCGACGAGCGAGTCCCGGGTGCCCTGGGCCTCGAAGTGGTTGCGGGCCTCGGTGAACGACTGGCCGGTGCTGCGCCCCAGCTCCTCGATGACCTTCTCGGCGAAGCCGGGCGGGGTGTTGATCCCGGTGCCGACCGCGGTCCCGCCCAACGGCAGCTCGCGGACCCGGGGGAGGACCGCCTCGAGCCGCTCGCCGGCGTACTCCACGGTGGCGGCGTAGCCCCCGAACTCCTGGCCGAGCATCACCGGCGTGGCGTCCATCAGGTGCGTGCGGCCGGACTTCACCAGCCCGGCGAACTCCTCCGCCTTGGCCGCCAGGCTGCGCTGGAGCACCGCCAGCCCGGGCAGCACGTCGTCGACGACGGCGAGGGTGGCCGCGACGTGCATCGCGGTCGGGAAGGTGTCGTTGCTGGACTGGCTGGCGTTCACGTGGTCGTTGGGGTGGACGTCGGCTCCGGCTTGGGCGGCGAGGGTGGCGATCACCTCGTTGGCGTTCATGTTGGAGCTGGTCCCGGAGCCCGTCTGGAAGACGTCGATCGGGAACGCGTCGTCGTGCTTGCCCTCGGCGACCTCGGTGGCCGCGCTGCCGATCGCCGCGGCCTGGTCCTCGGTGATCACGCCCAGCTGGCCGTTGACGAGGGCAGCGGCCGCCTTGACCCGGCCGATCGCCCGGATCAGGCCGGGCTCGATCGGGGTGCCGCTGATCGGGAAGTTCTCCACGGCCCGCTGCGTCTGGGCGCGCCACAGGGCGTCCCGGGGCACCTGGACCTCGCCCATCGAGTCGTGCTCGGTGCGGTAGTCGTCGCTCACGAGGCCTCCTGTACCCGGCTGACCACGAGCCAATACTGCTCCTGGCGATCCTGCAAGAGCACCTCGTGCGCACGCGCCTCGACGTTCCCGAACACCTTGCGCAGCGTCGCCTCCAGCTCCACCGGTTCGTCGGCCGACCAGACCACCAGCGCCCCGCCGGGCCGCAGGACGTCGCGGACGGCACCGAGGAACTGCGGCTCGTAGAGCTCGGCGTTGGCGCCGTGCACCAGGTGGGCGGGGCCGTTGTCGACGTCCATCAGCACCAGGTCGTACGACGCGGGCCCGGCCTCGGCCATCGCCACCGCCACGTCGGCGACCACCACCGTGACCCGCTCGTCGGCGAGCAGCGTCGGTCCGTGCGGCACCGTGCCGTCGCGCATCCAGTCGACCAGGCTCTGCTCGATCTCCACCACGGCGCAGGTCTCGACGCGGGAGTCGGCCAGCACCTCGTGCATGGTGTAGCCCAGCCCGAGGCCGGCGACCACCACCGCCCGCGGGTCGTCGACCAGCTTCAGGGCCTCGACGGCGAGCGCCCGCTCGGTGCTCACTTCCACGGTGTCCATCACGAAGACACCGTTCGCGCGCAGCTCGAGGGCCACGGACGCACCGTCCTCGCGGCGCTCGCGCAGCACCAGCTCACCGTGCTCGGTCTCTGCTCGGGCCACCTCGACGTACTCCACGCCGACATGGTCCCCCACCGGCGCACTCTCACACCTGCGGCGGGTTCGGAGGGGGCCGCAGGTGGGTACCGAGCGGCGCAGACCGCCAGAGCGAGGGGACCACCAGTGTCGGAAGAGTCGCAGCACCACGACCGCGAGCAGGCGGCGTCCGACCAGGGCGGGCAGGTCTCCGAGGTCGTCCGGATGGACCCGGCCGAGAGCGACACCCCGATCTCGGACTCCCAGGCGGTCGCCGGTCAGCCGGACGGCGAGAGCGGCCAGGTCGACGAGGGTCCCACCGGTCCCAACGCCCGGTCGGGCGCGAACCGGAACTGAGCCTCACTCGGCCGAGCGCACCCGGATCCCGGAGACCGGCACGGTCACCGTGCCGGAGGGGTCGGTGAAGAAGTCGTTCCCCTTGTCGTCGACGACGATGAAGGCCGGGAAGTCCTCGACCTCGATCTTCCAGACCGCCTCCATGCCGAGCTCGGCGTACTCCAGCACCTCCACCGACCTGATGCAGTCCTGCGCCAGCCGGGCGGCCGGGCCGCCGATCGAGCCGAGGTAGAACCCGCCGTGGGCGGCGCACGCCTCGGTGACCTGCTTGCTGCGGTTGCCCTTGGCGAGCATCACCAGCGATCCGCCGGCCGCCTGGAAGGCCTCCACGTAGGAGTCCATCCGGCCCGCGGTGGTCGGACCGAACGAGCCCGAGGCGAATCCCTCCGGGGTCTTGGCCGGGCCGGCGTAGTAGACGGGGTGGTGGCGCAGGTAGTCCGGCATCTCCTCGCCCGCGTCCAGCCGTTCCTGGATCTTGGCGTGCGCGATGTCGCGGGCGACGACCAGCGGGCCGGTCAACGAGAGCCGGGTCTTCACCGGATGCCGCGAGAGCTCGGCCAGGATCTCGGGCATCGGCCGGCGCAGGTCGACGGCGACCACCTCGCCGCCGGCGATGTCGTCGGCCACGCCGGCGTCGGGCATGTAGTGCGCCGGGTCCGTCTCGAGCTGCTCGAGGAAGACGCCGTCGGCGGTGATCTTGCCGAGCGCCTGCCGGTCGGCCGAGCAGGAGACCGCGATCGCGACCGGGCAGGAGGCGCCGTGGCGCGGCAGCCGCACCACGCGCACGTCGTGGCAGAAGTACTTGCCGCCGAACTGGGCGCCGATGCCGAAGGACTGGGTGAGCTCGAAGACCTGCTCCTCCAGCTCGAGGTCGCGGAACCCGTGGGCGCCCATCGACCCCTCGGTCGGCAGGTGGTCCAGGTAGTGCGCGGAGGCGTACTTCGCGGTCTTGAGGGCGAACTCCGCCGACGTGCCGCCGATCACCACGGCCAGGTGGTACGGCGGGCAGGCGGCGGTGCCCAGCGAGCGGATCTTCTCGTCGAGGAAGCTCAGCATCCGCTTCGGGTTGAGGATCGCCTTGGTCTCCTGGAACAGGAACGACTTGTTCGCCGACCCGCCGCCCTTGGCCATGAAGAGGAACTTGTACTCGGGCTTCCCGCTGGCCTGCGGGGTCGAGTAGAGCTCGATCTGGGCCGGCAGGTTCGTCCCGGTGTTCTTCTCCTCGTACGTGGTCAGCGGCGCCAGCTGGCTGTAGCGCAGGTTGAGCTTCGTGTACGCCTCGTACACGCCCCGGGAGATCGCCTCCGCGTCGTCGGCACCGGTCAGCACCCCCTCGGACTTCTTGCCCATCACGATCGCGGTGCCGGTGTCCTGGCACATCGGCAGCACGCCGCCGGCGGAGATGTTGACGTTCTTCAGCAGGTCCAGCGCGACGAACCGGTCGTTGCCCGAGGACTCGGGGTCGTCGATGATCCGCCGCAGCTGGGCCAGGTGCGCGGGGCGCAGATAGTGGGCGATGTCGTGCATCGCCTCCGCTGTCAGCTGCCGGATCGCCTCGGGGGACACCTCGAGGAACGTCCGCCCGCCCGCCTCCACGGTGGCCACCCCCTCGGTCGTCACCAGCCGGTACGGCGTCTCGTCGGGGCCGAGGGGCAGCAGGTCGGAGTAGCGGAACTCGGGCTCGGTGCTCACGCCCCCGGAGCGTACGCCGTTCGGCGGGTGTGGCCGCCAACGGTCGCCCTGGCTGCCCCACCTGTCCCAGGAATCCCCGGTCGTCAGGGGTTCCCGACAAGGTGGTCAGGGGTTCCCGACGGTTGTCAGGGGTTGCACCGGCCGACAACCGTGGGAGATCCCTGACAACCCCGGACCAGGCACACGACCCGGCCCAGGAATCCCACCCGTCCCAGGAATCCCCGGTCGTCAGGGTTCCCGCGTCAGGGGTTCCCGACAGGGGTCCCGACAAGGGGTCCCGACAGGAGTTTCCCGCAGGGTGGTCGAGCAACCCGACCGCCGGGCAGGGGTCTGCCGACACGCCGCGGCCGAACCGCAGCCGAACCGTGACCTAGACCACTCCCGGTCCGAGTAGCCTCCGAGCACGCACATCCGTCAGGTTGCGTACGGCGCCCGTGCGCCCGCCATCAGGAGGTTCCCGTGAAGTTCCGTCCCACTCTGCTCTCCGTCGCGGCGCTGGCCACGGCCGCGTCGCTGGCGGCCTGTTCGCCGCCGGCCGACGACGAGCCCAGCGGCAGCTCCTCGGACGACTCGTCCGCCACGTCCGCGACCTCCGCGGCCGACTTCGGTGGCCTGGACGCGCTGGTCACGGCCGCCCAGGAGGAGGGTGAGCTCAACGTCATCGCGCTGCCCCCGGACTGGGCCAACTACGGCGAGGTGATCTCGACGTTCGAGGCGAAGTACGACATCACGGTCAACTCCGCCCAGCCGGACGCGGCCAGCCAGGACGAGATCAACGCCGCCGAGCAGCTCCAGGGCTCCGACCGGGCGCCCGACGTCTTCGACCTCGGCCAGTCCGTGGCACTCGCCAACACCGACATGTTCGCGCCGTACCAGGTGGAGACCTGGGACGACATCCCCGCCGAGTTCAAGGACCCGGACGGGCTGTGGGTCAACGACTACGGCGGCTTCATGTCGATCGGCTACGACTCCGACAAGGTCCCCGAGGTGACCTCGCTCGACGACCTGCTCGGTCCTGACTTCAAGGGCAAGGTCGCGCTGAACGGTGACCCGACCCAGGCCGGCGCCGCGTTCAGCGGCGTGGTGATGGCCTCGGTCGCCAACGGCGGCTCCGTCGACGACATCGCCCCCGGCGTGGAGTTCTTCACCAAGCTCAAGGCCGCCGGCAACTTCCTGCCGGTCGACCCCACCGCGGCCACGATCGAGTCCGGGCAGACCCCGGTCGTCATCGACTGGGACTACCTGAACGCAGCCGAGACGGCCAAGCTCCCGAGCTGGAAGGTGCTCGTGCCCTCGGACGCGCCGATCGCCGGCTACTACTACCAGGCCATCAACGCCGACGGTCCGCACCCGGCCGCCGCGCGGTTGTGGCAGGAGTTCCTGTACAGCGACGAGGGCCAGAACCTGTGGCTGGCCGGCGGGGCCCGCCCCGTCCGGGCCGAGGCCATGGCCGAGGCCGGCACGATCGACGAGGAGCTGTACGCCGCCCTGCCCGAGGTCGAGGGTGAGGCGATCGTCCCGAACGCCGAGCAGACCGAGCAGATGGCGAGCTACCTGGCCGAGAACTGGGCGAAGGCCGTCGGCTGAGCGTCGCGGCCCCGGTCCAGGCTCCGGGCACGCAGCCTGCACCGCCACCACGGGCGGGCCGACGCTTCCGCGTCGGCCCGTCCGTGGGCCTGCTCCCGTTCCTCGTCTTCATCACGATCTTCCTGATCGTCCCGACCATCACGGTGGTGGTCGGCGCCTTCCAGGACACCGACGGCGCCTTCTCGCTGGAGAAGATCCGCGCCCTGGGCGGTGAGACCGCGCTCGCCGCCCTGAGGCAGAGCCTCTACCTGTCGTTCGCCTCGGCCGCGGTGGGCGCGGTCCTCGGTGCGCTGCTGGCGTACCTGATCCTCAGCGCGCCACCCACCAGCGTGCTGCGCAAGGCCGTGGTGGCGATCTGCGGCGTGCTGGCCCAGTTCGGCGGAGTCACCCTGGCCTTCGCCTGGATGGCCACCCTCGGCTTCGGCGGACTGCTCACCGACCTGCTGGTCCGGCTGTTCAACCTCGACGACTCGGGGTCGCCCTGGCTCTACGAGCTGCCCGGCCTGATCCTCGTCTACACCTACTTCCAGATCCCGCTGATGGTGATCGTCTTCCTCCCGGCGCTCGAGGGGATCCGGCCCCAGTGGCGCGAGGCCGCGGTCAACCTCGGCGCCAGCACCCGGCAGTACTGGCTGCAGGTCGCCTTCCCGTTGCTCCGGCCCGCTTTCCTGGGCTCTGCCCTGCTGCTGTTCGCCAACGCCTTCGCCGCGTACGCCACCGCCGCCGCCCTGGTCAGCCAGGGCTCGCCGATCACGCCGCTGCTGATCCGCGCCGCGCTGACCAGCGAGATCGTGCTCGGCCAGGCGAACTTCGCCTTCGCGCTGGCCCTGGAGATGGTGATCGTGGTCGCGATCGTGATGGGTCTGTACGCGTGGCTCCTCAAGCGCACCTCGAGGTGGCTGTCATGACCGGCTCCTGGCCCTGGCGACTGCTCCGCGGTGCCCTGTTGCTGGCGTTCGCCACCTTCTTCCTGCTGCCGCTGGTGGCGCTGGCCGACTTCAGCCTGCACGTCCCGGGCACGGGCGAGTGGACCCTCGACGCCTGGCGCGGGCTGGCCGAGGACCCGACGATGACCCGCGCGATCGGTACGTCGCTGATGCTCGCGGCGCTGACGGTGATCGGGATGGTGGTGCTGCTGGTGCCCACCATGATCTGGGTGCGGTTGCGGGTGCCGCGGGCGACCCGGATGCTCGAGTTCCTCTGCCTGCTGCCGCTCACCATCCCGGCGCTGGTGATCGTGGTGGGGGTTCGCGGGGTCTATGCCTGGGTCAACTACTTCATCGGCGACTCCGTGCTCACCCTGACCTTCCTCTACGTGGTGCTGGTGCTGCCCTACTCCTACCGGGCCATCGACGCCTCCCTCTCCTCGATCGACGCGCGGACGCTCGCCGAGGCGGCCCGCTCGCTCGGCGCGAGCTGGTTCACCGTCGTGGTCCGGGTGATCGTGCCCAACGTCTGGGCCGGCGTCCTGGGCGGCGCGTTCATCGCGGTCGCCCTGGTGCTGGGGGAGTACACCGTCGCCTCGCTGCAGAACTACAACACGCTCCCGGTGGCGATCGTCCAGCTCAACCTGCGCAACGCGCCCCTAGCGATGGCCGCCTCGCTCGCCTCGATCCTCTTCGCCGCGACGCTGCTGCTCCTGCTCTCGTTCCTCGACCGTCGTCGACGCCCGTCGGAAGGCACGTAGATGTCCAGCCACACCCCCCAGGCCGCTGCCGCCCACGGCGTCGCCGTGCAGATGACCGGGCTGCAGCGTGCGTACGGCGACGTGCGGGCCCTGGATGGTCTCGACCTCCACCTGGAGCCCGGCGAGATGGTGGTGCTGCTCGGGCCCTCGGGCTGCGGCAAGACCACGGTGCTGCGGATCCTGGCCGGGCTCGAGCGCCAGGACGCCGGGACGATCAGCGTCGGCGGCCGGGACCTCACCCGGGTGCCGGCCAACAAGCGCGACATGGGGATGGTCTTCCAGGCCTACAGCCTGTTCCCGCACCTGACGGTGATGGACAACGTCGGGTTCGGTCTCAAGCTGCGCGGCCGGTCGCGCAAGGAGCGGCGCGAGCGGGCGGGCGAGATGCTCGAGATGGTCGGGCTCGGCCAGCACGGCGACCGGTACGCCAACCAGCTCTCCGGCGGTCAGCAGCAGCGGGTCGCGCTGGCCCGCGCCCTCGCCATCGAGCCGGCGGTGCTGCTGCTCGACGAGCCGCTCTCGGCGCTCGATGCCAAGGTCCGCGTCCAGCTCCGCGACGAGATCCGACGGGTCCAGCAGGACGTCGGCACCACGACGCTCTTCGTCACCCACGACCAGGAGGAGGCGCTGGCGGTGGCCGACCGGGTCGGCGTGATGAACGCCGGCAGGCTCGAGCAGCTGGCCGCGCCGACCGAGCTGTACGCCGCCCCGGCCACGCCGTTCGTCGGCGAGTTCGTCGGGCTGAGCAACCGGATCCCGGCCCAGGTGATCGGCGGCTCCGCCCAGGTGCTCGGGACCACCCTCCCGGTGCTGGAGGGGTCGGCGGACGGCTCCGGCCTGGCCCTGGTGCGCCCGGAGCGCATCGTGTTCGCCCCCGACGAGTCTGGTCCGGTCACGATCGTCTCCGTCGCCTTCCTCGGGCCGGTCTCGCGGGCCACCGGCCGGCTGTCCGACGGCACCCTGATCGTGGCCCAGCTCGCGACCGACGCGGCGGCCGTGCTGCACGGGGGCGACCGGGTGCGGGTCGAGATCGACCCCAGCCCGGTGCTCGTCGTCGCGTCCTGACCCGGAACTAGGCTGAGCAGATGGACCAGCGCGATCCCTCGCACGGAGACTCGGCACCGGACCCGGCTCGGCTGCGCATCTCCGACCACGACCGGCACCGGGTGGCCGAGCTCCTCCGGGAGGCCGCCGGCGAGGGGCGACTGGACCTGGACGAGCTCGACGAGCGGCTCGAGGCGACGTACGCCGCGAAGGTGTACGCCGATCTGGTCCCGATCGTGGTGGACCTGCCGACCGGGCAGCTGGACCTGCCGCAGGGTGCCACACCCGTCCCCCGGGGCGCCCCGTCCTCGTCGCTCCCGGCCGCCCACCACGACACGAGCGTCGGGGTGCTGAGTGCGCAGGACCGCAGGGGAGTGTGGGAGATCGGGCACACGCACACCGCGTTCGCGCTGATGGGCGGCGTCGACCTGGACCTGCGGGAGGCCGTCTTCGCCGCTCCCGAGGTCGTCATCTACGCCAACGCCGTGATGGGAGGCGTGGACATCTACGTCAACGCGCGCACCCGAGTGGTGGTCGAGGGGTTCGGCATCATGGGCTCGTTCGACCAGGCGCGTGACCGGGTGGAGCCCGCGATCGACGCCGGCTCCCCGGTGGTCCGGGTCAAGGGCGTCGCGCTGATGGGCGGCGTCACCGTCACCCGCAAGCCGATGCCTGGCGAGAAGGGCGGCGGCCGCCGCCGGATGCTGGGCCGGGGATGACCGACCGCCCGCACGACCATCCCGCTGACCGGCCCGCCGACCGGCCCGACGACCGGCCCGACGAGGGGCCAGCGGACCGGCCGGACGAGGGACCAGCAGTCCGGCGGGACGACGGGTTCGATCACCGGGGACCGGGTCGGCGATGCCGAGCGGGAGACCGCGGTGGCGCTGCTGCGCGAGGCGGTGGGCGACGGTCGGCTGGACCTGACCGAGCTCGACGAGCGGTTGGGGACGGCGTACGCCGCCCGCACCCGCGGTGACCTGGCCGCGGTCACCAGGGACCTCCGCCCCCGGGCCGGGGCCGCGGCCCCCGAGCGGCATCGCACCGTCGGCGGCCGTCTGGCCCGCACCGGGGTGTGGGACGTCCCGCCGAGGCTGGCCGTGACCGCGGTGCTGGGCAGCGTCGTCCTCGACCTCCGGCACGCCCGGATCAGCACCCGGGAGGTGCAGCTCACCTGCCGGGTGGTCCTCGGCGGGATCGAGATCGTGGTCGGCCCCGAGGTGCGGGTGGTGATCGAGGGCAGCGGCGTCCTGGGCGGGTTCCGGGGACCGACCGGGTTGGTCGCCGAACAGGTGGACGACCGCTCGCCCACGCTGCGGGTCGGCGGCCGGGCCGTGGGCGGCGGAGTCACGGTGGAGCGACGGCACCGCTGAGGCGACTCAGTCGCCCGGCGGACCGGTGGTCCCGCGGACCACCAGCGTGCCGGTGCCGATCGAGTCCTCGCAGCCCACCTCGCGGTCGGACAGCAGGGCGAGCACCTTCTCGGCGGCCAGCCGTCCCTGACGGTCCACGTCCTGGTCGACGGTGGTCAGGTCGAACAGCTCCGCCAGCGGGTGCCCGTCCACGCCGACCACCGACATTTCCCCGGGCACGTCGACGCCGCGGCAGTGCAACGCGTGCAGCGCCCCGAAGGCGATCTCGTCGGAGTAAGCCAGGATCGCAGTGGGTGGCCGGGGGAGCGTGAGGAGCCGCTCGACGCCCACGGCCCCGGCAGTCACCCCCATCTCCTCGGTGACGAGGTGGTCCTCCGGGGCCGGCAGACCGTGCCGGTCCAGGGAGTCGCGCCACCCCTGCGTCCGCAGCTGGTCCGCGGACCAGCGGGTGCCGTCGGTGTCGCTGGTCCGGATCATCGCGATCCGGCGGTGCCCGAGCCCGACCAGGTGGTCGACCGCCCGGGCGGCGACCCCGTGGTCGTCGACCTGCACGTGCGGCAGGTCGCGCAGCCGACCGCCGGCGACGACCACGTCCACGCCGAGCAGATCGAGTCGTCGCTCCTCCTCGGCGAGCACCGGGAGTGCCACCAGGATGACCGCGTCCGCCTTGCGCCGGGACGGCAACCGTTCGAAGAAGAGCTCCCGTTCGCGGCGCCCGTCGACCTGGTACACGAGGACGTCGAGGCCGGCCCCGTGCAGCGTCCGTTCGACCGCCGCCAGCATCGCGGAGTAGAACCACACGTCGATCCGCGGGACGACCACCGCGATCCGGCCGGTCAGCCGGCGGGACAGCCCCGATGCCTCGGGGGAGACGACGTACGCCAGGTCGTCGGCGATCTCGCGGATCCGCCGGCGGGTGCTCTCGCTGACTCCCGGCACGTCACGCAGCGCCCGCGAGACGGTGGCGATCGAGACACCGGCCCGCGCGGCGACGTCGGCCATGTTGACCGAGGGGGTGCGCGTCTCGGGCATGTCGGTCACCTTAGAACGATTTGCAAACGTTTGCGACACCCCCCTTGACTCTGGTTGTGACGTAGGTGACGATCGTCAGCGTAGATCGCAAACGTTTGCGCGAACCTGTGCGAGCGGTGCGAAAGATCGGGGATCGGCACCACGGGTCGACGCGTGAGACCACGGGTAACAGGTGGGTCACAAGTCTCGACAGGTGGATGAGGGTTCAGTAGACAGGGCAGTACGCGGCGTGACAGCAGTCACATCTCGAACCGTGTGGGCGCTCAGGGGGCAGCGATGCCGACAACGACCAAGGAGTGGGATTGAGAATGGGAACAGGAAAGCGACGTCGCCTCGCGGCGGTCGGGGTGGGGGCCACGCTGGCGCTCCTGACCACGGGATGTCTCTCGAGCGGTGACAGCGGAGGGGACAGCGGCGGTGTCTCCAGCGGCGACAGCGGCGACGGGACCGTGACCATCCTCGGTGCCTTCGGTGGCGGCGAGAAGTCCGCGTTCGAGGACTCCCTGGCGGCCTTCGAGGAGGAGTCCGGGATCACCATCGAGTACACCGAGGACACCGACTTCACCACCACCATCGTGCAGCGTGTCGGCGCCGGGGATGCTCCCGACATCGCGCTCTTCCCGCAGCCGGGTGGCCTGCTCGACCTCTCCGACGACATGACGCCGATCGAGGACGTCATCGACATCGCTGCGATCCAGGAGACCCTGATCCCCGGGTTCCTGGACGCGGCCACCAAGGACGACACGGTGTACGGCGCCCCGATGCGGATGGCCGTCAAGTCCATCGTGTGGTACCCGACGCCCCAGTACACCGAGGCCGGCTACGACACCGAGCCCGCCACCATCCAGGACCTGATGGCGCTCTCGGAGGAGATCAAGGCCGACGGCACCCCGCCGTGGTGCATGGGCTGGGAGTCCGACCAGGCCACCGGCTGGGTCGGCACCGACTGGCTCGAGGAGTACGTGCTCCGCACCGCCGGTCCCGACGTCTACGACCAGTGGGTCGCCCACGAGATCCCGTTCGACGACCCGCAGATCGTCGAGGCGCTCGACGCCTTCGGCGAGATCGCCAAGGGCGACGGGCTGGTGCTGGGTGGCGCCAAGGGCATCCTCAACACCAACTTCGCCGACGCGATGACCCCGGCGTTCAAGGCCAACCCGGGCTGCTACCTGCACCGCCAGGGCAACTTCGCCACCGGGTTCTACCCCGAGGACGTCCAGGCCGACCTCGACAGCACCGTCGGCACGTTCTACTTCCCGCCCTACGAGGGCGGGTACGACGGTTCACCGCTGCTCGGCGGTGGCGACCTCGCCGCCACCTTCAACGGTGGTGACGAGGACGTCCAGAAGGTGATGGAGTTCCTCCTCTCCGACCAGTTCGGGGCCGAGTGGGCCGCCGTCGGCGGCTGGCTCTCCCCGCACGCGACGTTCGACAACTCCCAGTACGCCGACGAGACCACCCGGTCGATCGCGCAGCTGGCCGCCGACGCCGACGTGTTCCGGTTCGACGCCTCCGACCTGATGCCCAAGTCGGTGGGTTCCGGGACGTTCTGGACCGGGATGGTCGACTGGATGAGCGGTGATTCGAGCAAGGATGCCCTTGCCAAGATCGAGGCTTCCTGGCCGGCGTCATGACCACCACGCACCAGGAGGGCTCCGCCGCCGGTTCGCCGGCGGCGGGGCCGGACCCCGCCGTGGACGAGGTTCGCCACGGCCGCGCCACGCCGGTGAAGATCGTCGTCGGCATCGTCGGGATGATCGTCACCGCGTACGTCATGTACACGGCGTTCATGTCGTTCTCGATCCTGCCGGAGGTCTACTTCGACTCCAAGATCCTCATCGGGATCGTCGCTGTCGTCGTCGGCGTCGGCGGTGCCGCGGTGCTGTTCTACTTCCTGAACCAGTTCATCGAGGGACTTCCGGAGAAGGCCGCGACCCGGCTGATCCCGTACGCCTACCTGCTGCCCGGCTTCGGCCTGATCGGGCTGATGCTGCTCTACCCGGCGGTCCAGACGATCGTCTACTCGTTCGCCGACAAGGACAGCGAGGCCTGGGTCGGGTTCGAGAACTACACCACGATCTTCGGCGATGCCGCTTTCCGGGGAACCTTGATCAACAACCTGCTCTGGTTGATCATCGTCCCCGCCGTGGTGGTCGCGATCGGCATCGTGGTGGCGGTGATGGCCGACAAGCTTGCCCCGCGCGGCGAGAGCATCGCCAAGAGCATCATCTTCCTGCCGATGGCGATCTCGTTCGTGGGTGCCTCTGCGATCTGGGGCCTGGTCTACAACTATGACTCGGGCGAGACCCAGACCGGCCTGCTGAATGCGATCTGGACGGGTCTGGGCGGCGAGGCGCAGACCTGGCTGCAGAACGACACGCTCAAGCTGAACTCGCTGCTGCTGATGGTGATCCTCATCTGGCTGCAGGTGGGCTTCGGCATGATCCTGATGTCCTCGGCCATCAAGGGCGTGCCGGAGGACACCATCGAGGCGGCCCGCATCGACGGGGCCACCGAGTGGCAGATCTTCTGGCGCGTCGTGGTGCCGCAGATCAAGGGGACCACGATCACGGTCTTCATCACGGTGCTGATCCTGGTGCTCAAGGTCTTCGACGTGGTCTACGTCCTGACCAACGGCCGGTTCGACACCAACGTGATCGCGAACCTCTTCTTCTTCGAGCTGTTCGCGAACGGCAACGCGGGCATCGCCTCGGCGATCGTCGTGGTGCTGCTGGTGGCGATCACACCCGTGCTGATCTACCAGGTCAAGCACTTCCGGGACGAGGAGGCCAACGCATGAGCGATCGGATGAGCTCGGTGATGCTCGCCGAGGGCGAGCACGAGACCAGCGAGCGCAAGGCCGGCAACCGCAAGACCAGCGGGTTCATGACGATGGCCGACGGCCGTCGCCGCAGCCCGGTCGCCATCTTCGGGATGCTGTTCCTCTGCGTGCTGTGGACCGTGCCCACCCTGGGCCTCCTGGTGACGTCCTTCCGGGACCGCACCGAGGCGACCCAGTCGGGCTGGTGGTCGATCCTGGTGAACCCCGGAAACGCGGGTTTCACCACGGAGAACTACCGTCGGGTCTTCGAGGGGACCGACCTCGGCACGGGCTTCATCAACAGCCTGGTCGTGGCGATCCCGGCGACGTTGATCCCGATCATGTTCGCGGCCTTCGCGGCGTACGCCTTCACCTTCATGGACTTTCGGGGCAAGGACATCCTGTTCATCAGCATCGTCGCGGTGATGGTGATCCCGATCCAGGTGGCGTTCCAGCCGATGCTGAACCTGCTCGGGCCCCGGGGGCTGGACATCCTGCGCGAGTACTTCGCGGTGTGGTTGTTGCACACCGGGTTCGGGATGCCGTTGGCGATCTACGTGCTGCGCAACTACATGACGACGTTGCCCAAGACCGTCATCGAGTCGGCGAAGATCGACGGAGCGTCGCACTACCAGACGTTCTGGCGGTTGATCGTGCCGATGTCGGTGCCGGCGCTGGCAGCGTTCGCCATCCTGCAGTTCCTGTGGGTCTGGAACGACCTGCTGATCGCCAAGCTGTTTCTGGGCAGCTCGGGCAACGCGACCGTGATCGTCGAGCTGCAGGGCCTGATCGGCACCGCCGGTCTGGGTCAGGAGCTGCTGACGGCCGGTGCGTTCATCTCGATGCTGCTCCCGATGGTCGTGTTCTTCAGCCTGCAGCGGTTCTTTGTCCGTGGGCTGACGAGCGGGGCGGTCAAGGGCTGAGCGAGTTGACATGATGAGCGGGTGACTACCCCGTCTCCCGTCCACCTGACCCGAGAGGGCGTGAGCCTCGTGCTCGCGCCCTCTCCGGCGTCAGAGCCCAGCATCCTGCACTGGGGCGCCGCCCTCGGCGACCTGTCGCCCGAGCATCTGGCGGACCTCACCGAGCTGCGCACGCCCGGGGTGCCGCACTCGGCGCTGGACCAGCCGCGGGTGCGCGGCGTGGTGGGCGACAACGGCTCCGGCTTCACCGGGACCCCCGGCCTGGAGGGTGTCCGGCTCGGCGACGACCACGCCGCCTGGTCGCCACGGCTGCGCGGTTGGACCTGGCACGTCGTCGACGACGACCCGGAGGCCGACGCCCGGGTGGAGCTGCACGGTGTCGACGCCGAGGCCGGCTGGGAGGTGCGAATCGACCTCGAGCTGACCCGGGAGGGCGTGCTCCGCACCCGGCCGGTGGTGACCAACACCGGGCGCGGCCGGCTCCAGCTCGCCGCGGCCCGTTCCGCGCTCCCGGTGGCCGCGCGGGCCACCGAGCTGGTCGACCTCACCGGCCGGTGGTGCCGGGAGCGCACCCCGCTGCGCCGCCCTTTCCTCATCGGCACCCACCTGCGCGAGGGCCGGCACGGCCGCACCGGGCACGACGCCAGCCTGCTGATGGCTGCGGGCACCCCCGGCTTCGGCTTCCGCACCGGCGAGGTGTGGGCGACGCACCTGGCCTGGAGCGGCGACCACGCGACGTACGCCGAGCGCACCGTCGAGGGGGAGTGCCTGCTCGGTGGCGGCGAGCTGCTCGGCCCCGGCGAGGTGGTGCTCGGCGAGGGTGAGACCTACTACGGACCGTGGTTCCTGGGGTGCTGGTCCGGCGCCGGTCTCGACGGTGCCTCGGACCGACTGCACGCCTGGGTACGCCGGCACGCGGACCGCTCCCGGCGGGTCCGGCCGGTGCTGGTGAACACCTGGGAGGCGGCGTACTTCGACCACGACCTGGACCGGCTCGGCGCTCTCGCCGAGGCCGCGGCCCGCGTCGGCGTCGAACGCTTCGTCCTCGACGACGGCTGGATGCACGGCCGACGGTCCGACCGGGCCGCCCTGGGCGACTGGACCGTGGACCGGTCGGTGTGGCCCGAAGGCCTGCACCCGCTGATCGAGAAGGTCCGGTCCTGCGGGATGGACTTCGGCCTGTGGGTCGAGCCGGAGATGGTCAACGAGGACTCCGACCTGGCCCGCGAGCACCCGGACTGGATCCTGCGCGGGCGGCACGACGTGCCGCCGGAGTGGCGGCACCAGCAGGTGCTGGACCTCCAGGTGCCGGGTGCCTACGCGCACGTCCGGGACGCGCTGCTGGAGCTGCTCGACGAATACGACATCGCCTATCTCAAGTGGGACCACAACCGGGACCTGATCGACGTCGCGCACGCCGGACGACCCGCGGTGCACCGGCAGACGCTTTCGTTCTACCGGCTGCTCGACGAGCTGCGGGGCGTGCACCCGCACCTGGAGATCGAGTCCTGCGCCAGCGGCGGGGCCCGGATCGACCTCGAGGTGCTCCGGCGTACCGACCGGGTGTGGCCCAGCGACACCATCGACGCGATCGAGCGGCAGCGGATCCAGACCTGGACCTCGCTGGTGGTGCCGCCGGAGATGATGGGCGCTCACCTCGGCGGTCCGGTCGCGCACACCACCGGCCGGACCCACACGATGACGTTCCGGGCGGCCACCGCGCTGCTGGGCCACTTCGGCATCGAGTGGGACCTCAGCTCGCTCGGGGACGAGGAGCTCGACCGGGTGGCGGCCTGGGTGGCGCTGCACAAGCGGGTCCGACCGCTGCTGGCCACCGGTCGCACGGTGCGGGGCGACCACCCGGACCCGGCACTGTCGGTGACCGGCGTCGTCGCCGCCGACGGCTCCGAGGCCTGGTACGTGGTGGCCACCGTCGCCACCACGCTCACCCAGTCACCGCTCTCGGTGCAGCTCCCCGGGTTGGACCCGTCGCGCACCTACCGGCTGACGAATGAGACGGTGCCCGGCGAGCGGCACCCCTCCGACCTGGCCACCACCTGGGTCGACGGTCGCGGGGTCGAGGTGCCGGGCTCGGCGCTCGAGGCGGTCGGCGTGCGGCTGCCGGCGACCGCGCCGGAGTCGGCGTACGTGCTGCACGCGGTGGCGGTCGAGGAGTTCGAGCCGGCGGTCGGGGTCGCGGGGCGCTCGTGATGCTGGACCTCGACGAGGACTGGGTCTGGGACTTCTGGACCGCCGACGACGGAGAGCGGTACCACCTGTTCTTCCTGCACGCGCCGCGGAGCCTGGGTGACCCGGACCTGCGGCACACCCACGCCTCGATCGGGCACGCCGTCTCCGAGGACCTGAGCACCTGGCGCCGCCTCGACGACGCGCTGGCGCCGCAGCCGGAGCCGGCGTACGACGACCTGGCGACGTGGACCGGCAGCGTGGTGCGCGGCGACGACGGGCTGTGGCGGATGTTCACCAGTGGCATCGCCCGCGCCGAGGGCGGCCGGGTGCAGCGGATCGGCGTCTCCACCTCGCCCGACCTGCTGGCGTGGAGTCGGGTGCGCGACGCGCTGCCCGAGGCGGACGACCGGTGGTACCACCTTCGCCCTGCGGGCGCCGAGGACCGGGTCGCCGACCAGCACTGGCGCGACCCGTTCGTGATCCGGGACGCCGCCGGCCTCTGGCACCTCTACCTGACCGCGCAGGTGCCGCCCCCCGATCGCGAGGGCGGCGGCCACGGGGTCGTCGGGCACGCCGTCTCGACGGACCTCCTCGACTGGCAGGTGACCGCTCCGCTGAGCGCACCCACGGGTCGGTTCGACCAACTCGAGGTGATCTCGCTGGCACAGCTGGACGGGCGCTGGGCGTTGCTGTTCTCCTGCCTGGCCACCGAGATGCCGGGAGCGCAGGCCGGGGCGGGCGGGGTCTGGTCTGTCCCGGTCGCGGGTCCGGGGGCGCCGGTCGACGTGGGTGCTGCGGTCCGGCTCACCAGCGAGGACCTGTACGTCGGGCGGCTCGTCACCCGACGCGACGGCACAGCGGTCTTCCTGGCCTTCGAGAACCGCGACGCGGCGGGTCATTTCTCCGGCGGGGTGATCGACCCGGTCGACGTCGGCTGGCGGTCGGACGGGGTCGGCCTGGAGCTGCGGGGCGACGCCCCGTCTCGCTGGTTGAGCACCGAGAGGTCCACTTACTGACCAGTTTCCCCTAGGGTGGCGAAGGTCGGGGTGACGGACGTCACCTCGGCATCACTTCACTACGGATCGTCCGGCACGTACCTGCCGGTGAAGGAGAGCAGCCGCATGGCAACAATCACGTTCGACAAGGCTCAGCGCTGGTATCCCGGTGCTGACGTACCTGCCGTCCCGGGCATCGACCTGGAGATCAACGACGGGGAGTTCATGGTCCTCGTCGGCCCGTCCGGGTGTGGCAAGTCCACCACCCTCCGGATGCTGGCCGGCCTGGAGGAGGTGAACGCCGGCAAGATCTTCATCGGCGACCGGGACGTCACGCACGTACCGCCGAAGGACCGCGACATCGCGATGGTGTTCCAGAACTACGCGCTGTACCCGCACATGAGCGTGGCCGACAACATGGGCTTCGCCCTGAAGATGGCGAAGGTCCCCGCCGACGAGCGCAAGAAGCGCGTCGCCGATGCCGCCAAGATCCTCGGGCTCGAGGAGTTCCTCGAGCGCAAGCCGAAGGCGCTCTCGGGTGGCCAGCGCCAGCGCGTCGCGATGGGCCGCGCGATCGTCCGCAGCCCGCAGGTCTTCTGCATGGACGAGCCGCTGTCCAACCTCGACGCCAAGATGCGCGTGCAGACCCGCACCGACATCGCCAAGCTCCAGGCCGACCTCGGGGTCACCACCGTCTACGTCACCCACGACCAGGTCGAGGCGATGACGATGGGCGACCGGGTCGCGGTGATGAAGCTCGGGCACCTGATGCAGGTCGACACGCCGCTGAAGCTCTACGACCGGCCCGTCAACCTGTTCGTGGCCAGCTTCATCGGCTCGCCGCAGATGAACCTGCTCGAGGCCACTGCCAAGGACGGCCAGGCGCAGATCGGCGACTACCTGGTCCCGGTCGACGCCACGGCGTCGAAGAAGATGAAGGGCAAGATCACCGTTGGTGTCCGCCCCGAGTCGTGGCGGCTGGTCTCGGAGAACGACGGCGGTCTGCCGGTCAAGGTGACCGTGGTCGAGGAGCTCGGCGCCGACGCGTTCGTCTACGGCACCAGCGGTGTGGAGGGCACCCCGCACGACCTGATCGTCCGGGTCAGCGGTCGGGACGCGGCCCGCAAGGGACAGATGATCTACGTGACCACGGACCCGCAGCACGTGCACGTGTTCGACACCGAGTCGGGGGACCGGCTCAGCGACTGAGCGTCCCCGCTCGCACCATCTGTTCGATCACCCGGCGCGGTCCGCAGTCCTGCGGATCGCGCCGGCGTACGTCTCGTGCAGCTGTGGCGGCAGGTCGTGGCCCATGCCGTCGATGAGCAGCAGCTCGGCGCCCGGGACCGCGGCGGCGGTCGCCCGGCCGCCGGAGACGTGCACCATCTTGTCGGCCAGCCCGTGGATGACCAGCGTCGGGACGCGGACCCCGTGCAGCCGGGGCCCCCGGTTGGGCTGCGTCACCACGGCCATCATCTGGCGCATCACGCCGCTGGGGCTGATCCCGCGGTCGAAGGTCTCCTCGGCTCGGGTGCGGATCCGCTCGTCGCTCTGTGGGTACGCCGGGGAGCCGATCAGCCGCCAGGTCGACGAGGTTCGCCTGCACGTAGGCTTCGCGGCTGTTGCGCCGGGACCCGATCAGGTTCGGCAGCAGACCCGGGTGCTGCCAGCCCACCGTCCGCTTCCCGGTGGTCGAGGAGATGCTGGTCAGGCTCCGCACCCGCTGCGGCGCGGCGATCGTCAGCGTCTGGACGATCATGCCGCCCATCGACACGCCGGCGATGTGCGCGGCGTCGATGCCGAGGTGGTCCAGCAGCCCGACCGCGTCGCCGGCGAGGTCGTCCAGGGAGTACGGCGGGCGGGCTCGGCGGCCCATGTAGGCGCGGACCAGCGCCGACCGGGTCACCCGGCCCTTCATCCTGCTGGACCGACCGGTGTCCCGGTTGTCGTAGCGGACCACGAAGAAGCCCGCGGCCGCCAGCCGCCGGCACAGCTGGGCGTCCCACCAGGTCATCGGGCCGCCCAGTCCCATCACCAGCAGCAGCGGCTCGTCGTCGGGGTCGCCGAACGTCTGGTAGCACAGCTCGACGTCCCGGGCCACGGGCGCGAACAGCTCCTCGGAGACGCGGATCCGGTTGAGGTCCGCCTGGGGACCGGTGGGGGCGGACGGGTCGGGACCGTGATCGTGGGTGCGCGACATACCAGCCAGTAGACAGCATCGGCCCACGTCATCGCGGCAGGACAGGGACACTTCGCCCTTGGCGTGGGTCACACGGAGGTAAAGAATAGGGCGTAGGGTCACGAAACGGTGTCGACCGGGTGTGAACCCCAGGGGGGTGGGCAGCATGATCGGTGTGAACCAGCACACAGCCCAGCACGCGGCAGGATCCGTGGGTTCCTTCCTGCTGCCCGCGGGTTTCGCGCGGCCGGCGGTCGCGGCGGTGCTGCGCGAGGGCAGTGTGGTCACCGAGGTCGGCCGCTACGCATGGGGAGCGCGACGGGACCGGTCCGGTCGTCGCCGTCGCCCCTACTCCAGCCGCGTGGTGACCCGCACCGCGGACCCGGTGCTGCTGATTCCCGGTTTCCTGGCCGGTGACCTGACCCTCGGGCTGATGGCGCGCACCCTGCGTGAGCAGGGCTTCCGGACCTACCGTTCGCAGATCCGGGCCAACGTCGGTTGCACCCTGGACGCGGCGGCCCTGCTGGAGACCCGGCTGGAGTCGATCGCCGCCCGCCGGGGGAGTCGCGTGCAGCTGGTCGGCCACAGCCTCGGGGGGATGCTCGCCCGTGGCCTGGCGGTTCGCCGGCCCGACCTGGTCTCGGGCATCGTGACGATGGGCAGCCCGATGCTCGCACCCGCAGCTCACCACCTGGCGCTGAGCGCGAGCGTCGAGGTCCTGGTGCGACTGAGTCGCGCCGGGCTCCCCGGACTGATGTCGGCGGAGTGCGTCGCCGGCGCGTGCGCCCAGGAGCAGCTTCCAGGAGATGGCCAGCCCGGTCCCCGACGACGTGGCCTTCACCGCGATCTACAGCAAGCGGGACGGCATCGTCGACTGGCGTGCCTGCATCGACCCGACCGCGCGGGCCGTCGAGGTCGTCGCCAGCCACCTCGGGATGGCGATCGACCCGCGGGTCTCGGGTCTGGTGGTCGAGGCCCTCGCCGCGACCGGCGCCGGCTCAGTGCTCGAAGTCGATAGCGGAATAAGCGCGTAGCTTCGCCAGCCGGTGCTCGGACTTGATCGAGCGGATGGTGCCGCTGCGCGAGCGCATCACCAGTGAGTGCGTGGTGGCTCCGCCACCGACGTAGTGCACGCCCCGCATCAGGTCACCGTCGGTGATCCCGGTGGCGACGAAGAAGCAGTCGTCGCCGGTGACCAGCTCGTCGGTGGAGAGGATCACGTCCGGGTCCAGGTCGTGCCCGGCGTCGATCGCCCGCTGCCGCTCGTCGTCGTCCTGCGGCCACAGCCGGCCCTGGATCACGCCGCCGGTGCACTTCATCGCGCAGGCGGCGATGATGCCCTCCGGGGTGCCGCCGATGCCGAGCAGCAGGTCGACCCCGCTGTCGGCCCGGGCCGCCGAGATGGCGCCGGCCACGTCGCCGTCGACGATGAACTTGATCCGGGCGCCGGTGGCCCGGATCTCCTCGGCCAGCTGCTGGTGCCGGGGGCGGTCGAGCAGCACCACGGTGACGTCCTCGGGCTTGCCACCCTTGGCCTTGGCGACCTGGGCGATGTTCTCCGCCGCCGGGTAGCGGATGTCCACCACGTCGGCGGCCTCGGGGCCGCAGACCAGCTTCTCCATGTAGAAGACTGCGGAGGGGTCGTACATCGAGCCCCGCGGTGCGACCGCCAGCACCGCGATCGCGTTGCTCATCCCCTTGGCGGTCAGCGTGGTGCCGTCGATCGGGTCCACCGCGACGTCGACCTCGGGGCCGGTGCCGTCACCGACCTTCTCGCCGTTGTAGAGCATCGGGGCGTTGTCCTTCTCGCCCTCGCCGATGACCACGGTGCCGTCCATGCCGATCGTCGAGATCATCACGCGCATCGCGTTGACCGCGACGTCGTCGGCGCCGTTCTTGTCGCCGCGACCGACCCACCGTCCGGCGGCCATCGCGGCCGCCTCGGTGACGCGGACCAGCTCGAGAGCCAGGTTGCGGTCGGGTGACTGGGGCTGTGCTGCCATGGTCTGGGGCCGAGAGTGCTGGGACATGGCGCGATGGTAGCGGTCAGCGGTGGTCACCGGGATACACCTGAACGGCGGTTTCCTTCACCGAGAGCCAGACCTCCCGTCCGGGGTGCAGTCCGAGCTCAGCCGTCGCCGCCGGGGTGACGTCGGCGATCAGCTCCACCTCGGCGTCGACGAGGAGTCGTACGGCGTCCCCGTGCGGCACGCTGCTCAGCACGGTCCCGCGCCACCGGTGCCGGGCCGAGGTCTCGGGCCGGTGCAGCGACACGGTCACTGCGCTGGGGCTGAAGGACCGGAACGTGGTGCCCTCGCGCAGCACGTTCAGCCCGACCAGTCGCGCGACGTGGTCGGTGCGGGGTCGTGCCGCCACCTCGGCGGGCGTCCCGACCTGGGCGACGCGTCCCTCGTCGAGGACCAGGACGGTGTCGGCCAGCGTGATCGCGTCGAGGGCGTCGTGGGTGACCAGCAGCGTCACGCCGCGGTAGCCGGCCAGATGCCTGGCCAGCTCGATCCGCAACGACGACGCGACGGTGACGTCGAGGCCCGCGAAGGGCTCGTCGAGCAAGCAGCAACGGCGGGTCCGGGGCCAGGGCGCGGGCGATCGCCACCCGCTGCGCCTGACCGCCGGAGAGGCCGCCGGGCCGGCGGTCGGCCAGCTCGCCCACCCCGAGCCGGTCCAGCCAGGCCTGCGCGGTGCGGGCCGCCTCGGTGCGTCGTACGCCGCGGGTGCGGAGTCCGAAGGCCACGTTCGTCAGGGCGTCGAGGTGCGGGAACAGCGACCGGTCCTGGAAGACGAAGCCGACGCCGCGGTCCCGGACCGGGCGCCGGGTCCAGTCGACGCCGTCGACGCTCACCGACCCCGCCATCGGCCCGGTGCCGGCGAGGGCGTGGAGCAGCGTGGACTTGCCGGCTCCGTTGGGCCCCACGACCGCGAGCACCGAGCCCGCCCGAGCCGTGACCTGGGCCTCGACCCGGCCGGGGACGGTGACCTGGGCGTGCAGGCCTCGCGCCGCCGGAGGGGAGGACGCGGTCACGGGACCACCAGCCACCGACGGCGCAGCAGCGCCAGGGTCGCGACCGAGGCCACCAGCAGCACCATGCTGAGCGTCCCGGCGAGCTCGGGGTCGGACTGCAGGGTCACGTAGATCAACGAGGGCATCGTCTGGGTGGTGCCGGGGTAGTTGCCGGCGAAGGTGATGGTGGCGCCGAACTCGCCCAGGGATCGAGCCCAGGCCAGCACCGCGCCGGCCAGCACCCCGGGCGCCGCCAGCGGCAGCGTGACCCGGCGGAACGTGGTCCACCGGTCGGCACCGAGGGTGGCGGCGACCACGTCGTACCGGTCGCCGGCCGAGCGCAGCGCCCCCTCGACGGCCAGCACGTAGAAGGGCATCGAGACGAAGGTGTGGGCGATCACCACCGCGGCGGTGGTGAACGGGACCGTCACCCCGGTCGTCTCCAGCAAGGCGCGTCCGAGCGGACCGGTCCGCCCCAGGGAGGTCACCAGGGCGACGCCGGCGACCACGGGCGGCAGCACCAGGGGGACGGCCACCGCAGCGCGGAGCAGGCTGCGGCCGGGGAACTCCACCCGCGCCAGCAGCCAGGCGAGCGGAGTGCCGAGGACCAGGCACGCGACCACGGTCGCGCCCGAGGCCACAGCGGTCACCGCCAGGGCCTCCAGCAGCGTCCGGGACCGCAGCTCGGTGCCGAGATCCCGCCAGCCCGCGGCGGCGACGAGCGTGATCAGCGGGACAAGGAGGAACAGCGCCGCCAGGACGCCGGGGACGACCAGCACCCAGGGCGGCCGGCCCAGGCCGGGGGCGGCGACGGCACGCTGGACCCGCGCCCCACTGACCGGGTCGGCCGATCTCGCCACCGGCGGGCTCACGGTGGTCCGAATCCGGCGTCGGCGAGGACCCGGCGGCCCTCGGCCGAGGTGACGAGGGCGATGAACGAGGCGGCCAGGTCGGTCTCACCCCCTGCGACCGCGGCCACCGGGTAACGGGTGACCACGTCGGCGGAGCCGGGCACCGGGAAGGTCCGCACCCGGTCGCCGGCCGCGACCGCGTCGGTGGCGTAGACCACGCCGGCGTCCGCCTCGCCGCTGGTGACCTTGGCGAGGACCGACTTCACGTCCACCTCGAGGCTGGCGGGCCGGCTGGTGACGTCGTTGAGATCGGCGAGCTCGGCCCACACCCGGCCGCACGGGGCGGTCTCGACGCAGGCGACCCAGGTGACGTCCCCGTCGGCCCCGCCGCCCCCGCCGCCCCCGTCGGCCCCGTCGGCAATGTCGGCGAAGCCGGTGAGGCCGGCCGGGTTGTCCGCCGGGGTGACCAGCACCATCGTGTTGCTGGCCACGACCTGTGGCGTCGAGGCGAGGGCGTCGGCGGCGCTGTCCATCGTGGTGGTGTCGGCGGTGGCGAGGACGTCGGCCGGGGCGCCCTGGAGCACCTGGGTGGCCAGGGTCGCGGAGGAGTCGAAGGCGAGCCGGACGTCGACGCCGGGGTGCTGCTCCTCGTACCGCGAGGCCAGCGCCGTGAACGTCTCGGTCAGGGACGCCGCGGCCAGCACGGTGAGCTGGGTGTCGCCGGCGGCCGGGCCGGGGTCGCTGCCCGGGCCCCCGGGGTCGTCGGCGTCGCCGGGGGAGGCGCCGGCACAGCCGGTGAGGGCCGCCAGCAGCAGGGCCGCGCCGAGGGTCCGGCCGATGCCCGCGCCGAGGGTCCGGCGGCCGGTTCCTGGACGCATCAGGGTCGCTCCACGACCACGGTGGTCGACTTGACCGAGGCGATCGCGCGGACCCCGGGCTCGAGCCCGAGCTCGGCGGCCGCCTCGCTGCTCATCAGCGAGACCACCCGGTACGGACCGCACACCATCTCGACCTGGGCCATCACCGTGTCGGCGACCACCCGGGTGACGATGCCGGGGAACCGGTTGCGGGCACTGACCGAGGCTGCCCGGGTCAGCTCGCGGTCGGGGTCGTCGGCCAGCGACTCGGCCAGCCGGGCCAGGTCCGGCCCGAGCACCACCTGGCGCCCGTGCTCGGTCGTGGTCGGCACCCGGCCGGCGTCCACCCAGCGGCGCACGGTGTCGTCGCTCACGCCGAGGAGCTCGGCGGCCTCCGCGATCCGGTAGCTGGTCACCGTCCCAGTATGCCGCATCTGCGGTTGTTATCGGGCCGATCGGCCGCGTCTGCGGATGCGGGGGACGGCGCTGGTGGGGGCAGCGGATCCGTTGGGCCGCGCCTGGGAGGATGGGCGGGTGAGCCAGCCCACCGGACGCCCCGCTCGTTATCAGCGGACCTTCAACGGGCTGGTGGTGGCCATGGTGGTGACCGTGCTGGTCGTCGTCGCGTTCACCGCGCTCCGCTCGCTGCTCGCCCCCGACGTGGAGGCCGGGCCTGCATCGGTGGACTACCGGGAGACGGTGGGGTTGGCGCAGGAGGCGGGGTACGTGGTGGTCTACCCACCCCGGCTGCCGGCCGGCTGGACCGCCACCAGCGTCGATCTGACCGCCGGTGAGCGACCGGCGTGGCGGGTCGGGTTCCTCACCGACGAGGGCCGCTTCGTGGGGGTCCGCCAGGCCAACGACAGCATCGAGGACCTGCTCGACACCTACGTGGACGAGGACGCCACGGCCGGGGACACCGTCGAGCTGGACAGCCAGGTGGCGACCACCTGGCAGTCCTGGACCGACGACGGCGGCGACCTGGCCTTCTCGGCCGAGGCCGGCGACGACATCGTGCTGGTCTACGGCTCCGCCGACGAGACCGCCCAGCAGCTGCTGATCGGGCTGCTCACCACCGAGCCGCTGCCGGCCGACGGGTCCTGAGCCGCACCAGCCTCGCCCTGTTCCGCGCCGACGTGCGGGTCGTGTGCCTGTGGACGCGCCCGGGCGCGACGTGGGGCACACGACCCGACGGACAGGCGGTCAGGCGACCCGACGGACAGGCGGTCAGGCGACCCGACGGACAGGCGGTCAGGCGACCGACGGACAGGCGGTCAGGCCCGGTCGGGATCGGCCTCGAGGACCTCGTCCAGCCGGCGCCGGGCGCCGTCCAGCCACTGCTGGCAGACCCCGGCGAGGTGTTCCCCGCGCTCCCACAGCGCGAGCGACTCCTCCAAGGTGGTGCCGCCGGCCTCGAGGCGACGGACCACCTCGACGAGCTCCTCGCGGGCCGTCTCGTAGCTCGGGGTCTCGGGTGCGGACTGCTCAGCCATCGGTCTCCTCGGGGTCGTGCCGGCGGGTGCTGGTCGGGGCCCGGTCCGGCTCGGACCCGGTGACGGTGGCCCGGAGCCGGCCGTCGGCGAGCCGGATGCTCAGCGCCGCGGACCCGGCCACTGCGGTCACCGAGCCGACCAGGTGACCCCGGTCGTCCTGGACCACGGCGTACCCGCGCTGCAGGGTGGCCAGGGGTGAGAGAGCACGTGCCCGGGCGCGCTGGTGGTCGATCTCGTCGCCGGCCCGGTCCAGGCGGTGGCCGACGGTACGGCGGGCGCGGTCCCGCAACCCGGCGACCTCCGCCTGGCGCTCGTCGAGCAGCACCCGGGGGTCGGCGAGCACCGGGCGGGACCGGATCGCGGCCAGGCCGGACCGCTCGCGTTCGACCAGGTCGGTGAGCACCTGGCGGATCCGGTCCCGGGCCCAGGCGACCCCGCGGAGCTCGTCGAGGACGTCGGGCACCACCAGCTTGGCCGCATCGGTCGGCGTGGAGGCGCGGACGTCGGCCACCAGGTCGAGCAGCGGGCTGTCCTGCTCGTGACCGATCGCGGAGACCACCGGGGTGCGGACCCCGTGCACCGCACGGATCAGGGCCTCGTCGGAGAACGGGAGCAGGTCCTCCACCGAGCCACCGCCCCGGGCCACGACGATCACCTCGACGCCCGGGTCGCGGTCCAGGCGCTCGACCGCCTCGATCACCTCGCCGGCGGACCGCTGCCCCTGCATCGCGGCGTACACCGTGGTGAACCGGACCGCGGGCCAGCGCCGGCCGGCGTTCTCCAGCACGTCCCGCTCGGCCGCGGACCCCGGGGCGGTGACCAGGCCGACCGTGCCCGGCAGGAAGGGCAGGGGCCGCTTGAGGTCCGGGCTGAACAGCCCCTCGGCGGCGAGCAGCTGCCGTCTCCGCTCGAGCCGGGCCAGCAGCTCGCCCAGACCGACCATCCGGATCTCGCGGGCGTAGAGCGACATCGTGCCGCGGTTGGCGTAGTACGACGGCTTCGCGTGCACCACCACGCTCGCCCCCTCGACCAACGGCGGGTTCAGCCCGTCGAACAGGGTGCGGGGGCAGGTGACGGTGACCGAGATGTCGGCGACGGGGTCGCGCAGCGTCATGAAGACCGTGCCCACGCCGGGCCGCCGGTTGACCTGGGCGATCTGGCCCTCCACCCACACCGTGCCGAGCCGGTCCACCCAGCCGGCGATCGCGTTGGCGATCTGCCGGACCGGGGCCGGGGACTCGGCCGAGGTGCTCATCGCCATGCAGCGACCCTAGGCGACACCGCCGACCCGCCGACCCCGCCGACGGCGACGGCCGGCCGAGCCTCGGGGCCGGGCACGGTCGCGAGTCGGCGTTCCGCGGTCCGTCTCCTAGACTCGGGCGACATGAGCACCGACCTGGGTACGCCGCGCGTCCTGACCCCGGACCAGGCCGAGAAGACCGTCCTGCTCGCTGCCCCGCGGGGATACTGCGCCGGTGTCGACCGGGCGGTCGTCACCGTCGAGGAAGCGCTCGGCCTGTACGGCGCCCCGGTCTACGTCCGCAAGCAGATCGTCCACAACAAGCACGTGGTCGCCGACCTCGAGGCGCGGGGGGCGGTCTTCGTCGAGGAGCTCGCCGAGGTCCCGGCCGGCGCCACCGTCGTCTTCTCGGCGCACGGCGTCTCTCCTGAGGTGCACTCCCAGGCCGCCGAGCGCGAGCTCAAGACCATCGACGCGACCTGCCCGCTGGTGACCAAGGTGCACCACGAGGCCAAGCGCTTCGCCGCGGACGACTACGACATCCTGCTGATCGGTCACGCCGGCCACGAGGAGGTCGAGGGCACCGCCGGGGAGGCCCCCGAGCACATCCAGCTCGTCGAGGGTCCCGGCGACGTGGACAAGATCGAGGTGCGCGACCCGGCCAAGGTCGCCTGGCTCTCCCAGACCACCCTGTCGGTCGACGAGACCCTGGAGACCGTGGCCGCGATCCGGGAGCGGTTCCCGCTGCTGCTGGACCCGCCCAGCGACGACATCTGCTACGCGACCCAGAACCGTCAGCTGGCCGTCAAGGAGATCGCCCGGGGCTCCGACCTGCTGCTGGTGGTCGGGTCCGGGAACTCCTCGAACTCGGTGCGGCTGGTCGAGGTGGCGCTCGAGGCCGGCGCGCGGGCGTCGTACCGCATCGACGACGCCTCCGAGATCGACGAGGCCTGGCTGGACGGGGTCGAGTCGGTCAGCGTCACCTCCGGGGCCAGCGTGCCCGAGAGCCTCGTCGAGGGCGTGCTGGAGTACCTCCGAGACCGGGGCTACCCCGACGCCCGGGCGGTGCACAGCGCGGAGGAGTCGTTGATCTTCTCGCTGCCCAAGGAGCTGCGCCGCGACCTCAAGGCCGCGGCGGCCGCCAAGGGCTGAGCCTCGAGCGGGTCAGGGACGCCGCTCGGCACCGTCCTCGTCCGTCTCGTCGCCATCGGCGCGGCCGTCGGTGTCGCTGGCGGGGCGGTGGTCGTCGCCGGCAGGGTCCTCGGTCCGGCCGGCCCGCGCCACCGCCGAGATCAGTCCGTCGGGCCGGTCCTGGGATGCCTCGCGGCGGGTCCGGCGCTCCTCGCGGCGACGCAGCCAGGCCCGCCGGGCGGCGAAGAGCAGCTGGGCCAGCACCAGCAGCAGGAGCACGGTGATGCCGGCCATGAACACCCAGAACAGCCAGGTGCGGCCGCCCTCGTCGAGGTCGGACTGCCGTGTCGAGGGCCGCGGCGCGCAGGTTGCTCGACACCGCGACCACCGGGTTCGACCGGTCGGCGAGCAGGATGTCGCCCTCCAGCCCGGACCAGCCGAGGGCGGCGACCTCCCGGGCGACCCTCGTCGACAGGGCCGGGGCGCGCCCCGGCGCCCGCCCAGCTGCCCAGCAGCAGCACGTGCCGCTCACCGGTGGACCTGCACCGACTGCAGTGCGGCGAACGGTTGGCTGGAGCCGATCTGGACCTCGGCGTCGACGTTGTCGAGCACCCGGGTGCTCTGCAGCCGGATCGGCGCGTCGAAGGCGACCGTGTCGGTGAAGGCCGCCCCGACCAGCAGGCCCGACCCGTCCCGGGCGGCGAACTCCTCGGCCGGCACCAGGGTGACCTGCAACGGCCCGGAGGCCTCGCGCTGCAGCGCGGCGACGATCAGGGACGCCCGGACCGCCGCGTCGACCAGCGACTCGTCGCCCTCGGTGCGCAGGGCCACGTCGAGCTCGCCGTCGAGAGCCTGGGGGTACGCCGCGAAGCCGGCCAGCGGGGTGTCGCCGCGGGTCGCGGTGAACCCGGAGTCGGTGGTGTCCAGATCCACCCTGATCGGGGGCAGCGGCCGGTCCGGCAGGCAGCCGCCCTGCGGCAGCGCGGTCAGCGTCACCCGCAGGTCGTTGGTGCCGCGCAGCAGCTCCGCCCGGACGGTCTCGGTGACGTCGATGTCGGCGCTGCTCGCCCCCGGGTCGGGGGTCGCCGAGGGGGCTGCCTGAGTGGGTCGAGCGCCCAGGTCGACGGAGGAGACGAGGGTGCCGTTGAGGCTGACGTCCAGCTGGGCCGAGGCCCCCTCGGGGATGGCGGTGTGCGTGCCGACCAGGCTGAGCGCCAGTCCCGCCACGGTGCCGCCGAAGCTGTCCAGCCTGACCGGGACCTCGACCGAGGTCTGGCCCCACCCGGTCAGGATCAGGTCCTCGGTCCCCAGCTCGGCGAGGCTGCGCTGGAGTCCGCTGTCGCGCCGCTGCGGGGTCGCGGCGAGCTCGTCGGTCTGGTCGGTGGTGACCAGCGCGAGCGCCGGGTTCCCGAGCGCGTTGGCGGCCGCGACCAGGGCCTCGCCGCTCTGCGGAGATCGCCAGCGTCGGCACGTCCGCGCCGGGGACCAGCGCGGCGTCGGGGGTCGGGCCGCCCGGCCCGAGGATGACGACGCGGTGACCGATCCCGACAGGCTCGACGGCATCGTCGGTGGGGGTCAGCGCGACCGTGGTCTCCTCGGGGTAGCGCGAGCTGAGCGAGGCGACCGCGGCGAGCCCGGCGGCGAGCAGGTCCGGACCGGCCTCGGCGGGGACGACGACGTCCACCCTCGGGGAGGCGTCGGGGAAGAACGTGCCGATGGTGTCGGGCGCCGGCTCGGAGCCGGTGTGGACCAGTGTCACCTTGCGCAGCACCGCGGCGACCCCGAGGTCGGCGGGGTCACGGCACGTCGACGGCGGTGCGGCGTACCGCGCGGAGAGCCGGATGGTGCGGTCCGCCCGCACGTTCTCCGGGGTGACCGGGATCTGCACCTTGGCGTACAGCGTGGTCGGGACCTGCTCGACGACCCGGCCGTTGACCAGGAACTCGATCCGTCCCTCGGGGGTCTCGTCCATGTTGAGCACGCCGGTGATGGCCGACGGAGCGACGCCGGGCGGCACCGGCACGACCACGGTCGCGGTGTCCGTGCTGGTCGTCTCGAGGGTCGCCGGCACCGGTGAGGTGGCGGCGGAGGCGGGGGTGGCCGAGCGCCACCAGGGGGCTGGTCGCCAGCGCTGCGGTCAGCGCAGCGGTCGCCAGGGCGCGGCTGCGTCCCATGCGAATCACCCCCGGGGAAGAGGAACGCGTCGGGGGTGCCCGGCGCGCTGAGGAAGGAACATCCGGGCAAAGCCTAGGAGACGCGGCGACCTCGCGGGCTCAGGACCGTCCGCAGGCGAGTCGGACGGCTAGGCTCCCGGGTCGTGGCACGGTACGTGGACATCCATCCGGACAACCCCCAGGAGCGACTCCTCCAGCAGGTCGTCGACGCCCTCGCCGACGACGCGCTGATCGCCTATCCGACCGACTCCGGGTACGCGCTCGGCTGCCGGGTGGGCAACCGGGACGGCCGGGACCGGATCCTGCGGATCCGGGGGCTCGACGAGCGGCACCACTTCACCCTGGTCTGCAAGGACTTCGCCCAGCTCGGTCAGCTGGTCCACGTCGACAACACCGCGTTCCGGGCGATCAAGGCCGCCACCCCGGGGCCGTACACGTTCATCCTGCCGGCGATGCCGGAGGTGCCCCGGCGGTTGATGCACCCGAAGAAGCGGACGGTGGGGGTGCGGATCCCCGACCATGCGGTGGTCGCGGCGCTGCTCCGGCTGCTCGACGAGCCGCTGCTCAGCAGCTCGCTGATCCTGCCGGGGGAGACCGAGCCGCGGACGATGGGCTGGGACGTCAAGGAGGAGCTCGACCACCAGGTCGACCTGGTGATCGAGGCGGGGGAGACGCCGGCGCAGCCCACCACGGTGGTCGACTGGTCCGGCGACGTCCCCGAGGTGGTACGCCGCGGCGCCGGTGACCCGGGCCGCTTCGAGGTCTGAGGCCTCGGCCGGTCAGGCGAACAGGCTGGCGGTCTCGCCGCGGACGAACCGGTGCCGGACCGCCAGGCAGCCCAGGCACAGCAGGTAGCCCACCACCAGCGCCACGCTGTGCCGGGAGAGCCCGGAGACCACCGCCTGGACGGCACCGTCGTCGGGCTGGGCGATCGTGCCCGGGTGCAGCACCGCGAGCAGGGTGAAGACCGTGAGCATGATGAGCGGGGGAAGCACCCCGACGGTGAAGAAGTCGCGCGGGCGGACCAGCAGGGCCAGCGCCACGCAGACGAGCACGAAGCTGATGTCGAAGAGCCAGCCGACCCGACCGGTGAGCGTCACGTCGGCGACGACCACGGTGAGGGCAAGCGCCAGCCCCAGGGCGACGACCTGACGGCCGGGCTCGCGCCCTTCCTCCCACAGCGTGCGGGGCTGGCCCACCGTGCCAGGCGATCTCACAGGGCCACCGTAGGTTCCTCCTCGTCGTGGTCACCGGCGACGCGCCGGTCGGCCCGCTCCACGGCGTACAGCTCGACCGGCCGCGGCCGGGGCAGCTCGTCCTCGGTCACCGACAGGTCGGTGAACCGGCGAGCCGCGACCAGCACCCGGGACTCCAGCGATCCCATCGCCTGGTTGTAGTGCCCGACCGCGGCGTTGAGCGAGCGCCCGACGTGGTCGAGGTGACCGGCCATCGTCCGCAGTCGGCCGTGCAGGTCCCGGCCGAGGCGGTGGATCTCCCGGGCCTGGTCGGCCAGCGCCTCGTGGCTCCAGCCGTGGGCGACGGTGCGCAGCAGCGCGATCAGGGTGGTGGGGGTGGCCAGCACCACCTGGCGCTGCGCGGCGTACTCGATCAGCGAGCCGTCCGCCTCCAGGGCGGCGGCCAGGAAGGACTCGGCCGGCACGAAGAGGACCACGAACTCCGGGGTCTCCGGCAATGAGCGCCAGTACGCCTTGGAGGCCAGGTGGTCCACGTGGGTGCGCAGCTGCCGGGCGTGCCGGGCCAGGTGCGCGTCGTACGACGCGGCCGCTCCGGGCTCCCCGGGGGCCGTGGCCGCCCCGGTGGCGTCCAGGTAGGCGTCCAGCGGCACCTTGGCGTCCACCACGACCTGGCGGCCGCCGACCAGCTGCACCACCAGGTCCGGTCGCCGGGCACCGTCGTCGAGGCGGGTCTGCTCGGTGAAGTCGCACCGGTCCACCAGGCCGGCGAGCTCCACGGCGCGGCGCAGGTGCAGCTCGCCCCAGCGGCCGCGGACCGCGGGGCGGCGCAGCGCCGTGGACAGGGTGAGGGTCTCGCGCCGCAGCGACTCGGTGGTCGACCGCATGTCCTGGACCTGCTGGTTGAGCTGGCCCTGCCAGCTGGCGCGCTGATGGTCGAGGTCGCGGAGCTGGTCGCTGAGCCGGTCCATCCCCTGCATCACCTCGGCCTGGTCGACCATGCCGGCGCCGACCGCGCGGGTGTGCTCGGGTCGGGAGCGGACCCAGAGCACCCCGAGGGCCACCCCGACGGCGACGCCGCCGACCAGGCAGGCGAGGGCGACGAGCAGCAGCAGCGGGAGGGTCAGCGCCGAGGTCGGGTCCATGGGGACAGCATGGACGGCGGCGCCGACATGCCCTGGGAGGTCACGCCAGGTCGACGACGACCGGGGCGTGGTCCGAGGCCCCGGTGCCGGCGCGTTCCTCGGTGTCGATGAAGGCGTGGGTCACCCGGGCCGCCAGCGTGGGTGAACCGAGCACGAAGTCGATCCGCAGCCCGCGGTTGCGCTCGTAGCGCTGCCGGTAGTAGTCCCAGTAGGTGTAGACGTCCGGGCCGGGGGTGTGCGGCCGGACCACCTCGACGTAACCGGCGTCGAGGAACGCCTGGAACGCAGCCCGCTCCGGCGGGGTCACGTGGGTGGACCTGGCGAACTGGGCGATGTCGAAGACGTCCTCGTCGCGGGGGGCGATGTTCCAGTCGCCGGCCAAGGCGCAGTCCTCGCCGAGCCAGGAGCCCGCGGCCTCCCGCAGCCGGGCCAGCCAGTCCAGCTTGTAGACGTAGTGCGGGTCGTCGGGCTTGCGGCCGTTCGGCACGTAGAGCGACCACAGCCGGACCCCCGCGCAGGTCGCGCCGATGGCCCGCGCCTCGGCGAGCAGCTCGTCACCCCAGCCGGGCATCCCCGGGAAGCCGACCTGGACGTCGTCCAGTCCCACGCGGCTGATGATCGCGACGCCGTTCCACTGGTTGGTGCCCGCCGCGGCCACCTCGTAGCCCATGCTCTGCAGGCCCATCAGCGGCAGCTGGTCCTCGCGGGCCTTGGTCTCCTGCAGGGCCAGGACATCGACGTCGTGACGCTCCAGGAACCGCTCCACGCGCTCGATCCGGGAGCGCAGGGAGTTGACGTTCCAGGTGGCCAGCCGCATCCGACCAGGCTAGGCGACCGGCGCGGGATGGGACGGACCCGGCCACCTGCACCTACTGTGGACGCCCATGGACCAGGCAGCGCTGACAGCAACGACCGGCCAGCGGGTCGCCGCGTGGTCGGTCCACGCCTACACCGCGGTGGGTTCGGTGCTCGCCCTGCTGATGGTGCACCTGGCGTACCAGGGCCGGGTGCAGGCGGTGCTGTGGCTGTTCCTGGTCGCGATGGTCATCGACGGGTCGGACGGGTTCCTGGCTCGTCGGCTGGAGGTCAAGACCCGGGTGCCGGAGTTCGACGGTGCGCTGCTCGACAACATCGTGGACTACCTGACCTACGCCTTCGCCCCGATGGTGCTGCTGTGGGCCAACGGCTACCTGCCGGGCGGGGCGCTCGGCGGGATCGCCGCCGGCGTACCGCTGGTCGCCTCCTGCTACCAGTTCTGCCGGGCGGACGCGAAGACCGACGACCACTTCTTCCTCGGCTTCCCCAGCTACTGGAACGTGGTGGCGTTCTACGTGATCGTGATGGGCCTGGGGACCACGTCCACGCTGTTGCTGCTGGCGTTGTTCACGGTGCTGGTCTTCGTGCCCGTGAAGTACGTCTACCCGTCGCGCACCGAGGCGCTGTGGACGCTGAGCATGACCCTGTCGGTGCTGTGGCTGGCGATGTTCGCGGTCCTGGTCGCCCTGATGCCGGACCCGTCGCGGCTGCTGATCGGGATCTCGCTGCTCTACCCGGCGTACTACACCGCGGTCAGCCTGTGGCTGACCGTGCGACTGGCTCACGCCACCAGGTCGGCCAGCCCGGCCAAAAGACGCGCCACGTCGTCGGCGGTCGAGTAGGCCGCCAGCCCGGCCCGGACCGCGCCGTCGTTCCCGAGCCCGAGGTGCCGCGAGGCCTCGAGGGCGTAGAAGTGCGAGGCGGGCGCGTTGACGCCGCGTGCCGCCAGGTGCTCGTGGACGCGGGGTCCGGGAACGCCGTCGACGGAGAACAGCACCGTCGGGGTACGCCGCGCCGGGCGACCGTAGGTCCGCACGCCGGGCAGCTCGGCCAGTCCGGTGAGCAGCTGCTCCAGCAGGGTCGCCTCGGACCGTTCGACCGCCCGCATCGAGGTCACCACCCGCGACCGTCGATCCGTGTCACTGTCCCGGGGTTCGGGCTCGAGGTCGGCGATGAAGTCGACCGCGGCGGTGGCGCCGGCGAGCAGCTCGTAGGGCAGCGTGCCCAGCTCGAAGCGCTCCGGCACCGCGTCGGTGGACGCGAGGAGCTTGTCCGGGTGCAGTCCGGCGAGCAGGTCGGGGTCTCCGGCCAGGGCGCCGAGGTGCGGTCCGAAGAACTTGTACGGCGAGCAGACCACCAGGTCGGCTCCCAGCGCGGCCCGGTCCACCACGGCGTGGGCGGCCAGGTGCACGGCGTCGACGTACACCAGGGCCCCGACGGCGTGCGCCGCGGCGGCGATCGCGGGTACGTCGGGCCGGGTGCCGATCAGGTTGGAGGCCGCGGTGACCGCGACCAGCCGGGTGCGCTCACTGAGCACCCCGGCGACGTCGTCCAGCTCACCGGTCGCCGGGTCGAACCCGAGCCAGCGGACCGTGGCCCCGACCCGTTCGGCGGCGATCACCCAGGGACGGAGGTTGGCGTCGTGGTCGAGCCGGGTCACCACCACCTCGTCACCGGGGCCCCAGTCGCGGGCCAGGGTGCGGGAGACGTCGAAGGTCAGCTGGGTCATCGACCGGCCGAAGACCACCCCTGCGGGGTCGGTGCCGAGCAGGTCGCCGAGGGCTGCCCTCGCCTGGTGGACCACGGCGTCGGCGCGCCGTTCCCCCGCGCTGGTCCGGCCCCGGTTCGCCAGACCGGCGGTCATCGTCGCCGCGACGGCATCGGCGACGCTGCGCGGCACCTGCGAGCCTCCCGGGTTGTCGAAGTGCGCGGTGCCCAGCTCCAGGGCGGGGAAGGCTGATCGGATCCGGTCGAGGTCCATGCTCGCGATCGTCCCACCCGGTCGGCCGGGGCGCCGCCGCGGGATTCGGCGGGCGTCGTACCCGCCCGTAGACTCGCCGCCCGTGGCTCTCACCATCGGCATCGTCGGACTGCCCAACGCCGGCAAGTCCACCCTCTTCAACGCGCTGACCCAGAACGACGTGCTCGCGGCGAACTACCCGTTCGCCACGATCGAGCCCAACGTCGGTGTCGTGGGCGTCCCCGACGACCGGCTGCCGAAGCTGGCCGAGGTCTTCGGCTCCGCCAAGGTGCTGCCGGCGACGGTCGAGTTCGTCGACATCGCCGGCATCGTCCGCGGCGCCTCGGAGGGGGAGGGGCTGGGCAACAAGTTCCTCTCCCACATCCGCGAGTCCGCCGCGATCTGCCAGGTGACGCGCGTCTTTCGCGACGAGGACGTCACCCACGTCGACGGTGAGGTGAACCCGGCCAACGACATCTCCACCATCCAGACCGAGATGATCCTGGCCGACCTGCAGACGGTCGAGAAGGCGATCCCACGGCTGGAGAAGGAGGCCCGGACCAAGAAGGAGATGGGCTCCGTCCTTGCCGCGGCGAAGGAGGCCCTGGGCCACCTGGAGGCCGGCACCCCGATCATCGCCACCTCCGTGGACCGTGCCCTGATCCGCGAGCTGTCGCTGCTGACCGCGAAGCCCTACATCTACGTCTTCAACTGCGACGCCGACGAGCTGTCCGACGAGGCGCTCAAGCAGAAGATGCGGGACCTGGTCGCGCCGTCGGAGGCGATCTTCCTGGACGCCAAGTTCGAGGCCGAGCTGGTCGAGCTCGGCGACGAGGAGGAGGCCCGCGAGATGCTGGCCGAGATGGGCGTCGACGAGCCCGGGCTGGACACCCTCGCCCGGGTCGGCTTCGACACCCTCGGCCTGCAGACCTACCTGACCGCAGGCCCCAAGGAGACCCGGGCCTGGACGATCCCGCAGGGTGCCACCGCCCCCGAGGCCGCCGGCGTGATCCACACCGACTTCCAGCGGGGCTTCATCAAGGCCGAGATCGTGTCCTTCCACGAGCTGATGGCCGCCGGCTCGATGCAGAAGGCCAAGGAGGCCGGCAAGGTGCGCATCGAGGGCAAGGACTACGTGATGGCCGACGGAGACGTGGTGGAGTTCCGCTTCAACGTGTGAATCTGCGCGTTTGCGCAGGTCAGAGGGGGTATGACCCCTCCCAGTCCGCACAGAGTCCGCAAGAAATTTTGCGTGATGGGCTCGATCTGGCCGTTCGGACGGCCAATTTCCGGGCCTCGGTGCAACCAATTGACCCGCCGTGACGTGACTCCTTGGCGGAAGACTCATCGCGGCCGATCCGGACGTGCGAGCGCTAGCGTTGACGTTCACACGCCGTCCTCGAGGAGAACCTGGTCGAAAGGAGCCCAGCAGAAGGAACAGTGCGATCTCGGGCCAGGCCGCGAGCCGGTGGTGATGCTGGCCGAGGAGCTTGGCCGCATCGACGGGATCGCGTCGGCGTTCCTCTACGGGTCCTTCGCCGCGCGATTGCTGGGGGATGCCGGTCCGGCGCCGCACGACATCGACATCAGGGTGTGCGGCGAGCCTGACGTAGACGCGGTCTACGAGACGTGCACTCGAGTCGAGGCCGCCGTGCACCGTCCCGTGACCCGGCCATCCTCACCCCTGAGGAGTTCGCCGCGTCTTCCGCCTTCTTGGACGACGTGCGCAGCGGCGCGGCGGTCGCCGTGATCGGGGAGCTGCGGCCGAAGAGCGGCTGAACCAACTGTCGCTGCTCACCACAACCGAGGACATTCAATTGTTTCTCATTATTGACTTAAACAACCGAAAGACTAAAATGAGAAACATGCCAGCCTCTAGCCCGTACACGAGCCCCGAGCAACAGGCGGACCTCGAACGCCTAGGCGCGCGGTTGCGCGAACGCCGAAAGGCCCTCGGTGTCACGGTAGTCGCCTGTGCCGAAGCTGCTGGCGTTTCGCGTGTCACCCTGCACAGGATCGAGTTAGGCAACCCCTCGGTCACGATCGGCGCCTACATCAACGTTGCCGCCGCACTCGGACTCCACCTCGTCGTCCCGGTCCTCGACGCTCCAGCAGCAGAACCGGCGACGATCACGGTCGGCGACTACCCGGGCCTCCGCACGCTGGCCTGGCAGACCGACGCCGGCACCACCATCACCGAGACGGAGGCGCTCAACCTCTACGAACGCGGCTGGCGACACCTCAACCAGGAGACGCTGACCGACCACGAGAAGGCGTTCATCCAGCACCTGGCGGACACCTACAGCAACGGGAGGCTCCTTGTTTAGGCGGCTGCACCACCAACAGGTGGCTGAGGTGCTGTCGAGCCTCGACGCACCGCTCCTGGCCGAGCACAACTGCTGGTTCGGAGGCGGCACCGCGATCGTCCTCGCCAACGGTGAGTTCCGCGAATCGGTCGACATCGACTTCCTGGTCTCCGACCCGAAGTCCTACCGCGAGCTGCGCCAGATGGTCAGGGACCATGGGCTCGACGCTCTGGCTACACGCGAACTGGACCTGGGTCGAACTCCCTCTGTCGACGGTTACGGCATCAGGACATCGGTGCTCGTGGCGGGGGTTGCGATCAAGTTCGAGATCATCCATGAGGGCCGCATCGACCTCGACACTCCCTCCCCGGACGATGAGATCTGCGGGTTACGGATCCTGACGCGAACCGACCAGGTCGCAACCAAGCTGCTCGCCAACGACGACCGTTGGGCAGACACGTCGACGTTCAGCCGCGACCTGATCGACCTGGCCATGATGAAACCCGACAGCACCGCCGTGAGGACCGGCGCTCGCAAGGCAGTCGATGCGTACGGCAAGACGGTCGGCGAGAGCCTCAACAACGCAGTCACCTACCTCCAAGATCGCCCGCAACGTCTCGACGACTCCATCCGAGCACTCAAGATCGACGCGCCCCGAGCAGTTGTCTGGCAGAGCATCCGCGAGCTGTCCGCAAGGTGCGCGAAGATCGAAGGTCTAGGTCGGGGCTCGGACTAGCCTTCCCGTCCAGGCGGTCCGCAAACAGTCCGCGAAAGGTCCGGCCGAGACCGATTCTCGCCGACGACGTCCAACGGTCCAGAGAACGCGTTTCCGCAGGTCAGACGGCATTCTCCGGCGTGAGTCAACGATGGCCAACGACAGCCGAAACCTCGCCTGGTCGTTCCACCTCAACGTGTGAGCGCGCGCCGGGGACAGGCCACGTCGACAGTCGCTGTCAGCGCGGCAATCCCTGGGGGCACAAGGCTCGGATCAGACTCGGCAGCAGCACCTTCTCCGAGACCATGTGATCCTGTCCCGGCAGCACCTCGTGGGTGGCGTTCGGGATCGCGGCGGTCAGCGCACTGGCCACTCGGTGCAGTGCGTCCGGACTGCGTTCCCCGACCATGACGTGCACCGGGACGGCGATCTCGGCCGCGACCTGCAACGGCGGCGGTTGCGCGGTCAGGGCCAGGTCGTGGCGCAGAGTGGGGGCCAGCGCCCGCAGGCGACGCCAGCCCGGCATGACCGGCAGCAGTGCAGCGAACACACGAGGCATCCCGATGGTGATCAGGAAGTGCTGGAGTGCGCGTCGATGCTGCCCGCGGGCCAGCAGTTCGTCCACCTCCGCGCGGAGACCGGCGTACGTCGCGGCCTCGGCGTCGTCGGCCACCCACGACGCGTCGTAGAGGACGACGCGCTGCACCCGGCCACCCAGACGATGCGCCGCATGCATCGCCAGCACAGCGCCCGAGGAGTGGCCGTAGAGCAGGGCGCTGCCGCCCAGCTCGTCGATCAGGGCCGAGATGTCCTCCACCTCACGGTCCAGTGACCAGCGGTCGCTGGGGCCGGAGTCGCCGCGGCCGCGACGGTCGTAGGTCAGCACCCGGAAGGCGTCGGACAGCACCCTCGCTCCCGAGCGGATCGGCGCGAACGTGCGGTGGCAGATGGCACCGGTCACGTACACCAGCGGTGGACCGTCGCCGTGGATCTCATAGGCCAGGCGCGTGCCGTCGGACGAGGTGCTGGTCTGGAAGCCGGTCGAACGCTTCATCTCTGAACCTTGACACTTTCTGGACTGGCCAGTCTGATGATTGAAAGTAGACTGGTCAGTGTGAAGAGTCAAGCGGCGAGCGCACTCCGGCCCTCGTCGGCGGCGAAGCGTCGCGCAATCCTGGCCGCGGCCGAGGAGGCCTTCCTGGCGTCCCGGTACGACAGCGTGACCATGGACGAGATCGCCGAGACCTCGCAGGTCTCGAAGCAGACCGTGTATGCGCACTTCGGCACCAAGGACCGGCTCTTCGTGGAGCTCGTCACCGCGATGACGCGTCGAGCCGGCGACGAGGTCGTGGCGGACTCAGTCCCGCCCCAGACCCGCCCCGACGTGGCTCCGACCTTGGAGAGCCTGCTCGGCCACCAGCTCGCAGTGGTGCTGTCTCCTCGCCTGGTGCAGCTGCGCCGCCTGGTGATCAGCGAGGTGCCCCGGTTTCCCGACCTCGCGCGGGCGGTGTTCGAGCAGGGACCGCGGCGAGCGGTCTCGACCCTCGAGGCGCTGCTCCGCGACCTGAATGCCCGGGGGTGGGTGCGGGTGCCGGATCCGGCGATGGCTGCCGAACAGCTGAACTGGCTGGTGATGGGTGCGCCCATGAACGCGGCCATGTTCCTCGGCGACGACGTCGCGCCGACCCGGGCCGAGCAGCAGGCTCATGTGCGGGACGCGGTTGCCACGTTCCTGGCGGCGTACGGTCCTCGGTCCTGAGTCGGCGCGACGGTCCCGGGCTCGGGGCCTGGCGACTCGTCGACGGGCGTGGTCCTACCTGGCTCTCGATCGCTCTTCCCGGGTGCGGGGTGCTGGGCGTGGTGGGTCTCCTCCGGAGAGGTGCCGATGAGGAGCAGCAGGAGCGATCGCGTGCGGCTAGGAACGACCTGCAAGCCACACTGCTCGCTCTGGAGCACCAGGCATGGGACTCGCTCTGCGACAGCACCGGACAGGTCTTCTACGGACGGCTGATGACCGCGGACGCGGTGATGGTGCTGGTCAACGGGGCTGTCATGGATCGCGACGCGGTGGTCGCGTCGCTCGGGGAGGCGCCTGCTGGCGCACCTACACGCTGCGCGACGCTACCGCGGAGCGGACGAGCTGGCGTGCGTCGGTCTCATGTCCAGCGTGTACGTCAGGGACGGCGACGGCTGGCGGCTCGCGCTCTACCAGCAGACGCGCCACCCCCGACTGAGTCCCGCCGGCTCACCCGGTCGAGGGTCACACAGGGGAGCGGGGGCGCAAGCGCCCTACCCTGGCACGGTGACAGACCTGGACGATGTCGAGGCGCGCATCTGGGCACTGCTCGAGCCCTACCGCGACGAGCTGGAGGACGCCACCATCTACGGGATGCCGTCGCTGCGGTGGCCGGGCTCCGGCAGTCACGACTACTTCGCCGCGGTCAGTCGGAGCGCCCGCAAGGTGAGCGTGTACGCCATCGCTGTCGACACCTGGCCGGAGACTCTCGACGACTCCGCCGAGGCCTTCACCCAGCGGCGCACGGGCAAGGCGACGTTCTCCTTCCCCACTCTGGACGAGGAGCTGGAGTCCGAGCTGCGAGCGTTCCTGGCACGGCTCTACCAGCCGTACCGAGAGCACCATGCGGGCGGACCGGAGTCGACGGCGTCCGCGCCTGCAGACGGCTGACCACCGTCGGTAGGTCATCGACGACGCAACCGAACGACGGCGTGGTCCCGGGTGGCTCGTCCCGGTTACGACGGCGCTCGGTCAGCGGCCGGTGACGTCCGGGCCGTGTTCGAGGGTGGCTTCGTCTTCGGCGCGCCGTCGGAGACCGGCTCAGGCTCCGCGACCAGCTCCGGCGGCTGCGGACCCACCTGACGCTCCTGCTCGGCGTCGAGCCCGGTCCCGCCACCTGAGACCATCGCCCCATGCTGCTGAAGGCGTGCGTGAACGGCGTTCGCTCCCGTCGGGAGCACCCTGCTCTCCCGGTGTCGCCGGCCGAGCTGGCGACCGACGTCGCGGCGGTCGCGGCAGCAGGAGCGGGTGCGGTGCACCTGCACGTCAAGGACGACGACGGAGCGGACACGTTCGACGGCCCACGGCTCGCGCAGGTGCTCACCTCGGTGCGCGCCGGCTGCCCGGGCGTCCCCATCGGGGTGACCACGGGCGCCTGGGCCTTGCCCGACCCGGGCGCGCGGGTGGCGGCCATCCGGTCCTGGACGCTGGTGCCGGACTTCGCGTCGGTGAACTGGCACGAGGAAGGCGCCGACGACGTCGCCCGGGCGCTGCTCGAGCGCGGCATCGACGTGGAGGCGGGGCTGTGGCACGCCGACGCTGTGGCGTCGTGGCAGGCGTCGCCGCACCGCACCCGGTGCCTGCGGGTGTTGCTGGAGCTGCCCGACGGACTCGACCAGGAGGGCACCGCGGTAGCGGCGCAGCAGCTGCTGGAGACGCTCCAGGACGGACGCCGACAGAGCGTGCTCGCTCACGACCGGGCTGGTGCGGCCACCCTCCCCATCCTGCTGCACGGGGAGGGCACCAGCTGTTGGCCTGCTCTGCGGGTTGCGGCCGAGCTCGGCCTGAACACGCGCATCGGCCTGGAGGACACCCTGGTCCTCCCCGATGGGGCCGTGGCCCGCGACAACGCCGAGCTGGTCGGTCACGCCCGCCGGATCCTGTCCTCCGCTGCGGCGCTCAGGGTCCCCAGACCGCGGCGTCCGTCGCGGTGACGAAACAGTCCTGGTCGAGCAGCCGCATGTACATCGACGAGGTGGCCGGCGGGGTGTCGGTGACCGTCAGGTGCCAGAGCCCCGCGGTCTCGCGAATGCCCTCTCGCCCGCGTCGGCGCCGCGGACCGGACCCGGGCGCCACCGTGCCTCCAGACCTGTCCAGGCGAGTCGGTCCTTCACGGTGTCGGCGCCGGCGAAGTACAGCCGTCGGCGGACGTCGATCAGGCCGTGGCATGAGAGGTCGACAGCCGACGTGGCGCAGCAACGTGCCTCGGCGAGGAGGTGCGGACGTCGATCTCCCGATGGCCCATCGCCCGCGCCAGCACGGTCGCGAGAACCACTGAAATGTGAGACGCCGCTGACACCGTTGTGCGGACACACCCCTTGGCCGTGTTGCTGACCGGCTGGTAGCGATGGGGACCTCCCCAGATCAGGGTTGTCGTTTGCGGAAGCGGAAGAGCCAGCCGGGCAGTTGTTCGGTCTCGTAGTCGGGGTCGTGTGCTCGGTGGTGGTGCCAGGAGCAGAGCAGGACGCCGTCGTCGAGGTCGGTGTTGCCGCCCTTGGACCAGGGGGTGAGGTGGTGGGCTTCGCACCAGTCCGCGGGGATGGTGCAGCCCTCGGCACGGCAGTGACGGTCGCGCACGGCCATGGCGATGCGTTGGGCGTAGGTGAAGCCGCGGGCGTGGCGGCCCAGGTGCAGGATGTGGCGTTTCCCGGCGAGGACCATGGGCATCAGGTGGGCGGTGCAGGCCAGGCGGAGGGCTTCGCTGGCGGAGAGCTTGTCGCCGGTGGTGAGCTCGGCGGCACCGACGCGATCGAGGAGGGTCTGTTCGTCGATCATCACCAGCACCGTGGTCGGGGATCCGCCGTGCTGGGGGAGCTTGTCGACCGGGATGGCTTCGAGCATCGAGCAGAACGCCTGGCCCAGCAGGACGGGGTAGGGGATCCGTTCGCCGGTGGCGGGGTCGGTGTGCTCGGCGGTCGGGTCGAGGTGTCCGCGGCGGGGGGCGGCGTAGGCCTCGAGGTAGGTGCGCAGCCGGTGCGCGGAGACGTCGGCGAGGCGGATCGCGATGTCGGTGGTGCCGTCGCCACGGGCGCGCATGGTGAGCCGGGTGGTCTGCCGGGCGCGTCGTTCCTCGGCCTCGAGCTGGCGTTGTTCCTCGGCGTCGGCGACGTCGGGGGCGATGACCTCGAGCACCCGGCGGCCCAGGACCCGCAGCTGCTCGGCGTCGAAGTGGGCGGCCTGCTCGATCAGGTGCAGCTCGGCCTTCTCCCGCACCCCCGGGTCGAGGTCGGCGGGCAGGGCGTCCAGGGCGCGGACGATCACCCGGGCCTGCTCGATCGAGACCGCCCCGCGAGCACGGCTGCCTGCACCTGCCGATAGCGGGTCTCCAGGGCCTCGGCCAGACGGCCGTCCGCAGCAGACGCGGCACGGGTGCCGTGAGTGTGGTGCCCCAGCCAGGCCGCGGCGGACCGGGCACCGGCGTCCTCGGCGACATCGCCGGCGGTGCCCAGCAGGCGCAGCACCACGGCGTGGGCTCGCTCGGCGTTCGCGGCCCAGGTGCGCAGCGCGGCGGCCTTCTCCTCGGTGGGCAGGTAGGTCGGGTCCAAGTCACCGATCGAGTCCAGCAGGGCCGAGACCTCGCGGGCGCGGGCCAGCAGCGGGTGCTCTCCGCCACCCCCTGCGCCGTGATCGAGGTCTTCTGCCATACCGGAAATGCTAGAGGCGACCACCGACACTTAC
>CAVWMP010000007.1:0-375180 GCA_963756135.1 uncultured Actinomycetota bacterium
ATCGTCGACCGGAACGGGTCTCCGCGTCGAGAACGCGGCTGGTCTGTACCGTTGCCCGGTGCGACCTCATCTTTCCCGCGCGACCAGGGTGGTGCCTACTTCGCTGTTGCTTGCGGCAGCTGTTGCTGGCGAAGTTGCGGGCACCGCATCGTTGCGGCTCTCCAAGGGTTTGACGCGGCCGGTGTTCGCGGTGGGCGTCGTGCTCTTGTACGGGGGCAGCATCGCGATTTTCCGGCAGAGTGCTCCACCGTGGGATGGGCTTGGGTGTGGCCTACGGAGTACTCACCGCTTCGGGACTGGTTGCTGCCACCCTGCTCAGTTTGGTCGTCTTTCATGAAGACCTCAGCCTGATACAGGCGGGGGGCATCCTGGTGCTCGGGGTCGGCGCCGTCTTGCTCCAGATGGATCGCTCGTGAGCGCCGGCGCGTGGATCGCGGCGGGCATCGTGTTGCAGTGCGCAGGTCTCGCAGCGCTGCGAGCCTCAGAGGGTCTGCGACGCCGCGTGCTCGCTGTGGGCGCATACGCCGGTCTGGTCGGTTCGATCCTGCCAGTGGGGAGGGCGATCGAAGCCGGGATGCCGTTGGCGGTCGCATACTCGTGGTGGACCGGGGCGGGGATAGCCTTCGCGGCCCTCGGCGGAGCCGTGTTTTTCGGCGACCAGCTCAGCCGTCGCCAGTCAGTCGGTCTCGTCCTCCTCCTCGTTGGGGTCGTGGCACTTGAAGCAGGGGGATGACCGCGCCGCGTGGTCCAGTGGAGCGCAGAGGTTCCCGGCGGGTGCGTCCTGCACAAAGCGACGAGTGGCGCCTTCAGCTCTGCTGCGGACGGCCGTCGCAGCCGCAGGTGCTGAGCACGTACGCCTATAGCCCGCGAGGCAACCGGCAGCCGGAGCGTCCCACAGCGAGATCGTCACGCGGAGCGTGACCGTGCAGGGATCCCGTTGTGGCACGCTCCGCGTGCCGATGGTCACGCGGAGACAGCGTGCCGGTGCGGGATCGCGCTGCGCTCGCCGGCCGGCACGATCTGTCACTCGGACAGGGGCAGCCAACTTCGAGCCAAGAAGGTCATGCGGATCTTGAAGAACAACGGCCTGCACGGATCGATGGGCCGCGTCGCCTCGGCCGGGGACAACGCCGCCATGGAGAGCTTCTTCTCGCTGCTGCAAAAGAACGTCCTCGACACGAGACGCTGGGAGACCCGCGAGGAACTCCGCCTCGCGATCGTCACCTGGATCGAAACCAAGTACAACCGCCGTCGACGCCAGAGGGCCCTCGGCAAGCTCACCCCGGTCGAGTTTGAGATGATCTTCGTAGCCGCAGACGCGGCATAAGAACCATCAACCCCGAGTGTCAACCAAACCGGGGGCAGACCCCCCTGCCGAATAGCGCACTTCGCGGCACGTGGACCTCAAGGGTGGGGTGCAGCGGCGCCCCGGCTGCTGAGGATGACCGCAGTGATGCGGTGCCGGCCGGTTGGCAATGGTTGTTCGGGAGCGGTCGGCGCGACATCGGCCAGGGGTCTATACCCCCTGACTCGGGCCGGTGTCTCTAACCGGCCTGTGATGGCGTGGGCGGTGGCATGGTGAGCAGTCGGGTGGCGACGGCGTCCAAGGCCTGCGTGATGGCGTGGGAAATCGCGTTGTGGCGGATGGCCCAGGCAGGGCGAGGGTCTGGTCGTCGGGCAGCCGGTGAACGCTTGCGGTCTGCCCGCTGAGTCCGTCGGTGGTGGTGTGGACGTCCGAGGGCGCAGCGTCCTGCTGAATCCCGATCAGGGTGATGGCCCGCTGGACCAGGTCGTGGCGGCCGAGCCGGTCGATTGAGGCGAGGGTGTCCCAGGCGGTGCCGGCCGGTGTCGCAATCGCTGCGGCAAGCATCGCGACGTGTCGTGCCTGGTCGGGCAGCGTTTCAGCCGGGGATGAACTCGGCACTTGGCGGGACGACTATTGATCGGCCCCCGTCGAGGGCGTGGGGGTGCCTTCGCCGCTGAACGCTCTCCGCACGTAGTCGTCAGAGTAGGGGTACGTGACCAGGTCGTATTCGATGCGTCCGTCCTCGGAGAATTCAGTGAGGGTCAGCCCGGTTAACTCGAACGGGTTCCCTGCGGCGTTCGTTCCGTACCAGATCCATAGAGAGCCTCCTTGCGAGCCGTCTTCTGACACCCACCAGTCGTAGGCGTCGATCCGAGCGTCGACGGAACCCTCGAACAGTGTGGCGTAGAAGGCTGATCGGTAGTCGGCCGCTCCGAACACGTCGTCGTCCATGACGGCGGTGTCGGTCGAGTGCCTGGCGATCGCATCGATGATCTCTTGTTCCGAGCCGAACGCCTCGGGATCATTGAGTATCGCGTTGACCTCGTCGAGGGTGGCCAGCGCCCGGTCATGGCGTTCCTGCCGCTGCGACGCTGCGTCCAATGGTGACCTGTCGTCGCCCTGGGCACACCCTGCGGTACTCACGAGTAGGACTGCGATGACTATTGTGATTGTTGCGCGGAACATGTGGCTCCTTCACGCTTGAAGTGCTTCCATTGTCAGTGGCGGTCGGGACACGGCACTAGAGGCCTTCGACTCGACCGGCGCGGAGGCCGCACAGAATGCGAGGCTCAGACCGAGGTCGTTGTCCCTTCCAATGTTCACCCCGACGGCTGGAACACCAACTGCGCCGATAGCCCATCCCCCTTCGGCGATGACCACCGTCCGCGGGCGATGTAGTCGGTGCGCATGACCGACTCCGGGAGTCGTTCGGTCTGTGGGGCGATAGTTGGGGAGTGGATGTTGCACGGGGACCTGTCGTCGAGTGGTTGCTGAAGGGCGACGCGGCGATCCGCTGGCAGACGCTGGCCGACGTGATCTCGGCGCCGGCTGGCGAGGTGCAGCGCGAGCGGTCGAAGATCGCGACGAGCGGATGGGGCAGGCGTCTGCTGGAGCAGCAGGACCCTCACGGCACGTGGGCCGGTGGCCTGTACTCGCCGAAGTGGACGTCAACGACCTACACCCTGGCGTTGCTTCGCCGGCTCGGGCTTCCGCCGGACAACGCGGCGGCGCGGCGCGGCGCGCAGGTCCTGCTTGAGGAGGGGGACTGGGTCGACGGGGGCATTGTGTTCTGGAAGACATCGTCGCCCACGTCCGACCTCGCTGTGGTCGGCATCGTCCTGGCGATCGCCTCGTACTTCGGGTCGGTGGACGACCGCCTGCGCGAGATGGTCCGCCTTCTGGGCCGTCACCAACACGGTGACGGCAGCTGGCACGATGACGTCCACGACGTTCGTCGCCGCGACGTCCATGTGGCCATGGCGGTCTTGGAGGGCCTCGCGGAGTACCAGCGCCACGATGTCGCCTGTGCCGCCACGATGGCGTCGAGGATGGGCGCCGGGCATGAGTTCTTGTTGTCCCACGGGCTCTTCCTCGCCCAAGACCAAGCGGGGGAGGTCGACCCGGGGTGGACGCGGTTCTCGTTTCCGCCACGTTGGCACTACGACGTGCTCCGCGCGCTGGACCACCTTCAATCCACGGGCGCCGCGTACGACCCACGCATGGACCCGGCACTGGACCTGGTCGAACGTCGCCGCCGACCCGACGGCACGTGGACACTGCAGAACCGCCACCCGGGCCGGACGTGGTTCGAACTCGAGAGGGTTGGAGAACCCAGCCGCTGGAACACCCTGCGAGCACTCCGCGTCCTGGCCGCCTACCGGCCCCGCTGACCGATCGTTGAGCGGGGCGACCGCGCGGGTCGCGGCGAGATTCGGGTGTTCCCGACGATTGGCTTCGCGAAGTCAGGCCGCAGGGTCGTAGTGACGGAATAGGCAGCGTCGGGTTCAGTACCACGACCGGGTCTCAATGGCGACAGACGATCGGTCGTCTGCCAACCCAGGAGGCGGCTTGAAACAACGCGGCACGCCTCTTGACGAAGCCAGTTCAGGGGTTCGTCATGTGAGGGGCGATTTCGATTTGAGGCGTGTCGCGTTTACTCCCCGAAAACGCCAGCGCAAGCCGTCAAATCCGAGCAGACAAAGTCAAGTTGATCGGGGGACCAGTCCTCTGGTCGTTCGCGTCTGCGCAGGTCAAGACACACGTCGGCAAGAGCGGTCAAAGATGTCAGATCGGGAAAGCTCGCACACCGTAGGTCCAGAGGTCGCAGGTTCAAATCCTGCCCCCGCTACAAGAGAAGTGGCCCCTGACCTGCGGAAACGCAGATCCGGGGCCACTTGTTATTTGAGCCATCCCGACCTATGCCGCGCTTCGTGACCCATAACCCCTCAAGGCGCTGCACCTAGAGGAGCCGCCGACGGCGCAACGCTGGGGCGACGCGCGTGGGAACGAGTCCGAACGCCAGCTCGTGCCCCGCGCCCAACTGCCTGGGGAACGGGTTGTCCGCAAGCCGAATGATAAGATTGCCTTATGACGCTCCTCGCCGAGTACCGCAGTGCGCGACATGACGAAGATGTCGCGCGGCTTCGGCGCGTGGTGGCGCTTCGGGCGATGGTGGCGACCGGGATGAGCCAGCGGGAGATCGCTGCCGCGCTGGGCGTGAGCCAGCCCGCGGTCAGTCAGCAGTTGAAGGCGGCGCAAGATCTGGTGAGGGTCCACCCCGAGGCTCTGGTCGCGGCCGCTGCACCTGTTCTTCGGCGTCTCGCTGAAGAGTCGGGGTACCGCCGACTCGCCGTCTTCGGGTCGGTGGCCCGCGGCGAGGCGCGGCAGGAGTCCGACATCGACCTGTTGGTCGAGTCCCCGGAGGGGACGTCGTCATTCGGGTTCATCAAGTTCAAGCAGATGCTCGAGCAGGTGCTCGGCCGCGAGATCGACCTGGTCGACTACGGGGCTCTGAAGCCGAAGCTGGACGACGACATCCACCGCGCGGCGGTGTTGCTCTGATGGAGCTGAAGGCAGCCAAGGAGTTGCTCCACGTCCAGGCCTGGCTAACCCGTGTCGACGAGATCGTGCGGCGCGGCAAGGAGGCCTACCTCGCCGACGCCTTGCTCCAGGAGGCGGGGGACTCACTGATGATGAAGCTCGGTGAAGCGGCGAACCGGTTGTCCCGGCTCGGCGTCTTGGCGCCGGATGGCGTCGAGTGGGCGCTCGCTGTCGCGAACCGCAACTTCATCATCCATCAGTACGACGAGATCAACCGCGAACTCACCTGGCTGACGCTCTCGAGAGATCTGCCGGCGTGGAAGGTGTCGCTTCAAGGCCTCTTCGACGAAGCAGAGGCGGCGCTCGACGGAGCCGAGTGAGACCGGGCCTCGCGAGGAGGACCGAGATTCGACCCGTGTCGCGCTTAGGCACCGAAAACCACAGCAAGAGTCGCCTCGTCAGGTCACATCCCAGCAAGAGGCGCCGGCCAGCTTCACCGTCGGCGAGCGGTGTTCGCGCAGGTCAGCGCTCGAATGCTCAAAGGGCAGCAAGAGCTGGACCAACGACGCCCGCTCGCGCCGGATGTCCAGAGGTCGCAGGTTCAAATCCTGCCCCCGCTGCTGAGAAGTGGCCCGTGACCTGCGGAAACGCAGAGCACGGGCCACTGATCATTTGCCCCGCCGATCGTGTCGTGCTTCTCATCAAGGACCTGTGCGTATTGCCCGGGGAACGGCCCAGGGCCCCCGCGCCGACTCCGCCGGCGAACGTGGCTCGGTCCCAACCATCCGTCAGCGACGCACGGTGGACGGTCTGGGGAGTGGGATGGTCCCCCGGATGTCACGGCTCCCGGCGCGGCTGCTTGGCGAAGCTGACGACCTCAGCGGTGAACGCGCTGGCCCGTTCGAGCATGATCATGTGTCCGGTGCCTTCGAGGACGACGGTGCGCGCGCCGGGCACGGCCTCGGCGAACTCTGCGAGCTCGGTCAGCGGAGCGATGGCGTCGTGGTCGGCGCCGATCGCGAGCACCGGACAGCTGACCTGGGAGAGCCACTGCCCGGGGCGCAGCCTGCCGACAGCTCGGACAGTGGGCAGGACGCCCTTGGCGCCGACTCCGTCCACCAGCAGCGCGACGCTGGGCGCCGGGAGCGCCTCCGGACGGCGGAGGTACGGCCACAGGAAGAGGCGGCGTAGCCGCGGGCGTGTGATGAGTTGGTGGCGGAGGAAGGCGGGGACAGGCAGACCTGCGGTGAGCACCTCGAAGTACGTCGCCACGACTGTCGTGGGGCGCTTGAGCAAGCTGTAGTCGGCGTGCTGCATGCCGAGCACGGCGGCGAAAGCCTGCACGGTGCCTGCGGCGAGGATGATCGCGTGCACCAGGTCGGGATGACGGTTCGCGAGGCGTACGGTCAGCGGCCCGCCGAGCGAATGTCCGACGAAGACGACCTTCGGCAGGTCGAGCTGCCTGACCAGCTCGGCGATCGCGTCCGCGAAAGCGTCGATCGAGTACCCCCCGACCGGGGGCCCGGAACAGCCGAAGCCAGGCAGATCGACGGCGATGACACGACCGTGCTCGGCCAGCTCGGGGATGTTCTCCGTCCAGTGCTGCCAGCGCCCTCCGAGGCCATGCACGAGGACGAACACCAGCCTGTCCGGCCCAGGATCGCCGTAGTCCAAGTAGTGCAGGCTGGAGCCGGCGATGTCGACGGTATGCACGTGCCGGCTCCAGTCCACCTCACCTCGTGGTCGTGGCCCGGGCAGGCCGTAGTCCCCGTCCAGCGGGACGGTCCTCCACGTCGGGCTGTTCGACGTCATGAGCTTGAATCAGAGGCCGAGATGGGCGCGAAGGCGGTCGGGGTCCATGGTGCCCGTTTCGGCTGGGCCGTAGCTGTCGAGCAGCCTGATGAGGTCGGCGCGACGGGTGGGGTCTGCGGCTGCCTCGCGAGGCGTCACACCGGACAGTGCCGGGATGGGCTCGTCCAGCCAGGTGAGCTCGTGGGCGCGGATGAACTGGTCCAGCGCATCGGCGATCGCGGGGTCGTGCGGGTCAGGTAGGCCGGCCGGTACGCCAGCCGGCGCGCGGCTCATCGCCTCCTGCAGGTCTTCGGCCGGGCGTCGGGTCTGGGTCTGCACCTCGAGGCCTGGTGCGATTCCATGAAGGGTCTCGAGGACACGGTCCATCCGGGGCTCGCTGTTGGTCTCGACCAGGACAGCGGCGTCCTCGATGGTGATCGTCGCTCGGATGCGTTCCATGCCGTGGGTGGTCACGTGCTCGAACCAGCGCAGCTCGTCCTCGTCGCGGTCGTAGGTGGTGTCGAGCGCGGCAGCGAGCGCGTCCGCGTCCCCACCCGAGAGCGTTGCGGAGCACAGGACGACGGGTTCACCCTCGGTGTTCTGCAGTGCCGTGGGTGCGAACCGGGCGGAGAGGAACGCGACGAGCTCGTCGGGGCCGGGTTCGCTGTCGAGGAGCTCGAGCAGGAGGTCGCGCTCATGGAGGGCGACCGGCTCGAGGCCACCGAAGCACTGGATCGTGTCGCCGGCGGGGACCAGTCGCCCGCAGAACAGCGTCCCTGCCTCGATCGTCCGGCTGGCGGTGCGTTCACGGACCTCGAGTCGTTCACCGGTGCGCAGGTCGCGCGCGGTGAATCCGCTGCCGGGGGTCACCGCCTCGACCTCGTGGACGGAACGGTCGGTGAGCATCCACTGTTCCGCGAGTAGCCGTTCGTCGTCGGGCAGCAGTCCGCCGCGCTCGGCGAGGAAGGCTTCGAACGCTCCACCCTCGAAGAGCACCGAGTCGCACACGAGCGGGTCCTGGGTGGCGAGGTACGTCGCACCTGGCTCGTCCCAGTGCTGGGCGCGGATCTCCGCGACGTCGATCACGGCCCCGCGCCAGGGGCCGTCGGCGAGATAGACCCCGGCCTTCTGGTAGAGCCACGCCGCGCGCTCGGCCAAGGGGAGGGTCTCGCGGTTGCGGTGACACACCTTGTACTTGCGACCCGACTCGCACCAGCAGGGGTCGTTGCGGCCGAGGTCGCGGCGTTCGACGGGGCGGAAATGCGTCAGCAGAACGACGAGATCGTCGTCGGCGGGTGCTCCTGCGCGGCGCAGCAGGGACAGTCCCCGTTCGGCGTCGCCGCGGTCGCTGGCGATCCGCGCCAGCTCGAACAACGCCAACGGCAGGTCGGCGTCCATGTTCAGAGCGGCGTCGTAGGCCTCCTCAGCAGAGGCCACGTCGCCGAGTCGTTCGTGGGCCTTGCCGCGGAGCCACCGCAGCGCGGGTCGCGCCGCGCGGGGTACCTGTGGCTCGAGGGTCTCGGCGAAGAGGCCGAGGGCGGCGGCGCCGTCGCGACCCGCGCCGAGGGTCTCGACCAGGAGCGCCGCAGCCACGGCGGGGTCTTCGAGTTGTCCGACGAGGTCGCGGACCAGGCCACGGTCGGCCCCCAACAAGCTGTCCGGGGTGGGATCCGCCTCGGTCTCGACACCCTCAGGGGTGTGGGAGTGGGTGATCGAGTCGGCGTCGTCCGGGGCGTCTTGCGCCATCTCGAAGAGGTCCGCGACGCGCTCGTAGAGGCGCGTGAGGACCAGCACCGCCAGCGCGCCGTCGTCGTCGAGCCGGTGGATGTCGGCGATGTGCTGGATCCGCCGGTCCGTCTGCCACCAGGTGAAGTCGAAACCCGGGGGAGCGACCTGTTCACCACGGGTCACCAGACTCGCTTGAGCGAGAATTTCGGTGAGCGGCTCGCTGGGTGCGGCGAACAGACCCGCCTCGTTCGCGCAGGCCAGCCAGACGACGCCGCTGATCTGCTCCGGCTCCCCGTCGCCGAGTCGGCTCAGCGCATCCACGATGGGCAGGGGGTCGATGGCGTGCGTGGACGAGGTGACCCTGGTGAGCTCGAACCCGTCGGCACGTGCGGTCACCCCGACAAGATCGCCTGCGGCCACCGACAGGTCGCGCAGAACAGCCGGGTCGAGCAGCCACGCGGCCTCCTCGAACGAGTCGCTGGGGATGCCGCGGTCGGCCAGGACGTCGTCGTCGAACCCTGCCAGAACGTCGACGAGCGAGGTGCCGTCGAGGAGGCGGAGGTAGGTCTCGTCCTCGGTCAGCAACGACAGCGGTTCCAGGTCGGGGGAGACGTCGAGGAAGCCGTGCTCGACCTCGGCCCGGCTCACCCGGTGAGTGAAGGTGCGCCCCCTCAACAGCGCGGGCAGCCAGGCGTGCCGTCCGTCGCCCAGCGGCATGACCAACCCGACCTCATCGCTCTGGAGCAGATCGGAGACCGTGTCTGCCGGATCCCTCCCCAGGTCCAGCCCCTCGGTCTTCAGGGCGGCGACGAGGTCGTCCTCGGTCCGGGGGCCCTCAGCTGTCAGGACTCGGTGGATACCGGCCACGATCTCGAGCCGCGTTGCAGGCGTGGTCACCGCCGGAGGGTACCTGGCCGGTGTCGATGGCAGTTCAGGTGTGTCGTCCCGGTCGGGGGAAGGTCGGTCAGTAGCCGACCGCTGATCGCCTGACTCGGGCGCTGCGCCGAGGCGCCGATCTCCGAGCCCTGCGATGAGTGCGTCGGTGCGCCGAAGGTGGTTGAGGAAGGCGCGCAGCGCTGCCGAGGGGTTTCGAGACGCTCGCTGCGCTCGCTCCTCAACCACCGGGGCTGCGCTCGCTCCTCAGCCACCGGGGGCTGCGCTCGCTCCTCACCCCCGCGCGCGCTGCCGCGGGCGTCCGACCGAGCCCTGCCCACCCGCGGCACGTAGGCTCGTTGTGCCCGCTGGTACCCGCCCCGCACGCCCAGGAGGCTTCGTGTCTCGTACAGAATCTCGCTTCCGCACAGGGCTGCCGAGCTCGAGCCGCACCGCACTGGGGGCGACCCTCGCCGGTGGTGTGCTGACCGGTCTGGCGTCAGCTCCGGAGCGGGTGGGCCGGCTGTTCCGGCGCCGATTCCCCATGGTGGCGGTGACCGGAATGACCGGGGTCGGCAAGAGCCAGCTGGTCGACCGGCTCGCGCGCCGTACCTCCGCAGACGGCGTGCCCGAGGTCGGCTCGGCAGTGATGGAGCGCCGGACTCGCCGCTCCCCCCGACTGCACGGTTTCCGATTCCTGGTGGTGCCCGGCGACAACGCGGCCACGCGGCTCGCGGCCCTCGACGAGGTCTTCCACGACGAGCCGGTGGACGGGGTGATCCACGTCGTTGCCAACGGCCATGCCACCCCCCGGCGTACCGCTGGCACCACGGGCGCGGCCAGCGCGGCCCGTGAGGAGCAGTTGGCCGCGGAGCTCGAGGACTGGACGATCACCTCGCACCGGATCGCCTCGCTGGCAGTACGTCGCGACAAGCCGATCTGGCTCGTCATCGCCGTGACCAAGACCGACCTCTACCCCGATGAGGTCGAGGAGGTGGTGCGCTACTACTCGCCGGGGAGCGGATCGCCGTTCGGCGACAAGGTCGACGCACTACGGGCCCTGGCGGGCGGCGCGAAGCTCTCGATCGACGTGCTCCCGGTGTCCAGCCAGGGCGGCGACCGCCGCTCGGCGATCTCGGCCAAGCAGGCCGGCGCGATGGTCGATGCCCTCGCCGCCCGACTCGGTCAGCTCAGCGGACACGCCTGACGGACCGACCCCCGGCGCGGCATCGGGGGGTTTCGAGACAGGCGCTGCGCGCCTTCCTCAACCACCGTGGGCGCTGCGCGCCTTCCTCAACCACCGCGGCTGCGCGCCTTCCTCAACCACCGTTGGCCGACGCCCACGGGGGTTGAGGAGCGAGCGCAGCGAGCGTCTCGAAACCTCCGACTACCTGGGTGGTTTCGAGACAGGCGCTGCGCGCCTTCCTCAACCACCGTGGGCGCTGCGCGCCTTCCTCAACCACCGCGGGCGCTGCGCGCCTTCCTCAACCACCGTCGGCGCTGCGCGCCTTCCTCAACCACCGTGGGCGCTGCGCGCCTTCCTCAACCACCGTGGGTGGGCTCCGGCAGGGCCGGGCGTCCCCAAGCCGAGGGACTTTCGCCTCTCTGCATTCCTCACGGGCTGGGCTGAACTGATAGCAGCGCGGCACCACCACCGCTGGTGGGCGAGCAAGGAGACCCGACATGACCCACGAGGTCACCGCAGACGTGCCAGCCCGGCCATGGGCACGACAGTGACGACACCGGTGACCTCACAGCCCGAGAGCCGCGTGACCACGAGGTCGCCCTGGCTGATGCTGGCGTTGGCCACGACCGGTTTCGCGATCAACTTCTGGGCATGGGCCCTGCTCAGCCCTCTCGGCCCGGTCTTCCGAGACAACGGCACCCTCGGCGACCTCAGCGAGTGGCAGCTCTCGCTGATCGTGGCCGTGCCGGTGTTCGTGGGCTCCCTCGGACGGATCCCCGTCGGGGCGCTGACCGACAAGTACGGCGGACGAGAGATGTTCGTCATCGTCTCGCTCGCCACCATCGTGCCGGTCCTGTTCATCGGTTTCTACGGGCAGACCAACTACGCCGCGCTGCTCCTCGGGGGATTCTTCCTCGGCATCTCGGGGACCTCTTTCGCGGTCGGAGTGCCGTTCGTCAACGCCTGGTTCCCACCGCAACGTCGCGGCCTGGCGGTGGGGATCTTCGGGGCCGGCATGGGCGGCACCGCGATCAGCGCGCTGACCACGGTGAAGCTCTACACCGACGTCGGTGACAAGGCCCCCTTCCTGTTCGCGGGCGCAGCCTTGGCGATCTTCGCGGTCGTCGCGTGGCTGCTGCTCGAGGACGCCCCTGGTCGGCAGGCGCCCACCTCGTCCCTGTCCAGCCGGCTGAAGGCGAACGCCCGGCTCCCGATCGCCTGGCAGGCCGCCTTCTTGTACGCGGTCGCGTTCGGGGGGTACGTCGCGTTCTCGGTCTATCTGCCCGCCTATCTCAAGACCGCCTACGACCTCGCTCCGGCCGACGCAGCGAACCGGATGGCCGGCTTCGTGGTGCTCGCGGTCATCATGCGACCGGTCGGTGGGTGGCTGGCCGACCGACTCGGCCCGATCCCGGTCCTGGCCGGCGGCTACGTGGTGGTCGTGATCGGCGCCGCGATCGCGTCCACGACCCCGGTGCTGGAACCCGTGGGCGCTGTCGCGTTCCTGGCCATGGCGATGGCCCTGGGCTCCGGTACCGGCGCCACGTTCGCCCTGATCTCCCAGGTGACCGATCCGTCCCGGGTCGGCGGGGTGACCGGCCTGGTGGGTGCCGCGGGTGGGTTGGGTGGGTTCGTCCCGCCCCTGATCATGGGCTACGTCTACGGGCGCACCGACTCCTACGCCATCGGGCTCTGGATGCTCAGCGCCACCGCTGCGTTGGCGTTGCTGCTCACCGTGACGATCGTCCGAGGTACCGCCACCCAGGGACAGGCAGCTCGGTGACCCCGCCTCCGAGGAAGTCCACGTCCGAGATCGGGATGGACGGCGCCCTCAGCGACGCGCTGGTCGGCAGCAGGAGGTTCTTCACCCGTGGCGTCGTCTCCGCCGACTTGCGCACCCTGTCCCAGACCGGTGGCCGCGGCGCGGACGCCTTCTACCGGGACCGCTGGAGCCACGACAAGGTCGTGCGGTCCACTCACGGCGTGAACTGCACGGGGTCCTGCTCGTGGAAGGTCTACGTCAAGGACGGGATCATCACCTGGGAGACCCAGCAGACCGACTACCCGTCGGTCGGCCCCGACTCCCCGGAGTACGAGCCTCGAGGCTGCCCCCGCGGCGCGGCCTTCTCCTGGTACACCTACTCGCCCACCCGGGTCCGCTACCCGTACGTGCGCGGCGTACTGCTCCAGATGTTCCGCGAGGCCAAGACGCAGCATGACGGCGACCCGGTCAAGGCCTGGGAGCACATCGTCGAGAACCCCCGACGCGCGAAGGCGTACAAGTCGGCGCGCGGCAAGGGCGGGCTGGTCCGCGCGAGCTGGGACGAGGCCGCCGAGATCGTGGCCGCGGCACACGTGCACACCATCAAGAAGTACGGCCCGGACCGGGTGGCCGGCTTCTCACCGATCCCGGCGATGTCGATGGTCTCGCATGCCTCCGGTGCCCGCTTCGTCAACCTCATCGGTGGCTCGATGCTGAGCTTCTACGACTGGTACGCCGACCTGCCGGTCGCCTCGCCCCAGGTGTTCGGCGACCAGACCGACGTGCCCGAGTCCGGCGACTGGTGGAACGCCGGGTACCTGATCATGTGGGGCTCCAACCTTCCCGTCACCCGCACCCCCGACGCGCACTGGATGACCGAGGCTCGCTACCGCGGTCAGAAGGTGATCGCGGTCGCGCCCGACTACGCCGACAACGTCAAGTTCGCCGACGAGTGGCTGCCGGCCAAGCCCGGCACCGACGCGGCACTCGCGATGGCGATGGGTCACGTGGTGCTCCAGGAGTTCTTCGTGGACCGCTCGACGCCGTACTTCACCGACTACGTCAAGACCTACACCGACCTGCCGCACCTGGTCCGCCTCGACGAAGCGACCAATGGTGAGTACACGGCCGGGAAGTTCCTCACCGCCGCCGACCTCGACGGCCATGCCGGCGAGGAGAACGCCGCCTTCAAGACCGTGCTCCTCGACTCGCGCACCGGCGAGCCCGTCGTCCCGAACGGCTCGCTGGGGCACCGGTACGGCGAGGCCGGCGTGGGCAGGTGGAACCTCGAGCTCGGCGACGTGGACCCCGTCCTGTCCCTCCTCGAGACTGCGAGCGAGGCGGTCGTCGTCCGGATGCCTCGGTTCGACACCCCCGACGGCGCAGCCGCCGACCTGCCGCGCGGTGTGCCGGTACGCCGCGTCGACGGGCACCTGGTCACCACGGTCTTCGACCTGCTGCTCGCCCAGTACGGCGTCGCCCGTCCCGGAATGCCGGGGGTCTGGGCGACCGGCTACGACGACGCGGAGTCGCCGTACACCCCGGCCTGGCAGGAGGCGATCACCGGCGTCAAGGCCTCGACGGCGGCCCGGATCGGTCGTGAGTTCGCGGCGAACGCCGAGGAGTCACACGGGCGGTCGATGATCGTGATGGGGGCGGGCACGAACCACTGGTTCCACTCCGACACCATCTACCGCGCCTTCCTCACCCTGACCAACCTGACCGGCTGCCAGGGCGTCAACGGGGGCGGCTGGGCGCACTACGTCGGCCAGGAGAAGGTCCGGCCGATCACCGGCTACACCCAGATCGCCAACGCGCTCGACTGGAACCGGCCACCGCGCAACATGATCCAGACCGCGTTCTGGTACCTGCACACCGACCAGTACCGCTACGACCAGTTCGGCGCGGACACGCTGTCCGCCACCACCGGCCAAGGTCAGCTCGCCGGGCTGTCCACCGCCGACGTGATCGCGAAGAGCGCCCGAATGGGCTGGATGCCGTCGTACCCGACGTTCGACCGCAACCCGCTCGATCTCAGCGACGACGCCGCCGCGGCCGGCAAGCCGGTGGGGGAGTACGTCGTGGAGCAGCTCAAGGCCGGCGACCTCGACTTCGCCGGCGAGGACCCCGACGCCCCCGGCAACTACCCGCGCATCCTCTCGATCTGGCGGGCCAACCTGCTCGGCTCGTCGGGCAAGGGCAACGAGTACTTCCTCAAGCACCTGTTGGGCACCGACTCCTCGGTGCGGGCCACCGAGACGCCCGAGGAGCATCGGCCGGTCGACGTGACGTGGCGCGACGAGGCTCCCGAGGGGAAGCTCGACCTGCTGATGACGATCGACTTCCGGCAGACCAGCACCACGATCTTCTCCGACGTCGTCCTGCCCGCCGCGACCTGGTACGAGAAGCACGACCTGAGCACCACCGACATGCACCCCTTCGTGCACTCCTTCAACCCCGCGATCGCGCCGCCGTGGCAGACCCGCACCGACTGGGACGCCTGGCAGACGATCGCTGGGACGTTCAGCGAGCTCGCGGCCACCCACCTCGGGGTCCGTCAGGACGTCGTCGCCGTCGCGCTCACGCACGACACCCCAGACGCGATGGCCAACCCGCACGGTGCGGTCCTGGACTGGAAGCTGGGCGAGTGCGAGCCGATCCCCGGCGCCACGATGCCGAAGCTGGTCGTGGTCGAGCGGGACTACGGCGCCGTCGCGGCGAAGATGAACGCCCTCGGCCCGCTGGTGGACAGGTGGGGGGCGACCACCAAGGGCGTCACGTTCGAGCTGGGGGAGCAGGTCGACTACCTGCGTCGCAAGAACGGCACGGTCCGCGGCGGCGTCGCCGACGGCCGACCGTCGATCAAGCGCGACGTCGACGTCTGCGAGGCGATCCTGGCGATGTCCGGCACCACGAACGGGCACCTGGCGACGCAGGGCTTCACGACCCTCGAGAAGCGCACCGGCGTCCGGCTGGCCGACCTGGCCGAGGAGCACGAGGGCAAGCAGATCACCTTCGCCGACACCCAGGGTCCACCTGTCCCGGTGATCACCTCACCGGAGTGGTCGGGTTCGGAGACCGGTGGACGGCGCTACTCGCCGTTCACGATCAACGTGGAACGCAAGAAGCCGTGGCACACGCTGACCGGGCGGATGCACTTCTACCTGGACCACGACTGGATGACCGAGCTGGGTGAGGGGCTGCCGGTCTACCGTCCGCCGCTCAACATGGCGGCGCTCTTCGCAGAGCCGGCGCTCGGCACCGTCTCCGACGGCTCGGCCACGGAGGTGGAGGGATTGACGGTGCGCTATCTGACGCCGCACAACAAGTGGTCGATCCACTCGGAGTACCAGGACAACCTGTTCATGCTGTCGCTGTCCCGAGGGGGTCAGAACATCTGGATGAGCGACCGTGACGCCGCCAAGGTCGGGATCGTCGACAACGACTGGATCGAGGCGGTCAACCGCAACGGTGTCGTCGTGGCGCGAGCCATCGTCTCGCACCGGATGCCCGAGGGGACGGTGTACATGTACCACGCCCAGGACCGGCTCATCGACGTCCCGCTGGCGGAGACCTCGGGCAAGCGCGGCGGCATCCACAACTCGCTGACTCGGCTGCTGGTCAAGCCGTCCCACCTGATCGGCGGCTACGCCCAGCTGACCTTCGCATTCAACTACCTCGGCCCCACGGGCAACCAGCGTGACGAGGTCACCGTCATCCGCAAGCGGTCACAGGACGTGGAGTACTGACATGCGCGTCATGGCCCAGATGGCGATGGTGATGAACCTCGACAAGTGCATCGGCTGCCACACCTGCTCGGTGACCTGCAAGCAGGCGTGGACCAACCGCTCCGGCACCGAGTACGTCTGGTTCAACAACGTCGAGACACGGCCCGGGCTCGGCTATCCGCGCACCTACGAGGACCAGGAGAAGTGGCAGGGCGGCTGGGAGCTCGACACCCGCGGCCGGCTCAAGCTCAAGGCGGGCGGCCGGTTCAAGAAGCTCCTGACCATCTTCTCCAACCCGAAGCTGCCCTCGATCGGTGAGTACTACGAGCCGTGGACCTATGACTACGCCACGCTCACCGACGCCCCGGCCCAGGAGCACACCCCGGTCGCACGTCCGAAGTCGCTGATCTCGGGCGAGAACATGAAGATCGAGTGGTCGGCCAACTGGGACGACGACCTCGGCGGCTCCACCGCCACCGCACACCGCGACCCGATGCTCGCGAAGATCGCCGACAAGGTGAAGTTCGAGTTCGAGCAAACCTTCATGTTCTACCTTCCCCGCATCTGCGAGCACTGCCTGAACCCCTCGTGCGCCGCCTCCTGTCCCAGCGGCGCCATCTACAAGCGCGAGGAGGACGGCATCGTCCTGGTCGACCAGGACAGGTGCCGCGGGTGGCGCATGTGCGTCTCCGGCTGCCCGTACAAGAAGGTGTACTTCAACCACCGCACCGGCAAGGCCGAGAAGTGCACCTTCTGCTTCCCCCGGATCGAGGTCGGCCTGCCCACCGTGTGCGCGGAGACGTGCGTCGGACGGCTGCGCTACATCGGGCTGATGCTCTACGACGCCGACAAGGTGCTCGAGGCTGCCTCGACCACCGACGACCAGGGGCTCTACCAGGCCCAGCGCGACGTCTTCCTCGATCCGCACGACCCGGGCGTGATCCGCGAGGCCGAGAGGGCCGGCATCGCCCGCGACTGGATCGACGCCGCCCAGCGTTCCCCGATCTACGCCCTGATCACCACCTACCAGGTCGCACTGCCGCTGCACCCGGAGTACCGGACGATGCCCATGGTCTGGTACATCCCACCGCTCTCACCGGTGGTCGACGTCGTCGCGGAGACCGGCGAGGACGCCGAGGACACCGGCAACCTCTTCGCGGCGATCGACGCACTCCGGATCCCGGTCGAGTACCTCGCCGAGCTCTTCACCGCCGGCGACGTCGCCCCGGTCGACACGGTCCTCAAGAAGCTCGCCGCGATGCGCTGCTACCTGCGCGACATCACCCTGGGCCGCGACCCCGACCCGACCATCCCGGCAGCCGTCGGCATGACCGAGGAGGAGATGTACGACATGTACCGGCTCCTCGCGATCGCGAAGTACGACGAGCGCTACGTCATCCCTGCCGCCCACGCCGAGCAGGCGCACTCGCTGGAGGAGCTCTCCACCGAGTGCGCGGTCTCGGCGTACGGCGGCGGGCAGCGGGACCTCTTCGGAGAGGGCTCCGGCACGCCGACCCCGATCGCGGTCGAGAACTTCCAGATGCTCCAGGACCGGCAGACCGCCGACTCGCTCGCCGGGCCGCAGGACAAGGGCAGCCGCGTCAACCTGCTGAACTGGGACGGCAAGGGCTCGCCGCCGGGCCTGTTCCCACCCCGAGGGGACGACTCGTGAGCGGCCGGCGTCGGAAGCAGCTGCTGCCCCCACAGCAGCTGACGATCGTGTGGCAGTCGGTCTCGCTGCTGCTCGACTATCCCGACGAGGACCTGCTCGCCCGGGTAGACCTGATCAGGTCGGCGTCCCGCGGGCTGCCGCGGGCGATCGGCGACTCGATCCGGTCCTTCCTGGTGCACCTGGAGTCCACGCCGCTGCCACAGCTCCAGGCTGACTACGTAGACACCTTCGACACCCGGCGCCGGTGCAACCTGTTCCTGACGTACTTCGCCCATGGGGACACCCGCAAGCGCGGGGTGGCGCTGCTGCGGTTCAAGCAGACCTATCTCGGGGCGGGCTTCGAGCTCGGTGACGCCGAGCTGCCCGACCATCTCTGCGTGGTGCTCGAGTTCGCCGCCACCGGCGACCAGGTCCTCGGCCGCGACCTGATGCTCGACCACCGGGCCGGTCTGGAGCTGCTGCGCCTGTCGCTGCGTGACCTGGGCTCACCGTGGGCCGGCCTCGTCGATGCGGTCACCTCGACGTTGCCACCCCTGCGCGGCGACGAACGCGACGCCGTACGCCGGCTGGCCGCCGAGGGCCCGCCCGAGGAGGAGGTCGGGCTCGCTCCCTTCGCCCAGCCCCGGTTCAGCCCCGGCGCGGCCGGCGGGGCAGCACCGGAGGCCACGCTGCTCCCGATGCCGTCGTTCCCCGGGGTGCGCGCATGAACCTGTTGCTGTTCGTCGTCGTCCCGTACCTGTGCCTGGCCACCTTCGTGCTCGGACACCTCTGGCGGTACCACTACGACAAGTTCGGCTGGACCACCCGGTCCTCCCAGCTCTACGAGAACCGGTTGCTGCGGATCGGCAGCCCCCTGTTCCACTTCGGGATGCTCGGGGTTTTCGGGGGCCACGTGATCGGCCTGCTGGTGCCGCAGTCGTGGACCGACGCCGTCGGCATCAGCGAGCGGACCTACCACGTCGTGGCGGTCGCCGGCGGTCTCCTCGCCGGAGTCGCCACGGTCGTCGGCCTGGCGATCCTGATCTACCGTCGCCGCACCACCGGCCCGGTCTTCTCCGCCACGACGACCCTGGACAAGGTCATGTACGCCTTCCTGGGAGTCGTGATCGTGCTCGGCATGTGGAACACCATCGCCGGATCGCTGCTCACCATCGGCGGCGAGTACAACTACCGCGAGGGAGTCTCGGTCTGGTACCGCTCGTTCCTGGCGTTCCAACCCGACCCGGCGTTGATGGCCGACGCCCCGCTCGGCTTCCAGCTCCATGCGCTCGTCGCGTTCGGGCTCTTCGCGTTGTGGCCGTTCACCCGGTTGGTCCACGTGTTCAGCGCGCCGCTGGGGTACCTGACCCGGCCCTACATCGTCTACCGCAGCCGCGATGACGACCAGCTCGGCAGCCACCGACCGCGGCGCGGGTGGGACCGGGTCGGCTGAGGATCCACCTCGGCCCATCCAGCAGGAGGAATGCCCATGCAGAAGGAATCCCTGACCGCCCTGGTCCGCCACCACCTGGAGACGGCGAGGACAGCCTCCAGCGGTCGCAGCGCCCATACGGTGTACGGCGGGCACGAGCACGTCCTGCGTCAGACCCTGATCGCCCTGGCGGCCGGGAGCGCCCTCGACGAGCACGAGAATCCGGGCGAGGCCACGCTCCAGGTGCTGCACGGCCGGGTGACCCTGGTGGCGGGTGGGAACCGCTGGAACGGCTCTCCCGGGGACCTGATCACGATCCCCGACTCGCGCCATTCCCTGGAGGCGGTCGAGGACTCCGTCGTCCTGCTGACGGTGGGCAAGGCATCGAGCTGATCGGGCGGGTTGGCTCGGCAGCGCCCACGGGGTAGAGGGCGAGCGAAGCGAGCGTCTGGAAACCTCTGACTAGCTGGGTGGTTTCGAGACAGGCGCTGCGCGCCTTCCTCAACCACCGGGGGCGCTGCGCGCCTTCTCTCGAAACCCCGACTCGGCTGGGTGGTTTCGAGACAGGCGCTGCGCGCCTTCCTCAACCACCGGGGGCGTGCGCGCCTTCCTCAACCGGAGCGAGCGCAGCGAGCGTCTCGAAACCTCCGAGGCGGTGCCTGGGTGGTTTCGAGGAGCAGGCGCTGCGCGCGCTTCCTCGAACCACCGGGGGCGCTGCGCGCCTTCTCAACCACCGGGGCGCTGCGCGCCTTCCTCAACCACCGGGGCGCTGCGCGCCTTCCTCAACCGCCGTGGGAAGCGGGTCGTCCGGTGAGGACGCGGAGCGCGAGGTCGGTGGTCTCCGGCACCCCGAGGTGACCGACCACCCGGGCGACCCGGTCGGGGTCGAGGGGCAGCAGGCCGGGAGTCCCCGGGACGTCGGGGGTGAGCCCGAGGTCGAGGTCGCTGCGACCGGTCATCATCGACAGGTTGAACTCGAACCGCTGCCGGGCCGCCGGGTCCGCGAGCCGCCTCAGCAGGCCGGCGCCGATCCGGCGTACCCCCGTCTCCTCGCAGTAGGAGTCGAGGGTGGCGACCATGGTGGCCCCGGCGCAGTGGTCGATGTCGGCCCAGACCGCCCGCATCGAACCCATCTGGGAGAGCAGTATCGGCGCGGTCTTCTCGCCGATCCCCGGTACGCCGGGCAGGTTGTCGCTGACGTCGCCGCGCAGGGCGGCGTACTCGAGGTAGTGCCCGGCCTCGATGCCGTAGAGGATGCGCAGCCGCTCGGGGTTGAGCAGCGGTGAGGCGTTGATGCCACCGTTGATCAACCGCAGCACCCGGGTCCGCTCGCTGATGTGGCTGAAGGCGTCGCGATCGGAGGTGACGATCACGCAGCTCCAGCCGCGGGCCTCCGCCCAGGCGGACGCGGAGGCGCTGACGTCGTCCGCCTCCAGCCCCGCCGGGGTGACGGTGCGCAGACCGAGAGCGTCGAGCAGCGCCCCGGCCCGGTCCAGCTGCGAGACCAGCGCGGCGTCCTTCGGTGCCCTGCCCGCCTTGTACGCCGGATAGGCCTCGGCGCGCACCGACACAGTGCGGTCGTCGAGCCCGAAGAGCACCGCGTCAGGTGCGAACTGCTCGATCACCTCGAGGATCTGCCGCAGCATCCCGTGCAGCGCCCAAGCGGGTTGGCCGCCCCGGTCACGAAGCTCGGTGCCGGCCCGGGCGTGGTGATTGCGGTGCAGCAGCGACGGCGCGTCGACCACGAGCAGCAGGCGGGACTCGGAGGCGGGCATGGGAGGGCCAGCGTACGGACGCCCAGGGGGCAGCAGGTGCGCCCCCGGGGACTACTGGCTCGCCGAAGGGCCACTGCCGTGGGTGTCCAAGGTCCCGATCCGGTCGGGCCATCGGCCCCTGAAGGATGCGGCGATGCTGCACCACGATGGTGGGGACGCGGACGCCGACCCGAAGGACACCCATGTCGCAGACCATCGAGCCCATGCGCGCCCTCCGACCTGCCATCACTGCCGAAGAGGTGGCCGCCCTCGACGCGTGGTGGCGTGCCAGCCTGTACCTGACGGTCGGCCAGATCTACCTGAGCGGCAACCCGCTGCTGCGCGAACCGCTGACCGTCGACCACATCAAGCCGCGCTTGCTGGGTCACTGGGGCACGAGCCCCGGACTGGCGTTCGTGTACGCGCACGTGTCGCGGATGATCCGGATGACCGGCCAGGAGGCGATCTACCTCGCCGGGCCGGGTCACGGCGGCCCGGCGCTGGTGGCGGCGTCCTGGCTGGAGGGCACGTACTCGGAGGTCTACCCGGAGGTCACCCGGGACGCTGCCGGCATGCAGCGCCTGTTCCGGCAGTTCTCGACCCCCGGCGGCATCCCCTCCCACGTCTCGGTGACCACGCCCGGGTCGATCCACGAAGGAGGCGAGCTCGGCTACGTGCTCGTCCACGCCTTCGGCGCCGTGATGGACAACCCGGACCTGCTGGCCGTCGCCGTGGTGGGTGACGGCGAGGCGGAGACCGGCCCGCTCGAGGGGTCGTGGAAGGGCATCTCGTTCCTCAACCCGGCGCGGGACGGAGCGGTGCTGCCGGTGCTCCACCTCAACGACGCCAAGATCAGCGGTCCGACGGTGCTGGGTCGCAAGGACCCGGCCGAGGTGCGTGCCCTGTTCACCGGCCACGGCTACGAGGTCGTCGAGGTCGAGGGCTCGGACCTGCCTGGGATGCACCACCGGTTCGCCGCGGCGTTGGAGCACTGCTGGACGCGGATCCGCGAGATCCAGGCTGCCGCACGCGGCGGTGACTGGGACGGCAGCCGGCCTCGCTGGCCGATGATCGTGCTGCGCACGCCGAAGGGCTGGACCGGCCCGGCGGAGGTGGACGGCGTCGCGATCGAGGGCACGTTCCGGTCCCACCAGGTCCCGCTCTCGGGAGTGCGCGAGAACCCCGCCCACCTCGCGCTGCTGGAGGAGTGGCTGCGCTCCTACCGACCCGAGGAGCTCTTCGACGAGGACGGGCGACCGACCACCGACGAGGTCAACCCGACGGGACAGCTGCGGATGAGCGCCTCCCGCTGGGCCGGGGGTGGCGCGGTCTCGCCGGCCCTGCTGCTGCGGGACTACCGCGAGCATGCGGTCGACGTCGTGAGCCCGGGCACCACGCAGGAGGAGTCCACCCGTCGGCTCGGGCGGATGCTGCGCGACGTGTACGTCGACAACCCGACGAGCTTCCGGCTCTTCTGTCCCGACGAGACCCGCAGCAACCGGCTCGGCGACGTCCTCGATGTCTCCGACCGCGCCTTCATGGAGGCGACCACCGCCGCCGACGAGCAGGTCTCCTCGAGCGGGCGGGTGATGGAGGTGCTCTCCGAGCACAACTGCCACGGGTGGCTGGAGGGCTACACGTTGACCGGACGGCACGGCCTGTTCGCGACGTACGAGGCCTTCGCGATGGTCAGCGCCTCCCAGACCGTGCAGCACAGCAAGTGGCTCGAGGAGTCGCTGGGCCTGCCGTGGCGGGCGCCGGTGCCCAGTCTCAACGTGCTGCTGACCTCGACCGCCTGGCGCAACGACCACAACGGGTTCTCCCACCAGGGTCCGGGACTGATCCAGGTGATGCTCACCCATCGCGGCACGGTGACCCGGATGTACTTCCCGCCGGATGCCAACTGCCTGCTCGCTGTCGCCGACCACTGCCTTCGCTCGCGCTCGTACGTCAACCTCATCGTGATCGACAAGCAGCCTCAGCTGCAGTACCTCGGCATCGAGGAGGCCTCCGCGCACTGCGCGGCCGGTGCCGGCATCTGGGACTGGGCCGGGCACGACGACGGCACCGCCGCGCCCGACGTGGTGCTGGCCTGCGCGGGTGACACGCCGACGATGGAGACCGTGGCCGCCGCGCAGATCCTGCGCGAACGCCTGCCGCAGCTGCGCACCCGGGTCGTCAACGTCGTCGACCTGATGAGCCTGGTGCGGCCGTCCGACCACCCGCACGGGATGGCTGCGACGTACTTCAGCGAGCTCTTCACCGACGAGGTGGACGTCGTGTTCGCCTTCCACGGCTTCCCGGGCGCGATCCACCAGCTGGTGCACGGCCGCCCCGATCCCGGGCGCTTCCACGTGCGTGGCTTCATCGAGCAGGGCACGACGACGACCCCCTTCGACATGACCGTGCTCAACCAGATCTCGCGCTACCACCTGGTCATCGACGCGATCCGCAACGCCCGCTCGACCCCGCAGGGCGCCCAGGAGCTCGAGGACTGGTGTCTGGCCAGGCTGGCCGAGCACCGGGCCTACGTGCGCGAGCACATGGAGGACCTGCCGGAGATCAGGAACTGGCGGGTCGGCCGACCCGCGTGAGGGCGTGGACGAGGCCCGGTGGTCAGGCCGCCTAGGCGTCGGCCACCGGCTGGCGCAGGATGGTCCGCAGCTTCGAGGCCTCGACCCGCCGGGGGTCGCTGAGGTAGATCTCGTGATGCTTGCCCCTCATCCGCAACCCCGCTCGGGGGATGACGTCGTGGTGCAGCGCGGCGAGGACGTCGGTCTCGTCGTCGTAGGAACCCACGTGCAGCACCTGCAGGCAGCGACCCTCGTCCAGCTCCTCCCGACGGACCCTGTCGAGGCCGATCGTCGGATGCTTCGCGGCCGTCGTCGCTGCCGCGTCGTCACACATCGCGGAGGTGATCCAGTCAGGGAGCATGATCATCACCGTCCACGACCACCGGGACTTGTCCCGGGCCGTCGTGAAGACGTCCATGTCGGCCGCCCACCACAACGCCTCCAGCGGCGGAACCACGTAGTCCCGTCCCAGCTCCCGCTTGCTGGCGAACTTGATCGTGTAGGCGAGCGGGTACAGCGCCTTCAGCGCGGCGGCGTACTCACCAGCGGTGTTCGGGTCCCCGTGGCCGTCGACCATCAGGTACCGCAGCGGCGGCACCACCACCTGCCGGAACTCGCCCCGCTTCGCCCGGAAGGAGTCGAGCGAGGTCTTGAGGTCCACCTTGTGCACCGGGGTCACCGGGTCATCCGTCTCGCCGGTCCGGATCAGTCGGCAGCAGCCTCGGCTCGGCCCAGGACCAGTCGATCCGCTCCTGCTCGAGCCGCACCCGCTCACCGAGCCGGTCGCCGACGAGGTCGACGTACAGCTCCTCCTCGTCCGGGCTGAGCCGGGTCAGGGTCGCGCTGGTGGGCGAAGGCTCCGCGACCCAGCGATCGCGGTGGGCGAGCAGGGTCTCGCGGTCCATCAGCACCGAGCGGGTGTGCGGGCAGCCAGGCCCGGAGCCGGTCGAGGATGGCGAAGCCGTGGGTGTCGAGGTCACCCCAGTAGGCGAGGTCGGCCTCCGCCAGCCAGGGAAGCCGCCCGAGACGGTCGACCTCGAAGCCCTTGCCCCACAGCACGGCCCCGGCCGCCGGCACCGCAACGCTGAGGTAGGTGATCTCGTTCTCGCAGACCAGCACCGTGGCGGGAGCGATGTCGAGCGCGGCGAGCTCGTCGCTGCGAACCGCCAGCTCGCTGAGCGGGCTGGGCAGCCCGAGGGTCGGGGAGACGCGGAGCCGGACGAGCTCCGGCTTCGTCCGCAGGCCCAGGCCGGTGAGGAAGCCCGCGGCGCTGGCGCTGACCCCGAGCAACGACGCGAGGCAGGCGCGGTGGCGCTCGGCGAACTTGGTGTCCACCCCCGGTGCGGTGATCTCGCGCAGGTACCGCCCGCTGCCGCGGTGGTCGTCGAGCCACGCGTACGCCGCCAGCAGCCGCGGCCACTCCGGGTACGAGCTCGAGCGACGGGTGGGGGTGGTCCAGCGACCCACTCCCGGACCGGCTGATGCGCGGCGACGAGACCGAGGATCTCCTCGAACCGACGCACGTCGGCGGTGGTCCCGAGGAGCGCCCACGCCTGGTGGTAGTCGGAGACGATCGCCCGGCAGGGCAACCGGTTGCGCCCGAAGTGGCGTCCACCGACGGTCGCGTACTCCAAGGTGTAGCGGGCGTCGTGGCGGCGACCGGTGTCGAGTCTCGCGATCCAGTCCTGCACCGCGCCGAGGTCGTCGCCGATCTCGGAGACCTTCGGTGTCCGCAGCGGCACCTCGATCGCCGGGAACGGCGCGCCGGCGACGTGGGCGCGCAGCAGCGAGCCGTCGGTCCATCGTCGGCGTACCTTCGTCGCGACGTCCTCAGGGGTGCTCCAGCGGGGGGTCACCGACGGTGCCTGTCGCGACGGTCGCGGAACTCCTCGATCGTCATCGTCTGGAGCCGCGAGTAGGTGCCCGTGGGGTTGTCGACGAAGCCGATCGCCCGCACGTACGGCTCGATGACGTGCACCTTCTGCAGCGGGGTGACGATGAGCAGCTGCAGTCCGAGCTTGTCGAAGAGGTCCAGGGCGTAGCGGGTCGAGACGTCCGAGCCGCGGCCGAAGGCCTCGTCGATGACCGCGAACCGGAAGTCCCGGGACTTCGCCGCACCCCACTCCAGTCCGAACTGGTAGGCCAGCGACGCTGCGAGGATCGTGTACGCGAGCTTCTCCTTCTGCCCTCCCGACTTGCCGTCGGAGTCGCTGTAGTGCTCCCACTCCTCGTCGGTCGCCAGGTCACGCTCGGAGGCGGAGAACATGAACCAGTTGCGGACGTCGGTCACCCGCCTGGTCCAGGCCTTGTCCGACTCGGCGTGGCCCTCCCGGCCCCGGAACCGCTCGATGATCCGCTTGACGTCGAGGAACCGCTGCTCGGAGTAGTGGTCGTCGCCGGCCGAGACCGTGTCGTCGGTGGCGTTGCGCAGGTCGGCTCGGAAGGCCTGCACGTCCTGGTTGTCGGTGCGTTCCTTCTCCAGCCGGATGTAGCGGCCAGGGTTGTAGGGGATGGCGCCGAGCGCCTCGTTGATCCGCGCCGACGCGGACGTCGATCTCCTCGGCCTGACGGCGCAGCCAGTTGTTGAACTGAGCCAGCTCGCGAATCGTCTCGGTGTTGAGCAGGCGCTTGAACTCGTCCTCGTGGCGGGGGAGGTCGTCGGTCGCCACGCGCTCGTGCACCGCGACGAAGTCCGCGCGGGCCTCGACGCTCGCGTCCAGGTCGCTGCGCAGCTCGGGCCACCGCCGCAGCACCTCGCCCATCGCCTGCACCAGCGTGGTGCCGTACCCGCCGAGCTCCCGACCGAGTCGTTCGATCGAGCGGGTCAGGTCTCCGGTCAACGTCTCGCGGGCGGCATCGCAGGCACTCGCGGTGGTGGGGGCGGTGCGCCCGAGGAGCTGGCGGAGCCCGTCGTACGACGCTCGAGCCACGCCCAACGTGGACGGGGACTGCTCGGCGACCAGTCGTTCGTCGGTGTCCAGGTCGCGACGGGCGCGGTCGCGGCGGTCCTCGAGCTTGCCGATCTCGCGGCTCAGGTCGTCGCGCAGCGAGGCGGTGCTGGTGATCAGCTGGGACGTCTCGTCGAGCCGCCGTTCGATCTCGGCGAGGGCCGAGGACCCGGCGACCAGGCGCGCCCGCTCCTGGTCGGCGGCCTCGGCGCGGGCCGTCGCCTCGCCCGCGTCGAGCTCCGCCCACGTCGGGTGGTCGGCCAGCCTGGCAACCGCGGTCTGCCGCTCCGAGAGCGCGCCGCGACGCTCGTGCAGCGCGGTCAGGCGCTCCTTGGCAGCCAGATGAGCGGCCTGCTGGGTGCCCAGCAGGTCGGTGAGCGCCTCGATCTTGCGCTCGTTGGCCCAGCCCAGCACCCAGGTGCGGGGGTCACCGACCTGGGTGCGGTCGTCCTTCTCGTGACGGTCGCCGGAGCGGACCTGACCCTCCCGGGTGACCGCTCGCTGCGCTGCCCGGAACTCCTCGACCGAGTCGACGCAGTGGTGGTCCGCCCTGCGGGTGAGCTGGTCGAGCAGATAGTCGTGGAACGCGCCGTCGCGCACGGTCAGGCAGTCGGCCAGGACCAGCGTGCTCGAGGCCCGGCGCACCAGCGGCACCCGGCGGGCGGACACCCGCTCGTAGACGAGCTTGCTGCCCACGAGCTTGCCGTCGTTACGACGGTGGGTGAGCCGGCGACCGTTGACCCAGCGCGCCACCGCGTCGTAGTGCTCGTGCGGGACCAGCAGCGACAGGGCGAAGGCGCGGAGCACCCGCTCGGCCGCGCCCCGCCATCCCGCGTGCTCGTCGGAGACGTCGAGGAGCTCCCCGGCGAACGGCAGCTCGCTCTCGTCGAGCCCGAGGTCGTCGCACAGCTGGGCCCGCAGCTCGGCGTGACTGGCGGGCAGGTTGCTGGACCGGGAGGCGAGGCTGAGCAGCTCGGCACGGGTCTCCGTCGCCTGACGAGCCAGCTCGGCGAGCTCGCCGGCGACCTCGCCCACCGCCTCGTCCAGCGTGGCGATCTCGGCGGCGATCTCGGTCCGACGGGTGGGCAGCTCGGCGGCCAGGGCAGCGAAGGAGGCGGCGTCCTCGACCGTGCCGACCGCCCCGGGCAGGGCAGCGGCGAGAGCAGCCTCGTAGCGACCGCGGCGCTGTCGACGCTCGTCGGCCTCACGACGGGCCTCTGCCGCCTCGCGCTGGAGCTCGCCGATCCGGTCGCCGCCCGCGCCGGCGCGCTGCGCGACCAGCCGCTCACGGTCCGCGTCGAGGCTCCGGAGCCTGTCGACGGCGTCGTCGCGTTCGCCGGTGCGCTGCGCGAGGTCGTCGACGAAGGCGGCGAGCTCGCGGCTGAGCAGCGCCGCGCGGGTCTCGGCGATGAACAGGCGGACAGCGTCGCGGTGAGCCTCGTGCTCGGCGCGACGGGCCAGCGCCTCGTCGTAGCGTCGGCTCGTCTCGACGATCGGACCGAGAGCCTCGAGCTGCTCGCGGGCGCGCTTCACGGCGTCGTGAGCCTTGGTGAGGTCCTCGAAGTGCGCGATGATCTCGCGCACCCGGTCCGAGGAGTCGGACGGCTCGAGCATGTGGTCGCGGACGAAGGCGTTGAGGTTGCTCACCGACTTCATCGACACGGTCTGGTGCAACAGCTCCAGGGCCTGCTCGGAGCGGACACCCAGGAGGCGACGCAGGGACCGGGAGTAGTCGGGGAAGACGGTGAAGATCTCCGCGCCGCCGGCTCGCAGTCGGCGGCGCAGGTCGGTGAGGTCGGCGCCGAAGTCGCTGAAGTCGTCCTTGATCGACAGGCCCTTCGTGGCAGTGACGAAGAAGCGGTCGGGGGTGGTGCGGTCCTTCTGGTGGAAGACCTGGGCCAGGGTCACCGTCTCGTCGTACCCGTCGTTGACGAAGACCCCGAGGACCACCGAGTAGGTCTTGCCACCCTCGCGCAGCCCGATCGTCCGGGACCTGCCCGAGGTCTCGATCCGCTCGGACTTGTAGTGGCCCTCGACGTAGCTGCGCAGGGTGCGTTCCCTCGACTCCGCCCCGGCCGCCTTGTTGTAGGAGATCCGGTGGGCCGGGAGGAGCAGCGTGGTCAGCGCGTCGACGAGGGTCGACTTGCCGCTGCCGATGTCGCCGGTGAGCAGCGAGGTCTCGCCGCCCAGGGTCAGCCGCCACACCTGCTGGTCGAAGGTGCCCCAGTTGAAGACCTCCACGTGGTGGAGGCGGTACCCGGCACGACCGGCCTGGTCCAGCTCAACCGCGGAGAAGAGTCCGTCACTCATCGGGGGTCGCCTCCCCGGCGTACTCCCGCAGCTTGCCGGCGAAGTCCGCGAGCGTCTGGGCGTCGACGTACGCCTTGAGGATGCGTCGCACCTCCCAGTGGTCGGGCTGCCCGCGCAGCTGGCGGAGGAACCCGAGGTCGGCTGTCTTCTTGATCGTGGCCTCGGCGGTGTCGACGATGCGTGCCTCGTTGGTGGAGTCGGCCAGGAACAGCCGCAGCATCTCCACGATCTGGCTCGCGGCTGAGCACCAGCTTGCCCTCCGACCCGGAGGTCTCGAACTCCAGCAGCCGCTTGCGCAGGAGCACGAGCAGCAGCGAGACGTTGTAGGTCAGGCTGCGGCGACGGACCAGCCGGGGGAGCGGGTCCTCGCCCTCCGCCTCCGGGCGACTGCGGAGGTAGGCGTAGCCCTCGACGTCGTCGACGACCACGTCGATCCCGATGGCCGCGAAGTGGTCGCGGACCCCCGCGCCCTGACGCTCGAGGGTCGCCCAGGTGTCCTCGTCGGCCTCGCGGTAGACCACGCCCTGCATCAGTCGGATGATCGCGCGAGCCGGTCGCTCGCTCGCCGCTCATCGGCGCCTCACCGTCACCTTCGGCAGCCGGGCACGGCGGCGTGCATCGTTGTCGCCGGTGAAGTCGAGCAGGGTCTCGTCGGACTCGTCCATCTCGATCTCCAGGTCGTCGTCGTGGAGCGCCAGGTAGCCGATGATCTCGGCGGCTCCCTGCTCGACCGGGTACATCGCGACGATGTCGTCGAGCAGCGCCGAGGATCGCTCGGGCACGACGGTGCGGATGTTGCTGGCGAGCCGCACCTGGTCGACGAAGGTCTGGGAGAACAGCACCTCGGTGTCCAGCTCGTCGTCGGTCGCCGGTGGCAACAGGCTGTCCACCTCGGTGGCCGGTCGGGCGTCGTAGAGCGGCCGCTCGAAGGGCAGTGCGATCTCGACACCGGGCTCGTCGACCACCAGCCCCAGGCTCGGCGGCGCCGCCCGCACGCTCAGGGCGACGGTCTCCACCGCACGCACCAGGTCCAGCACCCGACGGTTCTCCAGCCAGACCTGGTCGTCGAGGAAGCGCCGGAGCTGCTCGGAGATCTGGCGCACGGTGCGCTGGGCGCGCTCGGCCGCCTCGGACCAGTCGTGGTGGATCGACCGGAGTCGCAGGTCAGCGTCGACCGCGTCGAGGCGCTGCACCCTGCCGAGCAGCGAGGAGAGCTCGTCCTGGCGTGCCTCGGAGAGCAGGAAGTCGTAGAAGGCCTGGAAGCTCCGGCCCTGGTCGGAGGTGGCGATGTCGGCGCGGCTGCCCACGAGGTCGGCCAGCAGCTCGCCCTTCGACCCGTCCCAGGCGGCGATCTTCTCCCGCGCGGCGCGATCGAGCCCGCGGAAGTTCTCCTCCACCTCGCGGAAGTCGGCCAGCAGCTCGCGGGCGGTGGCCGAGACCTGCTGATACCGGTCGCGGACGCCGGTGGGGTCGAGCACGGTCAGCTCGCCGGCCTCGACGGCAGCGATCTCGGCGTCCAGCTCGGCGCGCTTGCGCCGCAGCTCCACCAGCCGGGTCTCGGGGTCGGTCTCCGAGCCGTGCACGATCTGCCGGAGCAGCTCGACCACCGTGTGCAGCCGGGACTCGGTGCCGACGAACGCCCGCACCTGCAGGCCCTCCACCCAGGCGAACGCCTTCTCGAACGCGGGCGTCACCTCGTAGTGCACCTCGTCGTCCCCGGGTGGGTAGAACCTTCTCAGGTAACCGATCTCCGTGGACGACCAGTCCTCCAGGTAGGCGCGCGGCGGCTTCGGGAAGCGCGGCTCGTCGGGATCGCCGGCCAGCGCCGCGTTGAGCGAGTACAGCTCGTCGTCCAGGGCCGCGATCACCTCGGCGGCGGCCGTCGCCCCTCGATTGCCCGCGACGAAGAACCGGCCGAGGAACGACAGCACCAGCGAGGCGTTCCCCGCGCGCAGCAGTCGCCACGCCGGGTGCCGCTCGCGCAGCGCCTCGATGGCGTCGTACTCCATCTGGTGACCCCCTGGATCGTTCGTCCGTGCGTCAGCCTAGAGAGAGGTTCCGACAGGTCGGTTGAGGCTGTCCGGCGTGGGCCGGACCGATCGTCGCGCATCATTCACCCCGTGACCATCGGGAACCGCACGACGGACGACGGCCGGGACGAGGATGACGCACCCCCACGGCGGTGGGTCGTCGCCATCCTGGGGGTCGTGGCGTCGGTCCTCGGCGGCTTCGCCGCCCTGGCCCTGCTCGTGGCGTTCACCGTGCTCGACGACCCCTGCCCGAGCTTCGAGGACGAGGGACCGATGGCGGCTCCCGGCTCGCCGTACGCGCGGATCATGTGCGAGCCCGCGGTGACGGCGGCAGTGACGCCGATGACCCAGATCCCGGTCCCGGCGGTGCTGCTCCTCTCGGCCGGCATCGCCCTGGCGGCCACCACGCTGCTGGTATGGCGCCGCCCGCGCATCGCCGCACGCAGGTACTTGGCCGCCGGTCTGGTCGGCGTGCTCCTGGTCCCACCCCTGCTCGTCGTCGTGCTGCAGCACACGCTTCCCCGCGACTGCCTCAGCGGTCCCACCGCCACCGGGGAGTGCAGCCGGGACCGCGAGCAGCGTTGACGCCGCGCGGGGGAGCAGCGACGCCGGACACCAGCTCCGATCCGCGCGAGCCCGCCTCCCCGATGAGGCGTGAGGATGGGGGAGGATCGCGGGACACCCAGCAACCGAGAGAGGCAGCAGCGAGTTGACATCGACCACACCCACCACCGACATCACCGGGATCGGCCGGTGAGCGGCTCGCCGCGGCAGCGCGGTCGTCACGGGCGCCGGCCGCGGCCTGGGCCAGGGGATCGCGCGGATGCTGGCCGACCGCGGCTTCACGGTCCTCGTCACCGACGTGGACCTGGCGGCGGCCGAGGCGACGGCCGCGGAGATCGGCCGGAGCGCCATCGCGACCGTCCTCGACGTCCGGGACGCCGCCCAGACCGAGGCGGCGCGCGACCTGCTGCTCGCGCACACCGGCCGCCTCGACGTGTGGGTCAACAACGCCGGCGTGCTGCTCACCGGACCGGCGTGGGAGCAGGAGGAGAGCGCTCGGCGGCTGATGCTCGAGGTCAACGCCCTCGGCGTCATCAACGGCACCGTCGCGGCCATCGAGGGGATGCGGAAGACCGGCGGCCACATCATCACGATCGTGTCGCTGGCGGGCCTGGTCGCCGTGCCGGGAGAGGCCGTGTACGCCGCGTCCAAGCACGCCGCCCTGGGCTTCAGCCTGAGCACGACCGCCGACCTGCGCGTCGCCGGGATCGACGGAATCCACATCTCCTGCGTCTGCCCCGACGGGATCTGGACCCCGATGCTCTACGACAAGCTCGACGATCCTGGCGCCGCGCTCTCCTTCTCCGGCAAGCTGCTGCAGCCCGAGGAGGTGGTGGCAGCGGTGGCCACCGTGCTGGACCGCCCGCGGCAGGTCACCATCCTGCCGCGCTGGCGTGGTGTCCAGGCGCGCGCGCTCGATGCGGTCCCCGGCCTCGCGCTCCGTGCGCTGCCGTTGGCGGTGCGGATGGGCCGCCGAGGGCAGCGCAAGCTCCGGACCCGGCTCGGGCGCTGAGCGCGCCCGGTGGACAGCAGGTGGACAGCAGGGCTGACAGCGACCTGACAGCGGCCTGACCGGGGGTCGCCCTAGCGCCGCAGCAGGGGCACCGTCGCTGCTCACCCAGACGATCTCGGCGAGCCGGTCGAGCGAGACCACCTCGTCGTGGTGAACGGTCAGCGCGGCCGCCAGGTCTCTCAGACGAAGGCGCTGATGCCGGTGATCGCCCGGCCCACGATCAACGTGTTGATCTCACGCGTGCCCTCGTAGGAGTAGATCGCCTCGGCGTCGGCGACGAACCTTCCCACATGGTGCTCGAGCAGGATGCCGTTGCCGCCCAGCACCTCGCGAGCCCAGCCGACCGTCTCCCGCATCCGCACGGTGCAGAAGGCCTTCGCCAACGAGGCGTGCTCGTCACGCACCGTGCCCGCATCCTGGAGCTGGGCGACCCGCGCGCACATGGCGGTCGAGGAGGCGACGTTGGCGAGCATCCGGACCAGCAGGTCCTGCACGAGCTGGAAGCTGGCGATCGGCTTGCCGAACTGTTCGCGCTGACCGGTGTAGCGCAGCGCGTGCTCGTAGGCCCCGCGGGCGCACCCGGTCGCCATCCAGGCGACTCCGGTCCGGGTCAGCCGCAGCACCTGAGCGGTGTCGTTGAACGAGCTGGCCCGCGCCAGCCGGTTGGTCTCGGGAACCCGGACACCACGCAGGTGGATGGTGGCGTTCTGCACCACCCGAAGTGCGATCTTGTCCTGCTGCAGGTCGAACGTCATCCCCTCGGTGTCCTTCTCGACGACGAAGCCCTTGACCTCGCCGTCCGCCTCGTCGCGTGCCCAGATCACCACCAGGTCCGCGAACGAGGCGTTGCCGATCCACTTCTTCTCCCCGTCCAGGACCCACGCGTCGCCGTCACGGCGAGCTGTCGTCGACAGCCCGCCGGCGATCCCCGAACCGTGCTCGGGCTCGGTGAGGCCGAACGCGCCGATCAGCTCCATCCGGGCCATCGCCGGGAGCCAGCGCTGCTGCTGCTCCTCGGAGCCGCAGAGCTGGATCGAACCCATGGCCAGGCCGCCGTGCACCCCGAAGAACGTCGCGATCGACGGGTCCACGCGGGCCAGCTCCTGCTGCACCATCCCGTCCAGCAGCGCACCTCGTCCCGGGCACCCGGGACCGTCGTACGGCAGGCCGGCGATCCCGAGCTCGGCGAACCCGGGCAGCAGCTCGTGCGGAAACTCCGCGCGGGTCCAGTAGTCGTTGATCACCGGCTCGACGTGCGTGGTCAGGTGCTCGCGGACCCGATGCAGCAGCCGGCGGTCCTCGTCCTCGAGCAGCAGCTCGAACCCGAGGAAGTCGGAGTCGGGGGTGGCGGTGAGGTCGAGGTCGGTCATCGGGGTCTCCGTCGGGTCACATGCAGAGTCGGATCGGCTTCAGGGGTGGGGTCAGGGTTTCAGGCGGCGGCGAGGAATTCCTCGACCACCGGGGCCAGCAGCTCGCTCTCGGTCACCATGGCCAGGTGGCCACCGGCGTAGACGTGCAACCTGGCGTGCGGGATGAGTCGAGCCATCACCCGGGCGTTCACCAGCGGGATGATCGGGTCGTCGTCACCGGCCAGGATCAACGTCGGCTGCCGGAGCAGCGGGAGCCCCGGGAGGCTGGACCAGCCCCAGGTGGCGAGCAGCTGGTAGTAGTAGCCACGCCGGGGTCCCGCCCGGGTGGCGGCGTGCAACAGCTCGGCACCCCGGCGGGGGTCCGTGCGCATGCTCCCTCCGTAGATCTCCGGTGCCACCTTCAGCGCGTACGTCGGGTCGCGGTGCCGCCGCGGCGTGGCCATCCTGGCCAGCACCCGAGGGTGGGCGGGCACCATCACCGACCCGGTGCCGGTCGCGACCAGCACCACGGCCCGGACCCGCCGCCGGCTCTGCACGGCCAGCTGCTGGGCGAGTCCACCACCCCAGGAGAGCCCCAGCACGTCGTACTGCTCGTGGCCGAGGCGCCGCACCAGGGCGGTGACCCAGGACGCCAGGGCCGGCAGGAGGTACGGCGTCGGGGGCAGCGGCGAGCCACCGACCCCGGGGACGTCGAACCGGATCACGCCGCGATCCGGGTGCAGCGAGTCCACGAGCGGCTGGAGCACCTCGAAACTGACTCCGATGCCGTTGCACAGCAGCAGAGGCGGCTGGCCGGCGTGGTCGCCACGGGCCGGGCGCTCGCAGATCCGCACCTGGACGCCGCGCACGGCGAGGGTGCGGATCCGTTCGCGCTCAGCGGTCATGCACGTAGGTGCCCGGCGCCGAGCACACCGGCGGGTGGGCCGCCGAGCCGAGACGTCGTGGCTTGGCCCGCTCCGGGCCGGTGCGCTCGGCGAGCCAGTCGACGTAGTCCTCCCACCAGCTGCCTCGGTTCTTGGTCGCCGAGGCGAGCCAGTCCTGGGAGTCTGCCGGGTTCTGCGGCGCGGTCTGGAAGCTCGCCTTCGGGTTGCCGGGTGGGTTCACCATCGCGGCGATGTGGCCGCTGGTCGACAGCACGAAACGGGTCTCCCCGCCCAGCAGCTGGGTGGTGCGGTAGCAGGACTCCCAGTTGCAGAGGTGGTCGGCGATCCCGGCGACCGCGTAGGTGTCCACCTCCACCTTGCCCAGGTCGATGGGGGAGCCGAGCAGGGTGGCGCCACCGGGCTCGGTCAGCCCGTTGCCGATCGCGAGCTCCATGAAGTCGCGGTGCATCGCCGCTGTCATCCGGACCGGGTCGGCGTTCCAGTAGAGGATGTCGAAGGCCTTGGGTGCCCGACCGAGCAGGTAGTTGTTGACCCAGTAGTTCCACACCAGGTCGTTCGGGCGCAGCCATGCGAAGACCTCGGCGAGCATCCGGCCGTCGAGGTATCCCTTGTCCCGGGACACCTTGGTGGCTGCCGCGGCAGCCTTGCGGGACAGCAGCGCGCTGGGCAGCCCGGCCTGCGCCTGGTCGAGGACCGTGACCGCGAGACTGAACGCGGCCACCCGGTCCTGCTCGCCGATGGCCGCGAGGTGTCCCATCACCATCGAGGAGAGCAGGCCGCCCGCACAGATCCCGAGCAGGGCCACCTGCTCGGTGCGCGAGATCGCCTGGCACGTGTCCATCGCCTGGAGGATGGCCTCGCCGTACCGGTCGACCCCCCAGTCCGCGTGCCGCGCATCGGGGTTGCGCCAGGAGATGCAGTAGACCTGCTGGCCCCCGGCCACCAGATGCTCGACCAGGCTGCGCTGCTCGGCCAGGTCGATGACGTAGTACTTGTTGATCGTCGGCGGCACCATGAGCAGCGGCACGGTGCGCACCCGGGGAGTCTGCGGCGTGTACTGGATGAGCTCGAACATCTCGGTCCGGAGCACCACCTGGCCCGGGGTCACGGCGAGGTCGACGCCGACCTCGAACGCGTCCGGCTCGACCATCGAGGGCACCCGAGGTGCGGTCGCGTAGTCCCGCAGCAGTCGCCGGCTCCCCTCGAGCAGGTTGCCGCCCCCCGTGTCCAGCACCCGCTTGAGGACCAGGGGGTTCAGCAGCGGGTTGTTGCTGGGGGCTGCGGCCTCGACCAGGTTGTCGATCAGGAAGCCCATCCGTTGCTCGTCGCCCCAGTCCAGCTCGGCGTCGTCGAGGAGGCCGCGGGCGGCCTGTCCCGTGGCCAGGTAGCCCTGGAGCAGGCGCCGGAAGAACGGGTTGCGCGACCAGGCCTCCTCAGCGAAGCGCCGGTCCTTCTCGTGCGGTGCGACGTCGGAGCGGCCGACCCCGATCTTGCCCAGCTCGGTGAGCAGGCCGACGGTGCGCGCCGCCACCCGGTTCGGACGCCGGGCCAGCTCGGCAGTGAACCGGACTCCGGACATGCCGGGCAGGAAGCGCCGTACCGGGCTCCGGGCGGCGTCGCCCAGGAGCAGGTCGAGCGGAGTCGCAGCCTCCGCCTCCTGGGCCTCCGGCTCCGTCGCCGGCGTGCTGGTGCGGGTGTCGGTGGTCACGTGTCGCCTCCCCTGGTCTCGGGCGCGACCTGCCCCCGAGAGCGCGAGCGAGCCCGGGGTGCTCGCCCGGCGCTGTCACGCGCGCTCCCACTCCGTACCCCTTCTGTGATCGAGCACACGTCACCGCGCCACAGCAGCGGCAGCGGCGCCGGACCGGGGTGCCGGCCTCAGGCGTCGTGGATCGGCGCCGCCGGCAGCTTCTTCACCTTGCGGCCGCGCTTGCGGCGGCTGGGGATCATCGAGCGCATCTCCTCGAGCCTGCCGAAGCACAGCAGCCTGTCCCCGGACTCCAGCAGCCGTCCGCTGCCGGGGTTGGGGAACACCTGGGTGCCGCGCTGCAGCGTGAGCACCGTGATGTCGCGGTCCCGCAGCCCCGAGTCGCCGAGGGTGCGACCGACCAGGTCGGCGGCGTGCTGCACCAGGATCTCGGCCACGCCGTACCCCGTCGAGACGGTGAGCCGCTGTCGCACGTCGATCTCGGGGAAGGCCACCTGGTTGTCGATGTAGTCCACGATCGACCCCGCCACGTCGAGGTCGGTGGCGGTCTCGATGCCCTCGAGGCCGGGCGAGGAGTTGACCTCCATCACCAGCGGGCCGTCGTGGCCCTCGAGCATGTCGACGCCGGCCACCCGCAGCCCCATGATCTGGGCCGAGCGGACGGCGACCTCCTCGTACGCCGGCTCGAGCCGGACCGCCTCGACGGACCCGCCACGGTGCACGTTCGACCGGAACTCGTCGCCTTGGGCGACCCGGCGCATCGCGGCGACCACGCGGTCCCCGACCACCAGCGCCCGGATGTCACGGCCCCGGCTCTCCTTGACGAACCGCTGGATGAGCACGTTCTGCTTGGTGCTCTGCAGGGTCTCGATGATTGCCTCGGCCACCTTCAGGTCCGGAGCCAGGATCACCCCGATGCCCTGGGTGCCCTCCAGGAGCTTGATCACCACCGGCGCGCCGCCGACCCGCTCGATCGCCGGGATCACGTCCGCGCGGTCCCGGACGAACGTGGTCGCCGGCATCCCGATCCCGTGCCGGGACAGGATCTGGGTGGCGCGCAGCTTGTCGCGGGAGTTCGCGATCCCGTTGGAGGTGTTCGGCGTGTAGACGTCCATCTGCTCGAACTGGCGCACCACCGCGGTGCCGAAGTAGGTGATCGAGTTGCCGATCCGGGGCAGCACCGCGTCGTAGTGCGAGAGCCGCTTGCCGCGGAACTGGAGGTCCGGTTCGTCCTCGGTCAGGTCGATGCCGAAGCGCAACGTGTTGAGCACCTTGACCTCGTGGCCACGGTCCAGCGCGGCGGTGCGGAGCCGCTGCGTACTGTACGACCGGGGCGCGCGAGAGAGGATCGCGAGTTTCATGGTTTCCTCAACTGACGGGACGGGACAGGTGGCCGACAGTACTTCCCCGACGACCGCCGGTTGGCGCGAGTGGGTGAGTCTGCCGGAGCTCGACGTTCCGTGGATCAAGGCGAAGCTGGACACCGGTGCCCGCTCGTCCGCGATCCACGCGTTCGACCTCGAGGAGCTCGACCGCCAGGGTCAGACCTGGCTGCGCTACTCCGTCCACCCGTGGCAGGCCACGGACGAGGACCCGGTCGCCGTGGAGAGCCTGCTGCTCGACCGGCGCCTGGTCCGGAGCTCGTCGGGTCACAGTGAGGAGCGGCCGGTGGTCAGCATGACCATCGGTCTGGTGGGGCGGCTCGTGACCGCCGAGATGACGCTGAGTCGTCGCGACGAGATGGGTTTTCGCATGTTGATCGGGCGCGAGGCGCTGAGACAGGGGTACGTCGTCGACCCGGGCCACTCCTACCTCGGCGGGCGGCCGCCGCGGGCGCTGCGTCGCCGGAACCGGGGCCGTTGATGCCGCGCGACTCCTTCGAGATCGGCTCGATCCGGGTCCGTCCCGGGTTGCAGCGTTCGGTGGCGCTGCCGATCACCCGCCTGGTCACGGGGGCCGACGTCGACCTGCCGATCCGGGTCGTGCACGGACGCGAGGACGGTCCGTGCGTCTGGGTGAACGCGGCGATCCACGGCGACGAGGCGGTCGGGGTGGAGGTGGTGCGGCAGGTGCTCGCCGGGCTCGACCCGAAGACGTTCCGCGGCACGCTCATCGCGGTGCCGATCGTCAACGTGCTGGGGTTCATGAACGGCAGCCGGTACCTGCCGGACCGTCGCGACCTGAACCGCTCCTTCCCCGGCTCGGCGCGCGGCTCGCTGGCCGGCCGGATCGCGCACCTGATGATGAACGAGGTGGTGGCCAAGTGTGAGGTCGGCATCGACCTGCACACCGGCTCCGACCGGCGCTCGAACCTGCCCCAGATCCGCGCGGACCTGGAGGATCCCCGGACCCGCGAGCTGGCGACGGCGTTCGGAGCACCGGTGATGCTGCACGCGCGGCTGCGCGACGGCTCGCTGCGTTTCGCCGCACGCGAGAAGGGCGCCAAGGTGCTGCTCTACGAGGCCGGCGAGGCGTGGCGGATGGACGACTGGGCCATCGACGCCGGCGTCCTGGGGGTACGCCGGGTGCTGGCCCGGCTCGGGATGACCGACCCCGTCGAGGAGGAGCCGCCGCCGGCGAGCCTGGCCAGCAGCCGCAGCGGCTGGGTCCGGGCCCGCGGGACCGGAATGCTGCACCTGGAGGTCGACCTGGGTCAGCGGGTCGAGAAGGGCGAGCGGCTCGGGGGCCTCTTCGACTCCTTCGGCAAGCGGGTGCGGCTGGTCCACGCGGACCGCGCCGGCATCGTCGTCGGGCGGACCGAGGCACCGCTGGTCAACAGCGGCGACGCGGTGCTGCACATCGCCGAGATCGACGAGCCGTCCGCCGACCCGCTTGCCGACGACGCAGGTGCGGCTACGACGCGCTGAGGATCTGGTTGTCGAACCGCCCGCCGCGGGTGCCGCCGACGTCACAGCTGCTCACCACGATCCCGGTGCCGAGGTCGAGGGCGATCTCGACACCCTCGGGCAGGGTGACCCCTGCCGGCGGCACCCAGTCCTCGCCGTACTCGTAGCGCTCGGTGATCGCGGAGAAGATCAGCGGGCAGCAGGAGCAGATCGGCTCGTAGCCCTCCTCGGCTCGAGCGTGGAACCGCCAGACGGGGCGCCCGTGGTGCTGGTCGGTCCGGAGGTCGCTGATCGCGACGCCGTCGCCCAGCTCGTAGGGGTCGAGCATCGCCGCCCACAGGTAGGACTGGTAGATCGGCTCCAGCGGCCGGACCGTCCACGAGCTGCCAGGTGCCTCGGTGTCGCGGAAGGTCCCGCCGTCGGAGAGCCGGCGTACCTCCACCTCACCGTGCCGCAGCCAGGCCTCGACTTCGCCCAGCAGGGTGCCACGGTGCACCAGGTGCAGCGACTCCCAGCCCGGCGCGCTGCGCACCCGGACGCGCACGTCGTCGGGTATCGGAACCATGGACCCAGGCTGCGGCCGCGGACGTCGGCGCGTCAACGGCACGGTGGTTGAGGAAGGCGCGCACCGCACACGGTGGTTGAGGAAGGTGCGCCCCGCACACGGTGGTTGAGGAAGGCGCGCTAGCGCCTGTCTCGAAACCGCCGCGCCCGGCGAGGGTGGTTTCGAGACGCTCGCTGGCGCTCGCTCCTCAACCACCGGAGACGATCGCTCCTCAACCACCGGAAACCGCCGCGCCCGCGAGGGTGGTTTCGAGACGCTCGCTGGCGCTCGCTCCTCAACCACCGGAGACGATCGCTCCTCAACCACCGGAGACCGCCGCGCCCGCGAGGGTGGTTTCGAGACGCTCGCTGGCGCTCGCTCCTCAACCACCGGAGACGATCGCTCCTCCACCACCGGAGACGCTCGCTCCTCCACCACCGGAGGCGCTCGCTCCTCAACCACCGGAGACGATCGCTCCTCCACCACCGGCGGCGATGTCGCCCACTGCCCCCGTGTGGGGGACTACCGCGCAGGTAGACAGGGGCGGTAGGCCCCACAACCGCGCACCAGAGGCCCATCGGGCGGGTCGACAGCCAGCAGGCGGGCAGGATCGGGGCATGGCCCCCTCCCCACCGCGGCGCGTCTTCCGCATGGACGACCCCGACGTGAAGCCGTACCCGCTGCTCAACTCGCTGGTGGTACCACGGCCGATCGCGTGGATCTCGACCTTGTCGGCCGACGGGGTCGGCAACCTGGCGCCGCACTCGTTCTTCACGGTCGCGTGTGCGCGGCCGCCCATCGTGCAGTTCACCTCGGTCGGCGTCAAGGACACCCTGCGGAACCTCCGGGTCACGGGGGAGTGCACCGTCAACGTCGCCTCGCGCCCGCTGCTGGAGCAGGTCAACGCCAGCAGTGCGCCGTTCGAGGCCGACGTCGACGAGGCGGACTGGCTGTCGGTGGCGATGGAGCCCAGCGAGCTGGTCGGCCCACCCCGGGTGGCGGCGTCGCCGGCGTCACTGGAGTGCCGGCTGCACTCGACGGTCGAGCTGGGTGACTCCACGGTGGTCTTCCTCGACGTGGTGGCCGTGACCGTGCAGGAGGAGGCACTCGACGGCGACCACCCGTCGATGACCGCCCTGCAGCCGCTGTCCCGGCTCGGCATCAACGAGTGGGGGCTGCCGCCCGAGGTGATCGCCATCGACCGGCCCCGCCGCGTCGAGGATGTGTCGCGGGGCGCCAGCCGGTAGACAGGCGGCATGTGGTTCGACTCCTCCTCCGATGTCCTGCGCGTCCTGCTCGTGGGGCCTGCCTCGTACCTGGTCCTCGTGCTGATCCTGCGCGTCTCCGGGAAACGGACGCTGGCCAAGCTCAACGCGTTCGACCTCGTCGTCACCGTCGCCCTCGGCTCGACGTTGGCGACGATCGTGTTGAGCAAGGACGTCTCCTGGACCGAGGGGGTGGTCGCCCTGGGGATGCTCGCGGCGCTGCAGTTCCTGGTGGCGATGCTCACGTCCCGATTCCCGCCGGTGCGTTCGGTGGTGACCGCCCGCCCCACCCTCGTGCTGGCCGACGGCCACCTGCGCGAGCACGCGCTACGTGAGCAACGCCTCACCTCGGCCGAGGTGCTCCAGGCGATCCGAGGCGCCGGGATCGGCGACGTCGCCGACGTGGCCGCGGTGGTCCTGGAGAGCGACGGGACGCTGAGCGTCGTGCCGCTGTCCCAGGCCGGGGACCGTTCGGCCCTCGAGGACGTCGCCGCGCCGTCCCCACGATGAGAGACGACGGCGTTGTGACTCGCACGTAACCCCGGATTCGTGCCAAGTTGCATCTACAAACCGGGGCCGTAGACGCGCGCCCGCCTGACGGAGGTCTTGATGTCGTTCTCCCGCATAGCCGTCCTCAACCGTGGTGAGGCCGCGATGCGGCTGATCCATGCGGTTCGCGAGATCAACGCAACCGGGTCGCAGTCGATCCAGGTGGTGGCCCTGCACACCGAGGGCGAGTCCCACGCGATGTTCGTCCGCGAGGCCGACCTCGCCTACGACCTGGGACCGGCCTCGGCCCGACCGTACCTGGACCTCGCCGTCATCGAGCGGGCCCTGCTGGCCACCGGCGCCGACGCGGTGTGGCCCGGCTGGGGGTTCCTCGCCGAGGACCCGGCGTTCGTCGACCTGTGCGACCGGCTCGGTGTCACCTTCATCGGCCCCAGCGCCGATGCGATGCGCCGACTCGGTGACAAGATCGGCTCGAAGCTCATCGCCGAGGAGGTCGGCGTCCCGGTGGCGCCGTGGAGCCGCGGTGCCGTCGCCACCCTCGACGGCGCTCTCGCGGCCGCCGAGGAGATCGGCTACCCGCTGATGCTCAAGGCGACCGCCGGCGGCGGCGGCCGCGGGATCCGGATGGTGGCCTCGCGCGCCGATCTCGAGGACGCCTTCCAGCGCACCAGCGACGAGGCGCTGCGCGCCTTCGGCAACGGCACCGTCTTCCTGGAGCGTCTGGTCACCGGCGCCCGGCACGTCGAGGTGCAGCTCATCGCCGACGGGCACGGCACCGCCTGGGCGATCGGCGTCCGGGACTGCTCGATCCAGCGCCGCAACCAGAAGGTGATCGAGGAGTCGTCCTCGCCGCTGCTGAGCCCGGAGCAGACCGAGGAGCTCAAGGCCTCTGCTGAGCGGCTCGCGCTCGCGGTCGGCTACCTGGGCGCCGGCACGGTCGAGTTCCTGTACCACCCGGGGGAGAAGACGTTCGCCTTCCTCGAGGTCAACACCCGGCTCCAGGTGGAGCACTCGATCACCGAGGTCACCACCGACCTCGACCTGGTCAAGGCCCAGATCCACGTCGCCCAGGGTGGCCGGCTCGAGGGCGAGAAGCCCCTCGAGGTGGGACACGCCGTCGAGGCGCGGCTCAACGCCGAGGACCCGGACCGCGACTTCGCCCCGTCGCCGGGGCGGATCGTCAGGCTGGTGCTCCCGTCGGGTCCGGGGATCCGGGTCGACACCGGCGTCGCCGAGGGCGACATGATCCCGCCGGACTTCGACTCGATGATCGCCAAGATCATCGCCTACGGCCGCACCCGCGAGGAGGCGCTGGCCCGCCTGCGCCGGGCGATGTACACCACCACCGTGGTGATCGAGGGCGGCGCCTGCAACAAGAGCTTCGTCCTCGACCTGCTGGCCCAGCCAGAGGTCGTCGGTCCGGACGGCGGTGCCGAGATCCCGGCCGGGAGCAAGGCACCCGTGTGGGCGGACACCAGCTGGATCGACCGGGTGCGCGCCGAGGGCCGACTGGTCGCCCACGCCCACGCCGGCATCGCGGTGGTCGCGGCCGCGATCGAGGCGTACGTCGACGGCCTGCGGATCGCCACCACGCGGCTGCTGGAGACCGCTCACGGCGGTCGGCCGACGGTGTCCCACCAGCCGGGCCGTCCCGTCGAGCTGAAGCTGCGCGGCACGCCGTACCAGGTCTCCACCGTCAACACCGGTCCGGGCCGGTACCGGGTCCGGATCGTCTCCGGCACCACCGAGCAGACCGTCGAGGTCGAGCAGGAGGTGCTCGACGACGTACGCCGCCGGCTGACCGTCGGGGGGGTGCGGTACCAGCTGATCACCGCGACCCACGGGCCGACCACGCTGGTCGAGGTGGACGGCGTGGCCCACCGGGTCAGCCGCGACGAGGGCGGCGTGCTGCGCTCGCCGGCCCCGGCGCTGGTGGTGGCCACCCCGGCCCCGGTCGGCACCGAGGTCGAGGCCGGCGCCGCGGTCGTGGTGCTGGAGTCGATGAAGATGGAGACCGTGATCCACGCGCCGTTCGCGGCGCGGGTCAAGGAGCTGCTGGTGATCACCGGCAGCCAGGTGGAGACCGGTGGCGCGCTGGTGAAGCTGGAGCCGCTGGGCGACGGCACCGAGGAGGCCGTGGCCGAGACCGGTCCCGCGCTGGACCTGCCCGGACCCGACGAGGGCACCACCCCGGACGCCCGGGGTGCGCGGGCCCGCGCCGCCCTGTGCTCGGTGGTCCTCGGCTACGACCTGCCGCCCGACGACGACAACGCCGCCCTCTCGCAGTACCTCACGGTCCGCGACCAGCTGCGCGCCGACGGGGGGTCGCTGCTCGACGAGGAGCTGACCCTGCTGGGCACCTTCGCCGACCTCGCCGAGCTGAGCCGCAACCGGCCGGTCGACGAGGAGGCGCACACCGAGCTCCGGGTGCACAGCTCCCGGGAGCACTTCCACACCTTCCTGCAGAGCCTGGACGCCGAGCGCGGCGGGCTGCCCGAGCAGTTCCAGGACCGGCTGCTCCGGGTGCTGGCGCACTACGGGGTCACCGACCTGGAGCGGACCCCGGAGATGGAGGAGGCGGTCTTCCGGATCTTCCTCGCCCAGCAGCGCTCGGCCCCCGAGGTCGCCCTGGCCTCGGCGGTGCTCGGGTGCTGGATCGACGAGCCGCCGCCGACCGGCGAGCTCGCGGTGCGCGCCCGCGAGCTGCTGGAACGGCTCGGCCGGGCCACCCAGCTGCGCTACCCGGTGGTCGGCGACCTGGCCCGCAGCGTCCGGTTCCGCTGGTTCGACCAGCCCGCCGTCGACGCCGAGCGCTCGGACGTGCTGGGGAGCCTGCGCGACGAGCTCGCGGCGCTGGCAGCCGATCCCGACGGGCCGGACCGGACGCGCCGGATCGAGGCGCTCGCCGCGATCCCCGAGCAGATCGTCCGGTTCCTGGCCGAGCGGCTCGAGCAGGGCATCGGGAAGCGCGAGCCGATGCTGGAGGTCCTGGCGCGCCGGCACTACCGCGAGTACGACCTCGAGGGACTGGAGTCGCAGGAGTCGGGCAGTCGACCGTTCGTGGTCGCCGGCTACACCCTCGACGACCGTCACACCCGGCTGGTCTCGACGATCGGCACCGTCGCCGAGCTGGCCGAGCCCGATGGCGACCTGGTCGCCTCCGTCACCGACCAGCTCGCCGGCCGTGCCGCCGGTGAGGAGGCCGTCGTCGACCTCTACCTGCACTGGCCCGAGGCGCCGGAGTCGCCCGACGAGACCAGCGAGCGGCTGCGCGCCGCGGTGGCCGCCCTGCCGTTCGTCCAGGACGTACGCCGGATCTGCGTGGCGGCCTGCTCCGGCGGCGACCGACCGGTCGGCTACTACGTCTTCCGACCCACCGAGGACGGTGGCGTGGTCGAGGACGACCTGACCCGCGGAGTCCACCCGATGGTCGGCCGCCGGCTCAACCTGTGGCGGTTGCGGAACTTCCACGTCACCCGCGTCGAGGCCCCCGAGGACGTGCTGCTCTACGAGTGCGTCGCGAAGGAGAACCCGACCGACCGGAGGCTGGTGGCCCTGGCCCAGGTGCGCCAGCTCGCGGTGGTCCGGGACGAGACCGGCGCGGTCACCGCGCTGCCGCACGCAGAACGGGCGGTGGAGAACTGCCTGGAGGCGATCCGCCGCGCCCGGGTGGCGCGCGGCGCCGCCGGCGCCAAGCTCGACATGAACCACGTCTGGGTGCACGTGTGGCCGGTGGTCGAGGTCGACGAGGGCGGCCTGGGAGCGCTCGGGGCGAAGATCCGTCCGCTCACCGACGGTGCCGGTATCGCCGAGGTCGTGGCCCAGGGTCGCGTCGCGGTGCCGGGTGGCGTCCCGGTGCCGGTCGCGGTCCGGTTCGGCGCCCAGCCGGGTGCCGGGGTGGTCTCCAGCATCGAGGAGCCGCCCACCGAGCTGCTGCAGCCGCTGGACGACTACGCCTCCAAGGTGGTCCGGTCGCGACGGCGCGGGTTGGTCTACCCCTACGAGCTGGTCCCGGTGCTGGCCGGTCCCGGCGGTTCGCTGGTCGAGCACGACCTCGACGACACCGGGCAGCTGGTGCCGGTGGACCGGCCGCCGGGCCTGAACAAGGCCGGGATCCTGGCCGCGGTGGTCACCACGCCGACCGCGCTGCACCCCGAGGGGATCACCCGGGTGGTGCTGTGTGGCGACCCCACCAAGTCGCTGGGCTCGGTGGCCGAGCCGGAGTGCCTGCGGGTGATCGCCGCGCTCGACCTCGCCGAGCGGATGGGGGTGCCGCTGGAGTGGTTCGCCCTCTCCGCGGGCGCCCGGATCTCGATGGACTCCGGCACCGAGAACATGGACTGGGTGGCCAAGGCGCTGCGCCGGATCGTGGAGTTCACCCAGGACGGCGGTGAGATCAACATCGTGGTGGCCGGCATCAACGTCGGGGCGCAGCCGTACTGGAACGCCGAGGCGACGATGCTGATGCACACCAAGGGAATCCTGGTGATGACTCCGGACAGCGCCATGGTGCTGACCGGCAAGCAGTCGCTGGACTTCTCCGGTGGTGTCTCGGCCGAGGACAACTTCGGCATCGGCGGCTACGACCGGGTGATGGGCCCGAACGGGCAGGCGCAGTACTGGGCCCCCGACCTGGCCGGCGCGTTCGACGTGCTCCTGTCCCACTACGAGCACACCTACGTGGTGCCCGGCGAGCCCGGTCCGCGGCGGGTCACGACGAAGGACCCGCACGACCGGGACGTGTCGTCGTACCCCCATGACGCGGAGGGCAGCGACTTCCGCACGGTGGGGGAGATCTTCTCGGCCGAGACGAACCCGGACCGCAAGAAGGCCTTCGACATCCGCACCGTGATGCGGGCCGTCGCCGACCAGGACCACGAGACGCTGGAGCGCTGGGCCGGGATGGCCGACGCCGACACGTCCGTGGTCCAGGACGCCCACCTCGGTGGGTACCCGGTGTGCCTGCTCGGGATCGAGTCCCGGTCGGTGCGCCGCAGCGGCTTCCCGCCCACCGACGGTCCGGACACCTACACCGCGGGCACGTTGTTCCCGCGGTCGTCGAAGAAGACGGCGCGGGCGATCAACGCCGCCAGCGGCAACCGGCCGCTGGTGGTGCTGGCGAACCTGTCCGGGTTCGACGGCTCCCCGGAGTCGATGCGCAAGCTGCAGCTGGAGTACGGCGCCGAGATCGGCCGCGCGATCGTCAACTTCCGCGGCCCGATCGTCTTCTGCGTCATCTCCCGCTACCACGGCGGCGCGTTCGTGGTCTTCTCCAAGGCGCTGAACCCGAACATGACGGTGCTGGCCATCGAGGGCTCCTTCGCCTCGGTGATCGGCGGCGCCCCTGCCGCGGCGGTGGTGTTCACCGGCGAGGTCGACAAGCGCGCGGCGGCGAGCCCGGCGATGCGGGAGCTCGACGGCCGGATCGCCGAGGCGACCGGATCGGATCGGATCGCGCTGCTGGTCGAGCAGGCCGATCTGCGAGCCAAGACCCGGGCCGAGAAGATCAGCGAGGTGGCCGCGGAGTTCGACGGCGTCCACGACATCCACCGGGCTGTCGCGGTGGGCTCGGTCGACGCGGTGATCCCTGGGGCACGGCTGCGTCCCGAGCTCATCCGGGTGATCGAGGAGTACGCCGCGCGCCGCTGAGCGGACCAGACGGGCCCACGCACGCGACAGGGGTGTGGATCTCAGTCACCTGATGACTGAGATCCACACCCTTGGCGTTCTCATCCCGATCAGGCCGCCGAAGCGACCGCGTCGAGCATCCGGGTGAAGCCACCGACCTGCAGCACCCCGTCGGGGTCGTAGGTCCGGGCGACCTCGACGATCCGCTGCAGCGTCTGGGGGCGGTAGGCCCTCCGGGCGGTGCGCTCGTCGTGAGCGGGACCGAAGTTCGGCCAGATCGTCTCGGTGTCCCACTCTCCGAGCGCCGCGAACAGGCCCTCCGCATGCTCGGCCGAGCCGGTGCCGGCCATGCCGACCGCGAGCACGCTGTAGCGGGCGGCACGGTGGTCGAACGCGTCCGGGTGCGGGCCGGGCTTCGCGTAGGCACCGCCGAGGGCGCGTACCTCCACCAGCACCTGGGGGGAGCCGGACCCCGGGCCGGCGACCGCGAGCAGCAGCTCGGCCGCCTCGGCCGGGAAGTCGCGGAGCAGGATGGCCGGATCGGTGACGGGCATCGGGTCGACCGGGTCGGCGTGCACCGAGTCGATCGCCGAGTAGGGCTTGAGGGCCGCGTCGTCGAGGGCCACCGGGGCGACGGCCCGGATCTCGTCGAGCAGCCGCGCCCCCTCGTCAGGGCCGCCCGCCCACGCGAAGCGCACCGCCAGCGTCATCCGGCCCGCGAGCGGGGGCGGCACCTCGGGCAGGTCGGGGAGCTGGAACAGGGCGATCGAGGTGGTCCCCAGCTCGGGCAGCGACGCCGACCAGTCGCGCCACCGGTCGATGACGGCAGCGGCGTCGGCCGCGTCGAAGTAGACGGCCCCGCCGTAGAACGTCGGCAGCCGGACCAGGTCGAACTCGACGGCGGTGACGATCGCGGTCGCGCCCTTGCCGCCCCGCAAGGTGGTGAACAGGTCGGCGTGCTCGGTCGGGGTCACCCGGCGGATCTCGCCGTCGCCGGTCACCACGTCGAAGGCGCGCACCTTGTCGGCGGCGATGCCGAAGGTCCGGGTCAACGGCCCCACCCCACCGCCGGTGGTGAAGCCGACCACGCCCACGTCGCTGCTCGAGCCGTTGAGCGGGGACAGGCCGTACGGCGCCGCCTGCTCGATGACCCGCAGCCACTTCACCCCGGCGCCGACCCGGGCCCACCCCTCCGGGTGGACCGTCACCTCGTCGAGGCCGGCGGTCGTCACCAGCAGGTGCCCGGCCAGCGAGGACTCGGCCCCGTGCCCGGTGGCCTGCACCCCGACGGTGCAGCCGTGCCGGCGGGCGAAGCGGATCGTGGCGGCGACGTCCTCCGCGGTGCGGACCGCGACGACGGCTGCCGGCGCCATCTCGATGGCGAGGTTCCACGGCGAGCACAACCTGGCGTACTCCGGATCCTCCGGAGTGTGCAGGGAGCCGGTCAGCCGCTCGCGCAGCTCGGCGAAGGGGGTGCCCGCCGACGCGAGGGTCCGGCCGTCGTGGGTGACGTGGGGGCTGGTGGCCATGGTGTTCTCTCCTGTGTCCGGGCATCCGGTGTGATGCCGGGACGACGGTGCCGCAGCCCCCTTGAGCCGCAGTTGGAGCCGACTTGAGCCGCGCCTCAAGTCCCCTCCGGCTCGCCGACGAACCCGGGGTGCGGTGCCATGAACAGGCCGCCCGGGTCCACCGCGCGACGGACCGCGGAGAGCCGGGCGTGCACCTCGGGCGGGAACGGCTTGCGGGTCTCGGCGGTGGTATCCAGCATCGGCAGATAGCTGCGCCCGCTCGCCCACGGGGTCACCGCGTCCATGAACCGCGCCGCGTCGGCCCGTTGCCGGTCCCACCGGCGGGAGTCGGCCTCGAGACCCACGCCCAGCGCGAGGAAGTCACCGTCCAGGGCGGCGAGCGCCCCGCCGTCGGGGGCCGGGTGGGCCAGTGCTCCGCCGAGCTGCCGCACCTCGACCAAGGTCAGGGAGCTGCCGGACCGGGGCCGGCGGCCTCCAGCAGCGCTGCGACGGCAGGGTCCGGGAGGCCCGTCAACAGCGAGCTGCTGGCGTACGCCGCGGTGGGGCCCTCCGGCTCGAGGTGCAGCCGGGCCAGGGAGGCCGCCGGCACCCGGGCCACGGTGTCGCTCTCGGGAGCCAGCGCCCGCAGCGGCGCCAGCACCTCGGTGCAGAACGGGTCCGCACCCAGGACGGCGGCGTCGATCATCACCAGCCGACGGCCGCGCAGCGGGGCCGGCACGGACGGGTCGGCGGGGGTGGTGAGCAACCGGAACGACGAGGTCACCTCGGGCGGCGCGACCGCGCACCAGGCCACCCAGCCGGCCAGGACCCGGTCGGCAGCGATCCAGTCCCAGGCCAGCGACCCGGCGACGACGGTCGTCAGCGGATGCAGCCGGAACTCCAGGGCACAGACCACGCCCAGCGGCGTACCGCCACCCCGCAGCGCCCAGAACAGCTCAGGCTCGTGGTCCGCGGTGGCCCGCACGAAGGTTCCGTCGGCGAGCACCACGTCGGCGGCGGTGACGGCGTTGCACTGGAGCCCCAGACGTCGGCCGTACCAGCCGACCCCCCCGCCGATGGAGTAGCCGACCACCCCGACGTCCGGGGACGTCGGGTGCAGCGCGGCCAGGCCGTGCGAGCCGACGGCCGCGGTCAGGTCGCCCCAGAGCACCCCGGCCCCCACGCGGGCGATCCGGCGTGCCGGGTCGACCCGGATCTCGTTCATCGCCGACGTACGCAGCAGCACGGCGTCGGCGAGACGGCCGGCCAGCGGCGGCGCGCCGTGTCCGGTGCCCTGGGCAGCGACCGACAGCCCGGCGGCCGCGGCCGCGCGCACCACCTCGGCGACCTCGTCGGGGTCGGCCGGGTAGGCCACGGCGGCCGGCCGGTCGTCGACCATCAGGTTCCAGGGGGTGCGGGCCAGGTCGTACGCCGGGTCGCCGGGCAGGTGCACGGCCCCACCGCAGAGCCCGCGCAGCCCGGAGGCCCGCAAGTCCTGCTGCACTGTCACGGACGCCTCCTCGCTGCGGGGTCACCGATCATCGCCGGAGCCGGTTGAGAGGGACTTGAGACCGGCGCGTCCGCCGAGTCCGCGACCTCGTCGAGGACCCGGCGCACCGTGGCCGGGGTCACGAACACGCGGCGCGCGATCTCCGAGTGCTCCAGGCCGGCACCGGCAAGCTCGACGATCCGGCGCTCGGTGGCGGTGAGCCGCCGGGTGTGCTCGGCGCAGGACTCGACCGGGTGGCCGCGTTGGCCGAGGAGCTCCTGGGCCAGCGTGTGCAGACCGGCGGCGCCGGACTGCTCGGCGCTCCGGTGGGCCTCGAGCAGCAGCGGGACCGCTTGGACGTCAGCGACCCGAGCGAGGCCGCCGAGCGCGCACTGGGCGCGGGCCAGGGCGACCGCTGCCGTCGTCCCGGCAAGCAGTCGGACCGCCTCCCGCAGGTCATCGACGCCGTCCTCGCCGCGCAGCTCACCGAGCTGGCAGAGCCCCCGTCCCAGGTAGCTCGGCGCCCCCCACCGACGTAGCAGCCTCACCTGTTCCTCGGCCAGGGCCACGGCGTCCGGGGTCCGGTTCATCGCGTCCAGTGCCGCCGCCCGGATCTCTCGCCACGGGTTCCAGACCGGGTTGACGATCGCGATGCCCGGCGGTATCGCGTCGAGCCGGGTCAGGGCTGCCTCGCTGCTGCCCTCGGCGACCAGCAGCCGAGCCATCGCCTGCTGGAGGACCCGGCCACCCTCGCCGGACGGCACGTGGGTGCCCGCCACGTCGGCGACCCGTCGCGCCGCCGCGGCGTCACCGCGGTCGAGGTGGCACCCGATCTGGAAGGCCCGGGTCATCGCCTTGCCGATGTCGGTGCCGCCCCACATGTGGTCCTGCTCCAGGGCGTCGTCCAGGCACGCGAGCGCCTCGTCCAGCTCGCCGCGCTGCCAGCGCCAGAAGCCCTCCCACACGTTGATCGACAGCGTGGCGAACAACGAGCCTCGGGCCGCCGCTGCCCCGCGGGCCCGGATCCAGAAGTCTCCCAGCGGGTCGTCGGCGAGGGTGCGTACGATCGCCGCGTTGATCCAGAACAGCCCGTCGTCGACCGCCATCAGCCGGTCGTCCTCGTGGGCGCGGCGGGCCATCGACGTCGCCAGCTCGCGATCGGCGCCGTCGGCGAACGCCTGCAGGGCCACCGTGGCCGCCAGCATCTGCGCCCCGGGGCCGGTCCCGTCCGGGTCGGGGGCCGGCGTGGACCAGCCGTCCTCCAGGGAGTGCAGGAAGCCGCCCATCCGCTGCAGCGCGAGGAGGCCCTGCCGGTGGTCGGCCAGGTGGTCGGGCAGCTCGGCCACCGCCCGCCGGGCGAACCCGGTGGCCACTCCCGGGGGACTGGCGAAGACATGGATCGCGGTGGTGGCCAGCGCGATGTCGGCACGGACCCGAGGATCCTCGTGCAGGCCGTAGGCCTCCTCGAGGTGGGAGACGGCCGCGGCGCCGTCGAGGGCCGACTCCAGCAGGCCCAGCTGCAGGACCAGCTCCGGGCGCCATGACCCGTGCGGGTCCTCGGTCAGCGCCCGGCGCAGGTAGGTCATCGCGCTCTCCGGTGCACCTCGTCCGGCGGCCGCGTCGGCGGCCCGGCGCAACAGCTCGACGACCTCGCCGTCGCCGCGGGGTGGGGCGAGCAGCAGGTGGGCGGCGACCTGCTCGTCGCTGGCGCGCAGACCGCGCAGGGTGGCTGCGGCGCGTTCGTGCCACCGGCCCCGCTCGACGACCGGCAGGCCGAGGCGGATCGCCTCGCCCACGATCGGGTGGACGAAGGTGACCGGCTGCTGGTCGCTGAGCACCTGGGCCCCGATCAGCCCCACCAGTCCCTCGGCGGCGCGGTCCTCGGACAGGTCGGCCAGCCCGGCGACCGCCGGCAGCGTCGCCCCGTCGCCGAGGACGGCGGCGGCCCGGGCGACGGCGACCACGTGGTCGGGCAACCCCCTCAACCGGACCAGGACGGTGCTGGAGACGGCGCGGGACCCGACCGCCACCACCCGGTCCGCGTGCGCGGCGTCCGGGCGGACACCGTCGGCCGCCAACGCCCCGAGCAGCTGCGCGAGCAGCAGCGGGTTGCCGGCGGTGGTGCGGTGACACGCGTGGGCGAACAGGGGTGCCGGGGCCGCCGACAGTCGTCGGGACACCAGCTCGGCCGTGGCCTCGGCCGAGAGCGGCTCCGGGCGCAGGACGCGGGCGTCCGGCTCCAGCAGCAGCTCGGTCAGGGGTGCCTGCTGCTGGAGCGCGTCGGCACCGGTGCGCACCGCGATCAGCAGCAGCACGGGCAATCCCTCCAGGCGCCGAGCGAGGTAGGCCAGGAACCGCAGCGAGGCGGCGTCACCCCACTGGGCGTCGTCGACGGCGACGAGCAGGGGCCCCTCGACGGCGAGCGCGGCGACCATCCGGTAGAGGCCGTGGAGCACGACGAGACCGTCGGATCTGCTGTCCTCCAGCTCGAAGACCCCCCGAGCCGCGTCGGCGGCTACGTGGAACCCCGCGTCGTGGTCGGCGGTGCCGACCAGCTCCGGCTCCAGCAGCTGTCGCACCACGCCGAAGGCGAAGGCCGTCTCCAGCTGGGTGCCGCGCCCGGACAGCACGCGGACGCCGCGCTCGGCCGCCAGCCGACCGGCCTCCTGCAGCAGCCGGGTCTTGCCGATGCCCATCGACCCCTCGACCAGCGTCAGGCCTGACCGCCCGTGTCTCACGTCGTCCAGCGCCTCGGTGAGCACCCCGATCTCGCGGCTGCGCTCGACCAGCGGACCGGGGGAGCGGGGTGGCGCGCCGGCCGGGCGACCAGGCCCGGAGGTCGCACGGCCGAGGCGTGTCGTCGGGGCGAGCAGGGACGGGGAGTGGGCCAGCACCGCCGCCTCGAGGTCGCGCAGCGCCGGTCCGGGGTCGACGCCCAGCTCCTCGACCAAGGACGCACGGGCGCGCCGCAGCGCCGTCAGCGCGTCGCCCTGCCGGTGGGCGCGGTAGAGGGCGAGCGCGAGCAGCCGCCAGCGCTCCTCGCGGAGCGGGTCGTCGCCCACCATCGCCTCGAGCTCCGGGACCAACAGGCCCGCGTCCTCGGTCTCCAGCCGGGCCGCGAGGAGCCGTTCCCGGGCCACCAGACGCAGCTGGGAGAGGCGGGCGATGTCGGCGGCCGCCCAGGGCTCGTCGGCGTACTCCGCCAGCACCGGGCCGGTCCACAGCCCCAACGCCTCGCGCAGCAGGGACACGGCACCTGAGGGATGGTCGGACTGCTCCGCCCGCGCCAGCAGGGTCTCGAAGCGCCACGCGTCGACCGCGTCCGGGGGCAGCCGGACCGCGTAACCCGGGCCCTCCCGGACGATCACCCCGGACCGCTCGCGGGCCCGCGCCCCCGGCTGCAGGCTGCGGCGCAGGTGGGAGACGTAGGACTGGAGTGCCCCCATGGCCGTCTCGCCGGACCGCTCACCCCAGAGGGCGTCGATCAGTCGCTCGGTGGGGACGACCTCCCCGCGAGAAAGGACGAGCACCGCCAGGACGGCGCGCTGACGAGGACCGCCGAGGTCGAGCGGCAGGTCGTCGTAGGAGGCCGCCAACCTGCCGAGCAGGCGGATCCTCAGCTGGGTCTCAGAGTCCACGGGCACCGTCCGATCGCCAGACTAGGACAGCTCCGCAGCGATGTGCATGCCCTTTTCGGGCCCCTCGGCGGCGGGTGCCGTGACCGGTGTGGCCGCCCCGGATCAGGCAGAATCGGGGCGGGGGGTCAGGTCGTGGACGCTGGGGCTGGGGCTGGAGACGGGGGCGGGATCGCCGGCGTGCTGGCGACGATGCGCCGGGAGCTGGCGGCGTTGCCGCCGGCGGCGACCACGCGGCGGCACTTCCTGGGCACCTACCTGCGCACCACCGAGGCGGTGGGCGCGGCTGTCGAGGCCGGCTGGTTCCTCGACCCGGACTGGGTGGAGGCCTGGGACGTGGCGTTCGCCCGGCTCTACCTCGACCCCCTGGGCGCGGACCTCGCAGCGGTCGCGCCCGACCACCAGGACGACGACGGAACGGCCGCCGACCGGCTGCTGGTGCCGCGGCCCTGGCGGATCGCCTTCGCCGCGCCCGCGGAGCTGCCCGCGCTGCGCCACGTGCTGCTCGGGCTCAACGCGCACATCAACTACGACCTGCCGCAGGCGTTGCTGGCGGTGATCGGCGATGCCGACTTCGCCGACCCGGAGCTGATGGCCCGCCGGCACGCCGACCACGAACGCATCGACGACGTGCTCACCGGGCGGGTCGCCGCCGAGGACGCCGAGCTCGGCGCTCGGCGGCTGCGGGACCGGCTGCTGACGCCGCTGAACCGGCTGGGCACCCAGCGGTTCCTGCGGGAGTCGCGGCGCCGCGTCTGGCACAACACCGTCGAGCTGCAGCGCGCCCGGGCACAGGGCCCCGCGGCGTACGCCGCACGACTCGGCGAGCTCGAGGTGCTCAGCGCCGCCAAGGTCGCCGACCTGCTGGCCCCGGGTCAGGTGCTGCTCCGCCTGGCGGTGGCCGGGTTCGGGGTGACGCTGCCACCGCCCTGAAGCCACGCCTGGGTCACAGAGTCCACCGGCACCGTCCCAGCGCCAGAAGAGGGCAGGCAGTCCGCGGCCGGCGGGCATGCCATCGTCGGGTCCCCTGTCGGGCCACCGCCGGTGCTGAAGGCCCAGTGGGTCCCGACCGCCCCGGACGCACCACCAGCTCCTTTACCGACGAGGGGACAGCGCCCGTAAATCCTTCCGAAGGGCTATTGGCGCCCGACCGGTGCCGGGTACACGCTGGTAACGATCCAGCGCATTACCGGCTTCCCGAATGTCATCTCGGAGGGACGGCCCATGACCCAGACCACCACTCAGACGGGACTGTGGGGGGCGACCTCCGAGGACGCCGCCGGGAGTCGGCTCACCTGTTGGACTCGTTCCAGCCTGGAGACGCAGCCGAGGGTCGAGGTGGGCCGGGGACCAGCACTCGTGGACATCACGCTGACGGTCGGCGCCACGTCCTCCGTGACCGCTGGCGACCTGGAGGTCATCGCGGAAGTGGCGTACTTCGACGGCGTCCGATGGCGGGAGGTCCCCGACGTCGAGCTGGTGACGGTGAGCCCGCTGGACCTGATGGGACGGGCGGATCCCGGGGCCGAGGTCGCCTGGCTGGAGCACCAGTGCCGACAGGCGGAGATCCGGCGAGCTCTGATCGAGCACCCGGACAACCGGTACGTCCAACTGACGGCCCGTGACCTGCCGGCCAACCGGCTGCTGCGGTACCGGATCCGCGCAATCGTCCCCGGGACCAGCCTTCGCACGGACTGGGTGAGTGGCCGGGCGTGGCTCTGTGCTCCCATTTTGGCCGTGACGACCTGGTCTGCAACCGCACCGACCGTGACGATGGTTCGGAGCTCCCCGACGACCAGTGCTGGGTTCTGCTTGCCAAGGACGAGGCGGACCAGGAGGCTGGCGGGTTCCTCCACCTGCGGGTGGACCTGTTGTCGCTCCACGCGGCCGATGACCGCGGCGCGCTGCCCTCCCTGGCCGTCGGCGTCGACGGGGACGAGCCAGTCTCCCTCGCCGGACTGCTGACCCGCGTTCACGGATGGGACGACCCGCCGGGCCGGGATGACATCTGGCCCGTGCTGGACTGCAGCACGGACTCGATCCTGCTGACCATCCCCTGCTCGAACTCGACGCGCATCGACACTGTCGCCATCCGTACCGGTGACCGGGGTCGACCACTGGACGAAGAAGCCGCCGATCCAGCAGGGACGGACACGGTGAAGGTCGACCCGTCGGCGCGCGTCGGGCACTGTCCGGTAGCGCTGATGATCGTCCAGTTCGCGATCCAGGGCTTCAACGACCTCTTCCGACGTCCGGTGGCCGTCTACGATCCTCCGCGGACGTTCGGGGAGATCACCTGGCAGGACGAGGAGGGACGCTTCAGCAGCCGACCCGGTCGAGCCGAGACCGGAGACCCCGACGGCTACGTGTTCGCCGTACGCGCCCAGGCGGCCTACCAGGTGAAGACCCAGTGGGCGATCAACGGTGGCCTGGCAACGCTGCTGCGGGCGCTTCCGGCCGAGCAGCTCGAACTGCTGCGACGCCAGGTCCAGGAGGGGCTGGTGTCGGTCAGCAACGCCGGTTTCGGGGCACATCGGCCCGGGTACTACTCCCGTGAGACGAACCTCCGAGAGCTCCGGTGGGGGGTCGCCGTTCTGGAGGGTTTCTTCGGCCCCGGCAGCTATGACGGCACCTACTACCCAGACCAGCGTCTCTACCTTGCGGCGCCGGGTGAGGTGGACGCGTACCGAGAGCTCGTGGACGGCGGGGAGCTGCGCTACCTGGTCCTGGACCGATCAACGGTGGCCGTTGAGGACCCGGAGGCTCCCGGTGTCCAGCGTTGCGTGTTCGGGGGTGCGGAAGTGCGCGACCGGGGCAACCACCTGTGGACCGAGCGGTCGACCGGTCTCCGGTTGCTGCTCATCGAGGACCGGTTTCGGGACCAGCTGATGGCAGCCTCCGACGAGGAGGTCCGGCGTGGGCAGATCGCGCTGGAGCTCCGTCGCCTCTTCCTCAGGGCGGTACGCCGTCCAGCGGACGGTCCGCGGAAGCTCTTCGTCTACGGCGACGATCTCGACCACTCGTGTGGGGACGGTTGGTTCGACGGGCTCCGCATCGACTTCGTCGGTTCGTACCTGGCCGGCCTGCGGTGGATGCATGCGCATCCCTGGGTGTGGCCCACCACGGTCAGCGACCCGGATTTCGAGGCCGCACAGTTCCTGCACCCCGAACCGATGACCGTCTCCAGCAGCATCTGTCCGAGCGTGGACCCCGGCGGGGCCGAGACCCGTGACCGACACGGGCGGTGGATCCACTTCGACCAGTGGTACGACGAGTGGCGATCGACGTGGTCTCCGTGGTTGGGGCTTGACCTGGGGACCCTCAGCGACTCCCTGGAGCGCGCGCTCATCGCCTGGCCCGAGGCGTACCGCAACGGTCTCTCCTCACTGGCGTGGATGTACTTCCTGGCTTGCACGCACGAGTCGATGTGGAGCAAGCAACCGGTGGAGGGCAACCCCAACGACGACCCGCGGACCTGGGAGCCGGAGGACTTCGTCGTCTCCGCGTCTCTCCAGCAGAGGCACGCCTGGGTTTACCTCAACGCCTCGATCTGGGCGGCGACCGAGGTCGCCGACGAGCTGGCGGCGCAGGGCGCCCGGACCTGGGCGATCGCCCGGTCGGTCCCGGTGCAGGAGCGAGGGGTGCTGGGGCCGCGAGTACGGCAGACGCGGAGCGCCGACCCTTACTGGTGGCAAGCCTCGGCGGCCTCCGACGAGGCGGAGTCCGGGTGCTATTGGGACCAGGACTTGCTGGACACCGTCACGTTGTACAACCGCGACGCTCTGCTCGTGATCGATCGGAACGGGGGCCGGATCACCCACCTGTTCCTCAGGACCGAGCGCGGGGCCGTCTCCGTCAGCGGCACCTTCAAGTGCCACCAGTTCCTGACGTTCGGCCTGGGTGCTGCGGTGGCGTGTGATGGCGAGCGGCTGCAGAACACCGTGCTCACGCCCAACCACGCCTATGTCGCCGGCGACCTCCACCAGGCCGCCCCTCGCCTGGGGATCTTCGTGGACCCGCGGGCCCCCGGGACTCATCAGCCCGCCTGGTACCCGGACAACTTCGCGACCTACGAGTGCGAGGTGCACTCCGGACCCGAGCCCTCCGTGACCTGTTCGTTCACCAGCGAGGGCTGCGAGCCCCCACCCGTCGACCCTGAGGCCTTCGGTGCGGCCTGCGAACGGGATCGCGTCGCCAAGCAGCAGGGGCGACGTGGCGTGGTCTGTTTCGACGGAGCGTCACCGGTGAGGTTCCGTAAGGAGATCCGGTTGCGCGGGAGCACGGTCGAGGTGAGCTACCAGGGGGTCGACCCGGGGCACACGGTGACCAACGAGCTCTGCCTCGACCTGGCGGCCGTGATCGTGGACGGTCGGCGTCAGCAGGTCTCGGGAGGGCCCGAGTCCGTGATGGTGCAGCGCGGTCCGGTGTCGGTCACGGTGACCCCGGGGGCGGGCTGCAACCTCCACCCAGCAGCCTGGCTGACGAGCATGCCCGCCGACTCCGGCCCCGACCTCGCTCGCCGACAACAGGAGTACGGCGAGGTGCACCGGGTGCTGACCGACGATGTCCGGATGGTCTGTGGGGAGGGTGGCTCGTTCGACTACCGGATCGAGATGCGGGCGGCGTCGGCCGGGTAGTCGAGCTGACGGGCTCAGCGGCTGCCGTTCAGCACGACGGTGACCTTGCGGGCGATGGCGGCGTTGATCTCGGCCAACCGCCCGAGATCCTCGGCCCTGCTCTCGATGGCGCGCTCCTGGTAGCCGGTCTCGACGGTGAACCAGACGCCCACCAGGTTGGAGCGGCGCTTGCACGCCACGTCGTCCAAAGCGGTGCGGCGGGCTCGCGCCGTCGGACGTTGCAGCGACGGGTCGGCGAACGGAGCGAACGGATCGTCGAAGTCGTGGCCACGGCTGCGCATGCAACGAGACCACAGGTCGATGACCGAACGTACCCGGGGGTCGTGACGGCTCTGGTCGAAGCTCTGCAGCGACAGGGCCTGCGCCAGAAAGGGATCGACCGCAGGGACCTGGTCGTCGGTCGATGGGCCGAGCCTGCGGGTCGCCTCGCCGGAGCAGCCGTCCGGAGGTACCCCGAGCTCCTGGGCCAGCCGGCCCTGCCCGTCCAGGGCCGCCAGGGCTGCTGCACTCAGTCGGGTCGACCGGGTGCCACGACGGGGGGTGGGGGTACGGTCCCCGAGTCCGAACCCCAGGTGTGCCGCCGCGGTGGCGTCGGTCAGCCCGTACCGACGCTCCGTCCAGGTGCGGGGCCCGACCCTGTCTGACACGTGCGGGAGCGGGGCGGTCACCCCGTGGCGCAGCAGACAGTCCCGGATCAGCTCGCGGTTCGCCGTGCCGTAGCGGCGAACCTCACGAGGCGACATCAGGTACCGGTCCAGCGGGAGGCGCAGATCGACGCTGGCCAGGAGCGCAGGGACGGTCTCCGGGCTCCGCCCGCTCGGCGGGTCGGGGGTCACGTCGTGGCGGCTCGCGGCGCAGCCGCCGAGTCCCACCGCCAGAGCGATGCTGCTGACCAGCCGCAGGCCCATCCCCAGGGTGCGGGTTTCGCTCCTCATCGGAGCTCCTCTCGTGCTGCGTCAGGCCGCCGCCCTGCCCGCCCAAGGCGGGGCAGGGTGGCGGCCTGGAAGGGGATGGCGGTCAGCTGGCCCAGTAGATCGACTCGACGTTGTTCTTGTACGTCGAGTTGAGGTTGCCGCCGCTCCACGGGGAGATGTAGCCGACCGAGCCGGTGTAGCCGGGAGACGTGGCGACGTACACGGTGGCGAAGCGGTCGTAGTTCCAGCCCGACTCGGCGTTGTTGGTCACCAGGCTGCCCTGGCCGGTCCCGGCACCGACGAACTTGTCGTCCGCCAGGTTGGCGTCGTTGCGCAGGAAGCCCGTGGCGCTGCCCGAGTAGCTGCTGAAGTACCACAGGCACAGGTCGCCGTGGCCGTCGGAGTAGGAGGAGCAGCCGTCCCCGGTGGTCAGGTTCCGCGAAGCGGCGGGGGCACCGCCGGGGACCGGGGTGGACGCCGGCCCGGTTCGAACCTGGCCGGCGGCGGCGGCGGTGGGACGCTCGTCTCCCTTCTGGGCGGCGTTGGCGGGGAGGGTCGCCCCGACCACGAGGCCGGTCACGGCCATGGTGGCGAGCGCGGCAGTGGCGGTGGCGGCGAGCTGGTGAGTACGCATGATGGAGTCCTTCTCGGTGGGGAGCGACGACCGGGCGGTGGCCGCGATGGGATGGGAGCGGCGGGTTGCCGCCCCTGGCGCCGGTGACCGTGGCGGCCGACCGAACGAGGACGATCGTGCGGTAGGGGTCTTGCAGTTGGCTTGCACCCGGCCAGCAGCGCGATGGGGCCCGTCGCGGCCCGGAAGCGGGTTGACGCCGTCAGCGTGCGGACTAGATTCAGCAGCAGGCCCGTTCGTGGCACACATGGGGTTGGCATTCATCGGGGAGGCCGATGATGGGACGACTCCAACTCGGCATCCTGGGACCGTTGGAGGTCTCGGTCGACGGTGCGCCCGTCGACATCGGTGGACCTCGGCAGCGCAGCGTGCTCGCGGCGCTGTGTCTGGTCCATCCGGGGCGCGTCACGGCGGATCGCCTGGTCGAGGCGGTCTGGGGTGCCGACCACCCGGCATCCGCACAGGCCACCCTCCAGGCCTACATCTCGCGACTGCGGAGGCAGCTCCGGCCGGCCGGCGCAGAGATCCTCCTGGTTCGGGGGTCCTACCGCCTCGAGCTCGGTGAGGTGCACCTGGACGCCACGGACTTCGATGAGCACTGTCGCGAGGCGCGGGCCGCGGCACGCGCGTCACGCAGCGCCGAGCTCGTGCGCCGCGCTGAGGCTGCGCTCGCCCTGTGGCGGTCGGGCGGTCCCTCCGAGCTGGAGGCGGTGTCGGTGTGCTCCTGGACCTCCGAGCTGGTCAGGCAGCGCGAGGAACAGCGGCGGGGCGTTCGGGAGCTGCTCAGTGAGGCGTACCAGGGACTGGGCCGGTACTCCTCAGCGGTGCAGCTCTGCGAGCAACAGCTGAGCGAGCAGCCCTACGACGAACGCGTGGCGATGCGTCTGATGGTGGCGCTGTGCGCCGCCGGCAGATCCGCTGACGCGCTCGTCCTGTGCCGCGGTTTCGGACGTCGGCTGGTGCAAGAGCTCGGCATCGATCCGTCCGAGCAGGTCCGGAACCTGCAGCAACAGATCCTCCGCGGGGACCCAGCGTTTCTCGGCACGCTCGACCGGAGCCCGGGATCCCGCCTGCTGCTGCCACCCCGCAATCCACGTTTCCACGGACGCGACGGCCGCCTGGCCGAGGTGGGCGCCCTGCTGGACCGACATCAGGTGGTGGTGCTCTTCGGCCTCGCCGGATGTGGAAAGTCTGACCTTGCCCTGGAGTTCGCCCATCGGTTCGATGGCGTGGCTGCCTGGGTCACCGCAGAGGACCACGCCGCGGCGTTCGCCGGGCTCGCAGACCTGGCCGCGACCCTCGGCATCGATGCCGACCAGGACGAACGGCGGATGACGGCAAGCCTGTGGGAGGTGCTGGGCCGCTCCCCCCCGTGGCTTCTGGTGCTCGACGACGCCTCCGAACCCGACCTCGTCCAGAGCATCCTGCCTCCCCTCGGTCAGGGCCGGGTCCTCATCACCTCGCAGAGCCGGGCCTGGGGAGCGGTGGGGACTGCGTTCGAGGTCACGCCGTTCGAGATCACCGAAGCGGTCGACTTCGTGATGCGGCGGTCGGGGCAGCGGGACCGCTCGGCGGCGGCGGAGCTGGCAGCCGAGCTGGGAAACCTCCCGCTGGCCCTGGAGCAGGCCTGCGCCTTCGTGGACGAGACCGGCATGCAGGTGCAGCAGTACCTCACCCTGTTCCGACGCAACCACGACCGGCTCCTGACGCGGGGTGCGCCGTCCGGACATCGCACGAACGTCGCCACAAGCTGGCGCCTGCTCTTCGAGCGGGTCCGGGCCCAGTCACCTCTGGCGGCGACAGTGCTGGAGGTCTCTGCGTTCCTGAGCGCGGACGGGGTGCCTCTGCGGATCCTTGAACGTCTCGGCGACCGCGACGAGCTCGCCTTTGCCGATGCGGTCGCTCACCTGCTGCGGCGGTCGCTGATGGGTCGGGATGACAGCCAGCTCCGGATCCACCGACTCGTCCAGACCGTCCTGCGCGACGATCTCGATCTCGCGCAGCGCCGCGGACGGGTCACCGAGGCTGTCCGGGCGGTGCGGGAGACGGCGCCTGGAGATCCTCGATCCCAGGATAACCAGGCGGAGTGGGCGGCGTCCGCTCCTCAGGTCAGCGCCTTGCTGGCGTCCGTGCGCCCGGCGGAGGCGCCGGAGGAGCTGTTGACGCTGGGCCTGGACTGCTACCGGTACCTGCGTTGCCATGGCGCTCTCCAGCCCGCTCGCCAGGTGCTGGACCAGCTCTTCGTGATGGGCGGGGCGCTAAATGCTTCGGCGGTGGCCGAGCTCAGGCTGGAGCGGGGTGACCTGCTGGACGCCGAGGGCGACGTGGAGGGGGCGCGAGCGGAGCTCGAAGGGGCCCTGCAGTCCCTCGCCGGCCGTCCGCTGGTCGATCCGAGGCTGGTGGCATTGACCAAGGTCCGGCTGGGGCACGCGCGAAACTGTGGAGGCGAGGCGCGGAGCGCGCTTGCCTTGTACGAGGAGGGGCTCGCTGGGCTGCGCAGGGAAGGCGCCGTGCTGGATCTGTGCCATGCGTTGATCGGCTTCGGCTACACCCACTGGTCGTTGCGTGACTACGCCGGCGGTGAGCGGCAGTTCCGGGAGGCGCTCGAAGTGCTCAGCGGGGCGGGTTGGACGCAACATCCGCTGCTGGCCGAGGCCCTGAGCGGGCTGGGGATGATGCTGCACGAGCAGGGTCGCCCGGAGACCGCGTGCGAGCTCCAGGAGCAGGCGTTGACCCTGCTGCACGGGCTCTACGGCGACGCGGATCGGGCCCAGGTCGCCGAGACCCGCGACAAGCTGGGCTATGCCCTGGGCCTGATAGGTCGTTGGGCAGACGCGCGAGAGCAGCACCGTCGAGCGACCGACATGCTGCAGCGCCTCTTCGGGTCCCGGGACCCCCGGTACGCGACCGCCCTCGCCAACCTGGGTCTCGACGAGGCCGCGCTCGGTCGCCCTGACCTCGCCGCGGCCCACCAACGTCAGGCGTTGGACGTGCTTGTCGAGGCATACGGCGACCAGCACCCGACGGTGCGGGTCATCGCCGCTCGGGTCGAGGTCCTCCCGATCTGAACCCGGCCGGCCTCGGCGCCGACCAGGGACGGGCGACTGGCCATGACCGCGTGGCGCGGCAAGGTGCACGTGGTCCCGAACGGTCACCCGGGCGATGGCGGCTCGGCATGCTCGGATGCTGCTCCATCGGCCTGCGCACGAGACAGAATCGACCTCGGGGGTGGCGGCCACGACGGCAGAAGCCAAGTCCGCGGGAGGGATCGACGGCGTGGTGTCACGGATGCGCGAGGAGCTGGCGGTGTTGCCGCGGGCACAGGGCCCCGCGGCGTACGCCGCACGACTCGGCGAGCTCGAGGTGCTCAGCGCCGCCAAGGTCGCCGACCTGCTGGCCCCGGGTCAGGTGCTGCTCCGCCTGGCGGTGGCCGGGTTCGGGGTGACGCTGCCGCCGCCCTGAAGCCACGCCTGGTAGCCCCCACGCAGATCGGTCGCGTGCCGCAGCCCCAGCTGCTGGAGGGTGTACGCCGCCAGGCTGGAGCTGTAGCCCTCGTTGCAGACGAGGACGACACGACGGTCGGGGTCGTCGGCGATCGGCAGCCGATCCGGGCTGGACGGGTCGAGGCGCCACTCGAGGACGTTGCGATCGATGACGACGGCATCAGGCAGCACGCCGTCGCGCTCACGCTGCTCGGCCGGGCGGATGTCGACGACCAGCGCACCGTCGGCCCGTGCTGCCGCCAGGTCACCGGGTGCGACCCGCTCGAGACCTCGACGACACTGCGCCAGCAGGCGGCTGATCGCGGACCCGTCGACGTCGTCCATGAGCCGACGATACGGAACCCCCGGACCCTTCGGAAGCGGCCCCGTGGGTGGGTCGGTTGCTAGCCTCGCCCGGTGCCGTTGCTCGGAGCGACCGATCCGCTGTCCGCCCGACCCTCGCGGGTGATCGTCGCGGGCACCTCGGGTTGCGGCCAGACCACCTGGGCGGCCCGGATCGCCGAGGTGCTGGCGGTGGGGCACGTGGAGCTGGACGCGCTCTGCCACGGCCCGGACTGGACCCCGCGGGCGTCCTTCGCCGAGGACGTGCGGCGGTTGACCGCCGCATCCCCGTGGGTGACCGAGTGGCCGTACGCCGCGGTGCGCGCCCTGCTCGCCGACCGCGCCGACCTCGTGGTCTGGCTGGATCTGCCCCGACGGGTGGTGATGCGCCAGGTGGTGCGCCGCACGGGGGACCTGGTGCGCCGGACCCGGCGTCGACTGCTGTGGAACGGCAACGTCGAGCCGCCGCTGCGGACCTTCCTCACCGATCCCGAGAACGTCGTCCGCTGGGCGGAGAGCCCGCTCCGCCGTGCGGTCCGCGGCGACGGTCGTAGCATGCCGGGATGAGCCTCGAATGGGAGCAGGTCGTCGTCGATGCGCGAGACCCGGTCGGGCTCGGTCGGTGGTGGGCCGACGTCCTGGGGTGGGTGGTGCTCAACGACTCGGAGGACGAGTTCGAGATCCGACCTGCGGAGCACCGGCTGCCCGGACTCCTCTTCACCCCCGCCCCCGAGGCGAAGCGGTCCAAGAACCGGCTGCACCTCGACTTCCGGCCCGACGACCAGGCCGCCGAGGTCGACCGGTTCCTCGCGGCAGGCGCCCGTCGCATCGACATCGGCCAGGGATCGGTCTCGTGGGTGGTGCTGGCGGACCCGGAGGGCAACGAGTTCTGCGTGCTGTCACAGCCGTGAGGCGACCAGGGCGGCGAACCGGCGGGCGTTGGCCGGGTCCTCCTCGAGGTGCAGCCCAGGCTCGATCAGCTCCAGCTCGCTGACCGTCCAGACGTCCTCCCAGATCATCAGGTCCACGCGGGCGTAGGCGATCGGTGTCCGCAGCAGCTCCTCCGTCGAGGCGACCGCCCGCTCGGCGAGCTCGGCAGCACGGGCGTCCAGCGCGACCGCGCGGGCGCTGCCGCCGTACAGCTCGTGGATGCGCACCTCGTCACCGGCGGGACGCTTGTGGACCTGCGAGACCGCGCGGCCGCCGAAGACGTAGACCGACATCTCACCCGTGGTTCGCACCGAGGGGACCAGCGGCTGCAGGACCCAGGGGCCGGTGACGAGGCCCTGCAACCGCGGGTCGAGGGGCTCCTCGGCGACCACGACGCCGATGCCGCTGGCTCCGATCCGGGGTTTGACCACGATCGCGCCGTACGTCGCGATGCCCGCCGCCAGCCCGCTGACGAGCGAGGACTCGTCCAGCAGCCGGGTCGGTACGACGGGGACCCGGTCGCCGAGCTCGAGGAGGTAGGCCTTGTCCGCGTTCCACGCGAACGCCGCAGCCCCGTTCAGCAGCGGAGAGATCCGCTCGACCCGCCGGGCCCAGGCCAGGAACTCGGTGCACCGGCGGTGGTAGTCCCAGGTGGAGCGGACCGCGACGAGGTCGGCGGCCCAGTCGACGCTCTCGTCGTCCCAGACCTCCCACCGGGCGTCGATGCCGGCCTCGTCCAGAGCTCCGACGAGGTCTCCGCCGAGCTCACCGTCGGCCAGGAGGGCCGCTGTCACCAGGATGACCGACCGTCGTGGAGGACCTGCAGGGCGGGGAGCCATCAGTCGTTGATCGCCTCGACGCCGAGCCGCTCGAGCTCCTCGAGACGGTCCAGCATGTGCTGGAGCACCTCGGGTGAGTGGGGGTCCCAGTCGAGGACCTCGTCGATGACGCGCAGTGGTTCACGGGTGCGATAGGACCTGGTCGGGTTGCCGGGGAACTTCGCGTCGGTGAGGTTGGGGTCGTCCTCGAACGGGCCGGTGGGCTCCACCCGGTAGATCCGGCCGGGCGTCGCGCCGGCTGCCAGCTCGGCCCCCCAGACGGCCGCGTCCAGGGTCGCGGTCAGGTAGATGAAGTTGGCCCGGACCCGCTGGCCGAAGTTGGAGCGGTAGCCGGGCTCGAGCAGATCGCCCTGCTGCAGGGCGGCCTTCGTGCCGTGGAAGAACGGTCCGGGGTCGTCCGACCCGGAGCGCGTCGGTGCTTCCTCGGATGCGGATCGGTCGTTCACCAGGCCATCATCGCGGCATCGACCGGCCCGCGCATCAACAACCTTGCCGGGTGCTCGGACCACGCCTAGCGTGCGGTGATGCTCTCGCTGCTGGCGCTGACCTGCGACGCACGGGACCCGGCCGGCCTGGCCCGCTTCTGGGCCGGTGTCCTGGACCGTGACGTGGTCGATGACGGTCGGGGCCACCTCCTGCCCGGCGACGAGGCACACCCGAGTCTCCGCTTCGTCGAGAGCCGGATCGACCGGCTCGGCCCGAACAGGGTGCACCTGCACCTGACCAGTGCCACCGCCGCCGACCAGCGGCAGACGGTGTCGACCGTGCTCGGGCTGGGCGGCTCCGCTCTCGACGTGGGGCAACGCCCCGACGAGGGGCACGTCGTGCTCGCGGACCCCGAGGGCAACGAGTTCTGCGTGATCGAGGCGGGGAGCGCGTTCCTGGCCGGCTGCGGGTTCCTCGGGGAGATCGCCTGCGACGGCACCCGCGAGGTCGGCGTGTTCTGGGGCGCGGCGCTGGACTGGCCGCTGGTCTGGGACCAGGACCAGGAGACCGCGATCCAGTCACCCCGCGGCGGCACCAAGATCGCCTGGGGAGGGCCTCCCGTGGCACCCCGGCTGACCCGCGACCGGCACCGTCTCGATCTCCTCGCGGGCGACGGCGACGTGACGGCCGAGGTCGACCGGTTGGTCTCGCTCGGGGCGACGCTGCTCGCGGTCGGTGAGGACGGGTCAGCCGACCTGACCGACCCCGACGGCAACGAGTTCTGCCTGCGGGCCCGCTGACGCAGAGCGTGAGCTCCTCACGACCCTCGCCGCTGGTGCAGGCTCGCGATGACCAGCGCCCAGAGGCCGAAGGCGAGCCAGGGTGTCAACCGCAGCACCGTGGAGCCGGAGTCCGCCAGCGAGTAGAGGAAACCGCCGCCGGCGCTGCCGATGACACCTCCGACGGCCAGGGAGAGCCCGTTCACCCCGAAGTACGACGCCACCGACGTCTCGCTCGCATACTCCGAGACCACGGCGTTCATCATCGGCTGGAAGAGCATCTGCCCGAGCGTGAAGGTGACCACCCCGGCCGCGAGTCCGGCCAGACCGGGGAGCGTCCCGATCAGGACCAGGCCGCCGCCGAGGCCCAGGGTGGCGACGGCCAGCGTCGTCGACGGGGTCCACCAGCGGTTGGCGGCCCGCGTGATCGGCATCATCGTCACCACCATGATGACCGCCGCCAGCGAGTACACCGCGCCGATCCCGACCGAGTCGGGCAGCACCCGGCGCGCCTGCACCGGCACCGCCAGGTAGAGCTGGGAGACGAGCACCCAGGTGCCGGCGGCGAGCACGCTGAAGCGCAGGAAGGCGCGGTCGTGCAGCGCGGCGCGCAGCGTCCGGTTCCCCGTCGTGGGCGCGGACCCCCCGCGCATGTCCGCCGGGAGGCCGAGGACGGTGATCACGAACGCGGTCGCGAAGAACGCGGCGGAGACCAGGCACACCCAGCGGAAGTCGAATCCGGCCAGCAGGCCGCCGATCAGCGGCCCGATCACGAAGCCGAGGTTGCTGAGGATCTCGCGCAGGGAGTAGACGGTGACCCGGGTCCGCTCGCCGGCGAGCAGGGCGTACGCCGCGTAGCTGGCCGGGTGGAACAGCGAACCGCCCAGGCCGGCCAGGACGCTCGCCAGCACCAGTCCCGGGACGGAGTCCACGAAGGCGAACAACCCGAAGCCGCAGGCGCGGACGAGCACCCCGGTGGCGATCGCCCGCCGGTGCCCCAGCCGGTCCGCCAGCGCCCCCGACCACGGCATCGTCCCCTGCTGGCTGGCGCTGCGCACCGCGGCGAGCAGCCCCACCACGCCCACGGTCAGACCGATGTTCTCCAGCAGGTGGAAGGCCAGCAGCGGCACCAGCATGTAGAAGCCGAGCGCCATCGTGAAGGTGTCGGCCAGCAGGATGGCCAGCGGTCGGTCGATCGCCCGCAGGCGCGACAGCCGGCTCGGCGCGTCAGTCAGCGACACGGTCGTGCGCACGACGGGCGGAGACCAGCCCCAGGAACGTCGGCACGCTGAGCCCGAGGAACGGGAACAGCGTCGGGACGGTCACGCACAGCACCAGCCACGTCACCACCGCCACCAGCACCCCGACCGAGCGCAGTGGCGCGATCGCCACGAACGCCGCGGCCAGCCGGAGCCAGCGCCGAGGGCCGGCATCCCGCTCCGCGGCCGCCGCCGCCGGGAGGTGAACCCCGACCAGCAGCAGCGCCGCGGCGACCGGGAGGAACGCCGCCGCCATCACGGTCGCCGGCCCACCCCCTTGGCTGCTGAGGAACAACCAGTCGCTGACCGCCAGCACGAGCACCCCGGTAGCCGCCAGGCTGAGCAGCCAGGTGCGGCGCCAGGTGCGGCCGAACTCCCGGAAGGTGTTGGTGAAGACCCGGTCGTCACCGTCGGTCAGCCAGGCCTCCATGGCCCGCCCGGCAGCGATCGCGGCTGCGAACCAGGTGACCACGGGCACCGCCAGCACGAACGCCGCGACCCCCGCGAAGGCGAGGTTCGCCGGGTAGGAGAGCCAGCGCATCGCCGCGTGCTCCCACCGTTCGGTGGACCGCGCCGGTGTCATGACGCTCACTCTGCCCCAACCGAGAGGCCTCGGGTGCGCACCGCGAAGGTGGCGTCCGACGCGTCGGGCTCCAGACCCGGCTCGGGGGCCGGCGTCCCGCGGCCGAGCAGGTCCACCTCGACCTGTTCCAGGACCCCGTCCCGGGTCAGCGACACGGTGACTCGGCCGCCCTCCTGGTTGACGGCGACCTCCGACTCGGCGTGGTCGTCCCACGCCAGCGGCTCGAGCACGGAGACGAGGACCGCCTCGGTGGCGGGCTGCGTGATGCGCCGCAGCGTGTGCTGACGCTGCTCGATGGCCAGACCCGGGGTGCTCGCGGTCGGGTTGGCGACCACGAGCGTCGGGCTGGTCTCCCACTGCGCGTCCTGCGGGACCGGGCCGCTGACCCGCAGCCGGGCCGGCCCGGCGTCGGTGGTGGCCCGGTTCGTCTCGATCGCGAACGGGTTGTCGCTCTGGAGCAGCCACGTCCAGGTGCGCGGTGCCTCGCTCTCGAAGTGGTCCACCAGCACCACCGTGCCGCGCGGAGACATCGCCAGGTGCCGGTCCACCCGGCGGACGCCGAGCTCGTCGGCGTACATCGCGGCGGTCTCGCTGGTGGCGCAGGTCCAGCCCGCCTCGGTCAGCGTGGAGCGGATCCGGGCCACGTGGTGCTCGGGCAGGCCCTGGTAGACGTGGTACCGCCCCTCGTTGACGAAGCCCTGGCCGTCGACGAGCACCCCGTTGTGGTGTCCGTGCCGCTTCTGGTTGGAGTAGCCCTCGTCGATGGCGAGGTAGCCACCGTGGCCGAGCAGCACGAAGGTGCCGGCGTCCGGGTGGTGGTGCCCCGCGTTGAGGGTGGTCCAGCCGGTCGTGCGAGCGGTCTCGTGCGAGGTGCGCCAGGCCTTGTGCCCGCCCCCGGGGGCGGCCTTGAACGAGACCATCGCGGCGTCGTCCGACCAGGACGTCCGGCCGACGACCAGGCCCAGGTCCGGGAAGAACCGGCTGAGCGGCAGCTGCTCGGGCGACTCGGGGACCACGGTGGGGTCGTACCAGAGCAGCTCCTGGTAGGCCTCGGGGCGGACTCCGGGCCTGACCCCGCTCTCGTAGGCCTCGCGCCAGAAGTGCTGGGAGGCGACGCGGTCGGCCAGCCACTGGGCGTGGCCGTTGCGGTACTTGGCGGCGAGCTTGTAGTACATCGCGACGCTGTGGCCGCTGCGCCGGTCGTGGCAGTCGCCGTGGTCGATGATCCGCTCGAGGTCGGGCGCGGCCTGGTAGAGCCGGTAGTAGAAGGTCTCCCGCAGGTAGGAGCTCTCGGCGAACAGGTCGATGCCCTCCGCGGCCTCCAGCACGTCCAGGTAGATGACGATCCAGGGCACCCCGTAGCGCCAGTAGACGACGCCCTCGTTGTTCGACCCGTCCTCGGGGAGGAGCCGGAGCACCTCGCGGAAGTTCTCCTGCGCCCGTGCCGTCCACGCCTTCGTCTCGGGGTACCGCTCCTGCAGGACGTAGCCCGCCGTCGCCAGCCCGGCGTAGCAGATCCAGTTGTGGTTCTGCCAGTACGACGAGGACCACCAGTCGCCCTCGGACTCGACGGCGAACTCGTAGAGGCGCTGACCCTGGAGCAGCAGCTTCGCGGTGAGGGCCTCCCGGGTCTGCTCGCTCAGCGCGTCCCCGGCCCAGGCGAGGGCCAGCGACAGCCCGTGGCAGAGCCAGCCGGCGTCGAGGTCGTGGTCGGGCATGTTCGCCTTGCCCCAGTGCGGGAAGCTCAGCGGCGGGACCAGCCAGCGCTCCAGCTCCTCGAGGTAGTGCCGCTGCCCGGTGAGCCGGTAGGCCAGCGCGAGGTTCGCGGCCGCCGGGCCGAAGTAGGTGATGCTGGCGTCCGGGTGCTCGGTGGGGAGCGGCAGCTCCCGGTAGCGCTCGCACTCGTCCAGGAGGCGGCGGAACTGGGGCGCGCGCACCTCGCGCACGGACTCCCGCAGCTCGGTCAGGCGGCCGTCGAGCAGCAGCATGCCGCTGTCCTCGTGGGCGTGGTCGGTCATGACGTCCTCTCGGGGTGGGGTGTGGTGGGCCGCGGGATGCCGGCGAAGCGGTGCCGTACCGGCTCGCCGGACCCGGTGGTGGTGGCGCAGAGCGTGACGGTGAGTCCGTCGGCGTCCTCGGCGAGGTCGATCGCCTCGACGGCGGTGGACCCGTCGCCGTCGAGCTGGTAGAGGGAGACGAACCAGGCCTCGGCCGCGTCGGCGGACCAGTCGACGACCCCGAGCGGCGGGGTGGGTCGGTCCGAGGGCCCCCGACCGGGGACCACCTCGAAGAGGCTCGCTGCGGTGCTGCGGTGCAGCCCGCTCAGTCGCTCCTGGCCGGCGCCGTCCGTGCGCCACCGGGTGTGGCCGGTGTCGCCGACGACGGCCACGTCCAGCGGCCGGGCGGGCCGGAGCCCGAGCGTGAGGTGCCGGGGCTGCTCGCTGCTCAGGTGCAGCACGTCGAGCAGGTGGTCGTCGGTCATCACCAGGTGACGCCGGGCGCGTACGCCGGGGAAGGCGTCGTCGGCGGCCACGGTCGCCGACGCGCTCTCGGGGCCGACGTGCCACGCGAGGACCTCGCCGGCGCACTCCGCCTGGTCGAGCCCGTCGACCCGGAAGGTCGGGTGGGCGGCCGTGGTGGCGTAGTGCTCCGCACGCAGCCGGCTGCCGTACGGCGGCACCCCGGGTGCGGGCTGCCACGCCCCGCGCTCGCCGTACAGGTAGAGCGCGAGCTTGTCGCGGTGGCCGTGGGAACCGCCGTGCGGCCCCGCGTCCACCACCGCCTGCCACCGCCGCGAGGGCGATCGCAGCACCAGGTAGCCCACGGAGTCCCACCGCGTGGAGCGGCGTGGACCGGCGGCCGCGGCCGAGGCGGCCAGGGGAGCGCCGCCGAACCAGCCGGTCAGCTCGTCCTCGACCGCGGTGTCCGCAGCGGACGAGCCGGCGCCGGGTGCCGTCCTCGAGGCTGTCCAGTCCGGGCACCTCGACCAGCTGGCGCCCCAGGACGCAGGTCTCGAGCAGCTCCTGCAGGGCAGGACGCCGGGAGTAGGGGCCGTCGTGGAGGACCGGCACCAGACCGTCGCTGGTGGAGAGGTCGACCAGCACCCGCAGCATCGCCTCGACCCGGGCCACGAAGTCGGACGGCAGCTGGGCCGGCACCTCCCCGGCGACCGCGATCAGGCAGGCTCGCAGCACGAAGAGGTGGTAGTACGTCGCGCCCTCCCACTCCCAGCCGTCGTCACCGACCGCAGCCGTCAGGTAGGCGTAGAGCCCGTCCGGGCCGGCGAGCCAGAGGTCCTCGTGCGGGGTCCCGCCGAGGGCGACCAGCGCCCGTTCGGCCGTGGCCCCGGCGCAGTTCAGCCAAGCCGTGTAGTTGTTCGCGAGCTCGCCACGCTCGGTGACCAGGACGCGGCGCGCCTCGGTCATCGTCGCGACGAGACCGGTCAGCAGCGGGGTCGCGACGGCCAGCTCGTGAGCCGCGCCACCGTGGTGACGGTCTCCGCTCGCCAGGGTGGCGACGGCGTCGGCGACCACCGTTCCCCACAGCGCCTCGGTCAGCGCCTGGTGGAAGAGCTTGCCGCGCAGCATCCAGGGCTGGGCGTCGTCGGTCCAGCCGCGCGCCTGGGCGGCGGCGTAGACCTCGGCGAGCTCGCCGAGCAGCGAGACCGCCTGCGTCCGCTGAGCCGGGTCCCCGTCGCGGGCGTACCGGTGGGCGGTGGCCCGCAGCGCCCGGGCGCACTCCTGGTGCTCCATGACCCGCCAGGCTCCGTCGAACTCGGCGCCCTGGAGTCGGCACCCCTGCGTGCACAGGTGCTGCCAGGACGTCTCAGCGCCAGGAGCCGGCCCCACCAGCTCCGTCCCGTGGACGGGGCACACGTACTGGTGCCACCAACCGGCGGGACCGGTGGGGACCCGAGTCTGACGGGACGGGGCGTGCGGGGCCGGGGTCGCGGTGCTCATCGCGTGAGCACACCTCCGTTGACGTCGATGGTCTCGCCGGTCAGGTAGCCCGCCAGGTCGGAGGCCAGGTAGCACACGGCGCCGGCGACGTCGGCCGGGAGACCTTCGCGTCCGAGCGGGACACCACTGACGATCTTGGTCCGGGCCTCGTCACTGGTGAAGGTGTCGTGGAAGGCGGTCTCGCCGATGAAGCCCGGTGCCACCGCGTTCACGGTCACGCCGTCGACGGCCAGCTCCTTGGCCAGCCCCTTGGTGAACCCGAGCACGCCGGCCTTGGCCATGGCGTAGGCGACCGATCCCGGACCGCCACCGTTCTCGGCGGCCAGCGAGGCCATGTTCACCACCCGGCCGTGGTCGGACTCGCGCAGGAACGGCACCGCGGACCGGGTGACGAGGAACGTCGTGACCAGGTTGAGGTCGACGGCCTGCTGGAAGAACTCCAGGCTCATCTCCTCGACCTTGCACCGGCCGACCAGGTGGCCGGCGTTGTTGACGACGATGTCCAGGCCTCCCAGCAGCTCGGCCGCGGCCTCGACGCAGCGGGCAGCCTGGTCGGGCTGGGTCAGGTCGGCCTGGACGGCGCCGGCCTTGCGGCCGAGCGCGTCCGCCTCCTTCACCGCTGCCTCGGCGCCGTCGGCGCTGTGGGCGTAGTGGACGGCGACGTCGGCGCCGGCCTCGAGCAGGGCGGTCACCACGGCGCGGCCGATGCCGCTGCCGCCTCCGGTGACGAGGGCCCGGCGTCCGGTCAGGTCGAGTTGCATGTCGTTGCTCCTTTGTCGAACGGTCACTGTCGAACGGGTCACTTGATGCCCGCGTTGGTGAATCCTTGGATGAAGTAGCGCTGCGCGAACAGGAACAGCAGCACCATCGGGACGGTGGCCAGCGTGGTCCCGGCCATCAGGTAGGCCCACTGGGTGTTGCCCTCCTGCTGGAAGACCGCGAGCCCCACCTGGATGACCCGGAGGTCGTCACGGTTGGTGACCAGCAGCGGCCACAGGAAGTTGTTCCAGCTGTCCTGGAAGGTCAGCAGCGCGACGGTGGCGATCGCCGGCTTGATCAGCGGGGTGTAGATGCGAGCCCAGATGCGGAGCTCGTTGGCGCCGTCCAGCCGGGCGGCCTCCTCCAGCTCCTTGGGGAGCGAGAGGTAGAACTGCCGGAACAGGAAGATCGCGAACGGGCTCAGGCCGCCGGGGATCAGCAGCGCCCACCAGGTGTTCAGCCAGCCGCTGCCGCCCTGACCGAGGATGTCGTTGCCGCCGAAGAGCGGCATGAACTTCACGATCAGGAACTGCGGGACGATCTTGGTGTACGTCGGGATCATCAGCATCGCGACGAACGCCAGGAACACCAGCTCGCGGCCTCGGAACTGCACCCGGGCCAGCGAGTAGCCGGCCATCGCGCCGAAGACCACCGTGATCACGGTGTGCCCGCCGGCGATGATCAGGCTGTTGCGGAAGTAGGTCAGGAACGGCGCGGCCTGCATGGCGTCCGCGTAGTTCCCCCAGTTCCAGGTCTCCGGCAGGAACGTCGGGGGGAACTGCGCGAGCTCGGGGCGCGACTTCACCGACGTGAGGATCATCCACAGGAACGGCAGCACCATCGTGGCCGCCGAAGCGATCAGCACCACGTGGAGCAGCACCCGTTGCGGGGTCAGCCTCGACTCCTTCGGTGGGCGTGGCGTCGTGGGCGGGGCCTTCGCCTCGGACTCGCTCAGCGTTGTACTCATACCTCATCGCCTCCGGTCAGGCGTCGGTTGACCACGGTCAGGACGAGCAGGAAGGCGAACAGCACGACCGACTGCGCACAGGCCATGCCCATCCGGAAGTTCTGGAAGGCGCTGCGGTAGACCTCGTAGGTCATCATCGTGGTGGCGTTCGCCGGGCCACCGTTGGTCAGCACGTAGATCTGGTCGAAGACCTGGAACGCTCCGATGATCGAGACGACGAACACGAAGAACGTGGCCGGCTTGAGCATCGGCAGGGTGATCGAGAAGAACTGCCGGACCGACGAGGCGCCGTCGATCGAGGCGGCCTCGTAGAGCGCCGCGTCGACGTTCTGCAGGGCGGCGAGGTAGATGAGCATCTTCAGCCCGATCCCCTGCCAGATGCCGACCAGGATCACCGCGGGCAGCGCCCAGGTCGGGTCGGCCAGCCAGGCCTGCCGGGGATCCCGAGGAAGGACAGGATCCCGTTGAACAGCCCGAACTGCGGGTTGTACATCCACAGCCAGACCATCGCGATCGCGACGGTGGCGGTGACCTGCGGGAGGAAGAACGCCGCCCGGTAGATCGCACGCCACGCAGCTTCTGGGCGAGGAAGACCGCGATGACCACGGCGATCGCCATCGAGAACGGGACCGTGAAGAACGTGTAGATGACGGTGTTCAACGTGGCCTTGCGGAACACGTCGTCGTTCCAGATCTCGACGTAGTTGTCGATCCCGATGAAGGCCGGGGTGTCGAAGATCGAGTAGTCGGTGAAGCTGAGGACCACGGTCGCGAGGACCGGGATGGCGATCCACAGCCCGGCGTGGATGAGCGCCGGGGCCAGCATCAGCCAGCCCGCACGGCGCTGCGCCCGTGCGTGGGAGGCCTTCTGCAGTCCCCGCTGCTGCTGTCCGGTGGTGCTGTCTCCTGCACGTCGTGCGCTGTCGGCAGCGTGCCGAGGGTGTCCGTCATGGCTACCTCGCGGGTGTGACGGTCCGAGATGGTCGGCCGACCGAGCTGGTCGACCCTGGGATAGGGGAGCCGAGGTCATCGGCTCATCGCCGCCTGGGCCTTCTCGGCCAGGTCGTCGAGAGCCTCCTGCGGGGTCTTCTGGCCGAGGAGGGCTGCCTCGACCGCGGACGCGAAGTCGCCGCGGATCTCGAGCCACTCCGGCACGCCACCCTCGGGGTGGGCCTTGTCGAGGTTCTCCATGGCGAACTGCACCATCGGGTTGCTCTGGACGTACTCGCTGTCGAGCAGCTCGGCCCGCGCCGGGACGTTGCCGCGCTGCTCGTTGGCGGCCAGGGACGCCTCCGCGCCGGTCAGGAACTCCAGCAGGGCGGTCGCGGCCTCCTTGTTCTGCGAGCTCTTGGCCACGCTCACCAGGGTGCCGCCGTGGAACATGGCTTCCTCGGAGCCGTCGATCATGAACGGGACCAGCTGGTCGGCGATCTCGGGCGCCGACTCCTGGGCCTTGATCCACACGTCGTTGTGGCCGACCATCATCGCGGCGCGGCCGTTGAGCACCGGGTAGGTGTCGGCGTCGACGCTGGAGAACCCGACGTCCTCGACCTTGTCCTCGCGGATCAGCTGCACGACGTACTCGAGCGCCTCGACGCCCTCGGGCGAGTTGAAGGTGGGCTCGGTGCGCTCGGCGTCGAACAGGGTGCCGCCGTTGGAGAACAGGAAGACCTCGAACATCTGCCGCGGGTCCAGGGTCAGGACGTCGAGTCCGGCGCGGGTCACCTTGCCGCTGGCGTTGTTCTCGGTGAGCGCGACGGCGTACTCGCGCAGCTCCTCCCAGCTGCTCGGCGGGGCGTCGAAGCCGGCCTTGGCGAGCAGGTCCTTGCGGGCGATCCCGAAGCGGGCGTCGAGCATCGTGGGGACGGCGTAGAGGTTGTCCTCCCACATCCCCGCGGTGAGCACCTCCTCGGCCACCTCACCCTCGAGGTCGGCGATGTCGACGCCGACCTCGCCGAGGTCCTGGAGGACACCCTTGTCAGCGAAGCCCTCGATCCAACCGACGCCCATCATCATCACGTCCGGCGTCAGACCGCTCGCGATGGAGGTGGTGAGCTTCTCGTTCAGGCTGCCGTAGTCGGTGTAGTCGACGACGACCTTGACGTCAGGGTTCTCCTCGTAGAACTGCGGGAGCAGCTCCTCCTCGAGCACCTGCTTCCCGCTCGACCCCTCGAAGATGGGCGTCAGAAGCCGCACCTCGTTGGCGGACCCCTCGCTGCCGCTACCGCCGCATGCACCGAGTGTCAGAACCAGAGTCGCCGCGATCGCGACGCCTCCGAAACCCCTGGTGACCGTGTTCCTCATCTGCCGTTCTCCCTTCGGATGTCTGTGCTGCCGGCGGCCGCGTCGGTGCGTCCTACCAGATCCGCGGCGAGCCTCGAGCCCGTCGCGGCCGTGCTTGTCGTACGTGCTGTTGAGCACCCCGCCGATCCCCACCGCGCACGCGCCGGCGGTGACCCACGCGGCGATGTCCGCGGGACCTATTCCGCCGGTCGGCACGAAGGAGACGGAGGGGAAGACGCTGCGCAGTGCTGCCAGGTGCGCTGTCCCGACGGTGCTGGCCGGGAAGAGCTTCACGGTGCTCACCCCGGCGGCTCGGGCCGCCAGCAGCTCGGTGGGGGTGAGGACGCCCGGGATCACCGGCACGCCCGCCTCGGAGCCCGCGCCGATGACCTCGGCGACCAGGCCCGGGGTGATCACGAAGACCGCACCCGCGTCGACGACCGCCGCTGCCTCGTCGGCCGCGGTCACCGTGCCGGCGCCGACCACCAGGCCCGGCCGACCGGCCAGGTGCGCGATCGCCTCGGTGGCGCCGGGCGTGGTCAGGGTGACCTCCAGGTGCAGCAGGCCGCCCTCGGCCAGGGCCTCGCCCATCTCGACGGCCTGCTCGGCGCTGTCGGTGCGCAGCACGGCGATCGGGACGGGGACGGCGAACAGCGCCGCAGCATCGAGGACGGTGGTGGTGGTGGTCATCGCTGGATCGCCTCCTCGGCGTCGCAGTGCGCGCGGTACTCCGAGGCCGACGGCAGGCCCTCGTAGTCACCCAGGTGCGCGACCACCCGGCTGGCCACCCAGGCACCGGTGTCCAGGGCGGTGGAGAAGGACTGGCCCTCGAGGCAGGCGTGGAGGAACCCCGCGTTGAAGGCGTCCCCGGCGCCGACGGTGTCGACCACGCTGCTGACCGGGTGGGCCGGTCGCTCGAGCCGAAGTCCCTGCTGGACCCCCAGCACGCCGGCGGCGCCGCGCTTGACCACGACCGAGGTCAGGTCGAGCTCGGCGAGCCAGGCGAGGGCGCCGTCGAGGTCGGGCTGGCTCCGGAGACCTCCGCCATCGCCAGCAGCTCGTCCTCCCCGACCAGCAGGTCGCTGACCAAGGGGAGCAGGGCGGCGCAGGCCTGGGCCGCGTCCTGGGCCGACCAGAGCTTCAGTCGGAAGTTGGGGTCGAAGCTGACCGGCACCCGGTGCCGGTTCGCGTGCCGGAGCAGCTCGGCCACGGCCTCACGGGGCCCATCGCCGAGAGCGAGCGTGATGCCGGTGACGTGGATCCGAGTGGACTGCTCGACGGCTTCCAGCGGCACGTGGGCGGGACTGAGCCGGGCGGCGGCCGACATCTGCCGGTAGTAGTAGACGTGGACGTCGTCGGCGGCGCGCCGCTCCTTGACCATCAGGCCGGTGGGGGCGGCGTCCTCGCGACCGATCCACTCGGTGTCGACCCCCTCGCCGCGCAGGGTCCGGATGATCTCGTCGCCGAAGGGGTCGTGGCCGACCCGGGTCACCATCGCGACCCGCCGGCCGAGACGGGCCAGTCCGATCGCCAGGTTCGACTCCGCGCCACCGACGGACTTCACCAGCGTGTGCGTCGCCTGGAGACGACCGTCAGGTGCGGTGAGGCAGATCAGGGGTTCACCCAGGGTGAGGACGTCGAATCGCTTGCGTTCGCGGTTGTGAACGGAGGTCATGCACGTGAACTATGCCGTACAGCATTTCGAACGTCAACCCCGTATGCTGAACGAATTCGCCGGGGTGCTGGCACCCGCACCCGAGGCACGACCCCTTCGACAGGAGCCCCCCGTGACCGTTGAGAGCCAGTTCCAGCCCGTGAAGTCGGCCGACCGCACCCTGGACGTGCTGGAGGAGCTGGCCGACGCGAACGGCCACCGCAGCCTCGGGGAGCTCTCCAAGAGCCTCGACATCCCGAAGAGCAGCCTGCACGGGATCCTCCGCACGCTCGCGCAACGAGGCTGGGTGCAGCCGGACGAGAGCGGCAACCGCTTCGCGCTCGGGCTCAGGTCGCTGCGCGTCGGTGCGGCGTACGTCGACCGCGACGACACCGTGAGCCGGGCGCAGCCGGTGCTCGACTGGATCTCCGAGGAGCTCGGCGAGGCGGTGCACCTGGGCCGCCTGGACGGCGCCGACGTGGTGTACCTGGCCAAGCGCGACTCCGTCCATCCGCTCCGGCTGTACTCCGCGATCGGACGTCGGCTGCCGGCTCACGCGACCGCGCTGGGCAAGGCGATGCTCGCGACCCGCGTGCCCTCGGAGGTGGAGCGGCTGCTGCCCGCAGAGCTGGTCCCCCTGACGCCGAGCACGATCACCGACCACGACGCGCTGAGGACCGAGCTCGACCGGATCCGGAGCGACGGCTATGCCTTCGACAACGAGGAGAACAGCGAGGGGATCCGCTGCTTCGCGGTCGCCATCTCGCCGGCCGTGCCGGGGCCGGCCACGGACGCCATCAGCGTCTCGATCCCGGTCTTCCGTCTCACCGACGAGGTGCAGGGGCACGCGATCGCCCTGCTGCGGGGGGTCAACGCCCGGATGCTCCGCGCCTCCTGACGGCGGCGCCTACCAGTCCGGCCGACCATCCCGGGCCGACCATCCCGGGCCGACCATCCTGGGCTGACCATCGCGGGCCGACCATTCAGGTCTGGCCCGTTCTACCTATGGCGCAGGGGCCCGATCAGGTGCTTGGGTCTACGTGGGGACCCCCGGCCCCACGACTCGGGGGGAGCATGCGATGACAGTCTCGATGCGGCTGATGGCCGCGGTCACGACGGGGGCACTGCTGGTGCCGGCGGGGATCTCGGCGGCCGCGGAGGATCCGGCGGACGCGGGTGCGGCCTCCCGCTCCGGGGAGACCCGTCGCGAGCGGCTGGCGCAGATCGCGCTGCCGGCCGGGCTCCAGGTCGAGAGCAAGCACACCTCCCGTCCGCGGGTTCGTGTCGGTGGGAAGTCGTACCCCGCCGCCAACCCGCACCTGGCGCTGGTCCCAGACCCCTCGCGGGTGGACTACAGCTACTGGCAGCGGCAGGCTGCCCGGAAGGCCCGGGAGGGCCGCGACGCCGGCCGGTCGGGTGCGGGGCAGAAGCCGCCCACTCCGTTCGTCTTCGAGGAGCGGGAGCCGGCCGGCACGAGTGGTTCCAACGACGCCCAGGCGGTCGCGGAGCGGATCGAGCGGTTCGGCACGTCCTCGGGCAAGCGCGCCGCGGTCCGGGTGCTGGGGAACCTGGTCGTCCCGAACGTGGCCGGCGACCAGATCCCGGCACCGGAGGACCAGGGCTCCATCCCGCTGGCCATCGACACCCGGATCCCGGACGACCGGTCGGCGGTCCGCGTCTCCGGCAGGATCGGGAACGGCCCGCACGGCTCGGAGCGCAGCGGCTCCGGCGACTTCGACTTCTTCAAGGTCGGGGCGGGCGCCGGCGAGACGATCGCCGCGGACACGTTCGGCAGCACCATGGACACGGTGCTCGTCGTCTACGACGCCGCAGGCGAGATCCTGGCCGCCAACGACGACGCAGGGGGCACGCTGCAGAGCCAGGTCTCCTCCATCGCGCCGACCGACGGCGCCTACTACGTCATGGTCGGGGGGTTCCCCACCCTTCCCGAGGACCCGTTCGACTCGGGCAGCGGCTTCGGTGCCGGTGAGGAGGGGGACTACGAGTTCTCCCTCTCGGTCTTCCGCGGCGACGTGGACTACTACGCGGTGCGGCTCAAGAAGGGCGACGTCCTGGGCGGCAGCATCGACGGAGGGGCCACCGACCTGCGGGTGCACCGCTACGACGGTCGGCCGCGGGTCTCCTCCACCTTCGACATCTCCTCCTTCTACCCGGTCGACTCACCGCTGCCCGGAGGCGGCTCCGCCGTGGTGGCCTACGTCGCCGAGCGCACCGGCTGGTACGCCGTGTCCACCGGTGCCGGGGCCGGGGCGTACCGCCTGCTCCTCGAGGTCTACCGGCCCGGCACGGAGACGGCCGGACGCAAGATCAAGCAGAAGGTCTTCCTCGACTTCGACGGTGAACGCCTCAACACCGGGATCTTCGGCGGCCGGGGGGTCACCACACTGTCCCCGCTGCGCTCGTTCCTGGCCCGGTGGGGGCTCGCCCGCACCGACCTCGACGCCGTCATCGACCAGACGGTGGCGACCGTCAAGGAGAACATCCGCAACGACCTGCGTGAGCAGGGGCTCAACGGCAAGGTGCGGGTCAAGGTGCGCAACAGCCGCGACCACCGGGACCGGTTCGGCGATCCCAACGTCTCGCGGGTGATCGTGGGCGGCACCATCGAGCAGTCCGGCGTGTTCACCATCGGCATCGCGGAGTCCATCGACCCGGGGAACTTCGGTCACGAGGAGACCGGCCTGGTGCTGCTCGACATCCTCAGCGATCCCGACACCTCCTTCGAGCCCTCGCTGAACGCCTACCTGACACCGGCCAGCAACCGGATCCGCTTCGTCGGCACCGCGGTCGGCAACGTCGTCTCCCACGAGATCGGCCACTTCGTCGGCAGCTACCACGTCGACCAGTTCAACGACACGCTGAACCTGATGGACCAGGGCGGCAACTTCCCGTTGCTCTACGGCGTGGGTCCGGACGGAACCGGTGGCACCGCCGACGACCCGGACGTCGACTTCGGCATCGACGTCTTCAACCCCAACGAGGGCTTCGGCGGGTTGGAGAACACCCTCAACAACACTGCCTGGGCGTTCGTGCTGGGCCGCTAGCCTGCGCGGGTGAGCGGACGAGAGCGGTGGCCCGGCTGGGTCTACGGCTCCGGCACCGAGCCCGATGTCCGGTTCAGCTTCGCCAACGAGCGCACGTTCCTGGCCTGGATCCGGACCTCCCTGGCGCTGCTCGCTGCCGGTGTCGCCGTGGACGCGGTGCCGCTGTCGCTCTCGTCGCGGACCCGGGACGCGTTGGCCGTGCTGCTGGTCGGTCTCGGCCTGGTCTGTGCCGTGGCCGCCTGGTTGCGGTGGGCCTCGGCGGAACGGGCGATGCGACGCGGACAGCCGCTGCCGGCGACCGGGATCACCCTGCTGCTGACCGGCGGGGTCGTCGTGGTGGCCCTCGTCCTCCTCGTGACCCGCCCATGACCGCACCGACCCCGACCCTGGACCCCGGGGCCGGGAACGAGCGCACCGCCCTGGCGTGGCAGCGCACCGCGCTGGCCCTGGTCGCCGGCGCGGCGATCCTCAGTCGGCTCACCTTCGACCGGCTCGGGGTGATGGCACTGGTGAGCGTGGCCGTCGCCGGCCCGTTGGGCACCTGGGTGCTGCTGGAGAGCCGGGGTCGCTACCGCCACGACGCCGGACTCCGGTCGCGGCAGCGCTCCCGCAGCGGGCGCGCCCCGGCGGCCCTCGCGATCGCCACCGCGGTGGTGGCGGTGACCGAGCTGGCGGCGCTGCTGCTGACCTGAGGGCCCGTCCCGCGGACCTGGCCGTCCCGAGGTGAGGGGAGGATGGCGGTGTGCTCCTGCATCTCGGCCGTGTCGACGGCGACCAGCCCCGCCGTCTCGCTGGGGGGCCGGCCCTCGAGCCGGCCCTCGCGCACGCACTGGTCCGCCGCGCCAGCCGCGGGGCGCTGGGGGAGGTGCTCCGGCTGCACCGGCCGGCGTCGCCGGTGGTCGTCTTCGGCCGGCGGGACACCCGGCTCCCCGGCTTCGACGCGGCGGTGCGTGCCGCCGAGCTGGCCGGCTTCGCGGTAGCGGTGCGCGCCACCGGCGGCCGCGCGGTCGCCTACACGCCCCAGGCGATCGTCGTCGACCACGTGATGCCCGACCCGGACGCGGTGGCCGGGCTGGAGGACCGCTTCGAACGGTTCGGCGCCCTGCTGGCCGGCGCGGTCGCGGCGCTGGGCGTCGACGCCCGGGTCGGCGCCGTCCCCGGGGAGTACTGTCCGGGCGCGCACAGCGTCAACGCCCGTGGCACGGTCAAGCTGGTCGGCACCGCACAACGGGCGGTCAAGGGGGCCTGGTTGTTCAGCGCCCTGGTCGTGGTCGGCGACGAGGCCCGGCTGCGGCCGGTCCTCGACGAGATGTATCGCCACCTCGGGTTGCCGTTCGACCCCGCGTCGGTGGGGTCACTGAGCGGGGAGCGCCCGGAGCTGAGCGTCGAGGACGTGCAGGGGGCGCTGCTGACGGCGTACGGCGTGGGGGACCTCGCCCCCCAGCCGGTGGACCCCGCCACCCTGGCCCTGGCCGCCGACCTCGTCGACCAGCACCGGGTCACCCGCTGACCGGCGCCCCGCTGACCGGTGTCCCGGACACCGGCACCGGCGCCGGCAGGGGGCGGGCGAATCGCAGGTAGAGCGACGGGACCACCAGCAGGTTCAACAGCGTCGAGGTGACCAGGCCGCCGAGGATCACGATCGCCATCGGGTGCTCGATCTCGTGGCCCGGGATCGACCCGGCCACCACCAGCGGCACCAGAGCCAGGGCGGTGGCTCCGGCGGTCATCAGGATCGGGGCCAACCGCTCGCGGGCACCGCGCAGCACCAGCTGCGGGCCCAGGACCTCGCCCTCGTCCCGCTCGAGGTGCTGGAAGTGGCTGATCATCATGATCCCGTTGCGAGCAGCGAGCCCGAACACGGTGAAGAACCCGACCAGCGAGCCCAGCGAGATGACCCCGCCGGTCGCCAGTGCCGCCAGGACACCGCCGACCAGCGCGATCGGCAGGGTCAGGAAGAACAGTGCCGCCAGCCGCAGGCTGCCGAACGCGACCTGGAGCAGCAGCAGGATCCCCAGCAGCGCCGCGCCGGCCAGCAGCAGGATCCGCTCCTGCGCCGCCTGGCGCTCGGCGTGCTCGCCCAGCACCTGGATGCCGTAGCCGAGCGGCAGGTCCACCTCGGCGATCCGCCGGGAGACCTCGTCGGAGATCCCGCCCACGTCGTCCTGGGTCACCCCGGCGCTGACGTCGATCCGGCGGGTGCCTCCCTCCCGCTTGATCGCGTTCGGGGTGGGGGTCACCCGGACGTCCGCGACCTCGTCGAGGCGGACCAGCCGACCGTCGGGGGTGTCGATCATCAGCCCGCGGATGCTCGACAGGCTCTCGGCGGCGGCCGGTGTGCCGTAGACGTTGATGTCGTAGATCCTGCCGATCTGGTAGACGTCGGCGACCTCGATCCCGGCCACCAGCGTGGCCGCGGTCCGGCGTACGTCGCCGGGCTTGAGGCCGTAGCGCTGCGCGCGATCGAGATCGACCGTCACCTCGATCTGGGGGACCTCGGTGAGCAGCTCCGCCTGCGGCGACTCCAGGCCCGGGGTGTCCTCGATGGCGTCCTGGACCCGGGTCGCCACGTCACGCAGGACGGCCAGGTCGTCGCCGGTGATCCGCACCACGATCGCCTCGTTGGTCCCGGTCAGCACCTCCCGGATCCGCTCCTTGAGGTAGGTCTGCACGTCTCGGTAGAGCCCCGGGTAGCCGTCGACCGTCTCCTGCACCCGGGCCAGTGCCTCGTCGTAGTCGGCCTCGGGATCGATGCTGACCCAGTTCTCGCCGAACTCCGGACCGACCACCTCGTCGGAGTTCGTGGCCTGCCCGATGTGCGCGCCGAAGTTGCGCACGCCCGGGATCGCGATCAGCTCCTCGGCCGACAGCGTGGTGATCCGTACCTCCTCGGGCAGCGAGGTGCCGGGTTTGGTCACCCAGTGCATGAGGAAGTCCCGCTCCTTGAAGGAGGGGAGCAGGGACTGACCGAGGTTCGGGGTGGCGGCCACCGCCAGCACCACCAGCGCGCCGACGGCGAAGTACGCCGGCCGCGGGGTCCGCACGATCCTGGTCAGCACCACCGAGTACCACCGGACCAGCACCGTCTTCAGCGGCGACTCGCGTCGGCGGCCGGTGGTCCGGCGCAGCAGGATCAGCGCCATCGCCGGGGTGATCGTCAGCGCCACGGCCATCGAGGCCAGCAGCGCCAGGGCGTAGGAGGCCGCGAGCGGACGGAAGAAGGCGCCGGACAGTCCTTCGAGGAAGAAGACCGGCGCCACCGCGATGATGTTGATCAAGGTGGCGTAGACGATGGCGCGGCGTACCTCGATCGAGGCCTCCAGGACGATCCGGGCCGTGGAGACCGGCGACCCCGCCAGCCGGGCCTCCCGCAGCCGACGCCAGATGTTCTCCACGTCGATGATCGCGTCGTCGACGACCACCCCGACCGAGATCACCAGTCCGGCCAGCACCATCGTGTTGACGGTCGCGTCGCGCAGGTGCAGCACCAGTCCGGCCGCCACCAGCGAGAGCGGGATCGCGGTCAGGCTGATCAGCGCGGTGCGCCACTCGAAGAGGAACGCCAGCAGCACCAGGACCACCAGCAGGCAGCCGAGCAGCAGGGCCGTGGTGAGGTTGTCGAGGGACATCTCGATGAAGGTCGCCGGCCGGAAGATGGTCGGGTCGAGGTCCACCTCGGCCAGCCCGGGCTGGATCCGCTCCAGCACGTCCTCGACCCCGTGGGTCACCTCCAGGGTGTTCGCCCACGGGAACTTCTCCACGACCAGCAGCAGACCCGGCCCGCTGTTGACCACCGCGTCACCGATGAGCAGCTGGTGGCCGATCTCGACGTCGGCGACCTGCTCGATCCGGAGCGTCTTCCCGCTGCCGTTGCGCAGGGTGACCTGACCGAGCTCCTCGGGGCCGGAGACCGGGAGGACGTGCTCGATGCCGAACCGCTCGGACCCCGTCTCGACGAAGCCGCCGGTGATCAGCTCCGAGCCGGGCCGGTAGGTGAGCAGGCCGGCGTCCACGGCATCGGAGGCGGCGTCCATCACCTGGTTGACCGTCACCTCGTTGCGGTGCAGGCGCTCGGGATCGACCCGGATCTGGTACTGCGTCTTGCGGTTCCCCCACACCGCGACGTTGGCGACCCCGGGCACCCGCATCAGGTTGTCCCGGATCTTCCAGCGGGTCAGGTGGGAGAGCTGGATCGTGTCCAGGCTGTCGGAGGAGACCCCGATCTTCATCACCCGGCTGGTCGAGGAGAGCGGCTGGATCATGTGTGGCGGCGCCGCCCAGGCCGGCAGCAGCGGGGTCACCGAGGCCACCCGCTCCTGCACCACCTGACGGGCCTCCATCACGTCGGTGCCCGGCTCGAAGAGCAGCGTCACCGACGACAGCTGGCCCACCGACTTCGACCGCAGCACCTCCAGCCCGGGTACGCCGGCCAGCGCGTGCTCCAGCGGCACCGTGATGAGCTCCTCGACCTCGGCGGCCGAGAGCCCGATGCAGGCCGTCTGGATCTCCACCTTGGGCGGCGCGAACTCGGGGAAGACGTCGACGGGGGTGTTGCTGAGCTGGAGGGCGCCGCCGGTCATCAGGGCGATCCCGGCGAAGACGACGAGCGCCCGGAACCTCAGGCTGACCGAGATGATCCAGCGCATCATCTCAGTGCCCGACCCCGGTCTCGGCGCCGAACAGCTCGGCGGAACCCAGTCCGACCACCCGGGTGCCCACCACCGGACCGTCGGAGAGCACCGCGCTGCTGCCCCGGATCTCGACGACCTGGACGACCCGGCGGACGTACTGCAGCGGGTCACCGTCGACGACGTACACCCAGGTGGTGCCGTCGGCGCCGACCACCAGGGCGTCGCCCGGCACGGTGGTGCGGCCACTGCGGCCGGCCGCACGCACGGGCGCGACCTCGAGTCCGATCCGGTCAGCCGCCTCGGCGGTGATGCTGATCCGGGCCAGGTCGGTGCCGTCGATCGCCGTCACCGATACCGGTCCGTCGTGGTGCACCGCCGGGTCCGAGGTGGCGGTCGTGGTCAGCGCCCACACCGCGGTGAGGCCCACCACCAGCGCGGCGACGCCCCACAGGAGCAGGTCGACCCGGACCCGTTCACCGATGAGGTGCGTTGCGGAGACCACGGCTCACCCCGCCGTCACGCCGGCCGGATGGCCCTCGGGTCCGGTGAGCGTGGTGAGCCCGTCCGGTCCGTCCAGCTCGTCCTGCGGCGGGTCACCGGCCAGACGCAGGTAGAGCGGCGGCAGCACGACGAGCGGAGACCACCACGGTCGAGACCAGGCCCCCCAGCAGCACCAGTGCCAGCGGGTGCAGGATCTCCAGCCCGGGTCGGACCCCGACGAGGGCGATCGGCAGCACCGCGGCGGCTCCGACGGCGGCGGCCAGCATCGTCGGCAGGACGCGCTCCCGGGTGCCGCGGGCGACCAGGTCCCCGGTGGCCGGCCCGCCCTCGTCCCGCTGCAGCTGCTGGTAGTGCCGCATCTGCACCAGCACGGTACGCAGGAACAGGGTCAGCACCGCGAGATGGCCCAGTGCCGCTCCGATCGTGACCGTGCCACCGGCCAGCGCGGTGGCGACGAGGCCGCCGCTGAGCGCCACCGGGGCGAGCAGCAGCGCGCCGGCCGCCAACCGCCAGCTCCCCAGGCCCGCCTGCAGCAGCAGGTAGATCGCGACGAGGCAGCCGAGCGTCACCAGCAGCAGTCGCTGGTCCGCCGCGTCGTCGCGGCCGGTGTCGCCGATCACCTCGGCGTGGTACTCCAGCGGGAAGTCCCGGGCGACCAGCTGCTCCTCGATCGCGTCGGCGGCAGCTCCCACGTCGCCGTCGACCGCGACGACCAGGTCGAGGCGCCGCGAGACCGACTCCCGCTGGATGACCGACATCGACGTCCCGAAGCTCACGTCGGCGACCTCGTCGAGGCGGACCGTCCCTGTGTCGGGGGTGTCGATGAGCAGGCTGCCGAGGCGCTCGGGAGACCCCAGCGCCGTCCGGTCCCCGACCACCACCACGTCGAAGACCTTCTGGGCCTCGAACAGGCTGCCGACGCGCAGCCCGCTGACCAGCGTGGAGGCGGCGCGGCGGATGTCGCCCGGCTTCAGTCCCACCCGCTCGGCGGCCGCCAGGTCCACCTCGACCTCGAGGTTCGGCTCGACCGCCGGAGACTCGACGCGTACCTCGGTGACGCCCGCGCCACCGCCCAGTCGATCGCCCAGCTGATCGGTCAGGTCGTCGGCCAGGTCCTCGGCCTGCTCCTGCAGCACTGCCAGGTCCTCGCCGTAGATGCGGACCACGACCTCGTTCTCACCGGCCGCGACCCGGCCGCGGTCGAACGCCGACATCAGCCCACCGACGTCCTCGACCCGGTCGGAGAAGTACGAGCGCACCTCGGCCGCTGCCTCGGGGTGGTCGGCCACGACCCGGCGTACTCGGTCGACGCTCACACCACGGTCGGCGTCGGGCTCGAGCGAGACCCAGAGCTCGCCGGTGCTGATCCCGTTGACCCGGTCGGAGAGGACGGCTCGCCCCACGTGACCACCGACCTCGCGCACCCCCGGCACGGCGCGGAGCTCGGCGCCGAGCTCACCGGCGATCGTGGTCATCGCGGACCGGGAGACGCCGGCGTCTCCCTGCCACCGCACGACCAGGTCCGACTCGTGGAACCCGGGCAGCAACGCGGGCCGGCGGGCCTGCTCCAGCAGCGGTACGACGGCGACGGCCGCCAGCGTCAGCACGCCGATCACCGCCGCGGCCGGCGTGACCCTGGTCGACCAGCGCCGGGTCAGGCCCTCGACGCGGTCCCCGAGCCGTCGGCCGGGACCCGCCGGTGCCGCGTGGGGGTGGCCGGTGGTCAGCAGCAGCGAGGCCAGGGCCGGGGTCACCGTCAGGGCCACCACCATCGAGACCAGTACCGCGACGGCGAAACCGAGTGCGACGGGGCGAGTGAACTCGGCGGCGAGCTCGCCGGTCACCAGCAGCGGCGCCACGGCGACCAACGCGATGGCGGTGGCGTAGCCCATCGTGCGGCGGCTGGCCCGGAGACCGGACAGGAAGGCCCGGGACCGGGCGCGCGACGCCTGGTCCACGTCCATGACCACGTCGTGGACGACCAGGCCGACGGCCAGGACCAGCCCGGCCATCACCAGGGCGTTCACGCCCGCGCCCCACCGTTCCAGGACCAGGAAGGCTGCCAGCAACGACGTGGCGGTGGCGAGCCCGGCGATCAGGGCGAGGCGCCAGCGGCGCAGGCCCAGGGCGAGGAGCAGCCCGGCCAGCGCCAGCCCGATGCCCAGCAGCAGGACGACGTTGTCGCTCGACTGCTCCACGAACGAGGCGGGGCGGAACAGCCCGGTGTCGACCTCGATCCCCGCCAGGCCGGGCGCCAGCGTCGCGAGAGCAGCCTCTCGACCCCTTCGGTCACCTCGACGGTGCTGGTGCCGGGCAGCTTCTCGATCACCATCACCAGGCCGGGACCGTCGTCGACGACGGCGTCGCCGATCAGCGGCTGGTGATCCTCGACCACCGTCGCCACGTCGGCGAGCACCAGGTCGGACCGGCCGGCATCGCGGCCTTCCAGCGCGACGCGGCCGAGCTGCTCGGCGGTGGTGATCGGGGAGACGTGCCGGATCTCCATCCGGGTCCCGAACGTGTCGACGAAGCCACCGGTGCCGGGGGACGAGGCGTTCAGGTAGGTCAACGGCGAGACCCAGAGGGCGTTGCCGCTGGTGCTGATGACCTCCTGGAGCGTCACGTGGTGCCGGGCCATCGCCCGGGGTCGACCTTGACCTGGAGCTGGCGTTCCCGCTGGCCGAAGATCGCGACGTTGGCGACGCCCGGGACCCCGAGCAGCTTCGGTCGGATGCTCCAGCGAGCCAGCACCGACATCTCGATCGGGGAGACCTCCTCGGAGCGGAAGCCGACCGCCATCACCCGGCTCGACGAGCCGACCTCGGCTGCAGCATCACCGGCGGGTCGGTCAGGTGTGCCAGCAGCTTGGCCTGGGTCAGCCGCTCCTGCACGACCTGTCGCGCCGTGAACAGGTCCGTGCCCGGCTCGAAGATGAGCGTGATCGAGGAGAGACCGTTGACCGACTCCGAGCGGATCCCGTCGAGGTAGGCCACGCCGTTGAGGAGCAGGTTCTCCATCGGGGCCGTGATCAGCTGCTCGACCTCCTCGGCCGACAGCCCCAGGGCCTCGGTCTGCACCTCGACATAGGTGGGGGAGAACTCGGGCAGCACATCGGTGTCGGCCTGGCGCACCTGCTGCAGACCGGCCACCACGACGACCGCCGCCACCGGGAGCAGGAGCAGGCGGGCCCGGGTCGACCAGGCGATCAACGACTCGAGCATCGGCGCCCCCGTAGGCCCGCGGACTGCAACAGGTTGAACGGGGGACCCACCGTGTCAACAGCCCGTCAGCAGAGACGGCGGTCTGATTTCCACCCTGGTGCACCCGTGCGGCGGATGTCGATAGTCAATGGGGGTCGGGTTCGAGCGGTCAGTTCTGCCGATGCGCGGTGGGCGCGAAGCGAGTACGGTGTCCGCCGCCGGATTCGGGGCGGCTCAGTCGGCCGGGCCGAGCACCCCCGCACCGTCGCGCAGCTCGAAGACGAGCTGGGTCTCGGTCGAGCGGACCACGCGGTGCACGGTGACGTGGTGCAGCACCAGGTCCCGCAGCGCCTGCGGGCTCGCGACCGCCACGTGCAGGTGGAAGTCGTCCTCCCCGGCCACGTGGAAGGCTTGGATGACCCCGGGCGCCTCCGCCAGGGCGCGGTACAGGCTGGTCACGTGCTGCTGGTTGTGGCTGCCCAGGCGCACCTTGATCACGGCCTGGATGGGGTAGCCCAGCGCCGCGAGGTCCACCCGCAGCGCGGTGCCGGTGATCAGCCCCCGGTGCCGCAGCGCCCGGACCCGGTAGGCACAGGTCGACTCCGCCAGCCCCAGCCGGGCGGCCAGCGCCTTGTTGGTCAGCCGCGCGTCACCGTCCAGGGCCCGCAGCAGCGCGAGGTCGGTCTCGTCGACGCCGGCAGGGGGAGTGGCCGGCGGGGGTTGGGTTGTCGGCAACGCTGCCTCCTCTGACTGGTCATGAATTGCTGACAATGGCGGATTTCGCGCTTTCGACTGCTGATTCGACAGCAACCCTAGGCCACGATCGCATCTTCCACCATCGTGGACCCATGACGCCGACGCTCCGATCCGACTCGCTCAGGCCCGACTCGCTGGCGGTCCACTGCGGCCGCGAGGACCTGACCGCCCTGGGGGTCCACGCCCTCCCGATCGACCTGTCCTCGACCAACCCGCTGCCCGACATCGAGCGCGGCGGGGCGTCGTACGAGTCGATGGCCACCGGTGGCCACCCGCTGCCCGACGGGGGTGCCGTCTACTCGCGGCTGTGGAACCCGACGGTGGCGCGGTTCGAGAGCGCGCTGGCCCAGCTGGAGAAGTCCGAGGAGGCAGTCGCGTTCGCCTCCGGGATGGCGGCGATGACCGCGGCCGTGCTGGCCCACACCGGCGCCACCGGCAAGCGGCACGTGGTCGCCGTCCGTCCGCTGTACGGCGGCACCGACCACCTGCTCGACTCGGGCCTGCTCGGTGTCGAGGTCACCTTCTGCGACCCGTGGCAGGTCGAGCGGACGGTCCGGGCCGACACCGCCCTGGTGATCGTGGAGACGCCGGCGAACCCGACCCTGGACCTGGTCGACATCCGGGCGGTCGTCGCGGCGGCCGGCGAGGTCCCGGTGCTGGTGGACAACACCTTCGCGACCCCGATCCTGCAGAACCCGGTCACCCTGGGTGCGGCGATGTCGCTGCACAGCGCCACCAAGTACCTCGGTGGCCACGGGGACGTGACCGGCGGAGTGATCGCCTGCGGTGAGCAGACGGCGTCCGCGCTGCGACGCGTCCGGGCGGTCACCGGCGGGCTGCTGCACCCGCTGGGCGCCTACCTGCTGCACCGGGGTCTGGCCACGCTCCCGATCCGGGTGCGCACCCAGCAGGCTGGTGCGCGCCAGGTGGCGGGCTGGTTGGCGGGCGCACCCCGGCGTCGAGCGGGTGCACTACCCGGGTTCGGAGGGTGACCCGGCCTCGTTGCTGCAGCACCAGATGCGCGGCCCGGGCGCGATGATCGCGGTCCGGCTGCACGGCGGGTACGCCGCCGCGGAACAGGTCACCTCACAGCTGCAGCTGTTCACGCACGCGGTCTCGCTCGGCGGCGTCGACTCGCTGATCCAGCACCCCGCGGCGCTGACCCATCGTCCGGTCGCCGCGGAGGCGAGACCGGCCGCCAACCTGGTGCGGCTCTCGATCGGCCTGGAGGACCCCGAGGACCTGCTGGAGGACCTGGATCGAGCGCTGCCGCGGGGGACGCGGGGTCAGGCCACGATCATGTCGTGGCAGTCGCACAGCGCCACCGCGCTCTGACCCGGAGCCAGCTGGTAGGCGCAGAGGAGCGGGAACGGCACCTCCTCGCGCAGCGTGTTCCAGCAGGCCTCCAGGTCGATCGCCAGGTGCTCGTCGTTGCGCTGCCAGTACAGGTCGACGATCTCGCCGTACACCCGGAAGGTCTGCCAGCGTGCGTGCGTCCGGCGCACGGTCTCGCTGATGAGAGCCTCGAAACGCCCGCGGTCGATGAGGTGCTGGTGCTCGAGGTGACGGTGCAGCTCGTCGGCGTCGAGGACCACGTACTGGCCGGTGGCGGCGACGGCGTCGAGGTCGATCCCGCAGGCGTCGAGGGCCCGGTCCAGGAGCTGCCGGTGAGCGGGGGTCGCGGCGACCAGCACCGCCTCGCCGGCCACGAGACCGTGCAGCACGTAGGCGGCCAGCCCCTCGACGAGGCTGTCCTCAGCGGTCCAGAAGGCCACCGAGTGCCCGGTCGGCGCCACGTCGGGTCGGGTGGGCGCGGCGACCGCCGGGACCGCCGGGAGCGTCACGGTGAACCGGGTGCCCTGCCGCTCGTCGTAGGCCACGGTGCCGTTCATCGCCTCGCACAGCTGCCGCACGATCAGCAGGCCCAGCCCCGAGCCGCCCAGCCGTGGCGAGTCGTTGCCCCGGGCGTAGGGGTCGAACAGGGTGTTCCGCAGGTCATGTGGCACCCCGGAGCCGTCGTCGCTGACCGAGAGCCGGACCACCGAGCCCTCCCGGACGGCCACGATCCGGATGTGCGGGCCGCCGTAGCGCACGGCGTTGCTGACCAGGTTGTCCAGCACCTGCGCGGTCCGGACCGGGTCGGCCAGGGCCACCGCATCGCCGGCGACGTCGGCGGTGATCGGGATCTCGGACGTCCGACGCCGCTCGGCGATCAGGTCCGCAGCCACCGTTGCGAGAGAGACCGGCTGCAGCGCCAGACCCAGCTGGTCGTGCTCGGCGAGATGGCTGGTCGCCAGGTCGTCGAGCAGGTGCACCAGCATGTCGCTGCGACGGGCCAGCATCGAGCAGAGGTGATCGAGCATCGCGGGGGCAGCTTCTCCCGGCCGTCGTTGAGCTCCCACGCGACCGCGCGGAGCACCGAGGCGGTGTTCTGCATGTCGTGGATCAGCTGTGCCTCGACGTCCTTCATGGACCTCACCCCATAGGGGAGGCTAGGCGATCCGGGCGAGATTTTCAGGAGAACCGGGATCTTTTTGCCGGTTCGACGACCCGGTCCGCATCGGTCGGGGATCGACGCTCCCGGGGCACCCTCAACCAGCGCGGTGGTGCGGTCCCGCGAGTGCACCGACCAGCACCGGAACCGGAGACCGGTGGACGACCTGGTCGGCCACGCTTCCGATCAGGTGGTGGGAGAGCCCACGGCCCCGGCGACCGACGACGATCAGGTCCACCGCGTTGACGGCGGCGGTCTCCAGGATCACCTGCACCGGGTCGCCGGAGGCGACCTCGCACACGACGGTGACCTGATGGGGGTCCAGCCGGTCGGTGTGCTCACGGAGCCGGGTCTCGGCAGCGCTCGTCGCCGCAGCGTCCACGACATCGGGGTCGAGCACCGTGATCAGGTAGAGGTGGGACCCGGGACCGACGAGCCGGACGATGTCGCGGACCGCCTGGTCGGACTCCTCCGACCCGTCCACCGCAGCCAGCACGGAGACCGCCGGCGGGGCGGCCGGCTCCGGGGAGGACTCACCGCCGTCGCGCGGTCCCGTCGTCCACTGGGTGAGCCGGTCGCTGCGGCGGTCGAGATCTGCCGCGATGGGCAGCAGGATCGGGCCCAGCACCACCCCGATGGCGTACCAGTGCCAGCTGCCGCGACCGTGGCGCGCGATGAAGATGATCACGGCGGCGACGCCGAGGCTCACCCAGATCACGATCAGCACCGCGGCGTAGACGGCATCGGTCATGACGGTCCTCCCCCCCGGTGGACTTCTTCGCCCACCCTAGAGGACTCCAGACCTCCGCCGCCTGCGTCAGGGTGGTCAGGCGACGAGCCGACCGTCGCTACATCCCCGGGATCGGCTGCACCTCGTGGACCTCGATCTCGCACCCGCCGGGCATGGTGAGGTGCGGGTGGTCCTTCGCGAAGGCCAGCGCTGCATCGAGGTCGTCCGCCTCCAGGACGCTGTAGCCGCTCACCTCGCGCTCGCTCGAGGAGGTGGCTCCATCGGCAGCGACCCGGACGCCGCCGCCCAACGGGTTGCCGAAGTCGACCAGGCCGGCTCCGACCTTCTCGCTCCAGGCCATCCACGCCTGCATGACAGCCTGCATCTGCTCCGGGTCCGGCGGCGGTGCGTCAGCAGGGGCCTGCGGCGCGTGGTAGATGAACATGAACTTCGTCATGATGACTCTCCTCGGGTTGTCGTGATGGGTGTGCGGGGGGTCTGTGTCCGGTCGGTGGTCCCGAGCGGATCAAGCCGCCACCGGGCTGCGTCCCGCGAAGGCCGCGAGCCGGTCCAGGGGGGTCGCGTCGGCCGGTGACTCGACGGACTCGGCGAACGCGCCACGCTCGCGGCCGCCCGGGACGAGGGTCTCGGCGATCCCGCGCACGTAGGCCACGACCTCGTCGGAGACGGCGACCTGCTGGCCGGTGGCCTGGGCGAGGTCCCAGCCGTGCAGCAGGAACTCCACGGAGAGGATGCCGGCCGCGAGGCCGGCGGGCAGCTCGCCGCCGGGGGTGGGCACCGAGCCCTCGGTCCCACGGGCCCGCCAGGCCTCGATGGCCTGGTCGGCGATCACCGAGATCCGGTTCTCCAGGGACCCAAGGCCGGAGTCGATCACGCTCGCCCCCGCCATCTGGCCGAGTCCGGTGATCCCCCCGACGAGATGCTCGGCGAGCGCGTGGCAGTCGAACTCGGTGCACGGGGTCTGCTTGCCGCGGTCGGCCTCGGTGAGGTTCCGCAGCACGCCCTGCAGCACGGCCAGGGTGGCCTCGGCGCTGGTCAGCTGGTCGAGCGGCTGCGGGGTCGCTGCCCACTCGTCCGGCCCGGCGTCGCCGTCGGCGGCCGCCTTCTCCAAGCGGGTGAAGTAGTGCGTCCACCCCTGGGCGTGGCTGGCGGCCTGCTCGGCGTCGAGACCCTCGTGGACCAGGGTGACCAGGGTGCCGCCCTCGGTCGGTTCGAGGGTGACGGTCACCGTCGAGGCGTCGGGGGCGAGGTCGTCGCTGCCCTCCCAGCCCCAGCCGAACACGACGCGCTGGCCGGGCACCACCTCACGGTAGGTGCCGGCCGCGATGTGACCCGGGGTCACCGTCCAGCGGTAGCTACCGCCGGCGCGGAGGTCCACTCGCGCGGAGACGGTCTGCCACCGGCGCAGCCGCTCGGGCTCGGTGATGAGGGCGAAGGCCTCGTCGGGGGAGACGGGCAGGACGGCGGTCTTGGTGTAGCTCATGTGGTGCTCCTCAGGGTGTGGGCATCGGTGACGAGCAGGTCCAGCTCGTCGGTCCAGAAGCGGTCGATCTCGGCCTGCAGCTTGCGAAGCCCGGTCGGCAGCACGCGGTAGATCCGCTGGCGGCCGGACTTCTCCGCGGTGACCAGCTGGGCCTCGCTGAGCACCCCGAGGTGCTGGGAGATCGCCGAGCGGGTGACGGTGAACTCGCTCGCGATCTCCGAGACGGTGCGGGGGCGCCCCGCCAGCAGCTGCAGGATGCGTCGCCGGGTCGGCTCGGCTGCAGCGGACAGGGCATCTGGCACACCTAATACGTTAGTGACGGCTAACGCATTTGGCAAGCGGCGAGGTCTCGCGGCTCGCGCCGACCAGGCACCCGACCGGGGAGGGTGACCACGGTTGCGCCATGATGGGAGCCCTCGGGAGCCGCGGCCCGGCGGCCCGGCGGCAGGCGGTGCGACGACCCTCGGAAGGTGGCCCAGATGGCCGAGCAGACCCGGCGTCGTCGACACCTGATGGATCCGAGCAGCCCTCGCCGCCCCGTCAACGACCGCTCGCTGACCAACGTGCAGCGGTGGGTGATGTCGGCGCTTGCCGTGACCACGATCCTGCACCTGTCGGTGGGCATCGTGGTGGCCGCGCTGTTCCTCCCCGAGGACCAGATGCTGGCCCGGGTCGGTCTCTGCGTCATCGGGGGTGCCTTCGGCGTCATCGCGGTGGCCGCCGGCCGGGCCATCCACGGGAAAGGGCCGGCCTCACCGTGGCTGCTGCTCGGTCTCCTGCCCGGTGTGGTGGGGGCGATCCTCGCGGTGGGTTGACCGGTGGGGCTGACCGAGCGGTCGCGCTCAGTCGGGCGGGAGCGCCGCCTGTCCGGCGAGGATCTCCGCGTGCAGGTCGGGGTGCTCCGCGGCCAGGAAGGTCAGCAGCGCCGAGACGGGGGTGCCGTAGTTCTCCTGCCGCACCGGCACGCCCCACACCATCACCGGCTCGCCCTCGATGGTCTGCCACCCGCGGTGCAGTGCGGCGACGAACCAGAGGTCGTCGCAGATCGGTGACCCCGAGGCTCCGCCGGCGGTGTCGGTGAGGTAGCTCAACCGGTCGTCGGAGCCGCCGATCACGAAGTTGTTGCGGAACCCGAGCCGCATCGGCCGCCCGTCGGGGTGCTGCAGCACGTTGACCCGCTCGCTGAGCTCCCGCTCCGGGGGCTTGAGGATCGGTTGGGTGCGCAACCGTAGCGGCGGGCGGGCGGGCGCGCCGGGATCGAGCCGGAGCAGGGCGAAGTCCAACGTCTCGTCACTGGCCACGCAGGCCGTCGACCGCGAGAGGAGGAGCGGCGAGTCGTCGTCGAGGAAATCGAACTGCACGTGGGTGGTGGCCCCTTGGAGGGCGAAGTCCTCGGGGGTGGCCGGGGGCTCCCGCGGCGTACGACCGTTGACGACGTGGTGGTTGGTGATCAGCAGACCGGGGGCGATCAGCCAGCCGGTGCCCTTGCCGAGGTCCGGTACGCCGCCGGCGATCGTGGACGGCCGGCCGTCGAAGTGGCGGTGCACCAGCAGCTTGGTCACCGACCGCGCGGCGTGGATGCCTCGGCTCAGGTAGGAGACCTCGATCGTGTCGTCCTCCCCGATCGCGACCTCCAGCTCACCGGTGGGGATGCCGGGGGCGGGGCCGGGACCGGCCGCGGCCATCGGTCCCGGGGCGGGCGTCGCATCGCGCCGTGAGTCCGCCGGCGCCCGGCCGTCGCTGCTCATCCGTTCCAGGGCGCGACGCAGCAGCATCTCCTGGGGGCGCCCGTCGGCGAGCCGGATCGCGTTGGTCAGCCAGATGTGCAGCGGGACGACGCCGGAGGCGAGCACCTTGGTGGAGTTCAGGGTGCGCAGTGCCCGCGAGAGCCGGCGTTGGCCGTTGCCGGATGACAGCTTGGCGACGTACCTCGGCGGCATCCGTCGGGTCAGCGCCCTGAAGTCCTGGGCCGAGGTCAGGCCCAGCTCGACCTGCGCCCGGCGTACCGAGCGCAGAGTGGCGGCGTCCAGGTGCCCGGCGAAGCTCATCGCGACACCGGGCCCTCGATCGTGGTCATCGACTCAGTCGGTCATCGCGGCCAGCAGCTCGGTGACCCGACGCTGGTACGCCGACTCCGCCTGACCCGCCTCCTGGCCCCCCTGCTCCTCCAGCGCCTTGCGGGCCGCGGCGGCGCGTTCCTTCAGCTCGGTGATCGCGGCGTCCGCCTCGGGGTAGAGCAGGTCGAGGCCCCGCTTGTCGCCGTCGGAGAGCTCGGACCCGTCGCCGCTGGGGGCGCACGGGCTGGGGTTGGTCTTGTAGAAGAAGTTCGCGAACCGGTAGAGCATCACCGAGGCGGTGTCGAACGGCCCGACCACGACGTCGTCGGAGACATTGGTCCGCAGGTTGTGGTCCACCTTGGCCCGGCTCCAGAAGTTCGGCGCCCCGGCGAGATAGGTGTAGATGCCGGGGGAGCGGCCCTCGGAGTCGGTGACGAACCGGCCGCGCTCGTCCTGGGTCGGCTCGTAGCCGGGGTCGTCCTCCCAGCGGAACTCCTCCGCACACGGACCACGCAGGTTCTGGTGGGCGTGGTGGAACGAGAGCGCGTGCAGGAACTCGTGCCGCACGGTGCCCTCCCAGCCGTCCGGCTTCCCGGTCTTGTACCCGCCGAGGTTGAGGCTGCGCTGACCCGGCCCGCCGCCCACCGGGGACCCCGGTCCGCCGATGGTCACGTCGGTGCTGTCGGTCCCGACCAGCGACCAGTAGCCGCCCATGTCGAAGCTGACCCGGATCTCGGCCTGGAGCTCGGTGTCGGACTCGGTCCAGCGCCGGTACTCGCCGCTCTCCTCGTCCTTGCCGAAGTCGAGGTCGAGGTTGCAGTTCTCGGCGATCTGCTGCACCGCAGACTCGATGTCGGCGTGCAGCGCGGCATCGCCGTCCAGGAAGGCGACGCGGACCTTGGAGCCCGGCCGCCAGCGGGTCAGGTCCGAGACCACGAACTCCAGCCCCGACCCGTGTTCGGCGACCTGGCGCCGCCAGTTGTCCCGGACCTCCTTGGTGGCGAGCACCTGATCCGGCAATGACTCGAGCAACATCTCGAACCCCCGTTCCCGAGCTAGCGTCGGGAGCCTCCCGACGTCTCCTTCCGTGGTACACCCCTGCCCCGGGTGGCGTCATGACACGTTCTGGCTATCGACGCCCGGAACCACCGACGGTGGGCGGGGTTTCGAGACGCTCGCTGGGGCTCGCTCCTCAACCTCCGTACCTGGGGAGGAGGTCGCGCAGGTCCCCGGTGGTTGAGGAGGTCGCGCAGGTCCTCGGTGGTTGAGGAGGTCGCGCAGGTCGCCGCGGTGGTTGAGGAGGTCGCGCAGCGACCGTCTCGAAACCACCGCATCGCCTCTGGGGTTTCGAGACGCTCGCTGGCGCTCGCTCCTCAACCCCCGTACGGGACGAGGTCGCGCAGGCTCCGCGGTGGTTGAGGAGGTCGCGCAGGCTCCCACGGTGGTTGAGGAGGTCGCGCAGCGACCGTCTCGAAACCACCGATCGCCACTGGGGTTTCGAGACGCTCGCTGGCGCTCGCTCCTCAACCCCCGTACGGGCCGAGGTCGCGCAGGCTCCCGCGGTGGTTGAGGAGGTCGCGCAGCGACCGTCTCGAAACCACCGATCGCCGCTGGGGTTTCGAGACGCTCGCTGGCGCTCGCTCCTCAACCCCCGTACGGGCCGAGGTCGCGCGGGCTCCCGGTGGTTGAGGAGGTCGCGCAGCGACCGTCTCGAAACCACCCCATGCCAGCGGGGTTTCGAGACGCTCGCTGGCGCTCGCTCCTCAACCCCCGTGGAGACGCTCGCTCCTCAACCCCCGTGGGTGAGGCTCGCTCCAGCTCGGTGAGGCTCGCTCCTCAACCCCCGTGGAGACGCTTGCTGCTCACTCTCCGTGGGTGCGGCGGTGGAAGGTGACGGTGCCGTCGGGATGTCGGCGCATCTCGTAGGTGGGGTCGTGGGCGTGGGTGTGATGTCGCGGGCACAGCAGTCGGCCGTCCTCGACGTTGGTGTCGCCGCCTTCGGACCAGGGGGTGTCGTGGTGGATGTGGCACAGGCTGGCGGGGACGTCACAGCCCCGGGCGGTGCAGTGCTGGTCGCGGACGGTGATGGCGATGCGCTGGTACTTGGGGTGGAAGCGTTGCTCGCGGCCCACGTCGAGGGCTTGGGAGGCGCCGCCGAGCACCATCGGGATCAGCCCGGCCTCACAGGCCAGGCGGCGGGCCTGACCCGGGGAGAGCACCTCCCCGGTGTCCACGGTCGCGGCCTTCAGTCCACCCAGGAGGGTCTCCAGGCCCATGGTGACCACCACGGTCGCGGCCAGACCCCCGGCGTCGGGGAGCCGGTCGACCGGGTACCGCTCGACGTACTCCATCAACGCCCGCCCGAGCCGCTCGGGTGAGGGGCGGCGCTCGACCGGGGCGTGCCCGTCGACCGCGGCGACGTGCTTGGGGGCGGCGAACGCGAGGAGTGCCTTCTTCAGCATGCCGCCCTGGAGGGCGGGCAGGGTGAACCGGCCGTGGACCCGGCCGTGGCCGTCCTCGGCCATCGTGAACCGCGCTGAGGCGGCAGCCTCGGCCTCCTCCTTCGCGAGGAGGGCGGCCTCGCGGGCCTCGGCGGTCTCGGGGTCGATGACCTCCAGGATGCGGCGGCCCAGTATCCGCAGGGCCTTGGCGTCGTGGTGGCGGGCCTGGTCGAGCAGCCAGGTCTCGGCCTCGGTCTTCTGCTCGGTGGCGAGGTCGGTGGGGAGGTCCTCGATCGCCCGGATGATCACGGTGGCCTGTTCGGTGACCAGATCCCCGGCGGCGAGCGCATCGGCGGTCCGCTCGTGACGACCCAGGGCTTCCGCCAGCCGGGTCCGGGCGAACGCCTCGCTGCGGGTGATCCGGGTCTGGTGGGCCCACCAGACCGCGGTGGAGGTGGCCCCGGACGGCGCCTCGACCTCCACGCTCTGGGCATGGGCAACCACCCGCGCCTCCAGGGCGGCGACCTGCGCACCCAGCCGGGTGATCTCGCTCAGCGTCGTCCCGGTCTCGGCCTGGCCCATCGACCACAACGGCAACGCCAACAGCTCCGCCAGCTCCCCCCGGAGCCGGCCGACCCGCACGGTGACCGGGTGCATCCCGGTCGAGGTGTGGTCGGTGGCCATGAGACAAGTCCAGCAGACGCCACCGACAACCCACCCCCCGAAACGACCCCCCGATCTCACTATGCGAACGCGTTCGAAAAGTTTACCCGGACGGTGCGCTAGCGAGCCGTCCTCGACCTCCGAGGCTCAGATCCCCGTCGGGCGAGGAGGTCGCGCGGCGACCGTCCCGAAACCCCCGTTCGTCGGGGTGGTTTCGAGACGCTCGCTGGCGCTCGCTCCTCAACCACCGTGGAACGGCGCTCGCTCCTCAACCACCGAGGAACGGCGCTCGCTCCTCAACCACCGGGCAGGACCTTCCTCACCTTCTGTGGGGTGGTTTCGAGACGCTCGCTGGCGCTCGCTCCTCAACCACCGTGGAAGGGCGCTCGCTCCTCAACCACCGAGGAACGGCGCTCGCTCCTCAACCACCGTGGAACGGCGCTCGCTCCTCAACCACCGAGGAACGGCGCTCGCTCCTCAACCACCGGGCCGGGTGGCAGGGTAGCGGTGAGCACTCACGTCGACGTGAGGGCGATCGAGCGGGGGACAGATGGTGAAGGCGCAGCGGGACCACGAGCTGGTGGCCGACCTGGTGCTGGAGGGCGGCGGGGTGAAGGGGCTCGGCACCGCGGGCGCGGTCTTCGAGCTGCTCGACGCGGGATACCGGTTCCCGCGCGTCGCCGGCACCTCGGTCGGCGCCGTCGCGGCCTGTTTCCTCGCGGCGGGCGCGGACGCGGGGCAGCTGGAGCAGATCATGGACCGGCTCGACCTGTCCCGGGTGCCGGATCGGCGGCTGCCGGTGCCGCTGCTGAGCGAGAGCCTCGGGGTGCTGTTCGACAACGGTGCCTACCGCGGGGACTACATCCACGACTGGCTGGCCGCCGAGCTCGAGGCGCTCGGGGTGGTCACCTTCGGGGACCTGCGCCGTCGCGACCGCGGGGCCGACACGAACCTCGGTCCGGAGCAGGCCTACAAGCTGGTGGTGACCGCCACCGACGTCACCCACGGCCGGCTGCTCCGGCTGCCGTGGGACTACCACCTGTTCCAGCTCGACCCCGACGAGCAGTCGGTGGCCGACGCGGTGCGGATGTCGCTCTCGATCCCGTTCTTCTTCGAACCGTGCACGATGACAGACCCGGTCACCGGTGAGAGCGCCACGATCGTGGACGGCGGCGTCCTCTCGAACTTCGCCATCGAGATCTTCGACCGCACCGACGGCCGCCCCGCGCGCTGGCCGACCTTCGGGGTCCGGCTGTTCCCGGACCTGCCCGAGGGGTTGGACGACGTGTTCCCGGCGCTGGTCTCGCCGTACCTGCCGCCGCTGCGCCTGGTCCGCCAGGTGGTGGCCACAGCCCTGGTCGGCCGGGACCAGACGCATCTGGACCGGCCCGGGGTGCGGGACCGGACGATCGAGGTGGACACCTCCGGCGCCGGGATCACCGAGTTCGACATCGACGAGCAGACCCGGCGGATGCTGGTGGAGCGGGGCCGGCACGCGGCGCGCGAATTCCTGGCCCGCTGGCCGGACTCCTCCCCGACCTGACGTCCGACGGTCAGCCAGGGAGGTCGGTGCAGTCGTCGGTGCCCTCGTCGACCACCTCGCCGCCGATGGTCACGAACCGCCAGGAGTAGGACTGCGGGGCCAGGGTCAGCTCCATCACCCCGAAGTCCTCGTTGAAGAGCACCTCGGAGCCTTCGATCGGGTCATCGACGTCGTACAGCGACCGGCCGCCGGTGCCGACGATGAACGAGCGTGCCGACGGCACCGCGCCGAGCCGACCGTCCGTCCCGAGCCGGGCGAACCGCTCGTAGTGGTGCTCGTGGCCGGCCAGCACCACGTCGACGCCGTTCGCCACGGCCGCCTGCCACAACGGCTGGATCTGCTCCTGCGAGCCGTGCTGGCTGCCGGAGGAGAACCGCGGGTGGTGCATCGCCGCCAAGGAGCAGGTCGACGGGTGGGCAGCGGCATCCTCGGCCAGCCACTGCGCCTGCTCGTCGCACTCGGGACCCCAGCAGTTGCTGTCGAGCAGGTAGACCCGCCAGTCGCCGAGCCGCTGCACGTAGTAGTTCGAGGTGCCGAAGAACTTGAGGTAGTCGTCGGCGTTCCCGGTGCCGTACTCGTGGTTGCCCGGGACCGGCAGCACGATCTCACGGAACTGACCCCAGGAGGCGTCCCAGACCTCGAGGAACGCGTCCAGGGCGCCGACCTCGTACTGGAGGTCGCCGAGCGCGATGACCTCGTCGGGGTCCATCGACGCGGCGAGCTCAGCGGTGTCCTCGTGGTGGCACCGGGTCTCGGTGACCTCGCTTCCAGGAGCGCAGGCGATGTCGCCGACGGTCACCACCCGCACGGTGTCCTCCGGAGCCGGGGCCGACGACGGCGTGCCCGTCGGCTCACCCTCCCCGGATGCGCCGCTGCTGCCGGTCGGAGGAGTGCTGGTCGGGGGGGTGCTGCTCGCCGAGCCGGGGTCGCCTGCCCCCGTCGAGCAGGCCGCGAGCAGGGCGCCCAGCACGAGCACGACCACCGGGAGCAGAGGAGTACGCCGAGCCGCGGGACGCCGAGAGACCTTCACGACGGTCCATGGTGCCGTACCGGCCCACATCCGCCGCCCTCGAGGGGGACCACGCGATCACGGAGCCGATCACGGGGGAGGCGGGCGCTCCAGGCTGCGGTGTGCCTCCACCAGCGAGGGCCCGTACCAGGTCAGCAGCCGTCCGCTGACCAGCCGGGTCGGGGTGCGGCCGAAGGCCTCCGGACCGTCGGCGTCGGTGAACGCGTACGGCTCGTCGGGCAGCAGCACCACGTCGGCGCCGACGGCGTCGAGCTCGGTGACGTCCAGGTGCGGGTAGCGGTCGGGATGGTCGGCGTACACGTTCGCCATCCCGAGCCGACGGGCCAGGTCGCCGGTGAACGTCGCGCTGCCCACCACCATCCACGGGTCCCGCCAGATCGGGATCACCACCCGCTGGTGCACCGGCGGTGCTTCGGTGCACCACAGCCGACGGGCCTCGGCGAGCCATCCCGGGCGCGCCCAGCCGAGCCCGTCGACCAGCCGTTCGAGGGAGGTCACGGCGCCGGGGACCGTCGCGATCTCGGTGACCCAGACCCGGGTGCCGGACTCCCGCAGCCGGCGTACGTCGAGCTCCCGGTTCTCCTCCTTGTTCACCACCACCACGTCAGGACCGAGCCTGCGGATCGCGGCCAGGTCGGGGTTCTTGGTGCCGCGGACCCGGACCACGTCCAGGTCGGCGGGGTGGGTGCACCAGTCGGTGGCCCCGACGACGGCGTCGCGGTCGACCGAGACGAGTGCCTCGGTGATCGAGGGCACCAACGAGACGACCCGTCGGGCGGGACGAGGTCCGTCGTACGGCGTCCCGAGGTCATCGACCGGGAAGTCGTCGAGGGCAGGCGGGTGGTCGCGATTCTCCATGGGTCAGCTCGGCTGGTCGGCCACCTGGATGTCGAAGTTCACGTCGGAGTCCTTCACGGAGGTGACGGTGACCTCGACGTCGTAGGTCTGGTCGCCATCGGTCAGGGTGCAGGTGAGGCTCGCTCCGACCTCTCCGGTCAGGTCGTCCGGGCAGTCGACCGCGTCGGGCGAACGGCCGATCTGCGCCGTCAGCTCCTCGTCGATGGTCTTCTCGACGTCGGCCGCGTCGAGCGTGGGGGTGCCGATACTGCACGCGGACAGGGGAGCGGCGACGGCCAGGAGCACGGCGGCAGCGGCGAGGCGATGACTCACCTGCGAACCGTAGGTCACGACCCGCGCGGTGTCCGCGGAACGCGGCGTGGACTGATCCACCGGCACCCGGGTCAGCGCAGCGTCATCACGCCGGACAGCGCCGGCGTGAAGGGCAGCTTCGTGTGCTCGGCGATCCGCCCGTCCATGGCGGTCGCGACGTCCTGGGGCCACGGGCTGGTCAGGCGGGACTCCATGTCCACGTGCACGAAGATCTCCTCCATCACGTAGCTCACCTTCTGGTGGCTGTCGTCGAGGAGGTACACCACGCAGTGGGCCGCCCGCTCCGAGCGAGCCAGCAGCAACACCCGGGCCGAGAGCCGGTCGCCGGTGCGCAGCTCGGTGAAGTAGCTCATGTGGTGCTCGACCGAGAAACAGGCCTGACCGGCGACCGTCGGCCAGTTCTGAGGGATGCCGATCTCGGCGAGGGACTCGTCGAGCCCCTCGCTGGCGATGCCGAGGTAGTGGCGCACGTTCAGATGCCCGTTGACATCCTCGAAGGCGACAGGAACCGGCTGTTCGGTGTACGCCGGCAGGGCGGCGACCTGGTCATAGCTCGGATGAGTGCTCACGACATCCGACCCTAGCGGCACCGGCGCCCCCGCCGCCTCACACGTTTCGCCGGTAGGCGCCGCCGACCTCGAAGAACGCCTCGGTGACCTGGCCGAGGGTGCACACCCGAGCCGCGTCCATCAGCACCGCGAAGACGTTCTCCCCGCCGACCGCGGCCTCCTTGAGCCGGCTCAGCGCCGCGGCCGCCTCCTCGGCGTGCGCGCCCTGGTACTCCTGGACCCGGGTCAGCTGGGACTGCTTCTCGGACTCGGTGGCCCGCGCGAGCTCGACGTGGTCCGGGGTGCCTCCCTCGACCTCCGGCTTGCGGAAGGTGTTCACGCCGATGATCGGCAGCGAGCCGTCGTGCTTGCGGTGCTCGTAGCGCATCGACTCGTCCTGGATCCGGCCGCGCTGGTAGCCGGTCTCCATCGCGCCCAGCACCCCGCCGCGCTCGTTGATCGCATCGAACTCGGCCAGCACGGCTGCCTCGACCAGGTCGGTGAGCTCGTCGATGATGAACGACCCCTGCAAGGGGTTCTCGTTCATCGCCAGGCCCCACTCCTTGTTGATGATCATCTGGATCGCCAGGGCGCGGCGCACCGACTCCTCGCCGGGCGTGGTGACCGCTTCGTCGTAGGCGTTGGTGTGCAGCGAGTTGGCGTTGTCGTAGATCGCGATCAGCGCCTGCAACGTCGTGCGGATGTCGTTGAAGTCCATCTCCTGGGCGTGCAGCGACCGGCCGGAGGTCTGCACGTGGTACTTCAGCTTCTGGGAGCGCTCGCCGGCGCCGTACTTGTCCCGCATCGCCACCGCCCAGATCCGGCGAGCCACCCGACCGATCACCGAGTACTCCGGGTCCATCCCGTTGGAGAAGAAGAACGACAGGTTCGGGGCGAAGTCGTCGATGTCCATGCCGCGGGCGAGATAGGCCTCGACGTAGGTGAACCCGTTGGCGAGGGTGAACGCCAGCTGGCTGATCGGGTTCGCCCCGGCCTCGGCGATGTGGTAGCCGGAGATCGAGACCGAGTAGAAGTTGCGGACCTGCTTCTCGATGAACCACTCCTGGATGTCGGCCATCATCCGCAGCGAGAACTCGGTCGAGAACAGGCAGGTGTTCTGGCCCTGGTCCTCCTTGAGGATGTCGGCCTGCACGGTGCCGCGCACCGAGGCCACCGCGTGCGCGGCGAGCATCGCCCGCTCCTCCTCGTTCGGCTCCCGCTCCTCCTCGGCGCGGAACCGGTCGACCTGCTGGTCGATGACGGTGTTGAGGAAGAACGCCAGCACGGTGGGGGCCGGGCCGTTGATCGTCATCGAGACCGACGTGGTCGGCGAGACCAGGTCGAAGCCGTCGTAGAGCGCCTTCATGTCGTCCAGCGTCGCCACCGAGACACCGGAGGTGCCGACCTTGCCGTAGATGTCCGGGCGCTCGTCGGGGTCGCGGCCGTACAGGGTGACCGAGTCGAAAGCGGTCGAGAGCCGGGTCGCCGCGTTGCCCTCGCTGAGCAGCTTGAACCGGCGGTTGGTGCGGAACGGGTCGCCCTCGCCGGCGAACATCCGGGCCGGGTCCTCGCCGTCGCGCTTGAAGGAGAACACCCCGGCCGTGTAGGGGAAGTAGCCGGGCAGGTTCTCGCGCCGCCAGAAGCGGACCAGCTCACCGTGATCGGCGTACGACGGGAGCGCGACGCGCGGGATCTTGTTCCCCGACAGCGACTCGCGGGTGAGCTTGGTGTGGATCTCCTTGTCCCGGACCGTCACCACCTGCTCGTCACCGGAGTAGGACTCCACCACCGCGGGCCAGCCGGTCAGCTGGTCGGCGATCTCACCGGGCAGCGCGGTCCGTGCCCGCTCGAGCAGCGCGGGCACCCCACCCTGCTCGTCCTCGGCCAGCTCAGCGGTGACGGCCTCGAGGCGCTGCACCCGGCGTGCCGCCTCGGCGAGCTCCTCGGTCCGCTGGTGGTAGCCGCGGACGGTCTCGGTGATCTCGGAGAGGTAGCGCACCCGGTCACCGGGCACGATCTGCCGGATCCCCGAGGAGTGCCGGACGTCCACGTGCGGCAGGGTGCCCTCGGCGACCGGCAGCCCCTGCTCGGCCAGCAGGCCGCGCAGGTGCTGGTAGAGGGCGGTGACGCCGTCGTCGTTGAAGGTGGCGGCGGAGGTGCCGAAGACCGGCATGTCGTCGGGCTGCTGGCCGAACGCCTCCCGGTTGCGGACCAGCTGGCGGCCCACGTCGCGCATCGCGTCCTTGGCGCCGCGGCGCTCGAACTTGTTGATCGCCACCACGTCGGCGAAGTCGAGCATGTCGATCTTCTCCAGCTGCGAGGCGGCGCCGAACTCGGGCGTCATCACGTACATCGCGGTGTCGACGAACGGCACCACCGCCGCGTCACCCTGGCCGATGCCCGGGGTCTCGAGGACGACCAGGTCGAAGCCGGCGGCCTTGAGCACGTCGATCACCTGGGGCAGGTGGTCGGGCAGCTCGTGGGCGCCTCGGGTGGCCATCGAGCGGAAGTAGATCCGGTCCCCGTCGAGGGAGTTCATCCGGATCCGGTCGCCGAGCAGGGCCCCGCCACCCTTGCGTCGTGTCGGGTCGACCGCGAGCACCGCGATCCGCAGCTTGTCCTGCTGGTCCACCCGGAGACGACGGACCAGCTCGTCGGTGAGCGAGGACTTGCCGGAGCCGCCGGTGCCGGTCAGGCCGAGCACCGGGGTGGTGCGCGCCGAGGCCGCCTCGTGCAACCGGGCGCGAGCCGCGTCGGGGAGCCGGCCCAGCTCGGCGCCGGTGATGGCGCGGGCGATGGCGAACCGGTCGCCGGAGATCACGGCCTCGGCGTCGACCTGCTTGGTCTCCCACAGGTCGAGGTCGCAGTCGGCGACGACCGAGTTGATCATCCCCACCAACCCCATCCGCTGGCCGTCCTCGGGGGAGAAGATCGTCACCCCGGACTCGCGCAGCCGGGTGATCTCGTCGTGCACGATCACGCCGCCGCCACCGCCGACGACCCGCACGTGGTCGGCGCCCTGGGCGCGCAGGCTCTCCACGAGGTACTCGAAGTACTCGATGTGGCCACCCTGGTACGACGACACCGCGACGCCCTGGACGTCCTCCTCCAGCGCGGCGTCGACCACCTCCTGCACCGAGCGGTTGTGCCCGAGGTGGATGACCTCGCACCCCTGGGACTGGAAGATCCGCCGCATGATGTTGATCGAGGCGTCGTGGCCGTCGAAGAGGCTGGAGGCGGTGATGAGGCGTACCGGGTGCTGCGGGGTGTGGAGGTCAGTCATCCGCAAATAGTAGGACGTCCTAGTAAATAGGTCCAGAATCGGGACCCGGGCCCGGCGGTACGCGGGGCCCGGAGGGCTGACAGAGGGCTGACAGCGGACGGTCGGAGGGCTTTCGGAGGGCTGTCGGACGGCTACCGGAGCACGTCGAGCTTGACCTGGAACCGCTTGCCGTCGTCGCGCGGCGTCCCCTCGCAGGAGTAGGACTCGCCCTGCTGGCAGCGGAACCGGGTCGAGGCGTTGGCCAGGGTGATGGTGACGCTGCGGACCCGGCCGGCGGAGAACGGCACGCTGACCTTGCCGACCCCCTTGGTCGAGAGCGAGACCGACTTCTGCACCCACGCGCCCTTCGTGGTCCGGGCCACCACCCGGACGCCGGGGGAGGAGCCGCCGCCCGGCCCGTCGACGCGCACCCGCAGCCGCCAGCGGCTGTCCTGCAGGTTCTTCTCGGGCTTGGCCACCAGGTTGGTCGAGGCCATGTGGTCGACCGTCCGGGTGGCGCTCCCGCTGCGCTTCTGCTTGCCCAGCCGCCAGGACTTGGCGGCCGGGGCGGGGGAGTAGGCAGCCCCCTCGGGGTAGGTCCGCGCGGGCATGGTGTTGCCGGAGGCGTACCGGGCGAACGTGTCGGGGAACCCGCCCAGCGGACGCAGCACCGCCCTCAGCGCCTGGGTGGAGTACTGGTTGGGTGCGCCGCGGAAGGCCCCCGCCCGGTTCCACACCGACTTGACCACGCCGCGGCCCTGACGGGCGGAGAGGTACTCCCACCACAGCCAGTTGCCGTACTGGTACCCCTCGCCCCGCTCGAAGGTGTCCAGCGGCACCCCGGGCTTGCGCAGCTGTCCGGCGGGCAGGTACTGCCGGTTGTCGTTCACGCCGTCGGCGTACCGCTCCTCCATCCAGGTCGCGGTCGACTCCATGAACCACCTGTCCTCGCCGTAGTCGTAGGCGAACTGGACCGCGTGGAAGAACTCGTGGGCAGCGGTGACCTTGAGGGTCTTCGTCGGGTCGGTGCCGAACTGCTCGCGGGCGAAGTCGTTGTCGAGCACGCAGTAGCCGTTGGCCAGCCACGGCTGGTTCGCGCGGCGGTACTCCGGTGCGCAGAAGCCGTAGAGCCCGGAGCTGCCGACGTCCTTGAGGTACACGTCGAACTTGCCGTTGCCGCCGTTGTTGCCCGGGATGCTGCCGTCCCCGAGCGGCTTGCGGTAGCCGAGGGTCTTCACCTCCAGCTTCCAGACCTGCTTCATCACCCGGAGCGTCTTGTTGACCCAGGCCATGTTCGGCACCCGGTCACTGGTGCTGGTGACGTAGTGCACGCAGATGAGCCGGGAGCACTTCTTCCGCGACGAGGTGGTGTACCCGAAGCCCTGCGGGTCGGCGACGCCGTCGGTCGGGCGGGCCAGCAGGGCGTCGGCCTGCTCGCGGTCGCGGCCCGACAGGTCGTCGCGGGCGACGAACAGGTCGCGCAGCACCAGCGAGGCCTCCACCCGGTCCTCCTCGCGCTGGGCGAGGGGTGCCGGCTCGGCCAGCTCGCTGGCCTGCGCCAGCGCCTGGTCGGCTTCGGCCTCGGGGGTCGCCGGGGCGGCGCCCACGACGGTCGGGACCTGCGGCGCCTGCACCGGACCGCCGGCGAGGGCGGGAGCGAGGGCGACGGAGGGGAGGAAGGGGAGTCCGATGACCAGGGCCGCGACGGCGGTGGCCAGGGTGCGGCGCATGGGTGGGGCCTCTCGACTGCGGGCAGGTGCCGCAGTCACCCTAAGGTGCACCCCCGCGCATCCGCTGCATCTCGGACGGGATCGTGGCCGCGCGCCGATCTCGGGCCGGTCAGGACCCGCCCGAGATCTTCTCGATCAGGGCGGTGGTGGAGATGGCCGGGGTGCGGCTGAGGTAGACGACCTCGCAGATGTCGCGGAACTCGTCGAAGCGCCCGGCCCAGTCGTCGCCCATCACCAGCACGTCGGCGCCGAACTGCTGGATGTAGTCGCGCTTGAGCTCCAGGCTCTGCTCGACGAAGACCTCGTCGACGGGCTTCAGCGCCGCGACGATCGCGAGCCGCTCGGCCTCGCTGAAGACCGGCTCCCGACCCTTCTTCCGCAGGTTGAGCGCGTCGGCCGAGACGCCGACGACGAGCCGGTCACCGAGCGCCGCTGCGCGCTCGATCACGCGCAGGTGCCCGACGTGGAAGACGTCGAAGGTGCCGAACGTGATCACGGTGCGAGGCATGCGCGGCAGTCTCTCAGACCTGCCCGGCGCCGCGGCGCCTGCACGCGGTACGGCGCGGCGTCGCGCGGCATGCCTTCGGGTGGCGGGCCGCGCGCTCCCCTCGACCGCCGAGGGGGAACAATGCTCGCGATGACCACCAGCATCCCCCTGATCAGCGCCGACCCCGCCGCCGACGCGGAGCGGGCCCGTGGCCTGCGCCGGATGCGGCTGATCGCGTTGTCGCTGCTGCTCGCCGCGGCGGTGGTCTACCTGCTCACCCGTGACCGGGACGGCGTACTCGGCTTCGTCAACGCCGGGTCCGAGGCGGCCATGGTCGGCGCCATCGCCGACTGGTTCGCCGTCACCGCGCTGTTCCGGCACCCGTTGGGACTGCCGATCCCGCACACCGCGCTGATCCCGCGCCGCAAGGAGGAGCTCGGCCGGGGGCTCGAGGAGTTCGTCGGGGAGAACTTCCTCCAGGAGGCGATCATCCGGGAGCGCGTCCTCACCGCCACCCCGGCGCTGCGTCTGGGCCGGTGGGTGGCCGAGCCGGCCAATGCGCGGCGGATCGTGGACGAGGCCGCCGACATCGCCGTGATCGGGCTGCGCCGGGTGCGCGACGAGCACGTCGAGAGCCTGGTGACCGACGTGCTGGTGCCCCGGTTCCACGACGAGCCGATCGCGCCGCTGCTCGGCGGGCTGCTCGAGGAGACGCTGCGCGACAACCTGCACCACGGCCTGCTCGACCTGGTCCTCGACGAGGCACTGCGCTGGCTGGAGGCCAACCCCGAGACCGTCGCCGAGGTCCTCGGCGAGCGGGCACCCTGGTGGGCGCCGCCCCGCCTGAACGAGCGGGTGACCGCCCGGCTGCACCTGGAGCTGGTGCGCTGGGTCGCCGACATCCGCGCCGACCCCCGGCACCACGCCCGGTTCGCCCTCGACTCGGCGCTGGCCCAGCTGGCCGAGGACCTGCTCGAGGACCCCGAGCTGCAGCTGCGCACCGAGCAGCTCAAGGACCGGCTGCTGAGCCACCCGCAGGTGATCGCCACCTCGGTCTCGCTGTGGAACGCGCTGCGGCGGGCCCTCAGCGAGTCGCTGCAGGACCCGGACGGGGCCGTGCGGCAGCGGGCGCTGGAGGAGCTGGTCGCCTTCGCCGAACGGCTCACCGAGGACCAGCGGCTGCGCGAGCGGTTCGACGAGCTCGGGGCGGATGCGGTGGTCTTCGTGATCCAGCGGTACGGCGCAGAGCTCACCGCCGTCATCACCCACACCATCGAGCGCTGGGACGGTCGCGAGGCGGCCCGCCGGATCGAGCTGCACGTCGGCCGGGACCTGCAGTTCATCCGGATCAACGGCACCGTCGTCGGTGGCCTGGTCGGCGTGGTCATCCACTCCGTCGACGTGCTGCTCGGCTGAGCGTGCCGCCGCGGGGGCTGGTTCACTGGTCCGCGTGACCCCAGCCGAGCCGGACGACGTCCCGATCCGCGACGAGTCGATCCGGCTCGGTCAGTTCCTGAAGCTGGCGAACCTCGTCGAGAGCGGGGCGGAGGCCAAGACGCCGGTCGCCGAGGGCCTGGTCACCGTCAACGGCGAGGTGGAGACCCGTCGCGGTCGTCAGCTCGGCAAGGGTGACGTGGTGGCCCTCGGCGGGGTTCGGGCCAGGGTCAGCTGACGCCGAGCAGGTCGACGACGAAGATGAGCGTCTCACCCGGCTTGATCACGCCGCCGGCGCCGCGGTCGCCGTACCCCAGGTGCGGCGGGATGACGAGTTGGCGGCGTCCGCCGACCTTCATCCCCTGCACGCCCTGGTCCCATCCGCTGATGACCTGGCCGATGCCGAGTCGGAACCGCAGCGGCTCGCCGCGGTTGTAGGAGGCGTCGAACTCCTCGCCGGTGGAGTGCGCGACCCCCACGTAGTGCACCGAGACGGTGTTGCCGGAGGCGGCCTCCGGGCCGTCACCGACGGTGAGGTCGGTGACGTCGAGGTCGGTCGGGGGGTCGAAGTCGGGGAAGTCGATCTCGGGCTTGTCCATCCCTCCACCCTAGGTGTCCCCGCCGCCGCGCCGGGAGCGTGGGTCAGCCCGCCTGCAGCTGGCCGGTGAGCCGACCGTGCATGGTGGCGCTGGCGTCATTGAGACCGCGGAACTCCACCTGCTTGCCGCGCCGGGAGTACTTCGTCTCGATCGCGTCCAGCGCCGCCACGGTGGAGGCGTCCCAGACGTGGGAGGAGGCGAGGTCGACGACCACCCGGTCGGGGTCGTCGGCGTACTCGAACTGCGTGTAGAGGTCGTTGCTCGAGGCGAAGAAGAGCTCGCCGTACACGGTGTAGACGACGTGCACGCTGCCGTCGGTCTCCTCCACCAGCTCCCGGGTCACCTCGGCGAGGTGGGCGACCCGGCGGGCGAAGAGCACCATCGCGACCAGCACGCCGACCCCGACCCCGATCGCGAGGTTGTGGGTGGCGACCGTGACGACCACCGTGGACAGCATCACCGAGGTCTCGCTGCGCGGCATCCGGCGCAGGGTGGCCGGGGCGACGCTGTGCCAGTCGAAGGTGCCGACGGCCACCATGATCATCACCGCGACCAGCGCCGCCATCGGGATCAGGGCGACCACGTCGCCGAATCCGACCACGAGGATGAGCAGGAACACCCCGGCCAGGAAGGTGGAGATCCGGGTCCGCGCTCCGGAGACACGGACGTTGATCATCGTCTGGCCGATCATCGCGCAGCCGCCCATGCCGCCGAAGGCGCCGGTGACCAGGTTGGCCACGCCCTGGCCCCAGGCCTCGCGGGTCTTGTGCGAGTGGGTGTCGGTGATGTCGTCGACGAGCTTGGCGGTCAGCAGCGACTCCAGGAGCCCGACGACCGCCATCGCCAGGGCGTACGGCGCGATGATCTCCAGGGTGGTCAGGTCGAACGGGACGTCGGGGATGAGCAGCGTGGGAAGGCTGTCCGGAAGCTCGCCCTCGTCCCCGACGTCGGGGACCGCGACCGCGGCCACCAGCGTGAACGCGGTGAGCAGCACGATCGCCACCAGCGGCGAGGGCACCACCGTGGTCAGCCGGGGGAGCAGCACGATCACCGCCAGTGCCGCCGCGGTCATCGGGTAGACCAGCCACGGCACCCCGAGCAGGTAGGGCACCTGGGAGAGGAAGATGAGGATCGCCAGCGCGTTGACGAACCCGACCATCACCGACCGCGGGATGAAGCGCATCAGCCGCGCCACCCCCATCAGCGCGAGCAGCACTTGCAGCAATCCGCCCAGCAGCACCGTGGCGATGAGGTAGTCGAGGCCGTAGTCACGCATCACCGGGGCGATCACCAGGGCGATCGCGCCGGTGGCGGCGGAGATCATCGCGGGCCGCCCACCGACGACCGCGATGGTCACCGCCATCGTGAACGAGGCGAACAGACCGACCTGCGGGTCGACGCCGGCGATGATGGAGAAGGAGATCGCCTCGGGGATCAGAGCCAGTGCCACCACCAGTCCGGCGAGCACCTCGGTGCGCAACCGGGTCGCGGACCGCAGCGCGGCACGTACCGAGTGCGGCTCGTGCGGTTGTGGCGGGGCAGGCCGTCGGGAGGGCTGCTCGGCGGTGGTGGGCGTCTCGGAGGTCGGCACGCGGCACGAACTTACCGGTCCGGGAGTGAGCCGTTCGCATCGTGGGAATCGTGAAGTCACCCACGTCCGGCGAGCCTCGGGAATCCCTCGCGCTCGCCGTTGTTCTCACCAGTGCACGACGAGCACGACCCGAACTCGACGAACGGAGTACACGATGGCCACGGTGGAGCTGACCCACGAGACGATCGACAAGACCCTCGAGGCGGACGGCATCACGCTGATCGACTGGTGGGCATCCTGGTGCGGCCCGTGCCGCCAGTTCGCGCCGGTCTTCGAGGCGGCCAGCGAGAAGCACCCCGACATCACCTTCGCCAAGATCGACACCGAGGCCCAGCAGCAGTTGGCCGCTGCCGCTCAGATCACCTCGATCCCCACGCTGATGGTGTTCCGGGACGGGGTGATGCTCTACTCCAAGCCGGGCGCGCTGCCCGCGCAGGCGCTCGAGCAGCTGATCGACGGCGCCCGCAGTGTCGACATGGACGACGTCCGGGCCAAGGTGGCCGAGCAGGAGCAGGCCGGCGGCTGAGCCTCAGGTCTGGTGGACGTAGCTGTCCAGCTGGTCTCGCTCGAACTCGAGCTCGTTCATCCGGTGCTTGACCACGTCGCCGATGCTGATCACGCCGAGCACGGCACCGTCGACGACCACCGGCACGTGCCGGATGCGTCGCTCGGTCATCGTCTTCATCAGGTCGTTGAGGTGGGTGTCGGGCCGGCAGGTCTCGATCGCGTCGGAGGTCATGATCGCGGCGACGGTGTTGTTGATGACGGTCCCGTCGCTGTGCAGGTGTCGGACCACGTCCCGCTCGCTGACGATGCCGTCCAGGGTGTGACCGTCGGCGCTGACCACACAGGCGCCGATGTTGCGCTCGGACAGCAGCGCGATCAACTCACGCACCCCGGCATCGGGGCGGATCGTCACGACCTCCTGGCTGGGCTTGGCCCTCAGCACGTCACCGATGCGCATGTGCCCACCTCTTCCTGGTCCGGTCGCTCGTCCGGTTGCTCCACCGGTCTCCGCAGCATCTACCTCGAACCTACTGCCGTGCCTGTAGCGCGTACAGGAGTGTTCGGCACCCGGACGCGGCCGGGCCTGGAGAGTCACTCGTAGACGGGCCCGTCGTCCTGGGCCCGCGGTCGTCGGGACCGCAACGCGGAGACCGACCCCTCGGCCCGCGGCCAGTCCGGGTCCTCGCGGCCGGCCTCGTCGTCCGGCATCGCTCCCAGGAACGACAGAGCCGCGTCGTGGAGGTGGCCGTTGGTGGCCAGCGCGTTGCCGCCGAACGGGCCGTCGGTCCCGTCCAGGGAGGTGAAACGGCCACCCGCCTCGCGGACGATCACGTCCAGGGCGGCCATGTCGTAGACCTCGAGCTCCGGTTCGGCGGCGATGTCCACCGCCCCCTCGGCCAGCAGCATGTAGGACCAGAAGTCGCCGAACGCGCGGGTCCGCCAGCATCGACGCATCAGCGAGACGACGTCGTCGAGCCGGCCGCGCTGGTCCCAGCCGCCCAGGGACGAGTACGACAGCGAGGCATCCTCCAACCGGCGTACGTCGGAGACCTGGCAGCGGATCGCCTTGAGCAGGGACCGACCGGTCCAGGCGCCGTTGCCGACCGAGGCCCACCAACGCCGCTGCAGCGCAGGTGCCGAGACGACCCCGAGCACCACCTCGTCGTCGACGACCAGGGAGATCAGCGTCGCCCACACCGGAACCCCGCGGACGAAGTTCTTGGTGCCGTCGATCGGGTCGACCACCCAGCGGCGCTGGCTGTGGCCGGTCGAGCCCTGCTCCTCACCGGTGATCGCGTCGCGGGAGCGGACCCGGGACAGGGTGCGGCGGATCCCCTCCTCGACCGCTTGGTCGGCGTCGGTGACCGGGGTCAGGTCGGGCTTGCTCATCACGTGCAGGTCGAGCGACTTGAACCGGGCCATCGTCAGCGAGTCGGCGTCGTCCGCCAGCACGTGGGCCAGCCGGAGATCGTCGGTGTAGTCGGGTCTGTGGGGGCCGGGACCCGGGTTCGAGGAGGACAGCACGGGCTCAGGCTACTTTCACGTAGACCCGCTAGCGTGGACCTGTGGAGATCGCCGGGTTGCCGCTGCACGCGCTGGTGGTCCACGCGGCGGTCGTCTTCGGTCCGCTGGCAGCCCTGGGGGCCATCGTCTTCGCGGTGGTGCCGCGCTGGCGCTGGGCGGTGCGCTGGCCCTCGCTGGTGGTCTCGATGACCGCCGTCGGCGCTGGTGTGCTTGCCTGGTTCAGCGGGGGCTCCTACCTGGACGCCCACCCCGCGCTGCGCGACCTGGAGGCGGTCCAGACCCACGAGAGCCGCGCCGACGTGCTGCTGGGGGCCATCATCGTGTTCGGGATCGTCGCGGTGGCGGCGTTCCTCGTGCTTCCCGCGGGTCCGCGGGAGCAGAGCCGGCGGTTCGAGCTCGGTTCGCCGGCGGGGGAGTGGGCCGTGGTGGCGGTCCTGGTGGTGGCGGCGGTGGCACTGCTGCTGCTGGTCGTCGCCACCGGCGACGCGGGCGCCCGCGCGGTCTGGGGCTGACCAGGTCTCCCTGGCCGGACCGCGGAGGTCGGTGTGGCCGGAGGGCTCAGTACGCCGGCTCGCTGCGGGCGGCGAGCAGCCGCCGGAACGAGGTGACCCGGTCCGCGTCGACCTGCTCGTCCGCCAGGGCCTGGTCCAGCCCGCACTCCGGCTCCTGCTCCCCGTGGGTGCACCCCCGGGGACAGTCCTCGGTCAGCTCGTCGAGGTCCGGGAACGCCTCGATGAGGTCCTCCGGCTGCACGTGGGCGAGCCCGAAGCTGCGGATGCCGGGGGTGTCGATGATCCAGCCCCCACTCCCGTTCCCGTCGCCCTCGGCGCCACCGGGGAGCCGCAGCATGATGGCCGAGGTCGAGGTGTGCCGGCCCCGGCCGGTGACCGCGTTCACGTGGCCGATCTCCCGGTCGGCGTCCGGCACCAGCGCGTTGACCAGGGTGGACTTCCCGACGCCGCTGTGCCCGATCAGCACGCTGGTGCGTCCGGCCAGCCGCTGGCGGAGCTCGGTGAGGTCGCCACCCCTGCGGGTCACCAGCCACGGCACCCCGAGCGAGCGGTAGGTGACCAGCAGCGTCTCCGGGTCCGCGAGGTCGGACTTGGTCAGGCAGAGCACCGGCTGCATCTTCGCCACGAACGCCGCGACCAGCGCGCGATCGATCAACCGCGGTCGCGGCTCGGGGTCGGCCAGCGCGGTCACCACCACCAGCTGGTCGGCGTTGGCGACGACCACCCGCTCCACCGGGTCGTCGTCGTCGGCGGTACGACGCAGCACGGTGGTCCGCGGCGTCACCTCGACGATCCGGGCCAGCGACCCGTCGGCACCGGTGGTGTCCCCGACCACGCGGACCCGGTCACCGACCACCACGCCCTTGCGGCCCAGCGGTCGGGCCTTCATCGCCATCACCGTGGTGGGGGCCGCGGCCGTCTCCAGCAGCAGGGTGAACCTGCCCCGGTCGACGGTCACGACGACCGCCTCCACCGCGTCGTCGTACGACGGCCGTTCCTTCGTGCGGGGCCGAGTGCGGCGGCGCGGGCGCTCGTAGTGCTCGACGTCCTGGTCGGAGTAGCGCCCGGTCACCGCGGCCCGCTCACAGCAGCCCGGCCCAGAACCCGGCGAAGTCGGGGAAGGTCTTCGCGGTCGTCGCCACGTTCTCCACCAGCACGCCGTCCACCGCGGCCCCGACGAGGGCGCCCGCGTGCGCCATCCGGTGGTCGGCGTAGGTGTGGAACAGGCCGCCGCTCAGCCGAGCGGGACTCAGGCTGAGTCCGTCCGGGTGCTCGGTCACGTCGGCGCCGAGACCGCCGAGCTCCGCGGCCAGGGCCGCCAGCCGGTCGGTCTCGTGGCCGCGGATGTGGGCCACGCCGCGCAGGTGCGAGGGGGTGGTGGCCAGGGCGCACAGGGCGGCGACGGCCGGGGTCAGCTCGCCGACGTCGTGCAGGTCCACGTCGATGCCCTGGAGCTCCTCGGGGCCGCTGACCTCCAGGCCGTCGACGGTCAGGTCCACCCGGCAGCCCATCCGGGCCAGGATCTCCCGCAGGGCGTCCCCGGCCTGCGTGGTCTCGGCCGGCCAGTCCCGGACGGTGACGCTGCCACCGGTGACGGCGGCCAACCCCAGGAACGGCGCGGCGTTGGACAGGTCGGGCTCGATCAGGTGGCTGACCGGCGCGACCGGACCCGGCGCCACCGTCCACCGGTCGGCGTCGGAGTCGTCCACCTCGACCCCGTGCTCGCGCAGCATCGCCACCGTCATCTCGATGTGCGGCAGCGACGGCACCGGCTTGCCCTCGTGGACGACCTCGACGCCGTCGTCGTACCGCGCACCGGCCAGCAGCAACGCGGAGATGAACTGCGAGGACGCCGAGGCGTCGAGGACGACGCGTCCACCGCGGACCGACCCCGCGCCGAGGACCACGAACGGCAGCGCGCCCCGGCCCTGGTCCTCGAGGCTCACGCCGAGGGTCCGCAGCGCCGAGAGCACCTCACCCACCGGACGGTTGCGCATGTGTGGGTCCCCGTCGAAGGAGATCCTGCCGGACGACAACGCGGCCACTGGCGGCACGAACCTCATCACGGTGCCGGCCAGACCGCAGTCGACCTCAGCGTCCGCGGTGAACGCCGCGGGCGTCACCCGCCAGTCCTCGCCGGAGGTGTCGACCTCGGCGCCCAGGGAGGTGAGCGCGTCGGCCATCAGCAGCGTGTCCCGGGACCGGAGCGCTCGGCGTACCCGGGACGGACCGTCGGAGACCGCCGCGAGCAGCAGCGCCCGGTTGGTCAGCGACTTGCTGCCCGGCAGGGAGACGGTGGCGGTCACCGGGCCGCGGGCGCACGGCGCCGGCCACGGGTCTGCCGGCGTGCCGGACGGGGGACGCACATCGCTCACCGGTGCAGCGTAGAGGTCGCGAGGAGCGTCCCGACGCTCAGGAGAGCGACGCCTTGGCGACGCGCGCCTCCTGGCGGGCGGACTGGGCGAGGTGCTTGGCCTCGCGCCGCGCGTCCTTGGCGGCACGCTTGGCGCGCCAGGCCACACCAGGCTGGCCCTCGGTGTCGCCGGCAGCGATGAGCACCCCGCCGACCATCGAGAGGTTCTTGGCGAAGCTGCAGCATCTGCTGCTTCTTCGCCGCCGGGTCCGACTCCTCCCAGAACCGGTGCCGCGACAGGGTCGTCGGCACCAGCGAGGCGGCCAGCACCGTCGAGGACAGCCGGGGCGCGCGGCCGGTGGCGAGCGCGAGGGCAGCGACCACCTGGACCCCGGCGTTGATCTTGACCAGCGTGGCCGGGTCCTCGGGGATCGGGACCGACGGCGCCGCCTTCTTGGCCAGCGGCACGAACTTCTCGGTGACCTTGGCCGCCTGGGGGGCGAGCTCTGCGCTGTTGCGCAGCGCGGTCACGGCTCCCGACCAGGAAGCCGGAGGCGAGCAAGGGGCGGGCGATCACTCTGCTGACGGGCATGGGTCATTCCTACCGCATCGGTCCTGGCGCCGGGACCCACCCTGGGGTGGGAGTGCGGGTCTGGATCGACGACCGCTCAACCCTTGCGGTGCTTGCCGCCGGACTTCCGTGACTTCTTCGGCGTCCTTCGCCTTCTTCTTCTCGGCCTTCTCCTTGGCCTTCTCGGCCTTCTTGGCTGCCTTCTCGGCGGCCTTCGCGGCCTTCTTGTCTGCCTTCTCCTTGGCCTTGGCTGCCTTCTTGTCGGCCTTCTCCTGGGCCTTCTCCGCCTTCTTGGCTGCCTTCTCAGCGGCCTTGGCGGCCTTCTTGTCGGCCTTCTCCTGGGCCTTGGCCGCCTTTTCGGCGGCCTTGGCGGCCTTCTTGTCGGCCTTCTCCTGGGCCTTGGCGGCCTTCTTCGCTGTCTTGGCCTCGGCCTTGGCGGCCTTCTCCGCGTCCTTGTCGGACTGGTCTGAGTCGCCGGCCGCCGTTCCCGCAGGCGCTGCCGCGGCCAGCTGCGAGCCCCCCGACGACCCGGACGAGCTCGTGGTCTGGGCGCTCGTCCCCTTCGTCGAGCCGGTGCTGGAGCCGGCGGTGCTCGGTGTCGACCCCGCTCCGCCGCTCGCCGCACTGCCGGAGCCTCCCGACCCCGGGAGCACCTCCACCGTGGTGACGCCGAGAACCTCCACGGTGCGGACGTCCGAACCCGACCGCCCAGCACCGGAGGTGCCCGAACCGGAGGACCCGGAGGCCGAATCGCTACCGGGACGCCCCGCGTCCCGGTCTCGGGACCCGGGGGCCCGTCCGGTCGCGATCGCCGCGATCGGCCCCAGTCTCGGTGCCTCGGTCAGCGGCGGCATCAACCACAGCTCCCCGCCGGCGAGGACCAGGCGGTCGTCGTGCCGACCGAGGTGGGTCCCGCCCGCCACGATCTGGCGGGCGCTCGAGGGGAGGTCGAGGTTCAGCACGCTGTCGGACGGCAGTCCGACGAGCAGTCCACCCGTCACCGCGACGGCGGTGGCCCCCGCCGCGGCCTTCGTCGTGACGTGGTCGACCACCAGGTCGCGGGCGCGGTCCATGAGAAAGGACGCCGGTGTGCCGGCGATCACCGCTCCCGCCAGGAGGTGGCCGCCCATGGTCCCGGCAGCCAGGTACCCGGCCGCGACCGGACCGAGCAGTGCGGGGCCGATCACGGCACCGATCTGCGCGTTGACGTCGACCAGGTCCAGGTAGACCCCACTGCAGGAACGGCATCCGGCCAGGTGCAGAGGGACGTCCACCCGATCCTGGCGTCGGCGCCGGGGCGAGCGGCCGGTGCGGATGAAGAAGCCGAACTGCTCACGGGTACGGCGGCAGTCACCCTCGGGCACCGCTCCCACGTGCTCGGCAAGGAACGCTTGACGCAGACCCTCGCGGGCGCGCCGGGCGAGGGCAGCGACCGAGTTGGGGCTGAGCCCCAGCAGCGGGGCGATGTCGGCGGGGCTCTGGCCATCCACCTCGGTGTGCCAGAGCACGGCCTGCCAGCGTTCGGGCAGGCTGGCGAACGCCCGCGCGGCCACCGAGGAGTCGAACGCGGCGATCACCGGGTCGCCGTGGTCGACGGGGGTGTCGAGCACCCGGTCGTCCCCGGTTGGTGCCGCTCGCCCCAGCTGGCGCTGTCGGTCGACGTGCAACCGGCGCAGGCTGGTCAGGAGGTAGGCGCGGAAGGCCAGGTCCGGTCCGCCGCCTCCCTGGAGGGCAACCAGCACCCGGGAGAAGGATTCGGCCACCAGGTCGTCTGCCTCGGCCGGAGCCGCGAGCTGACCTGCCAGCCGCCGAGCCGCGTCGACGTGACGCAGGTAGAGGACGGCGTATGCGTCCATGTCACCGTGCCGGACCGAGCCGATCAGCTCGTCGTCCGCTGGTCCATCGACCACCCGAAGAGTTTGCACCGCACAAATGAAGCACGAACGCGTCATGAAGACGACATCCGCTCGTCTCATGGACAGGCCGGGGGGAGGGTCAGGCCATCCGGGGGGAGGTGGATCCCGGTCTCGTACCGGGGTCCACCGGGCCCGTCCACTCTCGTCGCCGACGATCGTGTCGGTGCCGGTCGCGCGCCCCGCCGCACCTGGCTCTTCGTGGAGCCGGGGTGGCGGGGCTCGTCAAGAGGCGATCGTCTGGCTGCTCAGGTTGTTCCGTGGGTTCGGGTCACGCAGCCCGTCGGCCGGTCCGACCGCGAAGACGACCCGGGCCGGACGTCCGGAGTCCCGCGCAGACATCCGGAAGGTGAAGGTGGCGGGCCCGTCGGCGACCCGGCAGACGGCCCCGGCGTTGCGGCTGGAGCAGGCCCCGCTCAACGAGTCGAAGCTGAGCAGACGCGGGTCCAGCAGGAAGCCCATCCACCCCTGCTCCCCGGACTCCAGCCCGGAAACCGTCACGGTGACCAGCCGGCCCCCGTCGACCGTCGCCTGGCTGGTGCTCACCGCCAGGTCGGCCTCGCTCCGCGGGGAGGCGGGCGCGGGCGAGGCGGGGGCCGTCGACGACGCGGGCGTGCTGGGGGCGGTGGTGGGGGAGGCCGGCGCCGTGGTCGGGGTGCTCGTCGCCGAGGGCGCCGGACTCGACGGGGCTGACGCCGGACTCGACGGGGAGCTCGACGGGGTGGGCGAGGCGGAGGGCGACGCCGGCGTCGACGCCGGTGGGCTCCCCGGCTGCTGGTCGGACTGGGGGGCGGGCTGCGTGCTCTGCTGTGAGCTGGGTTGCCCGCCGGGCTGGGAGCCGGTGGCCGGCACCGTGGTGACCGAGGTCACCTCCGGCGCTTGAGGCGGACGTCGCGGCGAGGTCGCCGAACCGCTCGGAGGCCTCGGCGTGCGCGTCGTCTCGGGCTCGGCACCGGACGGGCGGGTGGCACGCGGAGTGCCGGAGCGCTGCGGTCCCGCCGAGCGGGTGGCCCCGTCCGGCCCCGAGACCCGGGGCTGGGCGAGGGCAGCCGGCGCCCGGTCGGCAGGCGGCACCGGAGCAGGAACGTCGAAGCCGACCATGCCGCCACCGGTCACGACGGTCGCCGCGGTGACGCCGACCACCGCCGAGCTGGCGGTGTGACCGGTCAGCAGGTCGCGAGCCCGGTCCAGAGCGGCGTTCGCCAGGTCGCCACCGGAGGGACCGGTGACCAGCCCGGCTCCGCTGCCCAGGGTCGAGGAGTACCCCGCGGCGGCGGGACCGAGCACGCCCGCCGCGATCAGCCCGGCCAGGGTGGCGTTGACGTCCACCAGCTCCAGGTAGATCCCCGAGCAGGCCCGACACTGCTGCAGGTGCTGCTCGACCCGGGGCCCGCGCCGGGGCGACCGGCCGGTCCGGACGAAGCCGCCGAGCTGGCGCCGTACCGCAGCGCAGCGCTCGTCACCGGCGTCGGCCGCGTGAGCGGTCAGGAAGGCCTGGCGCAACCCCTCCCGCGCGCGATAGGCGAGAGCGGCCACCGAGTTGGCACTGAGCCCGAGCAGCGGCGCCAGGTCGGCCGGGCTCTCCTGCTCGACCTCGGTGTGCCACAGCACCACCTGCCATCGCTCCGGCAGCGACGCGAAGGCCCGCACGGCGGTGACGTTGTCGAACGACTGCAACGCCACGTCCGTGAACGGCAGCGGCAGGTCCAGCACCCGCTGGTCGTCGGTCGGCACCACCCGGGCCAGCCGGCGCAGCCGGTCCACCTGGAGCCGGCGGATCGCGGTGAGCAGGTACGCGCGGAAGGCCAGGTCCGGGCCGCCTCCGTCCCGCAGGGCGGCGAGCACCCGCGAGAACGCCTCCGCGACCAGGTCCTCGGCCTCGGTGGGGGACGCGAGCTGCCTCGCCAGGCGCCGAGCCGCGGCGACGTGTCGCAGGTACAGCACCGCGTAGGCGTCCACGTCGCCGTCACGGACGGCGGAGATCAGGGCGTCGTCGGCAGGTCCATCCACCACCCGGAGCGGTTGCACGAGGCACAATCAATCACGGCGTGATGCCTGGCGGAAGCCCGCCCGCCCATCGGACGGGGCGAGGGTCGGGTCCGAGGAGCTCAGCGGCGCTGCCGGATCTCCTCGATCACGGCCGGAACCACCTCGTGCATGTCTCCGACCACGGCGTAGGTGGCGCGGGTCATCATCGGGGCCTCGGGGTCGGTGTTCACCGCCAGGATCGCCTTGGACGAGGCACAGCCGGCCCAGTGCTGGATAGCGCCGCTGATGCCGCAGGCGATGTAGAGGTCGGGGGAGATGCGGCTGCCGGTCTGACCGACCTGCTCGTGGTGGGGCCGCCAGCCGAGGCTGGTCACCACCCGGGTCACCCCGACCGCGCCGCCCAGCAGCGCCGCGAGCTCCGTCACCGGACCGAAGCCCTCCGGCCCGCCGGCACCACGGCCCGCGCCGACGACCACGCGGGCCGACCGTAGCGAGCCGGACTCGTCCGGCTCCGGATCGGCGCTTCGGACCACCCGGGCCACGAGCGCGTCCGGCGGCACCTCGACCACGTCCTCGACCCAGGTGGCGGGGTCGGCGCCGGTCGACCCCGGAGGACCCGCCTGCCAGGCGTGCCCGGCGACGGTGAGCACAGCCGGCCGGACCAGCAGCCGCATCTCCTCCAGGGCCGCCCCGCCGGCCACCTGCCGGTGCACCGTCAGCGGCGAGAGGTCCTGGAACGAGACCACGTTCGCGGCCATCGGCACGTCGAGGAGAGCGGCCAGGTGCGCCATCACCTCGTTGCCGCGCGGCGTCCCACCGGCCAGCACCGCCACCGACCCGGTCGCCCGCCGCACCGAGTCGACGGCACGGGCCCACGCGGCTCCCCCGAAACGGCTCACGGACTCGCCCGCAGCCTGGTGTGCGGCGACCACCCCGTGCCGCCCCAGCGTCGCCGCCACCGCCTCGCGGTCCGGGACCGGTCCGACCACCACCGCCAGCACGGCGACGCCGCCACCGGCCTCAGCCAGCGCCCGGGCGAACGCCAACGACTCCAAGGACACCTCCGCCACGGTCGACGTCGCCGGGTCGACCTCGCAGAGCACCAGGATCACGACAGCACCCCCAGACCGCGCAGGACGTCGACGACCGCGGGCGCCGCCTCGGCGCCCTCGCCCAGCACCTGGCTGCTGGTGCCGACGGGTGGCGGGACGTGCCACCGCACCCGGCCACCTCCGTGAGGTGCATGCCGCGGCTCGCGGACGTGCACCGCTACCTTCTTGGCCGCCATCCGGCCCCGCAGCGTCGGGTAGCGGGGGTCGACGCCGCCCTCGAGCACCGACGCGATCGCCGGAAGCGGCACCTCGTAGGTCTCGACGCCGTGCGGCCCCCGCACCTCGGCGACGAGTTCGCGGTCGGTCACCTCGACCCGGCTCGCGCCGGTGACGACCGGTCGGTCCACGGCGTAGGACAGTCGGATCGGCACCTGGAAGTCCCCTGTGTCGGCCGCGTCGTTGCCGAGCAGCACCAGGTCGTAGGGCTCGCCGACCGAGTCGGCGTCAGCGACGACGGCCGCGATCTCCGCCGCGACGTCCGCCGGCCCCAGGGCGTCCGGGTCTGCCTCGACGAGGACCGCCGACTGAGCGCCGAGCGCCAGTGCCGCCCGGATCTGCTCGACGGCCTCGGCGGGTCCCACGCTGAGCACCGTGACCGATCCACCGTCCGCCTCGGCGATCCGGAGCGCGAGTTCCAGCGCGCAGGTGTCGTGGTTGCCGATCGTCCAGCCGGCGAACCGGCCGTCCAGACCCTGCGCGTCCTCGGTGAGCTGGACCTCGCCGGAGACGTCGGCCACGCGTTTGACCGCCACCAGCACCCGGGTCACGACCGGATCCGCTCGTTCTCCGGGTCGAAGACCGGCGTCGCGTCCGCGCTGAGCACACTCACCGGGTAGAGCTCCTCCATGTAGGAGACCGCCAGAGCGTTCCCGACCGTGGCGTCCTCGACGGGCAGGTAGGCCATCAGCAGGTGCTTGCCCAGGCTGGGCGCCGAGCCGGCCGAGGTGACGTACGGGTGGTGCCCGTGCCCGTCGGTGAGCACGCTCCCGTCGGCGGCCAGGACCGGTTCCCCACCGAGCATGTAACGCTGGACGCCGGACGCCGAGGTGTGGTCCTCGACCGCCAGGGTGCACAGCACGCTGACCGGTTCCTGCTCCCGCTGCTCGAGGTAGGCATCTCGTCCGGTGAAGTCCGCGCTCTTCACCCGGGGCCTCTGCATCCCGGCCTCGACGATGGTGCGCTCGGCGTCGAGCTCGGCACCGAACGCGCGGTAGCCCTTCTCGAGCCTGCCGCTGCCCGTGTAGACCCCGATGCCCACGGGCACCGCGCCGTGCGCGGCACCCGCGCGGTGCAGCAGGGTCCACAGCTGCGCACCCTGCTCCATCGGGACGTAGAGCTCCCAGCCCAGCTCGCCGACGTAGGAGATCCGCGAGGCCAGCACCTCGAGGCTGCCGACCTCGAGCGATCGGCAGTGCAGGAACCCGAACCCCTGATGGCTGATGTCGGCGGTCGTCAACGACGCGAGGACGTCGCGGGCGCGCGGACCCCACAGCCCGATCGTGGTCCACGCCGACGTCAGGTCGACCACGGCCGCGGCCCGTCCCCGGGCGTGGTCGGCGAACCACTTGCGGTCCGCCATGCCGTGCGCCCCGCCGGTGACCACCCGGAACCGGTCGTGCGCCAGGCGCATCACGGTGAGGTCGGCCCGGAACCCGCCGCGGCCGTCGAGCACCGGCGTGTAGACGACCCGACCGGGCGCGACGTCGGCCTGCGCCACGATCACCCGCTGCACGACGTCGAGCGCCTGCGGGCCGACGACGTCGAAGATGCAGAACGCCGAGAGATCGACGATCCCCGCCCGCTCCCGCATCGCAAGGTGCTCGGCGTTGATGACGGGGCTCCACCACCGGGCGTCCCACTCGTGCTCGCGGGGCATCACGGCGTCGCCGTACTCGCCGAGCAGTGCCTCGTTCTCGGCGTACCACTGCGGCCGCTCCCAGCCGGCGGCCTCGAAGAACTCGGCGCCTCGGGCACGCTGGTCGGCATGCATCGGCGCAAGCCGCTTGTCCCGGTCCGAGGTCCACTGCTCCCCGGGGTGGACGATGCCGTAGGTCTTGATGAAAGCCTCGGAGGTGCGTGCCCGCACATGGGAACCGGTCCGCTGGTGGGGGTGGAACCGGGCGATGTCGCTGTGGTGCAGGTCGATCTCGGAGAAGCCGTGGGTCATCCACTCCGCGACCGCGCGGCCGACGCCGGGACCCTCCTTGATCCACACCGCTGCGGCCGACCAGAGGCCCTGCACCTCGGGGGTCTCACCGAGCACCGGGGCGCCGTCCGGGGTCAGCGAGAGCAGGCCGTTGATGGCGTACCGGATCTCCGCGCCGTCTGCGCCCAGCGCGTCGGGCATCAGGTCCAGCGCCGTCTCCAGCTGGGGGTCGAAGTCGTCCGCGGTGAACGGCAGCTCGGTCGGACTCAGCCGGGCCTGCTCGATCGAGGGGATCTCGTCGGGGTCGTGCAGGATCGCCCGGTGCGCGTAGGAGCCGACCTCCATGTCGGCACCGTGCTGCCGCTCGTAGCAGAGCGCGTCCATGTCGCGGACGATCGGGAACGAGATCTCGCCCTCCAGCCCGGCCAGCTGCGGGATCGGGCCGACGCTGATCATCTGGTGAACCGCGGGCGTGAGCGGGATGGCGGCGCCGGCCATCCGCGCCAGGCGCGGGCTCCACACCCCGCAGGCGATCACGACCGTGTCACAGGCGATGTCGCCCTGGTCGGTCCGGACCGCGCGGACCGCGCCGTCGACGACGTCGATCCCGGTCACCTCGACCCCGGCGACGCAGGTGAGGGCCCCGGACTCGCGGGCGCCGTCGCGCATCAGGGTGCCGGCGCGCAAGGAGTCGACCACCCCCACCGACGGGGTCCAGAAGGCGCCGACGAGGTCGTCGGTGACCAGGAACGGCACCCGCTCGCGGACCTGCTCGGGAGTGACCAGCTCGGCCTCGATGCCCCACGCCCGTGCGCTGGACATCCGGCGGCGCAGCTCCTCCATCCGCTCCTGCGTGCGCGCGAGCTCGAACCCGCCGGACCGGGTGAACACCCCGAGCTCCTGGTACTGCCGCATCGAGTCCAGGGTGAGATCGGTGATCTCGCGGGAGTGGTCGACCGGGAAGATGAAGTTCGAGGCGTGCCCGGTCGAACCCCCGGGGTTGGGCAGTGGGCCCTTGTCCAGCAGCACCAGGTCGCGCCACCCGAGCCGGGCCAGGTGGTGGACCAGGCTGTTGCCGACGATCCCGGCCCCGATGACGACGGCCCGGGCCGTCTGAGGCACTGCCATGATGACCTCCACCTGAAGAGTTGCGCGATACGCACCGCGTCGCGCGATACGAGACAACTCTCCGGCGGGAGGCGGCGCGTGTCAATGCGCCGCACGGATGCTGGCGGCCCGACCAGAACTCCGGTCGGCTCAGTCCTCGTCCTGGCCGGACCAGCCGAGCGCGATCGACACCTCCCGGCTGGCGCGCACCAGGTGGGCGACCGCCGAGGCCAAGGTGTCCGCGTCCATCCGGTACGTCGAGCCGCTGACGCTGAGCGAGGCGGTCACCTCGCCGTGCGCGTCCCAGATCGGTGCCGCGGCCGCCGACAGTCCTTCCTCGAGCTCGCCGACGGCCATGGCGTAGCCCCGCTCCCGCACCTCCGCCAGCTCGCGGTGCAGGGTCGCCCTGCGGGTGATGGTCCGCTCGGTATGCGGTTCCAGCCGGGGCAGCAGGGCATCCACCTCGCGCCGTTCCAGCCAGGCCATCAACACCTTGCCGTTGCTGGTCGCGTGCAACGGGATCCGTTGCCCGACCCAGTTGTGCGGCTGGAGCGACGCGGAGCCAGCGATCTGGTCGAGGTAGAGGGCCTCGGAGTCCCGCAGCACCGCGACGTTCACCGTCTCCCCGGTCTCGGCCGCCAGTCGGCGGCAGAACGGCCGGGCGACCTGGACGATGTCGATCCGGGCGGCCGAGGTGCCGGCCATCCCGACCAGACCCAGGCCGATCCGGTAGGTCCGGCGATCCTCGGCCTGCTCGACCAGGCCGCGGGCCTCCAGGGTGGCGATCAACCGGAAGGCGGTGCTCTTGTGGACCCCGAGCTCGCCGGCCACGTCGGTGACCCCGGCCTCGCCCTCGCGCGCCAGGATCTCCAGTATCGTGATCGCTCGGTCCACGGACTGGACGAGGCCGACGTCACGGCCGGCCGTCACGTCGGGGGAGTCGCTCATGGACCGATGGTAGTGCTGTTGCGTATGGAGATGCACCTGTGCGTGTCACGCAACGCGCAAGCGCTCGGGTGGTGATCACGACAGCCCCCGGATCCTGCCCTCCGCGTCGATCGTCATGCCGGTGCTGGCCGGGACGCGCGGCAGGCCCGGCATGGTCATCACGTCTCCGGCCAGCAGCACCACGAAGCCCGCTCCCGCGCTGAGGCGCACCTCGCGGACGTCGATCAGGTGTCCCTCGGGGGCGCCGCGGACGGTCGGGTCGGTGGAGAAGGAGTACTGGGTCTTGGCGATGCACACCGGCAGGTGACCGTAGCCGTCCGCCTCGATCCGGGTCAGCTGGCGCCGAGCCCGGTCGCTCAACGCCACCCCCGAGGCCCGGTAGACCCGTCGGGCCACCGCGTTCGCCTTGTCGACCACGGAGCCCGCCGCGGGGTAGCAGTAGGCGAAGTCCACCTCGTCCTTGTCGAGCAGGTTCTGGACGGCCTCGGCCAGGTCGGCCGCCCCGGCGCCGCCGTGGACCACGTGGGTGGAGACCACCGCCGTCGTCCCTGCGTCCTCGGCGATCGTCGCGATCGCCGCGACCTCCGCGTCGGTGTCCGAACCGAACCGGTTGACCGCCACCAGTGCCGGGACGCCGAATACCTCGCGCAGGTTCTCCAGGTGCCGACGCAGGTTCGCGGCGCCGGCCAGCACGGCCGAGGGGTCCTCCCGGTCCACGTCGGCGGCTGCCACGCCACCGTGGTACTTCAGCGCCCGCACCGTCGCGACCACGACGGCGGCGCCGGGCCGAAGCCCGGAGAGCCGGCACTTGAGGTCGAAGAACTTCTCGGCCCCCAGGTCTGCCCCGAAGCCCGCCTCGGTGACCACCACGTCGGCCAGTCGCAGCGCGGTGCGGGTGGCCAGCACGGAGTTGCACCCGTGGGCGATGTTGGCGAACGGACCGCCGTGGACGAAGACCGGCGAGTGCTCGAGGGTCTGCACCAGGTTCGGTTGGAGCGCATGGGCCAGCAGGATGGTCAACGCGTCCTGCGCCTTCAGGTCGGCCGCGGTCACCGGGACCCGGTCGCGGGTGTGGGCCACCACGATCCGGGAGATCCGCTCACGGAGGTCGGCGAGCGACTCGGCCAGGCAGAAGATCGCCATCAGCTCGCTCGCCACCACGATGTCCCAGCCGTCCTCCCGCGGGAACCCGTTCCCGGTCCCGCCGAGCCCGACCACGACGTCGCGCAGCGCCCGATCGTTCATGTCGATCGCCCGTTTCCAGGTGATGGTGCGCGCGTCGATCCCCAGAGAGTTGTCGTGGTGCAGGTGGTTGTCGATCAGCGCCGCGAGCAGGTTGTTGGCCGCAGCGATCGCGGCGAAGTCACCGGTGAAGTGAAGGTTGATCTCCGTCATCGGGACCACCTGGGCGTAGCCGCCGCCCGCGGCGCCGCCCTTGAGCCCGAAGACCGGTCCCATGCTGGGCTCGCGCAGCGCCGCCGCGGCCCGGACCCCGATCCGGCGCAGGCCATCGGTGAGCCCGACCGTGGTGGTGGTCTTCCCCTCCCCCGGAGGGGTGGGGGAGATCCCCGTCACCAGCACCAGCTTCCCCTCGGTCGCGCCCTCGAGCCCGGCGAGGAAGGACCGGTCCAGCTTGGCCATGTGACGACCGTGCGGGACCAGTGCCTCCTCGGGGACGCCGAGCTGGTCGCGGGCGACCCGCGCGATCGGCCACAGCTCTGCGGCCTCGGCGATCTCGGCGTCGCTGAGCATGCCCCCTCCTCCTCCTTACCTCGGGTCTAGACGGCCGCGTCGAGACCCTTGGCCCGAAGCAGCTCGCGCTGGTTCGGGTTGACCGAGGGCCGGAACGGCATCTCCACCACCTCGGCCGCCACCGGCCTGCCAGGCTCGTCGGCGTACTCGTGCGGCAGGTGCACCCACAGCGGCGTGCCGATCCCGCTCGAGGCGATCGGCACCATGCCCATGGCGATGTTGCTGCCCAGCTCGGGGGAGTACCACGGCGAGGTCACGTAGCCGACCGGATCGCCGTCCTCGGCGTCGCCGATCAGCCAGAAGTCCGGTGCGTAGTCGTCGATCGGCTTGCCGGCCAGCCGCATCCCCACCAGCGTGTGGGTGTACGGCGGGGTGCCGGCCTCGATCGCGGCCCGGGCGGCCTCGAGAGCTGACCTGCCGATGTAGTCGGCCTCCTTGGTCCGGGGCACCTGATAGCCGAGGTTGACCTGGAACGGGAGCGTCTCGGCGTCCATGTCCTGCCCCCAGGACAGGATCCCCGCAGCGATCCGCCGGTGGTGCGCGGGGGCGATCACGGCGAGCTGGTGGGCCCGGCCGGCCTCGAGCACGGCGTTCCACATCGTCTCCGCGTGCAGGGTCGCGTCGCGGAGGTAGATCTCGTAGCCCTTCTCACCGGAGAAGCCGGTCTGGGAGACGATCACCTCGCAGCCCTCGATGGTGCCGGCGTGCAGGCCGTACGGCGGCAGCTCGGCGACAGCGGACCCGAACAGGTCCGTCATCAGGTCGATCGACCTCGGTCCCTGGATCTGCACCGGCGAGACGTCGATCTCGTTGATGGCGACGTCGAAGCGACGGCCCACGTTGACCCCCTGCAGCCAGAACATCAGGTCGGAGTCGGAGAGGCTGAACCAGTACTCGTCCTCGGCGATCCGCAGCAGCACCGGGTCGTTGAGGATGCCGCCGGACTCGTTGCACAAGATGACGTACCGGCCGCGCATCGGCGGGATCCGGGTCGCGTCCCGGGTGATGACGAAGTTGACGAAGTCGGCCGCGTCCGGCCCCTTGACCTGGATCTGCCGCTCGACGGCGACGTTCCACATGGTCACGTGGTTGACCAGCGAGTCGTACTCCGCCATCGCGCCGCCGTCCTCGGGCCGGACGTAGCCGCGGGGGTGGTACATCCGGTTGTAGACCGACGCGCGCCAGCAGCCGGCCTCGGCCGACAGGTGCCAGTAGGGCGACTTGCGCACCCGGGTGTCGATCAGCATCTGCACCGGGGTCCAGCCGGACTGGCGCAGGTTGACGGGGACCAGTCGGTCGGACTGGTCCACCGACGGAATGTTCTTGCTCATGCTGTGCTCCTTCTGCGTCGGGCCCGCGCACGGGCCCTGCTATCCAGCGGTCGCCCGCCCACCACCCGGTGGCGGGGTCGTGGCACCTCCCTCCCGCAGCTGCGCGAGCAACCGCGCCCGCCAGACCTCGGCCTCGGCGACCTGGTTGAACGTGAAGACGTGCAGACCTGCGACCACCGACTCGGTCCGGGCCAGGGCCGGGGCGAGTCGGCGCAGGAAGGCGTCCGTGCTCGACCCGCCCGGGGCGAGCAGCCGGGCCACGGTGCGCCGGTGCGTCAGGAGGTACCGGGTGGAGTCGCCGACGCCGATCCGGGCGGCGATCCCGAGCAGCCGGGTCGTCTCCACCGGGCCGGGGATCCCCAGCCACAGCGGCAGCGTGATCCCGCGTCGGCGCACCCGGACCAGCCACTCCTCGACGACCCGCGGGTCGAAGCTGAGGTTGCTGACCATCTCGGTGGCGTAGCGACGCTTGTCCCACATCGCCTGGACCGTGAGGTCGTCGGGGATCGTCGGGTGGGACTCCGGGTAGCCGGTGATGCCGACCGAGGCGAACGGCGACCCGAGCTCGGCCAGGCCCTCCAGCAGGGCCACCGCGTCGGGGTAGGAGCCCAGCTGGCTGCCGTCCCCGCTGGGCACGAACACCCGGGTGATGCCGGCGTCGCGCAGGTGCGCCACGATCTCGGCCAGGTGCACGGCGTCGACGACCATCCGCGCCGCCAGGTGCGGCACCACGTCGTAGCCGAGCCGAGCCAGGTCCACCGAGAGGTCCAGCGTCGGAGCCAAGCCGCGCGAGGGTGACGCGGTGACCGTCACCATCCGCCCGCGGGAGAGATGCGTGGCCACCCGCTCCACGGTGCCGGGCGTCGGGAGCACCTCGAAGCGCGGTTGCTCGAGCAGGTCGGCCAGCGCCCTGACCGCGCCGCGGTGCGTCGGCGCGGCGTGCCGGATCACACGGCGGCGGCCCCCCGTGGCGCGGTGGAGAATGTTGCGCATGGCGCATTCCGTTTCATGATACGCACCTGTTGGCCACACCGTAGTTCCCGTCGGGCCGTTGCGGTAGATGCGCGCCGCCACGAACTTCTGCCGGGTTCCGCCCGTAAGGTGTCAGCCATGTGCGGTCGCTACGCCTCCAGCCGCAGGCCCGAGGACCTGGTGGAGGAGTTCGAGGTGGTCGAGAGCCGGATCGAGCAGCCGCTGGCGCCGGACTGGAACGTGGCGCCGACCAAGGACGTGTACGCCGTCCTGGAGCGGCCGCCGCGCTCCCCGGACGGTGGCTCGGACGGTCAGGACGGGAGCCGGGGAGGGGAGACGACTCCCGAGCGTCAGCTCCGCGTCCTGCGGTGGGGGCTGGTGCCCTCCTGGGCGAAGGACCCCGGCATCGGCAGCCGGATGATCAACGCCCGGATGGAGACCGTGGCCGAGAAGCCGGCGTACCGCCGTGCGTTCGCTCGGCGTCGGTGCCTGCTGCCGGCCGACGGGTACTTCGAGTGGTACCCGACCTCGGCGACCACGCCCGCCGGCAAGCCGCGCAAGCAGCCCTTCTTCATCCGGCCGCGGGACCACGGCCTGCTGGCGATGGCCGGCCTCTACGAGATCTGGCGCGACCCCGATCGAGCCGACGACGACCCGGACCGGTTCCGCTGGACCTGCACGGTGATCACCACCGACGCCGCCGACGACCTCGGTCGCATCCACGACCGGATGCCGCTGATGGTCGACCGGGAGCGGTGGGGTCCCTGGCTCGACCCGAGGACCGACCAGGCCACCCTGCTCGACCTGCTGGAGCCGGCCGCACCGGGACGGCTGGAGGCCTACCCGGTCGCGACCCTGGTGGGCAACGTGCGCAACAACGGTCCCGAGCTGGTCGAACCCCTCCCGCTCGAGGACGTCGACACCGAGGTGGAGGAGCTCGCCCGATGAGGGTCGAGAAGTCCGTCGAGACGCCCCACGGTCCTGCCCGGCTGGTCACCGCCCGGGCCCGCAGTCCGATCGCGACCCTGCTGCTGAGCCACGGCGCCGGTGGGGGGATCGACGCACGGGACCTCGAGGCACTGGCCCGGCACCTGCCGCGTCACGGCGTCAGCGTGGTGCTGCTCGAGCAGCCGTGGAAGGTGGCCGGCCGGCGCGTCGCCGGACCTCCGGCGACCCTGGACGCTGCGCTGCTGGCCGCGGCCAACTTCCTGCGGGTCCGGACCCCGATGGTGGTCGGTGGCCGGTCCGCCGGTGCCCGTTCTGCCGCCCGGTCCGCCCGGTCGGTGGGGGCGGTCGGGGTGCTGGCGCTCTCCTTCCCGCTGCACCCGCCGGGCGCACCCGAGAAGTCCCGGCTTCACGAGCTCACCGGCGTGCGGCTGCCGACCCTGGTGATCCAGGGGGAGCGGGACACCTTCGGGCGGCCCGAGGAGTTCCCCGACGGCATCGACCTGTGCGTGGTCCCCGGGGGCGACCACGGGCTGAAGGTGCCGGCCCGCGGGGAGATCTCCCAGGAGGACGCGATGAGCATCGTGGTGGAGGCGACCCTGGAGTGGGTGGTCCGCGACATCGTGGGCACCGGCTGGTCCGGCTAGGCCGGGGCCGGGAATGGGCGCCGACGTCGCGACGTTCCCCCGAGGTGATCGCGCTGCTGGAACGACCGAGGACACGCGTAGGCTGGGAGCCGATGACTGACTCGACCGACGCCGCCGTGGCCGTCCCTGCCCACGAGCTCGCCGACGATCCCGCCGCGGTGGACGTCGCCACCGAGACCGCCGATGAGCGCTCGCTGCGCTTCCAGCGCGACGCGCTGCCCTTCCTCGACCAGCTCTACTCGGCCGCGATGCGGATGACCCGCAACCCCGCCGACGCCGAGGACCTGGTGCAGGAGACCTTCGCCAAGGCGTACTCCTCCTTCCACCAGTTCCGCCCGGGCACGAACCTCAAGGCGTGGCTGTACCGGATCCTCACCAACACGTTCATCAACACCTATCGCAAGAAGCAGCGTCAGCCGCAGCAGTCGATGTCCGAGGACGTCGAGGACTGGCAGCTGGCGCGGGCGGAGTCGCACTCCTCGAGCGGGTTGAAGTCCGCCGAGACCGAGGCGCTCGAGCACCTGCCCGACTCCCAGGTCAAGGACGCCCTGCAGCGGCTCCCGGAGGAGTTCCGACTGGCCGTGTACCTGGCCGACGTGGAGGGCTTCGCCTACAAGGAGATCGCCGAGATCATGGACACGCCGATCGGGACCGTCATGTCACGGCTGCACCGTGGTCGACGACAGCTGCGCGACATGCTCTCGGACTACGTCCGTGCCAACGACCTGCTCACCATCGGACGTCGTCCGGAGGAGACCTCATGAGCGACCAGCACCCGCACCGGGCCCACGTCACCGACACCGACTGCGCCGACTTCATCGAGCAGATCGTCTACTTCCTCGACAACGAGCTCGACGCCGGTGACTGCGCCGCCGTCCAGCTGCACCTGGAGTCCTGCGGGCCGTGCCTGGAGAAGTACGACCTGCAGCGCACCGTGAAGTCGGTGGTGGCGCGCTCCTGCACGGAAGCCGCTCCGGACACGCTGCGCCAGCGCGTCCTGGTCCAGCTCCGCGAGGTGCAGGTCCGCATCACCGAGCGCTGAGCGCACCACCGGGCCCACCACCGGGCCCACCACCGCCGGCCCACCACCGGTCCCACCGGGTCCGGCGAGCCCGCGCCCGCGGCCGGCGCCAGGTCGGGGACGATGACCGGATGGACGACCTCGGCTACTACCTCGGCATCGACGTCCCCGGCGCGGTCGCGATCCTGGTCTCGACCGTGTTGCTCTACTTCGCGTTCGCCGGGTTGCTGGCGCGGCTGGGCCAGCGGATGTACTCCTCGCCCTCGGCCCTGGACCTGGCCATCGTCACGGTTCTCGGCGCGATCGTCGGACGGGCGATCCTCGGCCAGGTCCCGACCCTGTCCGGTGGGCTGCTGGCCCTGGCGACCCTGTTCGGGGTGGAGGCCGCCGCCGGTCGGGTACGTCGCAGCGAGCGGATGCGTGCCCGCTCGCAGCACCGGGCGGTGGCCTTGATGGTGGCCGGTCGGGTGGACCGCGTCGCGCTGCACCGCCACCACCTCGACGAGGTGGCGCTGTGGGGGGTGCTGCGCGCCGCCGGGATCCGGTCTCCCTCGGAGGTCGCGCTGGTGGTGCTGGAGAAGAGCGGGAAGTTCTCCGTGCTGCGCGCCGGGGAGCCCATCCACCCGGCGGCACTGACCGGTCTGCGCCGCGCCAACGAGGTCCTGGAGCGGATCTCGGCCCGCGAGTCCGGGGCCTGAGCAGGTCTCAGCCGGCGCTGGGCGGGCGCAGGGCAGGCCCGGGGAACGCCCGAACCCCCGGCCGTGCGGCTCGGGGGTCCGGTGTGGAGCCTGCGCTCAGGCGTTGGGGCGCTTGCCGTGGTTGGCAGCCTTCTTCTTGCGAGCGCGACGCTTGCGGCCGGTCTTGCCCATGATGTCCTCCAGACGTGTCGTTCTCGACCCGTGGCAGGGTCAACGCCGAAGTCTCTCAAATCCCGCGGCCGGAACGAAATCAGGTCCGGGTCAGAGTCGGGAGAGGAACCGCTCCACGTCGACCACGACACGGGTGACCTCGCCGGTCCCCACCACGGCACCGGGGCGGCCGTCGGCCACGTGCCGCGCGGCCACGGTGAACCGTCGTAGCCGGCCGTCGGCGTAGGAGAGGGAGGCGGTGACCTCGATCTCCTGGCCGACCGGGCTGGCCCCGCTGTGCTCGAGCTCGATCCGGGTGCCGACGCTCGTCGACCCCGGTTCCAGCGCCGCCTGGACGACGGAGCAGGTGGCCGCCTCGCACCAGGCGAGCAGGCGGGGCGTGGCCAGCACCGGCAGGCTGCCGGAGCCCAGGGCCTGCGCCGTGTCGTCCTCCCCGACGGTGAAGCGCAGGCTGGCGGACCCGGCAGCGGTCCGGGGGGCGGTGGGCGCGGAGTCCTCGGTCATCGGTCGTCCAGTCTCGTGTCGAAGGCGATCAGCTGCGTGCCCGGCACCGGCTGCCAGTCACGCGAGGGGTCGCGTCGGAACCCCAGTCGTCGGTAGATCCGGTGCGCGGCAGTCATCTGCGGGAGGCTGGAGAGCACCACGCCGTCAGCACCCTGCTCAGCCGCACGGCGCAGGCACAGCCGGACCAGCGCCTCACCCACGCCCTGCCCCTGGGCCGCAGGTCCGACGGCGAGCATCCGGAACTCCGCCTCGTCCCCGCGGGCCAGCTCCCGCCAGGGGGAGTCGACCGGACACATCGTCACCGTGCCGAGGACCTCGTCGTCCTCGTCGGGGGTCGCCACCCACAGCTCGGCCTCGCGGTACCGGGAGCCGGCATCGCGCAGCCGGTCCCGGTAGGAGTCGTCGGGCCCGAGCAGGAACCGCTCGTACGCCGCGACCGTCACCTCGCCGACGGCGGGCAGGTCCCGCTCGGTGGCTCGGCGCAGCAGCATCGGAGGTCCTCAGACCCCGAAGGTGGTCCGGGGGTAGGCGGCCTCGACGTCGGTGATGACGTTGACCAGGTACGGCACGTCCGCGGCGAACGCACGGTCCAGCGCCGCACCGATCCGACGCGGGTCGGAGACCGTCTCACCGGCCCCACCCAGTGCCTTCACCACCTCGTCGTAGGCGGTGCGGGGCGCCAGGTCCGCGGCCACGTCGTAGCCGTAGAGCATCTGCATCGGACCCTTCTCCAGGCCCCACGCGGAGTTGTTGCCCATCACCATCACCACCGGCAGGTCGTGCCGCACCAGGGTGTCCACGTCCATCAGCGAGAAGCCGGCCGCCCCGTCGCCGAGCAGCAGGACCACCTGTGCCGAGGGCCGGGCGATCCGCGCGGCGATCGCACCGCCGAGGCCGGCGCCCAGGCAGCCGTAGGGGCCCGGGTCCAGCCAGCCGCCGGGGCGCCTCGGCTCGACGTACTTGCCGGCGAAGCTGACGAAGTCACCGCCGTCGCCGATCACCACGGCGTCGTCGGCGAGCCGAGGAACCAGCTCGCCGTAGATGCGGGCAGGGTGGATGGGGTCCGCCTCGGCGCCGAGCAGCGCCAGGTCGCGCTGGGTCGCGGCAGCGACCGCATCGGCCAGGTCCGAGGTCCATCGGGTCCAGTCGGCTCGGCGTGGCTGCCGCTCCAGGGCGCCGAGCAGCGTGTCGAGGACCGAGCCGAGGTCGCCGCTGACGGCCGAGGCGAGCCGCGCGTGGGTGGCGACCTGAGCAGGGGAGTCGGCGATGTGGATCACCTGCGCGGGCTCGGCGCCGTCCTTGCCGCCGAAGACGCCGTAGCCCAGGCGGAAGTCCAGGGGCGTCCCCACCACCACGACGAGGTCGGCACCTCCCAGGGCGGCGCCGCGTGCCTTGGTGACCAGCAACCGGTGTCCGCCGGGCACCACGCCGCGCCCCATGCCGTTGGTGATGGTCGGGACGCCGGCCTCCTCGACGAAGCGGAGGGCCGCCTGGTCGGCGTGGTCGGCCCACACGTCGGTGCCGAGGATGAGGACCGGCCGCGAGGCGGTGGCGAGCAGTCGCGCGATCTCGTCGATCTTGTCGGCGTCCGGCTCGGCGCCGCGGGTCTCGCCGCGCGGCGGCACCGTGCCGCTGGCGGTGTTGAAGAACTCGTCCATCGGGACGTCGACGAAGACCGGGCCCCGGTGCGAGGAGCGGGCGGCGGTGAACGCCTCGTCCATGCCGTCCAGCACGTCGGCGGCGGTGGGCAGGGTCCGGGCCAGCTTGGAGACCGACGCGACGATCGGCGGCTGGTCCAGCTCCTGGAGGCTGCCGCTGCCCCACCGGTTCGCCGGGGCACGCCCGCCGACGACCACCATCGGCGATCCGGCGAACTGGGCCTGGGCGATGGCACTGACGCCGTTGGTGACGCCGGGACCTGCGGTCAGCACCGCCAGCCCCGGCACCCGGGTGAGCTTGCCGGTGGCCTCGGCGGCGAAGGCCGCCGTCTGCTCGTGCCGCACGTCCAGCAACCGCATCGGGGGCTCAGCCTTGACCGCGCCGTCGTACATCGGGAAGACGTGCGCGCCCGACAGGGTGAACATCGTCTGCACCCCGTGGTTGCGGGCCACCGCCACCGCGAGCTCGCCCGCGTGGCCGGTGAGCTCGGCGGGTCCCGCTCCGGTGTCCCGGGCGCCGGTCGGAGCAGCTGGGTGACTCGCCGCGGGGTCGGTGATCTCCGTCATGCGGGCAGGGTACCCAGCGGTCAACCCTGGTGGGTGGCCGCCCGGAACAGGTCCGCGTTGGTGCTGCGCAGCGCCTCGACGAGCACCAGCAGCAGGTCCGCGCGAACGCGTGGCGGTCGCGGCGCCAGGGCCAGCTGCAGGTACAGCGAACGCAGGAAGTTCTCGGGGTTGGCGCGCACCAGGTGCGGGTCCCGGTCGTCGAGACAGCTGCGGGTGGCGGCGATCGAGGCGAGCCGTGCGATCCAGGGCTCCAGGACGGTCGGCGGCACCGCGTCCCGGTGCAGCACCGCCATCGTCGCGGCGGCCAACCGGTCGCACTCACCGGCGGCGAACGGCGTCGCGACCGGGAGCAGCACCCGGTCGGCGATCACGTCGAGGACCACCGTCAGCTCGGGTGCCGCCAGGTGCGGCGACCTGGCGAGCACCGCCAGCGCGTCGGCCCCGTGGGCGATCGAGCGCGCCCAGCCGTGGTGCGGCACCAGGCCGCGCAGGTCCTGCTCGCGCAGCAGCCAGGTGGCCAGCCGGTCACCCCAGTCCAACACCCGGCCCCCGGCGACCAGCGGGCGCCGGTTGTCCCGCGCGATGCAGTCGCGCAGCACCAGGGCGGACCAGCTGCGGCGGAACACCGAGTCCGTGCCGCTCTCGCCGATCCCGACCACGAGGCCGCCGGCGACCCCGTCCCCGAGGCCGGCGAGGAGGTCGTCGTAGACACCCTGAGCGATCCAGGTGGACAGCGTGGGGTAGGCGATGCCGTCGCGCAGCGCCGGGTCGACCGACCCCAGCATCCGGGTGAGCTCGGCGGTGAGGTCGGGGAGCGGTCGGTCGGTCGGGACCTCCAGACCGGTCTGCTGCACCTGTTCCCAGTACCCGCCCACCATGGCCGACATTGTGCCAAAGCCGCCGTCGGGCAGCTGCCCCGGGAGGACGGCCGAGGTGGCCCGGAAGCACCCACCTAGGCTGGAGCCGTGGCGTCCCTGACCCAGCTCGTGCGCAAGCACACCGACCTCGACGCCGACGACGTGGCCTGGCTCCAGCTGCTGCAGGCCGACTGGCAGATCATCGCGGACCTGTCCTTCGCCGACCTGGTGCTGTGGTTGCCCGACCGGGCCGGGACCGGGTTCTGGGCCGGCGGGCAGATGCGACCCACCACCGGCCCCACGGCGTACGTCGACGACGTCGTCGGCACCTTCGTGCCCACCGGCCGGCGCCCCATGATCGACCAGGCGTACACGGCCGGACGGCTGGTCCGGGAGGGTGACCCGGAGTGGCGCGACGACGTCCCGGTGCGGGTCGAGACCATCCCGGTACGTCGCGGAGGCCGGGTCATCGCCGTCGTCGGTCGCCACACGAACCTGCTCGGCGTCCGGACACCGAGCCGGTTGGAGCTGTCCTACCTGCAGACCGCCGCAGACCTGACCCAGATGATCGCCCACGGACACTTCCCCGCCCCCGGTCAGCGCAGCGACCATGCCGACACCCCGCGAGTCGGCGACGGGTTCCTCCGGGTCGACGCCGTCGGACGCGTGGTCTATGCCAGCCCCAACGCGCTCTCGGTCTACCGGCGTCTCGGGCTGTCGGGCGACCTGACGGGTCTCTCGCTGGCCGACCTGACCCGGGACCTGGTGCCGCCGCGCCGGCGTCCGGACGAGGAGACGCTGAGCGCCGTCCTCGGTGGTCGGGTGCATCGCGACACCGAGATCGGCACCGAGGGCGTCTCCCTCATCGTCCGCGCCATCCCCCTGCGCCCAGAGGGTGAGCACCTCGGGGCGTTGGTGCTGGTCCGCGACGTCACGGACCTGCGGCGGCGGGACCGGGAGCTGGTCACCAAGGACGCGACGATCCGCGAGATCCACCACCGGGTCAAGAACAACCTGCAGACGGTCGCGGCACTGCTGCGGCTCCAGGCCCGGCGGATGGACTCGCCGGCGGCGCGGCTGGCCCTGGAGGAGGCGGTACGCCGGGTGGGGTCGATCGCGCTGGTGCACGAGACGCTCAGCCAGGCGGTGGAGGAGGACGTCGACTTCGACGAGATCGCCGACCGGCTGGGCGGGATGGTCGGCGAGGTGAGCTCGGTGGGCGGTCGGGTCCGGGTGCGACGGGACGGTCACTTCGGCAGGCTGCCCTCGGAGGTGGCGACCGCGGTCGCGATGATCCTCACCGAGCTGCTCCAGAACGCCGCCGAGCACGGCTACGCCCAGGCGGACGGCGACCGCGGGGGTCTGGTCGAGGTGCGCGTCCAGCGCTCAGCGGGCCGGCTGCGGATCGAGGTGCTCGACGACGGCCGCGGGCTGCCGGACGGGTTCGACCTCGAGGAGTCCACCAGCCTGGGTCTCTCCATCGTCCGCACGCTGGTCGAGTCCGAGCTGGGTGGGCGACTGGCGGTCGGCCCGGCGCAACCCGGGCCCGGCACCCGGGCCGCGATCGACGTACCCCTCGAGTGAGTCCGGTGGCTCAGGCGGTGCGGACGCGCGCCCGGGCGTTGCGACGCTTCAGCGCCCGACGCTCGTCCTCGCTGAGACCGCCCCAGACGCCGTGGTCCTGACCGGCCTCCAGCGCCCACGCCAGGCACTGTTCGCGCACCTCGCACCGACGGCACACCTGCTTGGCCTCCTCGATCTGGAGGATGGCCGGACCGGTGTTGCCGATCGGGAAGAACAGTTCCGGGTCCTCGTCGAGGCAGGCGGAACGGTGGCGCCAGTCCATGGCTGGTAGATCCCTAACTCTCACGGAAATGTCTCGTCGCAGGCATGCAGAACGAATACTCCTGCGGGCACGCGCGAGCGTCACTCTGCACCGGCTCGGGGGCGCCACAGCGACCGTGTTCTCACACGCAGACCCAAGAGTGGCAACGATTGGACCGTTAAACAACCCCCCTCGCCGGTCTGCTGCGTCACACCGGGCGTCTGCACGGTAAAGTCTGGGCGGCTGGCTAGGGTGTCAGCGTGCCGGAACCGAGGGTCGCCCCGCCCATCAGCCTGCGGGTCGCCGCCGGTGTGGTGGGCCTCCAGGGCGCCGTGCTGGCCGTCCTGGCGGTCGTCGAGCTGGCGTACCTGACCTCGGGCCGGGTCACGATGGGGCTGACCACCACGGCGTTCCTGGCCGTGATCGGGATCGCCCTGCTGGTCGTCGCCGGGGGACTGCTGCGGGCGGCCTCCTGGGCCCGCAGCCCGGCCGTGCTGGCGCAGCTGCTCCAGCTGGGAGTGGCCTGGAGCTTCCGGGGCGGAGGGACCGGCTCGTTCGCGCTGCTGCTGGTGGCCCTGTCGGCCGCGGTGCTGTTCGGCGTGCTCAACCCGACCAGCACCGAGGCCCTGATCGGCCGGACCGGTCGCGACGAGGACTGAGCCGTCGGTCGCCCCGCAGGTCAGTCCTGGTGCTCCAGCGAGGTCCGCAGCCGCTCGAGCGTCCGGTTCAGCAATCGGGAGACGTGCATCTGGGAGACGCCGATCTCCTCGGCGATCTGCGACTGGGTCATGTTGCGGAAGAAGCGCAGCAGCAGGATGCGCTTCTCGCGGTCGTCCAGGCGGTCCAGCAGCGGTTTGATCGACTCGCGGATCTCCACGTGCTCGAGGTTGACGTCCTGGACGCCGATCGCGTCCAGCATCGACGCAGCGCCGTCGTCGTGGTCGTCGCTGGCATCCAGCGAGAGGGTGGAGTAGGCGTTGCTGGACTCGATGCCCTCGACGACCTCCTCGACCGAGCAGTCGAGCCTCTCGGCGATCTCGCGGGGCGTCGGGGAGCGGCCCAGCGACTGGGTCAGCTCCGCGGTCGCCGTACCGATCTGCATCCGCAGCTCCTGGAGCCGGCGGGGCACCCGGATGGCCCAGCCCTTGTCCCGGAAGTGACGCTTGATCTCGCCGATGATGGTGGGCGTGGCATAGGTCGAGAACTCCACCCCGCGGTGCTGGTCGAAGCGATCGATCGACTTGAGGAGGCCGATCGTCCCCACCTGGACGAGGTCCTCGAACGGTTCGCCGCGGTTGCGGAACCGGCGTGCGCAGTGCTCGACGAGCGGGAGGTGCAGGTGGACCAGCTCGTCGCGGGCGGTCTCGCGGGCGCCGTCGGAGGAGGTCACGTGGGTGAGGACCACGAACAGCTCCGCGCTGCGTCGACGGGTCAGCTCGATCGGGCTGCTGCCCAGATCGTGCTCCCCGCTGCTGCTGCTGACGTCGACGCTCATGTCACAGGTCGATGTCGAGGTGGCCCGCCCGCATGGTCAGCGTCACCACGAACTGCCCCTCCGTGGTGCCCACCGAGGCGCTGGTTGCCAGCGTGGTCAGCACCTGCCAGGCGAAGCTGTCGTAGTCGGGGGCCGCGGCGGAGGTGGCCGTCACGCCGACGGTGACGGTCAGCTCCGAGGTGCCCATGTAGAAGCGGCACAGCAGCTCGGAGCCCTCGTCGGCCTCGGGGAGCACCAGGGCGCTCGCTTCCCCCACCGCGATCCGGAGGTCCTCGATGTCGTCGATGGTGAAGTCCAGGCGTGCCGCCAGACCGGCCGTGGTGGTGCGGAGCACCGAGACGTAGGCGTTGTCTGCGGGGAGCCGCAGCTCCACGTCTGCGCGGTCCTCCGAGGGGCCGGTGCCGGTGGCCATAGCGGACATGTCGTTCGTCCTTCGTCGAGGAATGCTGCTGGAAGATTAGGCTATCGAGCCCGGGTTGCGCCGGGGGTTCGTCGGACTTGCAGGAAAGGATGCCGCCCTCGATCCCGGTGCGGGTCGAGGGCGGCATCCACCGCCTGGAGCGGAGCGTGTCAGGCCTTCTTGGTCTCCCAGAAGATCTCGGCGATCTCGTCGATCTTGGCGAGCAGCTCGTCGGCCTTGCCGGCGTCGAGCTCGCCCTTGGTGCCGGAGGCGCCGGCCAGCTTGGTCGCCTCGTTGAAGAGCTGGTGCAGCTGCGGGTACTTCTCGAAGTGCGGCGGCTTGAAGTAGTCGGTCCACAGCACCCACAGGTGGTGCTTGACCAGCTCGGAGCGCTGCTCCTTGATGACGATGGCGCGGGTCCGGAAGTCCGGGTCGTCGTTGTCGGCCACCTTGGCGATGATGCCCTTGATGGACTCGGCCTCGATCCGGGCCTGGGCCGGGTCGTAGACGCCGCACGGCAGGTCGCAGTGGGCGGACACGTCCAGGGTGGGGGCAAGCAGTCGCGGGAACATGTAGGTCCTCTCGTGTTCTCGGAAGTGGTCGACTGCGACACTACTCCGCGTGCTCAGCACTCTTCGAGGTGTTCGTTTTTCGCGCGATCGGGTACCTCGGGCCGGCCTCGCCCGGGTCCACGGCGACTCGATGCGGCCGACCCTGTCCGCGGGGGACCTGCTGCTGGTCGGGCACGGCCTGCGTGCCCGGAGCGGCTCGGTGGTGGTCGTCCGGCTTCCCGACGGGGTGGTCGCGGTCAAGCGCGCGGCGGAGCCCCGGACCACGCGGGACGGGCGGGCCGGCTGGTGGCTGCTCAGCGACGACCCGGAGCGAGGGGTGGACTCGCGCCACCGCGGACCGGTGCCGCAGACCTCGGTGCTCGCCGTGGTGCTGGTCCGGGTGTGGCCCCGGCCCGGCCGGCTCCTCCCTGCCCCGGCCCCACCGCGGGGGGGCGAGCATCCCGACGGGCTGTGACACACGCCTCGGTCCAGACCGGATCCAGGCCCGCGGAAGGCCCGGTGCGCTGTGCGAGACTGACCGCACCGCAACCCGGACGGCCGGTTCCGCGATCCACCCGTGTCGCGTCCGAGCCTGGCCCCGCCGGACAGCCCCTCCCACCGGGCCCGGCTGCAGCCGCACCACCGGTCGTCAGGAACCACTCGGAAGGTCGTAGGTCATGGCAGGAACCGAACCCCAGGCGCAGCCTCCCGGGCGACCCGAGCACCCCCGCGCCGGCGACCCGGTCTTCGACCTGCACCTGGGCGGGAAGATGCACATCGCCTCCACGGTCGAGCTGGCCGGCCCCGAGGAGCTCGCGCTGGCCTACACCCCCGGCGTGGCGCTGGTCTGCGAGGCCATCGCGGCCGATCCGTCGATGACCCAGCACTACACCTGGGTGCCGAACACGGTCGCCGTGGTCAGCGACGGCACCGCGGTGCTCGGTCTCGGCGACATCGGCCCCGCGGCGGCGATGCCGGTGATGGAGGGCAAGGCGGTGCTCTTCAAGCAGTTCGGGAACGTCGACGGCATCCCGATCTGCCTGGACACGACCGACGTCGACGAGATCGTCGAGACGGTCGCCCGGCTGGCGCCCTCGTTCGGGGGGATCAACCTCGAGGACATCTCCGCGCCCCGGTGCTTCGAGATCGAGGACCGGCTCAAGGAGATGCTGGACATCCCGGTCTTCCACGACGACCAGCACGGCACCGCGGTCGTGGCGCTGGCGGCGCTGAAGAACGCGTTGCGGCTGACCGGCCGGAACCCCGAGTCGACCCGGGTGGTGATCTCCGGCGCCGGCGCCGCGGGGGTGGCGGTGGCCAAGATCCTGCTCGAGGCCGGGGTCAAGGATCTCGCGGTCACCGACCGCAAGGGCGTGCTGCACTCGGCCAGGGGCGACCTCACGCCGGTGAAGAAGGCCCTCGCCGAGCTGACCGCCGACCTGACCGGGCGCACCGGCTCGCTGGCCGACGTCCTGGACGGCGCCGACGTCTACATCGGCGTCAGCGGCGGCACCGTCCCCGAGGAGCACGTCGCCGCGATGGCGCCCGACGCGATCATCTTCGGCCTGGCCAACCCGATCCCCGAGGTGCACCCCGACGTGGCCAACCGGCACGCGCGGGTGGTGGCCACCGGGCGCTCGGACTTCCCCAACCAGATCAACAACGTGCTCGCGTTCCCCGGCATCTTCCGAGGCGCCTTCGACGCGCACGCGACCGCGATCACCGAGGGGATGAAGCTGGCGGCCGCCGACGCGCTGGCAGACCTGGTCGGCGACGACCTCACCGAGGAGCTGGTGATCCCGTCGCCGTTCGACCCTCGGGTGGGTCCCGCGGTGGCCGGCGCCGTCGCCGCGGCCGCTCGCCGCGACGGAGTGGCCCGCCGCTGATTCGGCACGGCCGGTGTGGGTAGGTTGCGGGACATGCTTGCCGTCTACGCCGACACGTTCAACGCCGACGACCCGGTCTCCGTGCTGCGGGTGGGGGAGCGTCCCGACCCCGAGCCACCCGCCGGGTGGACCACGATCACCGTCAGGGCCGCCTCGCTCAACCACCACGACCTGTGGTCGCTCAAGGGGGTCGGGCTGCGGGAGGAGGCGCTGCCGATGATCCTCGGCTGCGACGCCGCCGGCCTCGACGAGGACGGCAACGAGGTGGTCGTGCACGCGGTGGTCAGCGACCCCGACTGGTCCGGCGACGAGACGTTCGACCCGAAGCGCTCGCTGCTCTCCGAGCGCCACCAGGGCACCTTCGCCGAGCGGGTGGTGGTGCCGCGGCGCAACGTCGTCCCCAAGCCGGCCTCGCTCTCCTTCGAGGAGGCGGCCTGTCTGCCCACCGCCTGGCTGACCGCCTACCGGATGCTGTTCAACCGCGGCGGCCTCAAGGCCGGCGACACGGTGCTGGTGCAGGGCGCCGGCGGCGGCGTCGCGACCGCGCTGATCATCCTGGCCCGGGCCGGCGGACTGCGGGTGCTGGCCACCAGCCGTGACGAGGCCAAGCGGACGCGGGCCTTGGAGATCGGCGCCCACGACGTGTTCGAGTCCGGTGCACGGCTGCCGGTGAAGGTCGACGGGGTGATGGAGACGGTGGGGCGCGCCACCTGGTCGCACTCGGTGCGCTCGCTCAAGCCGGGCGGGGTGATCGTGACCTCGGGAGCCACCTCGGGACACCAGCTGGACGACGCCGAGCTGACCCGGATCTTCTTCCTGCAGATGTCAGTGGTCGGCTCGACGATGGGCACCCGGGACGAGCTGGCGGCGCTGGTCACGATGCTCGACGCCACCGGTGCGCGGCCGCTCATCGACCGGGCCCTGCCGATGGAGGACGCCCGGGACGGGTTCGCGGCGATGGCCTCCGGTGACCTGTTCGGCAAGGTCGTGCTCACCCGGTGACGGCCACGCACCTGGTCACCGGCGCCGGCTCCGGCATCGGCGCGGCGGTCACCGACCGGCTCCACCAGCGCGGCGACACCCTGCTGCTGGCGGCGCGGAACCAGGAGCGGGCCGACCAGCTCGCCGCACGATTCCCCGGGGCCCGGACCTTCGTGGCGGACCTGGCGGCGCCGGATTCGCTCGAGGTGCCGGAGCTGGACCGCCTCGACTCGGTGCTGCACGTGGCCGGGGCCGTCGACCTCGCCCCGGTGGCCGAGCAGCCGTGGCAGCAGCTGCGGGAGCAGGTCGACGTCAACCTGGTGGCGCCGGCCGTCCTCACCCGGCTGACCCTGCCCGCGGTACGACGCGCGCGCGGCACGTACGTGTTCGTCAACTCCTCGGCCGGTCTGAGCGCCAACCCCTCGTGGTCGGCGTACGCGGCCTCGAAGTTCGGCCTGCGTGGCTTCGCCGACGCCCTGCGCGGCGAGGAGATCGAGCACGGCGTCCGGGTCACCACGGTCTTCCCCAGCCGCACGGCCACCCCGATGCAGGAGAAGGTGCACGAGCAGGAGGGGCGCACCTACGACGCCTCGCAGTGGATCGACCCGGACGTGGTCGCCGCGATGATCCTGCACGTGCTCGACCTCGCCGAGGGGGCCACCATCCCCGAGGTCACGGTCCGGCCGCTGAAGCCCCCGTCCTGACGCCGTCCTGACGCCGTCCTGACGACGTCCTGACGGCGGTAATTCGGTCGAGCCGGACCGTCCGGCTCGGCTAGCGTCCTCGCATGCCTGCGCCACTCGCGACCCCGGTCGTGCCCTCCACCGCGCCGGGGCGGACGCCCCCGGTGGTGGGGTGGCTGGTGCTCGCGACGTTCATCGTGATCCTGAACGAGACGATCATGATCAACGCGATCCCGCGACTGATGAGCGACCTCGCCGTCACCGCCCAATCCGCGCAGTGGCTCTCGACCGCCTTCATGCTGACGATGGCGGCCGTCATCCCCGTCACCGGATGGTTCCTGCAGCGGGTCACCACGCGGGCGGCGTTCACCACCGCGATGGGGATCTTCTGTCTGGGTACGGCGCTGGCCGCGGTGGCGCCCGGTTTCGTCGTGCTGCTTCTCGCCCGGGTCATCCAGGCCTCGGGCACCGCGGTGATGCTGCCGCTGCTGATGACCACGCTGATGACCGTGGTCGACGAGCGCGACCGGGGACGCGTGATGGGAAACGTCACCCTGGCGATCTCGGTGGCTCCCGCGCTGGGTCCGACCGTCTCGGGGGCCGTTCTCCAGCTCGGCTCGTGGCGGCTGCTCTTCGTGCTCGTCCTGCCGATCGCGGCCGCGATCACCGCGGTCGCCCTGGTGCGGCTCGAGAACGTCGGCGAGGTGCGACCCGGCCGGATCGACAGTGGCAGCGTGGTCGCTGCGGCGCTCGGTTTCGGTGGCGTGGTCTACGGCCTGTCGCGGTTCAGCGGGGGAGAGGTGCTGACGCCGCTCGTCATCATCGCGGCCGGCCTGGTCTCGATCGCGGTGTTCGTGGTGCGGCAGCGGGTGCTCCAGCGGTCCGGGGTGCCGTTGATGGACCTGCGGGTGCTCCGGTACCCGACGTACACCCTGGCGCTGCTGCTCCTCGCGGCGTCCTTCATGGCGATGCTCGGGTCGATGATCATGCTTCCGCTCTACCTCCAGGACGTCCGCGGCCTGAGCCCGCTGCGCACCGGGCTGCTCGTGATGCCCGGGGGACTGGCGATGGGACTTCTCGGGCCGCAGGTCGGCCGGGTGCTGGACCGGCGGGGTGGCCGGGTGCTCGTCCTGCCCGGGGCCGTCGGCATCGTCCTGGCCCTCGCCGCGCTGACCCGGGTGACGCTGACGGTGCCCTTCTGGCAGCTGCTGCTGGTCCACGTGCTGCTGATGGTCTCGCTGGCGGCCGTCTTCACCCCGGCGTTCACCGTCGGCCTGGGCGCGCTCCCGGTCGAGCTCTACTCCCACGGCAGCGCCATGCTCGGCACCCTGCAGCAGGTGGCCGCCGCGGTGGGGACGGCGTTGGTGATCACGGTGATGACCAGCCGTACGGCGAGCCTCGCCGGGGGTGGCGCAGATCCGCTGGACGCGCTGCTCGGCGGGATGCGGACCGCCTTCACCGTGGGAGCAGGTCTGGCGCTGGTGGTGGCGATGCTGGCGGTCGCGCTGTCCACGCGACTGCCGATTCCGGCGTCAGCGAGCGCCGCTAGGCCGAGCGCCAGCTGAGCGCGCCGACCAGCACCATCCGCAGCTGGGTGCGGGCGGTCTCCACGATCTCCTGCTCACCGCCGGTCGGCGTGGTCAGCAGGCGTTCCACCACGCCGACCATCGCGGTGACGATGAGGCCCGAGAGCGTGCGGAGGTCAGACGCGGACCAGTGCTGGGTGCCCGGCACCCGGTCGAGGTCGGTGGCCAGCTCGCGCTCCACGAGGTCGATCTGGCGGCGGATCTCCTCGCGCACCGCCGGCGGCCCCGCCATCCGCTCACGGGCGATGAACGCGAAGTGCTGCTGCTCGGCGCGGACGTGCTCGACGAGCAGCTCCACGGAGCGGTCGGCGATGTCCTCGACCTGCGGGTCGCCGCGGCGTACGTCGCGCAGCATCGCCCGCAGCGAGACGAACGACTCCTCGACCAGGGCCAGCCCGAGCGACTCGATCGAGTCGAAGTGCCGGTAGAACCCGGTGGGCACGATGCCCACCTGCTTGGCGACCTGGCGCAGCGAGAGAGCGACCAGGCTGCTGTCCTCGCACAGGTCGAGGGCCGCGTCGAGGATGGCGCGACGAGTGCGTCCCTTGCGCTCGACGCGGGTCTCGGTCATCCCACCATCCTAGTCAGTGAACATGTGTCCACCGACACGTGCTCCACGTGTTGACGGGCGGGGGACGGGACCGGCACGCTTTTCGGTGTACAGGCGTACACTCAACTTCAGGAGCAGGCATGAGCCTCACCGCACCGCTCACCGGACTCGGACGCAGCGTCCTGCGCTCCCGTGTCCTGGGCGCCCTGACCTCCCCGCACGGCGTGGACCGCTACCTCGAGCAGGTGAACCCGATGTGGGCTGCCACCGAGGTGCGCGCCCGGATCGTCGACGTCCGTCGCGAGGTCGACGTACCCGGCCACCCTCCGGTGGCCACCATCACCCTGCAGCCCACGGCCACCTGGGCCGGTCACCGGGCCGGCCAGCACGTGCAGCTCGGCGTGGAGGTCGACGGAGCGCGCCGCAGCACGCGGGTGTTCACGGTCTCCAGCGCTGACTCGCGGCCGGGTGACCGCTTCACGATCACGCTGCGCGCGAACCCCGAGGGCGTGGTCTCGCGCTACCTCGTGGAGCGCGCCCGGACCGGCACGACGGTGCACCTCTCGCAGGCGCAGGGGGAGTTCGTGCTCCCCGACCGGATGCCCGAGCACGTGCTGCTCATCTCGGGCGGGTCCGGGATCACCCCGGTGATGTCGATGCTGCGCTCGCTGCAGCGCCGCACCCACCGGGGCCGGGTCACCTTCCTGCACTACGCGCGGAGCCCCGAGCACCAGATCTTCGCCGCCGAGCTCGACGAGGTCCGGCGGTCCGGGGACGGGATCGACGTCCACCTGCTGCACCCCGAGCTGGGTGACCCCCGCCTGTCGCCCGCGTTCCTGGAGGGGCTCGTGCCGGGCCACCGCGAGGTGCCCACCTGGGCGTGCGGACCCGCGCCGATGGTCGAGGCGGTGCAGGCGGCGTACGCCGGCTCCGAGGCCCTCCGGGTGGAGTACTTCCGGCCGCCGCGGGCCACGTCGTCCGGTGCCGCCGGCGGGGAGGTCCTGTTCAGCCGGTCCGGCACCAGCAGCACCGGCACCGGCGCCTCGCTGCTCGAGCAGGCCGAGTCGCTCGGGCTCGCCCCCGAGTTCGGCTGCCGGATGGGCATCTGCTTCTCGTGCACCTCGCGCAAGCGCGAGGGCACCGTCCGCAACGTCCTGACCGGGGAGGAGTCCTCGCTGCCCGACGAGGACATCCGCCTCTGCGTCTCCGCCCCCGTCGGCGACTGTGTCGTCGACCTGTGAAAGGACCCTTCATGAGCATCACCGACACCACCCCCGGCACCCGGCTGACCCCCGAGCAGCTCGACGCGCTCGGCGTCGAGCTCGACGCGATCCGGCAGCGCGTGATCGCCGACCTCGGCGAGGACGACGCCCGCTACATCCGCAGCGTCGTCAAGCGCCAGCGTCAGCTCGAGGTCGCCGGCCGGGCACTGTTCTACCTGCCGCCGGCCTGGCCGCTCGCGGTCGCCGCGCTCTCGGTCTCCAAGATCCTCGACAACATGGAGATCGGCCACAACGTCATGCACGGCCAGTACGACTGGATGGGCGACCCGGGGCTCAACTCCCGGATGTACGAGTGGGACAACGTCTGCCCCTCGGACCAGTGGAAGACCAGCCACAACTACATCCACCACACCTACACCAACATCCTCGGCAAGGACCGCGACATCGGGTACGGCATCCTGCGGATGGACGAGGACCAGCCGTGGCATCCCTACTACCTCGGCAACCCCGTCTACGCCCTGCTGCTGATGACGTTCTTCGAGTGGGGCGTGGCGCTGCACGACCTCGAGGTCGAGAACATCGTGGCCGGCAAGCGGTCGATCGCCGACAACGCGCCGCTGTACCCGGGGCTGCTGCGCAAGATCCGCCGCCAGGCGGTCAAGGACTACCTGCTCTTCCCGGCACTCACCGGACCGCTGTTCCCGCTCACCTTCGCCGGGAACGCCACCGCCAACCTGGTTCGCAACATCTGGGCGTTCAACATCATCTTCTGCGGCCACTTCCCGGCCGGTGTCGCCACCTTCTCGGCCGAGGAGTGCGAGGACGAGTCCCGGGGCCACTGGTACTACCGCCAGGTGCTCGGGTCGGCCAACATCACCGGCGGCCGGCTCTTCCACGTCATGACCGGCAACCTCTCCCACCAGATCGAGCACCACCTGTTCCCCGACCTGCCGGCTCGCCGCTACCCCGAGATCGCCTCGGAGGTCCAGGAGATCTGCGAGCGGTACGGCCTCGCCTACCAGACCGGCTCGCTCGGCAGGCAGTTGTGGAGCGTCGCCCGGAAGATCTGCCGGTTCGCGCTTCCCGACCCCCGGCCGGCCCGCACCGGTGACGCCGATGTGACAGACGTCGCGATGGCAGCCTGACCAGGCCCGCTGCGGACGGGGCACACTGGAACCATGAGCGACCACCTGAGCAAGACCGAGATCGGCAAGGACGCGGTCCAGTCGACCGTCCAGGCGGCCGCCGGCACCGTCGGCGAGGTGACCCGGATCATCACCCGGGCCGTCCAGGACGTCGCGGGTGCGGTCGGCGGCTTCGCCACCGAGGTCTACGAGATCCGCGAGGCCTCCCGCAAGGCCACCGCCGAGCACGGCGAGGAGTGAGCCGGACCTCGGGTCGGCGCGGCAGCCGGGCCGCGTGGGTGACCGGTCGGCGCTGGTCCGGGTCCTCCCCAGGAATCCCCGGATGTCAGGGGTTCCCGACGCTTGTCGGCCCTTGCAACCCCTGACAACCGTCGGGAACCCCTGACGACCGGGGATTCCCAGGGCGATCCCGCGTCGGGAACCCCTGACGACCGGGGATTCCCAGGGCGATCCCGCGAACGAACCCAGACACCCCACAGCATCACGGCAGCCGGAACACCACCCGCATCACGGGCTGACAGGCCGACCGGTCGCGAGGCTCAGCCGAACGACATCCGGAAGTCGGTCATCCTCGCGGAGCCGACCGGGCGGGCCGCCCGCAGCCATGCCAGCGGCCCGTCCGGCGCGAAGTCCCAGCTGCCGCGGCACGGCAGGGTTCGCGCGGTTCCTCGGATCGGGGCAGCCCGGTCCTCGCCGCCGGTGTCGTCGATCCCGGGCTGCCAGGTCCCGCCTCGGAACGGCAGGCGAGGGGCGGCCCGCGCCAGATCGGCGAACCGTGCCGACGCCACCGGCCGTCGCTCCCGCGAGGCCGACCAGGTGGTCGTGCTGAGCGGACCCCGGTACGACGACTCGAGGGTGAAGTCGGCCAGGCCCTTGGGGATCGCCCACAGCTCGCGCCCGCCGGCCACCGAGGCGGGGGAGTCGACCCAGATGTCGGTGATGGTGACCCGGCGACCGTGCCGCTCGGTGCGCACCGGTCGGGCGACGAGCAGCTCGGAGTAGGTGAGCGGGCTGCCCTCGGTGTAGGAGACGAAGGCGACGCCGTACAGTCCGGCCGGCCGGGGCGCGTCGACGGCGTCGCGGAGCCGGAACAACGAGAGCCACAGCGACCCGACCATCCGCCACGGGGCGGCCGGGTAGGCCTCGCTCATCGCCCCGGCACGAGCCGGGGCTCAGTCCTCGGGGTCGTCGAGGCGGGCCAGCCAGGTCGCGAACCGTTCCACCGCGGTCTCGTGCTCGGGGTGGGTGTCGGTGAAGACCTGGAGCTGCTCGGCCAGCCAGGCGCCGGTGAACTCCTCGTCCCCCCGACGCCGTTGCAGCTCCTCGATGCCGCGATCGGTGAAGTACATGCCGCGACCACCGCGATCAGGCGAAGGCCTGGTCGAGCAGGTCCCTCTGCTCGGCCATGTGCCGCTTCACGGTGCCCACCGAGGGCGCCGCCGAGGCGGGCCTCGCCACCGGCTCCACGGTCCCGTCGACCTCGGGCCACACGTTCAGCTGGTAGTGCGGCCACGGACCCATGTTCAGCGGCTCGTCCTGCACCCAGCGGACGTGCTTCAGCTTGGGGTAGCGGGCGAGCTCGGCCTGGATGTCGCCGACCGGGCGCGGGTAGAGCTGTTCGACCCGAGCGATCGCGAACCGTCCCGGGTTCTCGCGCTTCTCCCGCTCCACCACCAGGTCCCAGGTGACCCGGCCCGAGCACAGCAGCAGGGTGTCCACCTGGTCCGGGTCGGCGTCGCGGTCGGCGATGAAGGGCTTGAAGGAACCGCTGGTGAAGTCGTCCGGCTGCGAGGCCGCCTCCTTGCGCTTGAGCATCGACTTCGGCGTGAACACGATGAGCGGCTTGTGCTCCTCGCCGAGCGAGTGCCGGCGCAGCAGGTGGAAGTACGAGGCGGGCGTGGACGGCTGGGCCACCACGAACGAGTCCTCGGCGCACATCGTCAGGAAGCGCTCGATCCGCGCGGAGGAGTGGTCCGGGCCCTGTCCCTCGTACCCGTGGGGGAGCAGCAGCACCACGCCGGACTGCTGGCGCCACTTGGTCTCGCCGGCGCTGATGAACTCGTCGATGACGGTCTGGGCGCCGTTGACGAAGTCCCCGAACTGGGCCTCCCAGAGCACCAGGGCCTCGGGCCGGGCCACCGAGTAGCCGTACTCGAAGCCGAGCGCGGCGTACTCGGAGAGCAGCGAGTCGTAGACGTAGAACTTCGCCTGCTCCTCGGTGAGCGACGACAACGGGGTCCACTCGTCGGCGTTGGTCCGGTCGATGATGGTGGCGAACCGCGAGACGAAGGTGCCGCGGCGGGAGTCCTGCCCGGCCAGCCGCACCGGGCGGCCGTCCATCAGCAACGAGCCGAACGCCAGGATCTCGCCGGTTCCCCAGTCGATCGGGCCCTCGGTGATGGCCTGCGCGCGACGCTGGAGCTGGGGCATCACCTTCGGGTGCACGGTGAAGCCCTCGGGCGGCGTCACGTAGGCGTCGGCGATCCGCTTGAGCACCGCGAGGTCGATGGAGGTCTCGGTGTCGCCGGCCGGCTTCTCCGGGTAGTCGGGGACCGTGGTCCACTCCGACGGCTGCGTGCTGGCCTCGCGGACCTCGGTGAAGACGCGCTCCAGCTGCTGCTGGTAGTCGCGCAGCACCTGCTCGGCCTCCTCGATCGTGATGTCGCCACGACCGATCAGCGACTCGGTGTACAGCTTGCGGACCGACCGCTTCTGCTCGATCAGGTCGTACATCAGCGGCTGCGTGTACGACGGGTCGTCGCCCTCGTTGTGACCGCGGCGGCGGTAGCACACCAGGTCGATGACGACGTCCTTGTTGAAGGTCTGGCGGTACTCGAACGCCAGCCGGGCGACCCGGATGCAGGCCTCGGGGTCGTCGCCGTTGACGTGGAAGATCGGGGCCTGGACCATCCGGGCCACGTCGGTGCAGTACAGCGAGGAGCGCGAGGAGCCGGGGGAGGTGGTGAAGCCGACCTGGTTGTTCACCACGACGTGGATGGTGCCGCCGGTGCGGTAGCCACGCAGCTGGGAGAGGTTCAGCGTCTCCGCGACCACGCCCTGCCCGGCGAACGCCGCGTCGCCGTGGACCAGCAGCGGCAGCACCGGGAACGCGGCACCGCGGTCCAGCACGTCCTGCTTGGCCCGGGCGATGCCTTCCAGGACCGGGTCCACGGCCTCGAGGTGCGAGGGGTTGGCGGCGACCGAGACCTTGATCGTGTCGCCGGAGCCGGACTCGAACTCGCCCTCGGCGCCGAGGTGGTACTTCACGTCACCGGACCCCTGCACGGTGCGCGGGTCGATGTTGCCCTCGAACTCGCGGAAGATCTGGGAGTACTTCTTGCCGACGATGTTGGCGAGCACGTTCAGCCGGCCGCGGTGCGCCATGCCGATGGTCACCTCGTCCAGGGTGGCCTCGGCGGCGGCCTCGCAGATCTCGTCGAGGACGGCGACGGTGGTCTCGCCACCCTCGAGGCTGAACCGCTTCTGACCGACGAACTTGGTCTGCAGGAAGGTCTCGAAGGCCTCGGCCTGGTTCAGCTTGAGCAGGATCCGCAGCTGCTCCTCGCGGGGCGGCTTGGTGTGCGGCTGCTCGACCCGCTCCTGGATCCAGCGGCGCTGCTCGGGGTCCATGATGTGCATGTACTCGATGCCGGTGGTCCGGCAGTAGGAGTCGCGCAGGATCCCGAGGATGTGCCGCAGCTTCATGAACCGCCGACCCTCGCCGCCGAACGAGCCGGTGGCGAACTCCCGGTCCAGGTCCCACAGGGTCAGTCCGTGCGACTCGACCTCGAGGTCGGGGTGGCTGCGCTGGCGGTACTCCAGCGGGTCGGTGTCGGCCATCATGTGACCGCGAACCCGGTAGGCGTGGATCAGCTCGAGGATCCGGGCCTGCTTGCTGATCTCGTCGTCGTGCGACGTCGCGATGTCGTTGCTCCACCGGATCGGCTCGTAGGGGATCCGCAGCGAGCGGAAGATCTCGTCGTAGAACCCCTCCTGACCGAGCAGCAGCTGGTGCATCCGCTTGAGGAACTCACCCGACTGGGCGCCCTGGATGACCCGGTGGTCGTAGGTCGAGGTGAGCGTCATCACCTTGCTGATCGCGTTGCGGGCGATCGCGTCGGCGGAGGCGCCCTGCCACTCCGGGGGGTACTCCATCGCGCCGACGCCGATGATCGCGCCCTGCCCCTTCATCAGCCGCGGCACCGAGTGACTGGTGCCGATGCCGCCGGGGTTGGTGAGCGAGATCGAGGTGCCCTGGAAGTCGACGACGCCGAGCTTGCCGTCGCGCGCCTTCCGGACGATGTCCTCGTACCCCGTCCAGAAGCCGGCGAAGTCCATCGTCTCGGCGCCCTTGATCGAGGGCACCAGCAGCTGCCGCGACCCGTCGGGCTTCGGGACGTCGATCGCCAGGCCCAGGTTGATGTGGGCCGGGGTGATCAGGTTCGGCTTGCCGTCGACGGTCTCGAAGCCGACGTTCATCTCCGGCATCGAGGCCAGCGCCTTGACCAGGGCGTAGCCGATCAGGTGGGTGAAGGACACCTTGCCGCCGCGTGCCCGGGCGAGGTGGTTGTTGATGACGGTGCGGTTGTCCCACAGCAGCTTGACCGGCACCGAGCGCACCGAGGTGGCGGTGGGGACGGTCAGCGAGGCGTCCATGTTCGAGGCGGTGCGGGCCGGCGCGCCGCGCAGCACGGTGTACGTCGGCTCGTCGCTGGCCGGCGACTTCTCGGCCGGAGGCTGCTCCTTGGGGACCGGGTTGGTGGTGCCCTTGGCCGGCTCGGCGGCCTTCGCGGCGGGGCGGGGCTTGGCCTTCGGCTGCGGGGTCCGCTCCGAGCTCGCGGCCGGCTTCTTCGTCCCGGACTCCGGCGCGGGCTTCTCGGCCTTCGCCTCCGTCTTCCTCGGGGCCTTCTCCGGGTCCTTCTTCTCGGACTTCTCGGGGGCCTTCTCCGGCGCCTTCTCGGGGCTGTCGGGGCCGTCGGGGCCGCTGGACGAGCCCTCGGAACCGCTGCCGTTGGTCGTGAAGTACGAGACCCAGCGGGGGTCCACGCTGGAGGGGTCCTTCTCGTACTGCTCGTGCATCTCCTCGACGAGCCATTCGTTCGCACCGAAGTCGTCGGGGACCTCGGGGGACGATGCGGAGGACTGCTTGCTGGAGGACTGCGGCACGACTTGCTTCGCCTCTTCCGGATGAGCGCGCTGGCGGGATCGACCCCAGGCTAGTCCCCGCTGGTGGGGATTGCAGGGACCAGGGTGTCCCGACATCTTGGACTATCCTGCCGAGGCGTTCGACCCCCGTCTGAACCTGTCCCCACCCCGGAGCCCACCGTGACGAGACCCACCCCGCTGCGCGCCCGCCTGGCCGTCGTACCGCTGACGCTGGGGCTGGCGCTCGGCGTCGCCGGTTGCACCTCCGACGACCCGGGGTCGGCCGACCCCCAGCAGTCCCGGGCCGGCACCACGTTCGGCGCGGACGCGGCGCCCCCGCTGGCCACGACGGCCTCGGTCGGCGAGGTGACCGGACGGCTGGAGCGGGCCCGCCGGGCTCGGGTCAAGCAGCGGGTCACCGAGGTGGTCGACCGCTGGCTGGACCGCGCGTACGTCGGTGGCTCGTTCCCGCGCAACGACTTCCGCAAGGCCTTCACCGGCTTCACCGCCGGAGCGGCAGCGGAGGCTCGTCGGGACCTGGCGCTGATGAGCAACAAGCCGATCGGCCGGAAGGTCGAGGCGGTGCGGGCGACGAACCGGCGGCTGCGCATCGACGTGCTGGCCGCCCGGGGTCGGGCGGTCGGGGTGACGGCGCGGGTGGTGCTCGACTTCGAGACCAGCGGCCGGGTCAGCCGCTCCGAGCGGGTCGCGGGGCGGCTCTACCTGACCTGGCGGGACGGGTGGAAGGTCTTCGCCTACGACCTGACTCGCGGCGTGCACCAACCCCAGAAGCAACAGCAGCAACAGAAGCAACAGAACGAGAAGAAGCAGAAGCAGCAGCAGCAGAACAGGAAGGCGGCCTGATGGCCCGGGACCGTCGTACCCGTCGGCTGGGCCCGGGCCGGCTGCGTGCCGGGCTGCGCGGCGGTGTGCTGGTCGTGGTGCTCGCCGTGGCCGGCCTGGTCGTGCCGGACTCGCAGGTGCACAGCACCGAGGTGTCCCTGGTCCGGGTCGCCCGGGCCCAGGGCGTGGCCCTGGACCGGGAGACGACCTGGATCCTCGCGGTGGGGTCGGACGCCCGGCCCGGCGAGGACATGACCCGCTCGCGCGGCGACGCGCTGCAGCTGGTCGGGATGAACACCCGCACCGGCGCCGCCACCAGCATCGGGATCCCCCGGGACTCGTGGGTCCCGATCCCGGGGTACGGCTCCAACCGGGTGAACGCCGCGCTGTACTTCGGCGGTCCGCGGCTGCTGGCGGCCACCGTCGGGGACATGGTCGGCATCGCCCCCGACTACGTGTTCGTCACCCGGTTCCCGTTCTTCGAGGACATGGTCGACGACATCGGCGGGATCCAGGTGCAGAACCCGCGGGCGTTCTCGGACGTCAACCTCAAGGACAACGGCTTCCGCGCCGGACCGATCCGGCTCGACGGCTACTCGGCGATGGCGTTCGCGCGGATCCGCAAGACGCTCCCGGGCGGCGACTTCGACCGGTCCGCCAACCAGCAGCGGGTGCTCCGGGGCATCCAGGGCCGGGTGCGGTCCCAGGCCGGCGAGCGCGGCTTCCTGGAGCGGGGGGTGCTCACCGTGATGCAGCACACCGACACCGACCTGCCGCCGGGCGAGCTCTTCCGGCTGGCCCAGGCGGTCGCCCAGGTCGACCCGGCCAAGGTCACCACCTGCGTGGTGCCGGGCAGCATCGGGAACGTCGGCGGGGCCAGCGTCGTCTTCCCGTCGCTGACCACGGCCCGCCGGTACGGCGACCTGGCCCGCCGGGACGCCAGCATCGAAGGTTGCTGAGGGTCCCGACGGGCTCGGTCCTATCGCTGGACTACTTGAAGAACACCCGGCCGGCCGCCGAGCCGAGCTTGACCACGGAGGCCATCTCGGTCAGCTGGATCTCCAGCGCGTTCACCTGGGTGCCGTAGAAGTCGTTCTGGCGCAGCACCTTGTACCGCAGCACGCCTCCGTCGAAGTCGGTCTCACCACCGGGCTTCGGCAGCGCGAGCGGCTCGCCGCCCACGGTGATCGAGCCGATCCGGACGAACGGGACCCGCTGCACCTTCTGGCCCTGGCCGCGGCTGCGGACCCGGACTCCGGAGGTGATGCCCTCGATGACCATGTCCACGGCCGGGATCGAGGCCTTGGCGATGGTGGTGCGGACCTTGCCCTTGGCCTTGCCGCCGGCCAGCTGCTTGCCGAGGTAGGCGTACTCGACGCCTTCGAGGCTGACCGCCGCGCCCTGGAGCACCTTGGCAGCGTTCACCTTCTTGCGGACCAGCTGCCCGCCGGTGCCCTCGCAGGGGATCGAGCGCTGGAGCACGTTGCCGAGGTGCAGTGCATCGTTGCCGGAGAGCAGCTCGAGGGCGGTCATCTGGGAGCGGAAGACGCCGCTGGGAACGCCCGTGCTGATCCGGCTGACGGCACGGCCGAGCTGGAGCATGGTGGTGGAGCCGTCCGAGGGGTTGTCGACGCCGATCCGCAGCGCGTACGCCTCGGAGGAGGCCCGGGTCTTCGAGGCCGAGCCGAAGGACCTGCCCAGGGCGATCGACCCGAGGCCGGGGATCTCGATGACCCCGGTGCTCTCCAGCAGGTCGATGAGCTGGTTGACGACCTCGCTGATCGGCACGTCGACCTGGTTGATGACGTCGAGCAGGTCCTGCACCTCCGGGGGGATCTCCGAGCCCTCGGGGATCTCCAACGAGATGCCCCGGAAGCCGAACGACTCCGCGTGGTCGAAGCCCTTGCCGTCGACGTGGAAGGCGTCGGAGACCGACTGCAGACCGCGGATCTTGAGCACCGGGGTCTGGAACCCGCCGGGGAGCTCGCCGCCCAGGGCGATGTCGGCGATCGTGTTGATCCCTCGTACGCCGTGGACGCCGTCCGCCCGGTACGTCGTCGACCGGCTGGTGCTCGGGGAGATGTGGACCAGGTCGTTGTCGATCGGCAGCGCCTCGGTCGACGCGGACGAGTGCTTGGTGATGTCGACGTCCGTGCGCCGGGTGCACTTGAGCTGGGCGAAGGCGTCCTTGAGGTTGCGCAGCTCGACGTTGTCCACCAGCACCTTGGTGCCGAAGACGTTCGACTTGTAGCCGAAGCGACTGATGGTGGACTCGGCTTCGCCGGCGGAGTCCGGGGCCGCCTGCACGGGCGTCGCCGCGAGGCTCCCCGCCATCGCCGCTGCGCAGGCCGCGGCTCCGGCCACCGCCCTCACAAGGAATCTGCTCACTGCTCTCCTGCTTTCTCGGATCAGGTGTGGTGATCCAGTCCCGTGGGTCACGTCGTGCGATCAGCGATGTCCGGGCCGAGCCCCGGTGTGCCGAGACGATGATGGGACGCCCGCGGCCCTCCCGGGAGGGAAACGCACAGAACTCCCTCGATCGACACCAACGCCCGCGCGTGAGGTCGGTTACGTAGTCCGTTCGAGCTATTGCGCGCCCTGGGGCCAGGAGCTGCCGGTCTGCCGGCACGGGTCGTCGAGGTGGCGGCGTGGAATCGAGATGAGGGGCCGGACCGACCTACGATGCAGCACGTGCATCTCCGCTTCCGGCAGGACATCCAGGGCCTGCGTGCCCTGGCTGTCGTGCTGGTCGCGCTGGACCACGCCCGGATCGGGCCCTTCACCGGTGGGTACGTCGGCGTCGACGTCTTCTTCGTGATCTCCGGCTTCCTCATCACCAGCCTGCTGCTGGGTGAGGCGGCCGCGACGGGGCGGGTCTCGCTGCTGGGTTTCTACGCTCGCCGGGCGAAGCGGATCCTGCCGGCGGCGACGCTGGTGATGTTGGTCACCATCCTTGCCTCGCTGGTGGTGCTCACCCCGATCGAGTCCCGCTCGGCGATCGAGGACGCGGTCTGGGCGACGTTCTTCGCCGCGAACGTGAAGCTCACCCGGGACGGCACCGACTACTTCAACGCCGAGGCCACCGCCTCACCGCTCCAGCACTACTGGTCGTTGGCGGTGGAGGAGCAGTTCTACCTGGTCTGGCCGCTGCTGGTGCTGGTCCTGTGCCTGGTGGTGGCGCTGGTGCGCCGGCGCCGGGGCGAGGCTCCGACACCGGCGCGCGCCGCCGTACCGCTGCTGCTGGTGCTGATCGCCGTCTCGTTCGCCTGGTCGGTGTACTCCACCCCGGGGCACAGCGTCGAGGCCTACTTCTCGCCGTTCACCCGGGCCTGGGAGCTGGGTCTCGGCGCCCTGCTGGCCAGCCTGGCCCACCGGGTCGCCCGAGCGCCCGCGGGGCTGCTGGCGCTGGCCTCGTGGGCCGGCCTGGCGGCGGTGCTGACCGCGGCGACCGGGTTCGAGGAGACGACCGCCTTTCCCGGGTACGCCGCCGCGCTGCCGGTGCTGGGCACCGCTCTGCTGCTGGCCGGGGGGCTGCGTCCCGCCGCGTGGGGGCCGCAGGGGCTGTTGAGCCTGAGGCCGGTGCGCTCGGTGGGGGACTGGTCCTACTCGTTCTACCTGTGGCACTGGCCGGCGCTGATCATGGCCGGGGCGCTGTGGGGGACGCCGCACGGCTGGTCGGGCGGCTCGGTGCTGCTGGTATCGCTGGCGTTGGCGGGGTTGACCTACCACTACGTGGAGAACCCGGTGCGTCGGTCGAGGCTTGTCCCGCTGCGCCGGCGGCGGGGGCTGCTGCTCTACCCCGCGGTGCTGGCGGTGGCGCTGCCGCTGCTGGTGGGAGCGAACCGGATCGTCGAGCTCCAGGTCTCCGGGGGCGGCGAGGCGATCACCACCTCCTCGTTCGGCCAGTCGCCGAGCGACAGCGAGGTGCAGTTCCGGCGCGACGAGGTCCGCAACCTGGTCAAGGCCTCCGTGCTGGCCGCCGAGAACGACATCGAGGTGCCGGCTGGGCTGCAGCCGTCGCTGCTCGAGCTGACCGACGACAAGCCGGCGGTCGAGCCGTGCACCTACTTCGAGATCACCGCGGACCGGCCGCTGTGCGCACGCGGCGACGTCGAGGGCGAGCGCAGCCTGGTGCTGATCGGCGACTCGCACGCCCGTCAGTGGATCCCGCCCATCGAGGCGCTGAGCAAGCGCTACGGCTACACCGACTACTTCCTGGTCCGCGAGGGCTGCCCCGGCTCCGACGTCACGCCGTGGCTCAGCGACGGCAGCGGACCGAGCACCGACTGTGCCGACTTCCAGGAGTGGGCCCGGGCCCAGGTCGCGGCACTGCAGCCGGACATCGTGGTGATCGCCTCGGACGCCAACAACCAGGGCTTCGCGGACGACGAGGGCCAGCAGGTGACCGATCAGAGCGAGGTCGCCGCGCTCTTCAAGGAGGGGATCCAGCGCCAGATCGAGCTCGTCTCCCCGCACACCGATCGGGTCGTCGTCATCGGCGACCCCCCGGCGCTGAAGTTCAGCCCCGGCTACTGCCTCGCCCACGACGACGCCAGCCTGGGTCGGTGCTCCGGCACCGGGGTGCCGCGCTCGATCGCGATGATCAAGGCGCTCAAGCGTGGCACCCGGGCGACCGACGCGGAGTACATCGCCACCGCCTCCTGGTTCTGCTTCCGCGGCACCTGTCCCACCGTCATCGGCGGGTACATCGCCCGGCTGGACCGCGACCACATCACCGCCAGCTACGCCGAGCACCTCACCGACGTGCTGGAGCCGGAGCTCCGGCTGGAGGACTGACCGCCGTCGAGCACCCGGTCCGCCTGCGTCTCGACCCGGTGTGGCGAGCGGGGCGCGCCTCGAGCGAACTCTGGTAGAACAAGTCGGGTCCGGCAGTGGAGGAGACACCGTGACCAGCGAGACCGCGCACACCGTCCTCGCGACGGCCGAGGGGGAGGCGTTCGGTTCACTGCGGAAGCAGCCCACGTCTCGGCGGGAACGATTCGCGCTGGGTCGCGCCCTGCGCAAGCAGGTGCCACGCAGGTCACTGGGGGACTGGGATGCCTCGGCCGGCCGGCGCGACCCGGTCGAGCTGATCCAGGAGTCGCACCGGGGGCGGGTGGAGGAGTTGATCCCGATCCGGGTCAGCCGGATGATCGGCTCGCCGTACGGCTTCCTGCGCGGCACGGCCATCGTGATGGCCGCGGACGTCGCCGGGCTGCCGGCCACTGGGATCACGCCGGTGATCTGCGGGGACGCGCATCTGGGGAACTTCGGTTTCTACGCCTCGCCCGAGGGTGAGCTCGTCATCGACCTCAACGACTTCGACGAGGCCCACCCGGGCGGCTGGGAGTGGGACCTGCGCCGGCTGGTCGCCAGCATCTGGGTGGCCGGGCGGGAGAACTCCTCCACCGAGGAGCAGTGCGCGGGCGCGGTCACCTCCTGCGTCTCGGCGTACCGGGACGAGGTGAACTTCCTGGCGGAGCAACCGCTGCTGATGCGGTCCTACAACCGGCTGGACGTCAAGCGTCTGCACGAGACCGCCACCGAGAAGACCTTGCGTGCCGAGATCGCCCGGTCCGCCAAGCGGGCCAGGAACCGGACGAGTGACCGGGCGCTGCCGCGGTTCACCCGCGAGCACGAGGGTCGTCGCCAGATCGTCGAGCAGCCACCGCTGATCACCCACGTCCCGGAGCAGGAGGGCGAGCTGATCGCCGCCGCGCTGGACGAGTACCTGACCACCCTGGCCCCGCACTGGCGGCGGGTGCTGGGCGGCTACACCCTGATCGACGTGGCTCACAAGGTCGTCGGTGTCGGCAGCGTCGGTCTGCGGGCCTACGTGGCGCTGCTCGAGGGCAGCACGCCGGAGGACGTGCTCTTCCTCCAGCTGAAGCAGGCCCGACGATCGGTGCTGGCTCCGCACGTGCACGGCGAGTCGGCGTGGCACGCCCACCAGGGCCAGCGCGTCGTGGAGTACCAGCAGGCCCTGCAGACGGTGAGCGATCCGCTGCTCGGGTGGACCACGGTGGACGATCGGCAGTACTACGTCCGACAGTTCCGGAACATGAAGGGCACGATCCCGCTCGACGCGATCGATCCCGCCGCCCTGGCGGACTACGCCCGGATCGTCGGGCACCTGCTGGCCAAGGGACACGCCCGCACCAGCGGCGCCTCGATGATCGCCGGGTACGCCGGGAAGTCCGACAAGCTGGAGCGGGCCATGGCCCGGTTCGCGCGGGCCTACGCCGACCAGACCGAGGCCGACCATGCGGAGCTGGTCCGCGCCGTCCGCAGGGGCGCGGTGCCCGTCACCGAGGGCGCGCTCGACCGCACCGGTTCCGCCTTCCGACCCTGACCGGTCGAGGTCAGTCGTCGGTCAGGATCATCACGTGCACGTCGGGCCCCTCCTCGCCCACGGCAGCGTGCAGCCAGTCGGGCCGCAGCCGATGCACCACCCGCCACCCGGTCGTCAGGTACAGGGTCATCGCGCCGGGGTGGGTGGGCAGGACCTCGAGGCAGAGACGCTTGCTGTCGGATCGTGCGTCCTCGATGACCGCGCGCATCAGCAGCCGGCCGACACCGAGTCCGCGCGCCTCGGCAGCGACGAACAAGGTGCTCACCCAGGTCAGCTCGCTCTGGTCGCAGCCGTGCGCGCCTGCGCAGATCTCGTTCAGGACCTCGGCTGCCGGAGTCGACCGGGCAGATCGCACGCGGCAGACATGTCCGGCGGGGCGACCACCGAGCTCGGCCGTCCACGCCTTCTCGGCGTCGTGGGCATGCAGGAACTCCTCGACCGGAACCGGCAACGGGTCGCGGAAGGGGTAGCGGGTCGCCGACTGCTGCGCCAGCAGCGCCGCTGCCAGGGCGGGCACGTCCGCCGACTCACGAGTGCGGACGCGGATCTCGCCTGGAATCACCCCCGGAGCCTGTCATCAGGGATCGGGTCGTGGGCCTGGGGGCGCGCCACCGCGCGTTCGGAGGCACACGACCGTGGTGTCCGGCTGCGTGTCGGATGCTCACCCGGCAGTCAGCGGCTCGCCGTGGCTCGCCGAGAGGCGGATACTGGGCCGGAATGAGTGACAGCGGTGAGCGGCCACGACTCGAGATCAACTGGGTCCAGTCCACGGGTGGAGCGCTGGCGGCCGTCTCGTCCGCGGTCCTGCTCTCCACCTTCGGCGTCGCCGGCACGCTCATCGGCGCGGCGATCGGCTCGCTGGTCATCACCATCGGCGGGGCGCTCTACACGTACTCGATCCGAGCCACCCGGCGACGGGTTGCGATGGCGCAGACCGTGGCGGCCGCCCGGATCGGGCTGGCACAGGCCCGCGCCCGAGAGGCCGCCGATGAGGTCGCGGAGCGTCGGGCGGGAAGCGCGGTCGGTGCGGCCGACGCCGCCGTGGGAGGCGACTCGGAGGCCGAGGTGGCCCTCGACCGCGCGCGGGCCGAGCTCGAGGGCGAGCTGGACGACGCCGATGAACGAACGGACTGGCGCGGCATCCTGGGCGGGCTGCCGTGGAAGCGCATCGCGTGGGGCGCCACGGCGACCTTCGTGGCCGCCATGCTCGTGATCCTGGCCTTCGAGCTCGTCGCCGGTCGGGCCGTCTCCAGCTACACCGGTGGCAGCGATCCCGACCGCCGCACCTCCATCCCGGGGCTCGGCGGGGGAGGCGACAGCACTCCGGAGCAACCGGCGGAGCAGCAGTCCGAGGTTCCCGCCGACGATGACGACGACGTGCTCCCGTCCGAAGGTGGGTCGGACGAAGCCGAGCCCACCGACGAGCCGACTGATGAGCCCACCGATGGGCCGACCGTCGCGCCCACCGTCACGACCACCGCACCCACCCCGAGCGAGCCGGTGATCACCGAGCCGACCGAGGAACCGACACCCGAAGCCTCGACCTCCCCCTGAGACGCGCTGCTCCCGCCCGGAGTCGGCGCGGACCGTGCCCGTGACCCACGGGACCGCGCGGCCCGGCGTGGGCCAGGGCCAGCAGCTCGTCGCCGGACGAGTGGAAGGTCAGCACCGTGGTCGGCTCGGTCACCCCGGTGACGTCGCGGTACGCCGAGGTGTACCCCTCCTGGGAAACCAGGACGTGGGCGAAGGTCCTCGTCCGGACTCGCCAGCGCACCCCGGTCCAGGCATCCTCCTCGTACGCCTCCGGAAGCGCCAGCGCGGTCGAGGCCACCCGGGCGACCACGACCCCGGAGGGCTCGACGCGCGGCGGACGGGGCACCTCCCGAGTCTCTCAGCGCCGGCGCGTGGCGTGCGCCGTGCTCCGCTGTCCACCGTCATGACAGCGCAGGGCTTCCGACATCGGCGCTCGCGTCCCGACGCGGCTGGATGAGCGGTCTCAGGTCGCCAGGGAACGCCGCGCCGTCACGACGGCCCGTCGAGTCGGTGACGCACCACCCTTCGGCGCAGGGTCGGCGAGGCCACCACCTCGTAGCCGGCGGCGAGGAAGACGTGCAGCGGCCCTACCGACGCCTCGTCCCAGATCACGGACTTCCCGGGTGGCGGCTCGGTGGGATAGCCCTCCAGGACGCGGCTGCCCATCTGCCTTCCGTAGTCGACGGTGGCGGCGGCCAGCTCGTACATCAGACCCTGCCGGCGGAAGCCCTTGCGGACGACGAAGCAGGTGACCGACCAGACGCCCTCGAGCTCAGGATCCATCCGCATCCACGCCTGCTTCCGGCTCCACACTCGGGGGTAGTTGTCCCGCGGCTCGACCGCGGCCCAGCCGGCCGGCTCTCCGTCGAGGTAGCCGATGAGGCCGGACGTGGGTCCGTCGGTGCCGCAACCGGCCTGCTCCAGCAGGGCGACGTCCCGCTGCTCCTGGGTGGTGTCGCGCCAGATCCAGCCGGGGACCTTCAACGCCTGGCAGCGGCACTTGCTGGCGCCACCGGAGTCGAACACCGCCTCGACGTCCTCGGTCGTTGCGAGGTTGGCCGGTCGCCAGGTGAACTCGGGCACACCGCAGCCTAGTCAGAGTGCGCGGCTGCGGGCACCAGCCGGCAGTGCCCGCTGCGTGGGGGTGGCCCGATCACACGTCGATCGCGAGCGGATGGCGTGGCTCGTCCATCCCCACCTCGCCACCGCCCGGCAGCAGGAGACGGTCAACCGTCCCCACCCCTCATCGGCGATCAACGCACGGTCGGCTCCCGCGTCGCGGCTGTCCACGATGACGTGGCTGCCCATGATCATCTGCCGACGTTACACGCCACGACAGGAGGGGCCGTCGCTACGCTCTGGCAAGCCGCCAGTCGATCGAGAGGAACCGCCGTGTCGACCCACCACGTGAACTGGGCGGGCAACCTGTCCTACAGCGCAGCGGCGGTTCTGGAACCTGCGACGGTCGACGAGCTTCAGGGCATGGTCGCTGGCTGGCCACGCGTGCGCGCGCTCGGAACCCGACACTCGTTCATCGACATCGCGGACACGCCAGGGGCGTTGATCTCGCTGTCCCGGATGGATCCGGACATCAGGATCGACCCGACCGCGATGACCGCCAGCGTCACCGGGGGAACCCGCTACGGGGTGTTGATGCGCGAGCTGGAGGTGCAGGGGTTCGCCCTGCACAACACCGGGTCACTGCCGCACATCTCGGTGGCGGGCGCCACCGCCACGGGGACGCATGGGTCCGGTGACGGCAACGGGATCCTGTCCACCGCGATCTCGGCGGTGGAGCTGGTGACGGCGGACGGTTCCCTGGTCACGATCGACCGGTCCAGCGACGAGCTGTCCGCGCTCGCCGTCGGCCTGGGTGCGTTCGGGATCATCACGCGCATCACCGTGGAGATCCAACCGAGCTACCTCGTGCGCCAGGATGTCTACCGCGACGCACCCTGGGAGACGGTCCTCGGTCGATTGGACGAGGTGATGGCCAGCGCCTACAGCGTCAGCCTCCTCGCCGACTTCTCGAGCCCGACGGTGATGCAGGTCTGGCTCAAGACCCGGCTCGGCGACGGTGAGCACCCCGAGGTGGCCCCCACCCTGTTCGGCGCGACGTGGTACGACGACTCCGAGGAGACCGCGCCGGAGAACGTGAACCCACGCGCCAGCGTGCCCGGCCCGTGGTCGGAACGGATGCCGCACTTCCGCCTCGAGGGGCAGCCCTCCAACGCCGGTGACGAGCTGCAGACCGAGTACTACGTCGCCCGCGAGCACGGCGTGCAGGCCCTCGAGGTGCTGCGCACGCTGGGGGCACAGATCTCCCCGCACCTGGGGATCGCCGAGATCCGCACGGCAGCGGCCGATTCTCTGTGGCTGAGCCCTGCCTACGAGCGTGACGTCCTGTGCATCGGGTTCACCTGGGCCAAGCACCCGGTGGAGGTGGCGGCGCTGCTGCCCGTCATCGAGGAGGCACTCGCACCGTTCGCGCCCCGGCCGCATTGGGGCAAGCTGTTCCACTTCGGCGCCGACGTGATCGGTCAACGGTTCCCGCGCCTCCCCGACTTCATGGCGGTGCGGAAGCGCTACGACCCGGACCAGAAGTTCTGGAACCCGTTCCTCGAACGTACGCTCGGGGCGGCGTCCGGGAGGTAGCGTCCCGGTCATGGGGCGGTCGGACTCGTGGCTCCGCGACCGGCGGCTCGTACGTCGAGTCGTCGCCAGCGAGCAGCCGTCGGCGCCGGTGGGTGCCTGGCCATCGACGATCCCGGCTGTGGCGCAGCTCCTGCGTGAGGGGCTCGAGCTCACGGCGGGCGTCACCGTGCTGGTGGGCGAGAACGGCAGTGGAAAGTCGACCCTGGTGGAGGCGATCGCCATGGCGTTCGGGCTCGCGGCCGAAGGCGGCACCCGCAACGTGCAGGAGGGGACACGGACGAGCGAGTCACCACTGCACCAGTGGATCACCTTGGAGAAGGCGCCCGGCGCCCCGCGTTGGGGCTTCTTCCTCCGGGCGGAGACGATGCACGGCTACTTCACCCGCTACGAGCCGTATTCCGTCGAGCGCGACCCCTCCTTTCACGAGCTGAGCCATGGGGAGGCGTTCCTGGAGGTGCTGCGCACCAGGTTCGACTCGCCAGGTCTCTACTGCTTGGACGAGCCCGAGGCCGCCCTCTCCTTCAGCGGTCAGCTCGCGCTGGCGGCCACCTTGCACGAGCTCTCGGCGATCGGCGCTCAGGTCATCTGCGCCACGCACTCGCCCTTGCTGGCGGCGGTGCCGGGCGCGCAGATCCTCGAGGTCGGGCCATGGGGGATCCGCCAAGCAACGTGGGAGGACCTGGAGCTGGTCGCTCACTGGCGGGCCTACCTCGACGATCCGAAGCGGTACCTGCGCCACGTCATTGCCCCGGACTGACGTCGGTTCCCGATCGGTGGCGCTAGTGGCGCGAATTTGAAGTTGTTGGACGGTTGGCCTTCTTGAGGATCTGTTCGGCGGTCTTGGTCCACACGAACGGGTGGGAGCGGTCGTTCCAGCCGTCGATGAACGCGCGGATCTTGGTGTTGAGGTCCTTGACGGACTTGAAGACGCCGCGGCGGATGGCCTGGCGCTCGACGATGCCGAACCAGACCTCGACGAGGTTCATCCACGAGGCGTGGGTGGGGGTGAAGTGCACGATGAACCTGGGGTTCTCCGCCAGCCACTCTTTGACCTTCTTGTGCTTGTGGGTGGCGTAGTTGTCCATCACCAGGTGCAACTCGATCGGGACGCCCTGGTCGTCGAGGACGTGACGGTAGGTGCGCTCGATCTGCTTGAGGAACGCCAGGAACTCCTGGTGACGGTGGCGCGGCTTCAAGGCGGCGGTGACCTGGCCGGTGGCGATGTCGAGGGCGGCGAACAGCGTCGAGGTGCCGTGGCGGATGTAGTCGTGCGACCTGCGTTCGATCCGTCCTTCTTGCATGGGCAGGATCGGCACGGTGCGGTCCAAGGCTTGTATCTGGCTTTTCTCATCGACACACAACACGATCGCGTTCTCCGGTGGGGCGAGGTAGAGCCCGCAGATGTCGGTGACCTTCCCGACCAGCTCGGGATCGGTGGAGAACCGGAACGACTCGGCCTTCCACGGCTTGATCCCATAGGAGCGCCACGCCCGGGCGATCGTGGCGTTGGAGACCTTCAACCGCTGCGCGAGCAGGCGGGTCGACCAGTGGGTGACACCGAGCTTCTTCGGAGGCGGCCGCAACGTCTCGGCCACGATCTGACGGTGGTCGAGCTCGCGAGGCCGCCCGGGGCGCTTGCGATCACCCAGACCGACCAGGCCGCGTTCGTGGTAGCGCTGGCGCCAGGCGATCACCGTGGTGGGACTCGCCCCGACCAGCTCAGCGATCCGCCGGTTGGCGACCCCGTCGGCGGCGAGCAGCACGATCCTGGCCCGCCTCGCAGCACCAGCCCCCACGGTCGAGGACCGAGTCCATCCCTCCAGGACCTCACGATCACCAGAACGCAACACCAGAGCCGGGGCAGGACGATTCGCCATGACCCCATGATTTCAGAAGCTCAAGCGTTCATCTATTTACGACACGCGGCACTAGGACGCGGCGTGCTCAGACGCGGATGCGGTCGGTGAGTTGACCGGTGATGCTGGCGATGGGGTCGACGCCCTTGTCCGGGTGCAGCACCGGAGCCCGGCGAGCTCGGCTGGGGCGGGTTCTGGTCAGGCGAGGGCCGGGTCGGTGGCGTCTTGTTCCCGCAGCCAGCGGGAGAAGGCGACCGCCTGGCCGCTGAGCGGTTCTGCGTTGTCGGGTCGTAGCAGGTAGTGGGCTTGTCGCATCCGGATGGGGTCGCCCGGGGCTTGGAAGATTCGTTCGTCCTTCACACTTTGTCGTGCGAAGCGTTCGGGGAGAAGCGACCACATGCTGCTGGTGGCAACGATCTCGATGGCGGCGACCGAGGTGTCCACGGTGATAGCCGCCCGCGAGGTGGTCGCTGAGCCGTCGACGTCGTCATGGTCGAAGAACCGACGCCACAAGTCGTCGAAGCCCAACACCTGTACGCGTGGCTTGTCCATGAACGAGGCCCGCTCGACGTTCGGGCCGTACTGGTCGACGTAGCCGGGTCCGTAGACGGCAATCGCGTAGTCGTCGTGCAGCGGCGATGCCTGGAAGCCCGGCCACACCCCATTGCCTTGTCGAATCTCGAGGTCGACCTCGCTCGGTAGCAGCGTGTCCGCCCAGATCGTGGTGATCACCTGAAGCTCGATGTGGGGAAAAGCCGCTGCGAACCCGGCCAGTCGGCTGGCCAGCCAGGTCGTGGCGTAGGAGACCTGCACCCGGATGGTCAGACTGGAGTGCGCCGCGGTGCCGAACAGGCCGTTCGTGGCCGCGGCGAGGTCCTCGAACACGTCGCGGACCGCGGGGAGGTAGGCCTGGCCGGCTTCGGTGAGCCGCAGGCTGCGCGGTCGCCTCTCGAAGAGGTCGACGCCGAGGTGCGCCTCGAGGTTGCGCACCCGTTGGCTGATCGCGGAGGGCGACAGATGAAGTTCGGCGGCCGCGGACACGAAGCTGAGGTGGCGGGCGCTGGCCTCGTAGGCGTGCAGTCCCAGAAGTGGGGGGATGCCGCCGGCCGGGGCGTGTGCGAGCTTCATGCCGCACATTCTGGACCCCATATAGCTCGAAAACATGCTTTGACTCGGGTCAGATGGGAGATCGACACTGGATGCCATCAAGCATCGCCGGCGTGGAGGTCCCCGTGTCCAGCACCATGAGCACCCCGGTCACCGATCACGCCGAACATCCCGCAACTGCCCGAGTGGTTCTTGCAGATCGCCACCTGACGTTGCCTCTGGACACCGGGGTGGCGACCTTCCACTATGTCTGGCTCCGAGACAACTGCTGGTGTCCAGCGTGTCGCGTGGTTCAGTCCGGAGAGCGTCGTCTGTTCACTGCCGACATCGGGGACGACATCGCGCCGGCCACGGCCGAGGTCGAGGGAGAGGTCCTGCGGGTCTCCTGGAACGACGGTCACTCCTCGACCTACACGACAGGTTGGCTGGCCGCCCATGACTATTCAGACCGCGGGCGAGTGGACTCGGGGCACGATCCGACACTGTGGGACGCGACCCTCAGCAACTTGCCGGCCTTCGAGCACGCCGAGGTGGTGGGCACCGCAGCGGGACAGTTGGCCTACCTCGACGCGGTTCGTGACTATGGTGTGGCGCTCGTGCGAGGCACTCCGTCACGCGACGGCGAGGTCGCGCGTTTCGCCGAAACCATCGGCCACGTCCGGGAGACGGCCTTCGAGCGGATCCACAACGTTCGTCACGATCCGACCGGCTACAACGTGGCTCACACCGCGATGGAGCTCAAGCCGCACACCGATCTGCCCAGCTATCACTGGCCACCGAGCGTGCAGCTCCTGCACTTCCTCCGCAACGACGCCACCGGCGGAGAGAGCACCCTCACCGACGGGTGGGCCATCTTGGCGGACCTGCGGCGCGACGACCCGGCCGCCTTCGAGACGCTCGCGCGGGTCCCGGTCGCGTTCCAGCTGTTCAGCGACACCGAGGACACCTACGCCCGAGCGCCGCTGATCCAGCTCGACACCCAGGGCCATGTCTCCACGTTCAGATTCTCCAATCAGCTGGCCCAGCCCTTGAGCACCTCGTTCGAGGTGATGGAGGAGTTCTACCGTGCCTACCGCAAGCTCGGGCGACTGATCGACAGTGACCGCTACACGGTGGCTTTCAAGACCTCGAGCGGGGATCTGATCACGGTGCACGGCCACCGGGTCCTGCACGGTCGCCTGCCCTTCGACCCGGCCAGCGGCGCGCGACACCTGCAGGATGTCTACATGGACTACGACGACCTCATGGCGCGACGGCGCGTCCTGCTCGGTCAGCACAAGCCCGTCTCGGCCCAAGCAGCGGCGTGGTGAGCGCCAAGGTCAGCTTCACCCGGATGGAAGACGGCACCGCCGAGGACTACGCGCTCCTCACCCGCATCGAGACCGCGGAGATGCAGGGCTTCGCCGATCGCGTCCTCGGTTGGCTGGACACCATGAAGGACTCGGCGGGCTACCAGATCAGCAGGCTGGACCACTGTCTGCAGGCCGCGACCAGGGCTGAGCGAGCCGGCGAGGACGAGGAGACAGTGGTGTGCGCACTGCTGCACGACATCGGCGACCACCTCGCTCCAGCGAACCACTCTGAAGTAGCCGCCGCGGTTCTTCGCCCCTACGTCAGCGACAAGAACTACTGGGTCGTGAAGCATCACGGCGTCTTCCAGGGCTTCTACTACTTCCACCACCTCGGCGCGGACCCCAACGCCCGGGACCGTTGGCGCGAGCACCCCTACTACCAGGCCACGGTCGACTTCTGCGCGAATTACGACCAGAACTCCTTCGACCCCGCCTACGACTCGCAACCACTGAGCCATTTCGCGCCCATGGTCCGGCGAATCCTGAGCGAAGCCAACCGCAACGCGTTCAGCTAGTGGGGAGGTCGGGGTCCTCCACGCGTGCTTCGTCAGGTCGCCGCTGGCGCACGCGCACCTGGGGGTCATCGACACCGAGCCGGCTGCATCCGCGCCAGGAGTGGTCGCCGTTTTCACCGGTGCCGACCTCGACCTCAAGCCGAGCTTTCCGTTCTTCGAGGTCAGCGAGCACTGCGCCCGCCCGCCATTGGCCGTCGACCGGGTGCGCTTCGTGGGCGAGCCGGTGGCTGTGGTCATCGCTGAGACTGCCGCTCAAGCGCGCGACTCTGCGGACCTCGTCGACGTGGAGTATGCAGAGCTCCCTTGCGTCGTCGACGCCGAGTCTGCCTTGGCGCCCGGCGCTGTCCAGCTCTTGCAAGGCGTGCCAGGCAACCTCGTGGAGGGGGTCCGGACGTCGGAGGGCGACGCTCTCCACGGTGCCGTGCACGTGGTCCGGGCCCGGTTCGTCAACCAGCGGCTGGCGGTGGCCCCCATGGAGGGCAACGCCGTGCTGGCGGTGCCCGGCGGCGACTACGACCTGACAGTCCAGATCTCTACCCAGACGCCTCACCTGGTCCGCGAGCTCATCGCTGCCGACTTCGGGCTCGCCGAGGACCGGGTACGGGTGGTCGCACCCCATGTGGGGGGCGGCTTCGGCGGCAAGGCGTTCGCCAACGACTGCCGAGTAGTCATCGGGGCAGCGCTCCGACTGCAGCGGCCGGTGACATTCGCGGAGTCGCGTCCGGAGTCGCTGCTGTCCATGCAGGGCCGGGCCCAGGTTCAGTACGTCGAGCTCGGCCTCGACCAGGAGGGGAGGTTCACCGGCCTCCGCTGTCGGATGATCGGAGACTGCGGCGCCTACGGCGGCTTCGGAGGCACCTTCGTGCTGGGGACGACGGCGTCGATGGCGTCAGGGGTCTACCGCATCCCACGGCTCCAGTACGCGGCGTGCGCGGTCCTGACCAACACTCCGCCGACCGGCCCCGTGCGCGGCGCAGGTCGACCCGAGGCAACCTCCATGATCGAACGGATCGTCGACATCGCGGCGGATCAGTTGGGCCTTGACCCCGTCGAGCTGCGCCGTCGCAACCTGATCGACCAGTTCCCGCACACGACACAGGCGGGAGCGACGTACGACACAGGTGACTACGAGGGGACCCTCGACCACGCCCTCGCGTCGGCGGACGTGGAGGCGATACGAGAGGAGCAACGGGAACGGCGTTCCAGCGGTGCCGTCCGTCAGCTCGGAGTCGGCATCTCGTGCTACGTCGAGGTGACGGCCGGTGGCGGCGAGGAGTTCGGTGAGGTCTCGCTCGACGAGGAGGGGACGGTCCACGTCCGGTGTGGCACCTCGGCCCACGGTCAAGGGCACGCGACGACCTTCTCGATGCTTGTCGCAGACCGGCTCGGCCTCCCCGTGACGGCGATCCGGTACGAGCAGTCCGACACCGCGGTGGTGGCCAGAGGGGTGGGCACCTGGGGCTCCCGGTCCCTCCAGCTGGGGGGCAGTGCCGTCGCCGGTGCGGCCGGGCTGGTACTCGACCAGGCCCGAGACGTCGCGGCGCGGATGCTCGAGGCCACGGTCGAAGACGTGGAGCTGCGAGATGGCGGGTTCGGTGTCGTCGGCGTACCTGCCTCGGTGGTCTCGTGGACCGACGTGGCGCGACACGCCATCGGAGACGGAAAACCCTTGAGAGCCGAGCACGACTTCACCTCTGACAACCAGACCTATCCCTTCGGCACGCATGTGTCCGTGGTCGAGGTTGACGTCGAGACCGGCGGGGTGACGCCGCTGCGCCACATCGCTGTCGACGACTGCGGTCGCATCGTGAACCCGCTGATCGTGGCCGGCCAGCAGCACGGTGGGATCGCCCAGGGGATCGCCCAAGCGCTCTGGGAGGAGTTCATCTACGACGGCGCCGGCAACCCGCTGACGTCCACGTTCGTCGACTACTGCCTCCCCACGACCGCCGACCTGCCGTCGTTCGAGGTGGCCAACACGGTGACGGAGACGCCGCACAACCCGTTGGGAGCCAAGGGCACCGTAGGCCGCTCGGTGCCGGGGCGCTCGCCCTTGCCGAGGCCGCAGCGGGCGGCTGGCCCAACCTCAAGGATCTCCTCGTCGTCGCCGCGTGGACGGCAGCTGCTCGGCACCGCCGCCAGGCGGTCCTTCCGCTGGGAGTAGCGAGCAGCTCCATCGTTGCCGTCAAGCTCACACGGACTTACTCGGACGGAGGAACCACTGCTCCATCGCGTCATGGTCGTCGTTCGCCTGCGGCCTTTCGGATCACGTGCCTAGCAGGCAGATCCGATCGCAGGGGGCACGCCGAGCGGCGGCGCTCAGACGCATTCCGACCGCGAGCCTTCAGCCACCGAGGAAGCCAATCCGGTCGAGGAGCCACGCAAACGATCTCTTCAGTGCCCGTGCGGTGGGCCTCAGCCACCCAGACGCTCGGGTTGGTTCCGCTGCCCCGTTCGCGGGGTCGATACCGCGCCGAGTGATACCGCTGTCGCCCATGCCCCCGATCATGCAGCGCGACCCGTGGAGACGTCCACGTCTGCCACGAGCACGATGCATGTGGCATGTCACGTCGGTACATGACCGTCCGCGAGCGGCTGAACGGGCACCGGGCCCGGATGCGGGCTCAGGGCCTGCGGCCTGTCCAGATCTGGGTACCAAACGTTCGGTCCCCAGTCTTCGTGGCTGAAGCTCACCGCCGGTCGGCGATCGTTGCGGCCGCTGACGGCACGAGCGACGACATGAACTCCCTCGAGGCTGTCTCCGACGCCTGGCCCCGAAGGAGACGCGGGGATGTCGTCACCGTGGCTGGCGGTGTCTACGCGAAGAAGCCACGACCGGCGCTCATCGTCCAGGACGACCGGTTCGACGCGACTGACTCCGTCACGGTCTGCCCCTTCACGAGCTCGGAAGACGACTCCTCGTCGTCCTCGGCTCTGGCGGCTGAAACCCGCGATCGCGACAAGTCCTCGAAGCCGGCGGACCTCACGCCCCTCGATCGCGAGCCGTCGGCCACCGAGATGTCCGATCCGGTCGAGGAGCCATGAACCGGGCTTCTTCAGCGCCCGACCAGCAGCCCTCAGCCGCCTGGACGCCGGAGTCCGCGTCGGCGCAGCCTCGGTCGCCGGGTCGGCAACACCGCCGTTCGGAACCGCTGTCGACCATGCCCCGATGATCCAGCGCAGCCAGCGGAGACGACTCCATCAGCCGCGAGCATGATGCCCGCTTCGCGGGGGTGTGCCGCGGTCTGACGGTCCGCGCCGCCGTCTTGTGACGGGAGGAGGAGGCTGACGCGGTCACCGCCTTGTGGAGGGAGAGGGCTGACGCGGCCGACGTGCGCGCGACGAAAGGTCCAAGAGGTTGGGCTCAAACGTGGGGGGCGCCGTTGTTCATGCCTGAGCGGCGCTCGCTGCAACGGAGTCGGCCTACGGGCGTCCGTATCCGGCGACGATGACACGTTCCACGAGGGATCGCATCGCGTCCGGGCTGAGATCGCTCGACAAGTCCGAGGGGTCAAGTTCGGTCAGGGTCACGGCGACGAGGTCGAGCTCAGGGCTCACCACGATGAGTTGTCCACCGTCTCCCGAAGCCATGAACACTTCGCGGCCCGCCATCTCTCCTCGCCACCACATGTAACCGTAGGACAGGCCAACGCCGGGCACCTCCACGTGCTGTGACGTTGCAGCCTCTACCCAATCCGCCGGCACTAGGTGCTGACCGTTCCACTGTCCGTCGTTGAGGTAGAGATGTCCGAGCGCCAGCATGTCCACCGGCCGGAGCTTGAGTAACCCCCAGCCCTGGTGGATGCCCTGTCGGTCCACCGGCCAGGCAAAGTCTGCGGCCCAGTACGCCGGCAACTCGCTCGGATCCGTCACCAACTCCGATGCGGGGATGGTGTCGACGCCCAACGGGTCGAACAGCACCTTCCTCGCGTAGTCGAGTACGGATGTTCCGGTCGCCTGCGCCAGGATCGCCGAGACCAGGTGCGCCCCCGCGTCGGAGTACCGGAACTCGCTGGTAGCCCCGGAACCGGTCTGCACCGCGTCGGCGACAGCGTCGGGAGCGAAGGCGAAGTCGAGACCTCTGGGGCTGTCCTCGGCGATGAACCCTCCCCTCATGGTGAGCAGATCACTCAGGGTCACGCTCGCAACCTGGTGGGTCATCCGATCGGCGTACTCAGGGAGCATCATCGCCAGGGTGTCGTCGAGAGCGAGGAGCCCGTCCTTGATGGCGATTCCAACAAGGGTGGAAACCACGCTCTTGGTGACCGACTGGACGGGGTGATACTCCTCGGGGGTCGTCCCCATGTAGCGCGCGAGGACCGGCTCGCCGTCCTCGGTGACCACGACAGCGCGGACTGCATCGAACTCGGTGTCGGAATCACGAGAGGCATCCAAGGCGTCGGCCATGCTCTGCTCGCGGCTGGCCGACGTACCCGAGTCATCGGCTCCACAGCCCGTCAACACCAGTCCCAGAACCAGTGCACACAGCACCGCTCGCGACCGCATCGTCACCCACGCAAGTCTGGCACGTGTCACAGCCGGCCACTACGACAGAACCCGACACCGAACGGCTTGCGATGCAACCCGACCTCCAGGAGCATCCTCTTCTTGGGCTCACGTGGCGGAGCGACGCAGCCGTTCGGTGTGCTCAGCTCACGGTTGGGCGGCTCCCGGTTCGCACCCTCGGGGTATGAAGAGACATGCGAATCTTCTTTACCGGCGGCAGCGGCAAGGCCGGCAAGCACGTTGCGCCCTACCTCGCCGAGCAGGGCCACGACGTCACCAACGCCGACCTTGTCCCGCTGAGGCACCCGGCGGTTGCCGACCTCCGAATCGACCTGACCGATGCCGGCGAGACCTACTCGGCGCTCGCTGGGCTGGCAACTTTCGACGAGCTGGACCTGCCGGCGAAAGCCCACCTACGACGCTGTGGTGCACTTTGCCGCGGTGCCGGCGATCTTGCTCGGGTCGGACGTAGCGACGTACGCGACGAACGTCCTCAGCACCTACAACGTGCTCGAGGCCGCGACGCGCCTGGGCGTGCGCAAGATCGTCTTCGCCTCGTCGGAGACGACCTACGGGGTCTGCTTCGCCCAAGGGAAGCGGCGCCCGCTCTACGTGCCCGTCGACGAGGAGCACCCGACCGTCCCCGAGGACTCCTACGCCATGTCGAAGGTGGCCAACGAGGTGACGGCGCGGTCGTTTCAGGCCCGCACCGGCGCGGACGTCTACGGGCTACGGATCAACAACGTCATCGAGCCGCACGAGTACGCCGAGAAGTTCCCTGCCTTCCTCGCAGACCCATCGCTGCGGCGCCGCAACCTGTTCGCCTACATCGACGTCCGCGACCTGGGTCAGATGGTGCAACGCTGCCTGGAGACCGACGGGCTCGGCTATGAGGTCTTCAACGTCGCCAACGCCGACCTGTCTGTGGCGGCGACGACCCAGGAGATCCAGGGCCGCTTCTACGACGGGGTGGATGTGCGACGGGACATGGGCCGTGACGAAACCTTCTACGCCATCGACAAGGCGCGCGAGCTCCTCGGGTTCGCCCCGCGTCACTCCTGGCGCGACGTGCTGGCCGACCCCGGCGCCGGGCACGGGGCGAGCTGAGGACTCACAGCGTCAGCTCTGCGCTCCTCAGGGACCTCGGCGGGACCTTCCACGGGTCTGCCCGTGCGAATCGGACGTCAAGGGTCGCTAGCCAACGATGTCTGTGAGCCCGCACGGACCTCTCCACCCGGGCTGTGCGCAGGTCGTGTTTCGCGCAGTGTCGATCGCGCACACCTCGACGCGCCGTACGCCACGTGGTGGGGCAGCAGAAGAGGTTCCCCCCTTGTCGGATGCTGGCCGCCCCGCTCACTTGACAGGTGTAACTCCCAGGCGGCAGTCAGGTACGGCGTGCGGTCGTCTTGAATGCGGGCGACCACCATCCGCAGTGTCCTGGGCGAGCACGTCTGTCCCCCCGTAGACACGCTCGTCCTCATGGCCCTCGACCTGTTCCGGCGACTCGACGACGTCGACCTTCCCGTCGCCGCCGAGGTCGGCCAACGCCACACCCAGCGTCCCGCTAACGGGTCGGCGTCGAAGGCACCTCCTGCGCTGGTAGGGATGCCGCACCAGCGCTTGGATGACGCCGTGATCGCGACTTCGCCTTTCGGGGCTACTCCGCGGCCTCGAAGACGAGGAAGGCGAGGTTGACGTTCTCGGGTGGGCCCCGGGTGACCTGGAGATCGATGCGGCCGGTGGTGCCCGCGGGCACGCGGTAGAGCGGACTACCGTAGGACAGGCGCGGGAAGTCACCAGGCGCACCGAAGGTGCCGCGTTCCAACGCGACCCGGCGGCTGCCGATCAGCAACTCGAGACTGGGATGGCATCGCTGCTCGGCCTTCCGGTCTCGTCCAGCCGCGGTCCCGCACGCGACCATCGCCTCCGTCGCCTGTTCGAGCACGGCTACGAGGCGCTCGGGCCCCGTCGGATCGAGGTCGAGCCGGAGCGCCGAGTCGCCCGGCCCCTGGACCACCTGGCTCAGGACGTAGTCGACACCGTCGATCGAGGTCAGCGCACCGACGGACTCTCCTGCCACCTCTGCCACGGCAGGAGCCCAGTGCTCGTAGACCGATATTCCGAACTCCACATCGGTGCTCACCAACGGTTCGAGGGGCGGTTCGACGCTGAGGCACTCCGGGGGGGATTTCTGATCGAGGCAGGCGCGGTGTTGCTTGAGCAGCGGACCGACGACGAACATCCGCACCTCCACCGTCTTGGGTGTCGTGCCGCTGTCCCCGAACGGCGTGACGTCCGTCGGGAGTGGCGGCAGCGTCGACGGGAGCGGTGCGTCGCAGAAGCCCGACCCGGATGCACCGCCGCCGCCGACGTAGTAGATGAACCACGTATTCCGGTCGCCTGAGCAGAAGACGCTGGTCCGATAGGTGAACGGTGACTGGAGCGTCACCTCGAAGCGCAGCTCGGTGGCGCCTTTGTGGTCGGGATCGGAGTTGGAGACCGTCTCGATCTCCGTCCATCGACGGAGGTCGTCGGACGACACGTCAGGGGCGTAGGACGCGGCCTCGTTCGGCGGGAAGGACGTGACCGAGGGCGCGGGCTTCGGGGGCGGAGCCGGGTCGATCCGCGAGCCGTCCCGCCCAGGGCTAGCCACGACCATCGCCACGACCACCGTCGCGGCAACGGCAGACGCGACCCCGGTGGTGACGAGGGCGACAATTCGGCGATCGCGGCGGCGCGCCACGTCGACCATCTCCTCGTACGCCGGCGGCCTCAGGTGGTGAGACAGTGACCGAAGCTGGTCCAAGTCAGGCATGACGCGTCTCCCCCTCATCCTGCATGAGCTCGGCCATGCGGGCCCGGGCGCGTGAAAGTCTGGACTTGACCGTGCCCACGCTCACTCCGAGGTCGTTCGCTATCTGCGAGCAGCTCAGGTCCGCAAGGTGATGGAGCACGAGGACCTGACGGTGGTCCTCGTCGAGCTGTGCCAGTGCGGCGACCAGGGCGACGTGCTCCGGCCCGACCTCGGGCAGGGACTGCGGCCCCGGCACCTCGGCCTGGTGCTTGCGAACCACCCGGCCGTGCCGCCACGAGTTCCGGATCCGGTTGAACGCGACAGTGCGGATCCAGGCCTCCGGGCGGTCGGTCAGAGCGACCTGGGATCGCTTGCGCAATGCCGTCACGAAGGCCTCTTGGACGGCATCCTCCGCATCGGTGAGGTTGCCGCAGAAGGCGTACACCTGCACGACGAGCCGTCCGTAGGACGCGTCGTAGAGCGCGCGAAGGTCGAGAGAGTTGCCCACCACGCTCCTCCTCACCGCGACCGGTGCGGGAGTGCCACGCCAGTCGTCTTGTCAGAACGGTGCTCCTTGTGGAGCGGCTGCGTCCACGGATGTGTTCCAACCTCACTCAGAAGAGGCCCAGCGGGGCATCCGGGTTCCCGTCGCAGAGCAACTTCAACGAAAGCTGGGATTGTCTGGGCCGAACCCTCCGCCGGTCGGTCGGCAACGATGGCTCCGACGTCGGGGCGACGCCCATGCCGAGGTGCTTCGAGGCTCGAACGCCGACCAAGCGAGGCGAGCACCGCCAGAAGCGTGCGTCCCTCAGCGCCGGAGACTTGGCTGGGCGGGGCGGTTGCCAGTTCGATTGGGCGACGTCCCCGCTGTCGACGGTCGTTCGGCGCGGGCCGCGGTCCCGGCGCATGGACTCGAGTTCGGCACCGCGTCATTCTGGAGCCGGAAGGGGCTACCCCCCGGGTCAGGGTCGTCGTCGGCGGAATCGGTAGATGCGGCCGGGGAGTAGTTCGATCGTGTAGTCGGGGTTGTGTGCTCGGTGGTGGTGCCAGGGGAGAGAAGAGGACGCCGTGGTCGAGGTCGGTGTTGCCGCCTGTTGACCAGGGGGTGAGGTGGTGGGCTTCGCACCAGTCGGCGGGGATGGTGCAGCCTTCGGCGCGGCAGTGGCGGTCTCGGGCGGCCATGGCGATGCGTTGGGGGCCGGTGTACTCGCGTCGGCTGCGGCCCAGGTGCAGGGGTAGTCCTGTGCCGGAGAGGACCATCGGCATCAGGTGGGCGGTGCAGGCCAACCTCAGGGCTTCGGCGGCGGAGAGCTTGTCGCCGGTGGTGAGCTGGGCGGCGCCGACCTTCTCGATCAGGGTCTTCTCCTTGATCATCACCAGCACCGTGGTGGGTGATCCGCCGTGCTGGGGGAGCTTGTCGGTCGGGATGGCTTCGAGCATCGAGCAGAACGCCTGGCCCAGCAGGACGGGGTAACCGATGCGTTCTCCGGTGGCGGGGTCGGTGTGCTCGGCGGTCGGGTCGAGGTGTCCGCGGCGGGGGGCGGCGTGGGCCTCGAGGTAGGTGCGCAGCCGGTGGGCGGTGGCATCGGAGATCCGGGCGGTGAGGTCGGTGGTGCCGTCGCCGCGGGAGCGCAGGGTGAGCCGGGTGGTCTGCCGGGCGCGGCGTTCTTCGGCTTCGAGCTGGCGTTGTTCCTCGGTGTCGGCGACGTCGGGGGCGATGACCTCCAGGACCCGGCGGCCCAGGACGAGGAGCTGCTCGGCGTCGAAGTGGGCGGCCTGCTCGATCAGGTGCAGCTCGGCCTTCTCGACCATCGCGGGGTCGAGGTCGGTGGGCAGAGCGTCGAGGGCGCGGGCGATGGCCCGGGCCTGCTCGACCGACACCGTCCCGGTGAGCGTGGCTGTCTGGAGGTGGCGGCACCGGCCAGCGTCGGCGAGGTCGCCGGCGGTGCCGAGGAGGCGCAGGACCACGGCGAGGGCCCGTTGAGCGTTGGCGGCCCAGGCGCGTAGCGCGGCGGCCTTCTCCTCGTGGGCACATAGGTGGGGTCGAGGTCGCTGATCGAGTCCAGCAGGGTCGCGACCTCGCGGGCGCGGGCCAGCAGCGTGCTCTCCGCCACCGCCGGCGCCGTGATCGAGGTCTCTTGCCAGGTGACCAGGCTAGAGGCGACTACCGACACTTACCCGACACCAGTTCGACCCTGTGGACGACCCCGGGAGGGTCCGTCTCAGACCGGGTCGGCGGTGAGGAACACCTCGACCGCCCAGCGGGCGCGCGCCGCGACCTCTTCCTGCGACGGGGGAGCCTCGCCGAGGAGAACCCGGATCTGCGAGTCCTGGACGACGAGTCCGTAGAGGAAGGAGAAGGCGCGGTCGGCGTCGGCGTGCGGGCTGAACCCGCTGTCGTGCAGGGCGGTGAGGTACGCCGTCGCCAGCGGACCCACCCGATGGCGTCCCGACTCCAGCAGCGTCTCCGCGAGGGCGGGGGAGCCCATGGCGGCCCTGTTGAGGGCGAGCGACACGTCACCGGTGAGCAGGGCGAGCAGTGATCGCGCGTAGCCCTCGAGGGTGCGGCGCCCGTCCTCGGCGCTGGCAGGCCGACGGCCCAGTGCCGCGGTGAGTCGCGCGGCTGACTCGTCCGCGTTCAACCGGATCAGGGCCGCCACCAGCGACTCGCGGTCGCCGAACCAGGAGTACAGCGTCTCCTTGGAGGCGTGCGCCTCGTCGGCGATCGCCTGCATCGTCGCCGCGGCGTACCCCTCGCGAACGATCACTCGCATCGCCGCCTCCAGCACCTCGCGCTGCCGCCGGTCTCGTTCCTCGGCGGGAAGACGGCCGCGTCGCCGGGGAGTGCTGAGGGAGGGGCTGGTGGACGCCATGGTTGACAACCGTACTGCATAGTTCGGATACTTCCGTGCATGAATCCGAACCCGACCGTTCCGATAGTTGGCGAGCTGAGCAGCGAGCCGGGCAGGAGGTGCAGCGCGCCGACGTACGTCGTGGCTGCCGCCTGGACCGGCGTGATCTTCACCGGCGCCATCTTCGGCTTCTTCTACGCCTGGGTCTGCTCCACCATGTGGGGTCTCGACGCCACCGACCCGCGGGTGGCGATCAGCGCCATGCAGGCCATGAACGACTCGGTGCGCAACGCGGTCTTCTTCCCCGCGTTCTTCCTGACCCCGTTCGTCCTCGCGGTTGCGGCGGTCCTGGCCAGGCGGGAGCACCACCGGCGCGCGGCCGGCCTGCTCGCCGCGGCAGCGCTGGTCTACCTCATCGGCGGCCTGGTGCTCACCATGGCGGTCAACGTCCCGATGAACGAGGAGCTCGCCGGCGTCACGGTCCCCACGGACGCTGGAGGCGGCTCGTCAGATCTGGACCGACTACTCCGGCCGTTGGCAGCTCTTCAACCAGCTGCGCACCGCGTTCAGCGGGATCGCACTCGGTCTGGCGGCGGCGGGGCTGTTCGTCCTCGGCCGGGGCGCTGCCAGCGAAGGCCGCTGACCGAATCGGGCCGGCGAAGCCGCACGTCAGCGCGGTGCAGAGCCGATGGATGAAGCCTGGCGCCCCCGGTAGGATTCGAACCTACGGCCACTGGTACCGGAAACCAGTGCTCTATCCCCTGAGCTACGGAGGCACGTCCCGCGGCGCTGGGCTGCGGGACGGCGCAACCCTACAACTCCGGCAGGGCGGCGCCGAATCGGGTTCGTCGGCCGGGGCCGGGTCACCGACGACGACATCGATGCGGAGGGCCACCGGACCCGCCGATAGGCTGGGCCGGTGACCCCCGAGCAGCTCTCCGCCGTGATCGTCGACGTCTTGTCGACGCTGACCGACGAGGGTGCGATCACCCTCCCCGACGGCGTGCCCGCCACCGTGACGGTCGAGCGGCCCCGCCAGAAGGGGCACGGTGACTACGCCACGAACGTGGCGCTGCAGCTGGCCAAGAAGGCGCGGATGAACCCGCGAGCCTTCGCCGAGATGGTCCAGGAGCGGCTCGCTGCGGCCGAGGGCGTCGCGGGCGTCGAGGTCGCCGGACCGGGCTTCCTCAACATCACCGTGGCCGCCGGCGCACAGGGGGCGGTCGCTCAGCAGGTGGTCGCCGCGGGTGAGTCGTACGGCTCCTCCGACGCCTTCGCAGGCGAGAAGATCAACCTCGAGTTCGTCTCGGCCAACCCGACCGGGCCCATCCACATCGGCGGCGTTCGCTGGGCCGCGGTGGGTGACGCGCTGGGCCGGATCTTCACGATGACCGGGGCCGCGGTCACGCGCGAGTACTACTTCAACGACCACGGCTCGCAGATCGACCGTTTCAGCGGCTCGCTGCTCGCGGCGGCGCAGGGCGAGCCCGCGCCGGAGGACGGGTACGGCGGTCAGTACATCCACGACATCGCCGCCCGCGTGCTCGAGGTCCGCCCCGACGCGCTCGAGGCACCGGACCCGCAGGAGGCATTCCGCGCCGTCGGTGTCGACATGATGTTCGCGGAGATCAAGGCCAGCCTGCACGACTTCGGCGTCGACTTCGACGTGTTCTTCCACGAGGACGAGCTGCACAAGTCCGGCGCGGTGGAGCGAGCGGTCGCGCGGCTGCGCGAGCTCGGCAACGTCTACGAGCAGGACGGCGCGGTGTGGCTGGCCACCGAGCGCTTCGGCGACGACAAGGACCGGGTGGTCGTCAAGAGTGACGGCCAGGGTGCCTACCTCTCCGGCGACCTGGCCTACTACCTCGACAAGCGCGAGCGCGGCTTCGACCGCTGCCTGATCATGCTCGGCGCCGACCACCACGGCTACGTGGGTCGGATGCTGGCCATGTGCGCGGCGTTCGGGGACGAGCCGGGGACCAACCTCGAGATCCTGATCGGCCAGATGGTCAACCTGGTGCGCGACGGTCAGCCGCTGCGGATGTCCAAACGCGCCGGCACCGTCGTGACGATCGACGACCTGGTGGGCGCCATCGGCGTCGACGCGGCGCGCTACGCGCTGGCGCGCTACAGCTCGGACTCGAACATCGACCTCGACCTCGACCTGTGGGCCCGGGCCGACAGCGACAACCCCGTCTACTACGTGCAGTACGCACACGCCCGGGTCTCCTCGATCCTGCGCAACGCCGCCGACCTCGGGTTCGCCCCGGGCTCCGACCCCTTCGACCCCGCGCTGCTCTCGCACGAGAAGGAGGGCGAGCTGCTCCGCGCGCTCGCCGAGTTCCCCCGCGTGGTGGCGAGCGCGGCCGAGCTGCGCGAGCCGCACCGGGTGGCGCGCTACCTGGAGGACACCGCCGGGATCTACCACCGCTTCTACGACAACTGCCGGGTGCTGCCGATGGGTGACGAGGAGCCGAACGACCTGCATCGGGCCCGGCTCCTGCTGGTCGCCGCCACCCGCACCGTGCTGGCCAACGGTCTGGCCCTGCTCGGGGTCTCCGCCCCTGAGCGGATGTGAGCTGAGCCGATGCGCGCGCACGAGGCCGGGTGGGCCCATGCCGAGGGTGCCCTGCGAGGTCCCGCCTGGCTGCGGGAGCCCACCGACACCAACGCCCTGGTCCCGCACCTGTGGTCGCAGACCGCCCACAAGGTCGACGGCGTCCTGACCGTCGGCGGGGTGGCCCTCACCGACCTGGTCGCCGAGCACGGCTCCCCGGCGTACGTCCTGGACGAGGTCGACTTCCGGGCGCGCGCCCGCGCCTTCGCCGACGCGTTCTCCGACTACGACGTCTTCTACGCCGGCAAGGCGTTCCTCTCCATCACCTCGGCCCGCTGGGTCGCCGAGGAGGGGCTCTGCCTGGACGTGTGCACCGGTGGCGAGCTCGAGGTGGCCGCCCGGGCCGGGTTCGACATGGCGAAGGTCGGCTTCCACGGCAACAACAAGAGCGTCGCCGAGCTGGAGCGCGCCGTCGAGCTCGGCGTCGGTCGAGTGATCGTGGACTCCTTCGACGAGATCTCGCGCTTCGAGGCGATCACCCTGGAGCGAGGCGTCACCGCCCGGGTGATGGTCCGGGTCACCGCCGGCGTGGAGGCGCACACCCACGAGTACATCGCCACCGCGCACGAGGACCAGAAGTTCGGCTTCTCGATCACCAGCGGCGACGCCCTGGAGGCGGTACGCCGCGTCCTGGCGGCCGACCGGCTGGAGCTGCTCGGACTGCACTCCCACATCGGCTCGCAGATCTTCGACTCCTCCGGCTTCGAGGTGGCCGCTCGGCGGGTGCTGGCGCTGCACGCCCAGATCGCCACCGAGCTCGGCGTCACGCTGCCGGAGATGGACCTCGGCGGCGGCTTCGGGATCGCCTACACGACCCAGGACGACCCGGCGGAGCCCGCTCGACTGGCCGCGGAGATGACCGAGATCGTGGCGCACGAGTGCCGCGCGCTGGGGATCCGGGCGCCGCGGCTCTCGATCGAGCCCGGCCGCGCCATCGTCGGCCCGTCGATGTGCACCGTCTATGAGGTCGGCACCGTCAAGCGGGTGGCGCTGGACGGCGGCGCGTCCCGGACCTACGTCTCGGTCGACGGCGGGATGAGCGACAACATCCGCACCGCCCTCTACGACGCCGACTACTCCTGCACGCTCGCCTCGCGGCGCAGCGAGGCGCCCGCGGTGCTGGCGCGCATCGTCGGCAAGCACTGCGAGGCCGGCGACATCGTGGTCAAGGACGAGTTCGTCGCCGGTGACGTGCGCCCGGGCGACCTGGTCGCCGTACCGGGGACCGGCGCGTACTGCCGCTCCCTGGCCTCGAACTACAACCACGCGCTGCGTCCCCCGGTGGTCGCGGTGCGGGACGGCGCTGCGCGCGTGGTCGTGCGGCGCGAGACTGTGGACGACCTGCTGGCAACCGACATGGGTGATCTCTCGTGACCTCCTCGACCTCGACCCTCCCGCGCACGCTGAGGGTGGCCGTCCTGGGCTGCGGCTCGGTGGGCTCCCAGGTGGTGCGGCTGCTGACCGAGCAGTCGGCCGACCTGGCCGCCCGGATCGGCGCCCACGTCGAGCTGGCCGGGGTGGCGGTCCGCAGGATCGACGCCCCCCGTGAGGTCGAGGTGCCGGACGGGCTGCTCACGACCGACGCCGCCGGGCTGGTCGCCCGGGACGACGTGGACCTGGTGATCGAGGTGATCGGTGGCATCGAACCGGCCAGGTCCCTGATCCTGGCCGCCCTCGAGAACGGGGCATCGGTGGTCACCGCCAACAAGGCGCTGCTGGCCGAGGACGGCCCGACCCTCTTCGAGGCGGCCGAGAAGGCCGGCCGCGACCTCTACTACGAGGCCGCGGTGGCCGGGGCCATCCCGATCGTCCGGCCGCTGCGCGAGTCGCTGGCCGGCGACCGGGTGACCCGGGTGCTCGGCATCGTCAACGGCACCACCAACTTCATCCTCGACAAGATGGACACCTCCGGCGCCGGCTTCACCGAGGCCCTGGAGGAGGCACAGGAGCTCGGGTACGCCGAGGCCGACCCGACGGCGGACGTGGAGGGCTTCGACGCCGCTGCCAAGGCCGCCATCCTGGCCTCGCTGGCCTTCCACTCCCGGGTGACCGCCGCCGACGTGCACCGGGAGGGCATCTCCGAGGTGACCGCCGCGGACGTGCAGTCGGCCCAGGACATGGGCTGCGTGGTCAAGCTGCTGGCGATCTGCGAGCTCAAGCGTGGCCCGGTGGGCGAGGAGTCGGTCGCGGTGCGGGTGCACCCGGCGATGATCCCGCGCTCGCACCCGTTGGCCTCGGTCCGCGAGGCGTTCAACGCCGTGTTCGTGGAGTCCGAGGCGGCCGGTCAGCTGATGTTCTACGGCCCGGGCGCGGGTGGCTCGCCGACCGCGTCCGCGGTGCTCGGCGACCTGGTCACGGTGGGCCGCAACCGGGTGGCCGGGACCCGGGGCGCCGGCGAGTCGGCGTACGCCGACAGGGCGGTGCTGCCGATGGGGGAGACCGTCACCCGCTACCACGTGGCGATCGACGTCGACGACCGCGCCGGTGTGCTGGCCGCGGTGGCGACCGCCTTCTCCGAGCACGGAGTCTCGATCCAGACGGTCCGGCAGGAGGGGCGCGACGAGGACGCCCAGCTGGTCGTGGTCTCGCACGCCGCCACCGACGCGCAGCTGGCGGCGACCGTGGAGCACCTGCGCGGGATGGACATCGTCCGCGAGGTCACCTCGGTGATGCGCGTGGAGGGGGAGTCGGAGTGAGCACGTTCACCGGGACCCGGCAGTGGCGCGGGGTGATCGAGGAGTACCGCTCGCTGCTCGACATCCCCGAGGGCATCCCCGCGGTCACGCTCGGGGAGGGCGGCACGCCGCTGGTCGCCTCCGAGTGGCTCTCCGGTCTCACCGGCGCCGAGGTCTGGCTCAAGGTCGAGGGCGACAACCCGACCGGCTCCTTCAAGGACCGGGGGATGACCACCGCGATCTCGGTCGCCCGCGCCGAGGGCGCCGAGGCGGTGGTCTGCGCCAGCACCGGCAACACCTCCGCGTCGATGGCGGCGTACGCCGCGAAGGCCGGCCTGCGGCCGCTGGTGCTGGTGCCCGAGGGCAAGATCGCCGCCGGGAAGATGGCCCAGGCGGTGATCCACGGCGCCCGGGTGATCATGGTCCGCGGCAACTTCGACGACTGCCTCGACCTGTCCCGGGCCCTGGCCGAGGAGTACCCGGTCGCGCTGGTCAACTCGGTCAACCCGGTACGGCTCGAGGGGCAGAAGACCGCCGCGTTCGAGATCGTCGACCGCCTCGGCGACGCGCCCGACTTCCACCTGCTTCCGGTCGGCAACGCCGGCAACATCTCGGCCTACTGGTTGGGCTACCAGCAGTACGCCGCCGCGGGCCACGCCACCCGGAAGCCGGTGATGCGGGCCTTCCAGGCCGAGGGCGCCGCGCCGCTGGTGACCGGGCAGGTCTTCCCGAACCCGGAGACCAAGGCGACCGCGATCCGGATCGGCAACCCGGCCTCCTGGGCGCTGGCCGACCAGGCCGCCGCCGAGTCCGGCGGCCGGTTCGCCGCGGTGAGCGACGAGGCGATCCTGGACGCCCAGCGGCTGCTGGCCCGCCACGACGGCGTCTTCGTCGAACCGGCCTCCGCGGCCGGCATCGCCGGGATGCTGGCCGAGCTCGAGGCCGGCGAGTCGTACGCCGGCAGCACCGTGGTGGTCACCGTCACCGGACACGGGCTCAAGGACACCGCGACCGCCATGGAGGGCCTCGGCAGCGTCGTCGACGTGGTGGTCGATGCCGAGGTCGAGGCCGCGGCCGGCGCGGCCGGGCTGATCTGACCCGGTGAGCACCTTCGTCCCCGGGCCGGTGCGGGTCAGCGTGCCGGCCACCTCGGCCAACCTCGGCCCCGGGTTCGACTCGCTCGGCCTCGCCCTGGACCTGCGCGACGAGCTGCGGGCCGAGGTGCCGGACTCGGTCGACGGCGAGCCGGGCCGTCTGGAGGTCAAGGTCGCCGGGGTCGGGCGAGGCCACGGTCCCGCGGGACGAGTCGCACCTGGTGGTCCGCGCGATGCGGGCGACCTTCGAGGTGCTCGGTGGGCAGCCGCCAGGACTGCGCCTGGAGTGCCGCAACGCGATCCCGCACGCCCGGGGCCTCGGCTCGTCGTCCGCGGCGATCGTCGGCGGTCTCACCCTCGCTCGAGCACTCGTCGCCGGGGGCCGGCTGCTCCTCGACGACGAGGCGCTGTTCCGGATCGCGGCCGACCTGGAGGGTCACCCCGACAACGTGGCGCCGGCGATGTTCGGGGGCTTCGTCGATCTCGGGTCGCGAGCCCGACGGCTTCTACGCGGTCTCCTCGCCGGTCGACCCCCGGATCGGGGCGGTGGTGTTCGTCCCGGCCGAGGCGCTCTCGACCGAGGTGGCCCGGGGACTGCTGCCCGACCGGGTGCCGCACCACGAGGCAGCCGCCGACGCGGGGCGGACGGCCCTGCTGGTCGCCGCCCTCGCCGGACAGCCCGACCAGCTGCTGAGGGGCACCCGCGACTACCTGCACCAGGAGTACCGACGGCCCGCGATGCCGGGCTCGCTGGACCTCGTCGACCGGTTGCGCGAGAGCGGTGTGCCGGCCGTCGTCTCCGGGGCCGGACCGACGGTGCTGGCCTTCACCACCGCGGTGCGGTCCGCGGAGGTCGCGGCCCTGCAGGCCCGGTGCCCGGCCGGCTGGTCCAGTCACCACCTGGCTCTCGACACCGTCGGCGCGCGTGTCGTCGAGCACTGATGTCGCACGGCACCGGCGCAGTGATACATTGCAGGCGCGCCACAGATCTCGGCGTGGCACCTGTGGGGCGAGTGATCCCGGGTGCTCCACTCTTCTCCTTCGGGCTGAGCCCTCACGGGACTGGCGATGCCGTCGTACCCGCGTGCAACGAGGCCCGCTGACGAGGCGAGACACCGACCAGACGCCACCGGCTCCGACGCCGGTTCGGCGGTGATACGTGGGAAGGACCTCACGTGACGGAAACCATCGACACCACCACGGACGCAGCTGCCGGAGGCAGCGCTCCGAAGAAGCGTGGTGGCGGGCTCAACTCGATGCTCATCGCCGACCTGAAGACGATGGCCGGCGGCATGGGCATCGCGGGTGCGGGGAGCATGAAGAAGGCCCAGCTCGTCGCCGCCATCAAGGCGGCACAGACGGGTGGCGCGCCCGCCGGACCGGCGCCGAGCGCCGACGCCGACCGGTCCACTGACCGGCCGAGCGACTCTCACCAGGCCGACCGGAAGCAGACCGCCGAGAAGCACGCCGGCCGGGAGCAGGCCGACGAGAAGCAGGCCGACCGGGAGCAGGTCGACGAGAGGCCGACGGAGCAGGCCGACGGAGCGGGCCGACGAGAAGCAGGCCGGCCGGGAGCAGGCCGACGAGAAGCAGGACGCTGGCCAGCAGCGCGGCCAGGACCCGAACCAGGGCCGGGGCCAGAACCGCGGTACGGAGCAGGGCGCGGGTCGCGGGCAGCACCGCAACCAGGAGGCCACCCAGGGCCGGGCCCAGGACGGGAACCAGAACCGCGGTCAGGACCGAACCCAGGACGGAAGCCAGAACCGCACCCCGGACGGGAACCAGAACCGGGCCCAGGACGGCGGCACCGAGGGCGAGGGGCGCGGGCGCAACCGCCGTCGTCGGGGGCGGGACCGCGAGCGGACCGCCGAGCGTGGCGGCGACCGGAGCCCCGATCGCGGAGCCGACCGAGGGGCGGACCGAGGGGGCGACCGCGGGGGCAACCGCCCCGGCGCCCGCAGCGAGCCGGACACCACGATCCTCGAGGACGACGTCCTGGTGCCGGCGGCCGGCATCCTCGACGTGCTCGACAACTACGCCTTCGTCCGGACCAGCGGCTACCTGCCCGGGTCCGAGGACGTCTACCTCTCGCTGTCGATGGTCCGGAAGTTCGGGCTGCGTCGCGGCGACGCCGTGGTCGGTCAGGTGCGCCAGCCCCGGGAGGGGGAGCGCAAGGAGAAGTTCAACCCGATGGTGCGGGTGGACAGCGTCAACGGCACCGACCCGGAGACCGCCCGGCACCGGGTGGACTTCGCCAAGCTGACTCCGCTCTACCCCTCCGAGCGGCTGCGCCTGGAGACCGACCCGACCAACATGATCGGGCGCGTGATCGACATCGCCGCCCCGATCGGCAAGGGCCAGCGCGGCCTGATCGTCTCCCCGGCCAAGGCCGGCAAGACGATGATCCTGCAGTCGATCGCCAACTCGATCACCAGCAACAACCCGGAGTGCCACCTGATGGTGGTCCTCGTCGACGAGCGTCCCGAGGAGGTCACCGACTTCGAGCGCTCGGTCAAGGGCGAGGTGATCTCCTCGACCTTCGACCGGCCCGCGGCCGACCACACCCTGGTCGCCGAGCTCGCGATCGAGCGGGCCAAGCGGCTGGTCGAGCTGGGCCACGACGTGGTGGTGCTCCTCGACGGGATCACCCGGCTGGGTCGGGCCTACAACCTGGCCGCACCGGCCAGCGGTCGGATCCTCTCCGGTGGCGTCGACTCCGCGGCGCTCTACCCGCCGAAGCGGTTCTTCGGCGCCGCCCGCAACATCGAGAACGGCGGCTCGCTGACCATCCTGGCCACCGCCCTCATCGACAGCGGCTCGAAGATGGACGAGGTGATCTTCGAGGAGTTCAAGGGCACCGGCAACATGGAGATCCGGTTGCGCCGCGACTTCGCCGACAAGCGGCTGTTCCCGGCGATCGACGCGGTCCAGTCCGGCACCCGCCGCGAGGAGCTCCTGATGAGCAAGGAGGAGCTGGCGATCGTCTGGAAGCTGCGCCGCGTGCTCTCCGGACTGGACGGCCAGCAGGCCCTCGAGCTGCTGCTGGAGCGGTTGAAGAAGTCGCAAGAGCAACATCGAGTTCCTCATGCAGGTCCAGAAGACGACGCCGACCGCGGGCGGGGACGACTGAGCCAAGACCCGGGTCCTCGCGAAAGCATCATGCGGGGGTCGCCGCGCCGCTACGCTGAGGCCGACCTGCGAGCAGGCAGGTACGAAGGGGGACCGGTGGCGCACATTCTGGTAGCCGACGACGACGTGGACATCCGTGAGCTGGTCGAGTTCAAGCTGTCCACGATGGGTCATCGGGTGGTCGCCGTCGCCGACGGCGCCGCCGCGGTCGAGGCGTGCCAGGCGGCCCGCCCGGACCTGGCCGTGCTGGACGTGATGATGCCGGGGATGTCCGGCCTCGAGGCGATCCGGGTGATCCGGGCCGACGACCTGCTCGCCGATCTCCCGGTGATCCTGCTGACCGCGCGCGCCCAGGAGTCCGACGTCGAGGTCGGCTTCGAGTCCGGGGCCGACGACTACATCACCAAGCCCTTCAGCCCGCGCGAGCTGGCCTCCCGGGTCGAGGCGCTGCTCTCCCGCACCGGCTGACCCCGCCGATTGCGTCCCGGCTTGGCGCCGGTGGCAGAATGGTGGGCTGGTTCCGGTTCACGCATCCGCACTCCGCGGGGCGACCCGGCGACCCGAGTCGAGAGGAACCCCCATGAAGAAGGACATCCACCCGGAGTACGTCGAGACCCAGGTCACCTGCACCTGCGGCGCGTCGTTCACCACCCGCAGCACTGCCACCTCGGGCTCCCTGAAGGCCGACGTGTGCTCGCAGTGCCACCCGTTCTACACCGGCAAGCAGAAGATCCTCGACACCGGTGGTCGCGTCGCCCGCTTCGAGGCGCGCTACGCCAAGGCCGGCAAGAAGTAGTCGTCCTCCGAGCGCCGGTCCCTGGTCACGGGGACCGGCGCTCGTGGTCTGTCCGCACCCCGTCAGCGCACCCGGGAGGGTCTCGTGTTCGAAGCCGTCGAAGGCATGCTCGACGAGCACCGCGACCTCGAGGAGCGGCTGGCCGAACCGGAGACCCACGCCGACGCCCGGCTGTCCAAGCAGCTCAACCAGCGCTACGCCGAGCTCTCCTCGATCATCGGCGCCTGGCGGGAGTGGCAACGGCTCGGCGAGGACCTCGAGGCCGCCCGCGAGCTGGCGGCCGAGGACCCCACCTGCGCCGAGGAGGTGACCGCCCTGGCGGGTCGCCGCGCCGATGCCGAGGAGCGGTTGCGCCGGATGCTGGTGCCCCGCGACGTCACCGACGGCAAGGACGCCCTGCTGGAGATCAAGTCCGGCGAGGGCGGTGAGGAGTCGGCGCTCTTCGCCGGCGACCTGCTCCGGATGTACACCCGGTACGCCGAGAACCGGGGCTGGAGGGTCGAGGTCCTCGACGCGACCGAGTCCGACCTCGGCGGCTACAAGTCGGTCACCGCTGCGGTGAAGGCCAAGGGCACTCCCGAACCGGGGGAGGCGCCGTACGCGCTGCTCAAGTTCGAGGGGGGCGTGCACCGGGTCCAGCGGGTGCCGGTCACCGAGTCCCAGGGGCGGGTGCACACCTCCGCCGCGGGCGTCCTGGTGCTGCCCGAGGCCGACCAGGTCGACGTGTCCCTCGACGAGAACGACCTGCGCATCGACGTGTTCCGCAGCAGCGGCCCCGGTGGGCAGAGCGTCAACACCACCGACTCGGCGGTCCGGATCACCCATCTGCCGACCGGCATCGTGGTCAGCTGCCAGAACGAGAAGAGCCAGCTGCAGAACAAGGAGCAGGCGATGCGGATCCTGCGCGCCCGGATGCTCGCCGCCGCCCAGGACGCCCGCGACGCCGAGGACAGCGAGGCCCGGCGCAGCCAGGTCCGCACCGTCGACCGCTCCGAGCGGATCCGCACCTACAACTACCCGGAGAACCGGATCTCCGACCACCGCACCGGCTACAAGGCCTACAACCTCGACCAGGTGCTGGACGGCGAGCTGGAGCCGGTGCTCACCTCCTGCGTGGAGGCCGACCTCGCCGCCCGGCTCGAGGCCCTCGAGCAGTGACGTCGGCGGGAGCCGGGCGCCGCAGCCTGCTGGCCGACGCCACGGCCCGGCTGCGGGACGCCGGCGTCGCCAGCCCCGAGCACGACGCCGCCGAGCTGCTCGCGCACGTGCTGGGGACCACCCGGGGCGGACTGGTCCTCGTCGACGAGGTCTCGCCCGGGCACGCCGAGGAGTACGACGCCTCTGGTGCTCCGGCGGACGGCCCGCGAGCCGCTGCAGCACCTGCTGGGCCGCGCCTGGTTCCGGCACGTCGAGCTGGCGGTCGGGCCAGGCGTCTTCGTGCCGCGTCCGGAGACCGAGCTGCTCGCCGGCTGGGCGGTCGAGCGGGCCGCGAGCCCGCGACGAGCCGCTCGTGGTCGACCTGTGCACCGGCTCCGGGGCCGTCGCCAAGGCCGTCGCCGACGAGGTCCCGGCGGCCCGGGTGCACGCGGTGGAGCTGGACGAGGCCGCCCACGCCTGGGCGCTGCGCAACCTCGCCGGCACCGGCGTGGACCTGCGCCTGGGCGACATGGCGAGGCGTTCGACGACCTCGCGGGTGCCGTCGACGTGGTCGTCTGCAACCCGCCGTACATCCCGCTGGAGGCCTGGGAGAGCGTCGCCGCCGAGGCCCGCGACCACGACCCGCACCTGGCGCTGTTCTCCGGGCACCGACGGGCTCGACGCGATCCGGGTGCTGGAGCGCCGGGCCGCGCGTCCTGCTGCGGCCCGGGGGAGTGCTCGGCTTCGAGCACGCCGACCTCCAGGGCGACTCCGCCCCGGCGGTCCTCGCCGGGACCGGGCGGTGGGTCGAGGTGCGCGACCACCCCGACCTGGCGGGGCGACCCCGCTTCACGACGGCCCGACTGGCACCATGACCGGTGTGAGCGAGCGTCACCGCACCGGGACCGACGAGGAGCGCGAGGCCGCGGTCGCCGCGGCCGCCTCGCCGTCCAGCGGGGCGCCCTCGTCGTGATCCCCACCGACACCGTGTACGGGATCGCCGCCGACGCCTTCGACGAGGAGGCGGTCGCCGACCTGCTCGAGGCCAAGGGCCGTGGTCGGTCGATGCCGCCACCGGTGCTGGTCAGCTCCGCGACGACGCTGGACGCCCTCGACGGTCAAGGTGCCCGCCTACGCCCGGGCGCTGGTCGACGCCTTCTGGCCCGGTGCCCTCACCCTGGTCTGCCACGCCCAGACGTCACTGCAGTGGGACCTCGGCGACACCCGCGGCACGGTGGCGGTGCGGATGCCCGACCACCCGGTGGCGCGGGAGATCCTCGAGCGCACCGGTCCGCTGGCCGTCAGCTCGGCCAACGTGACCGGGCACCCGGCGGCGACCGACGCCGACCGGGCCGAGGAGATGCTCGGCGAGGACGTCGCGGTCGTCGTCGACGACGGTCCGTCGCCGGGCGGGCGAGGCCTCGACGATCGTCGACGTCACCGGCAGCCAGGGTCGGGTGCTGCGCCTGGGGGCGCTCTCCCTGGAGCAGCTCAACGCCGTGCTGGAGCCACTCGGGGCGACGCTGACCGAGGAGAGCTGAGGCGGGTGCGGGAGTACGCGCTGGTCTTCCTGGTCGCCGCGGTCGTCACCTACCTGCTGACCGTCATCGCCCGGGAGATCGCGCTGCGCACCGGGGCGGTGGCCGCGGTCCGCGACCGCGACGTGCACGCCGAGCCGATCCCCTACCTGGGGGGCCTGGCGATGCTCGGCGGGCTGGTCGCGGCGTACGTCGTGGCCCGTGAGCTGCCGTTCCTCTCCGCTCAGCGGGCCGTTCGTCTTCCGCGACGCCGGCGTCGTGCTGGTCGCCGGCGCCCTGATCTGCGCGGTCGGGGTGCTCGACGACCTCTTCGAGCTCGACGCGCTCACCAAGCTCGGCGGGCAGGTGCTGGCCGCCGGCTTCCTCATCGCCTTCCAGATCCAGTACGTCTGGTTCTACTGGACCGACGGCACCCAGTTCTCCCTCGACAACTCCCAGGCCGCGCTGCTGACCGGGTTCGTGGTGGTCGCCACCATCAACGCGGTGAACTTCGTCGACGGCCTCGACGGGCTCGCCGCCGGCGTGGTGATGATCGGCGCGCTCTCCTTCTTCGTCTTCAGCTACCAGCTGACCGTCTACAACAGCGCCTCCCGCGCCACCACCGCCGCCCTGCTCAGCGTCGCCCTGGCCGGTGCCTGCGCCGGCTTCCTGCCGCACAACTTCCACCCGGCCCGGCTGTTCATGGGCGACAGCGGGTCGATGCTCATCGGCCTGGTGCTCTCGGCCAGCGCGGTGACGCTGTCGGGCCAGTTCCAGCCCAGCGAGCTCAGCCAGGGCGCAGCGGGGTCGCAGGCCAGCCTGCTGCCGGTGCTGCTGCCGGTCCTGCTGCCGGTCTCGATCCTGGTCGTGCCGCTGCTCGACCTCGTGCTCGCGGTCGTCCGAAGGACCCGGGCCGGGCGCTCCCCGTTCGCCCCGGACAAGCAGCACCTGCACCACCGGCTGCTCGAGATCGGGCACTCGCAGCGGCGCGCGGTGCTGATCATGTGGCTCTGGGCCGCCCTGGTCGGCCTTCGGCGTCGTGCTCGCCAGCCTCGACCGCGGGCCGGTGATGTGGTCCGGGCTGGCGGCGATGGCGGCCCTGACGATCGTGCTGACCTTCGTGCTGCCGGTGGTGCACAAGCCCCATCTGCTCGAGGCGCTCGACGAGTCGCCGCGAGGGGACCCGGCGGGGGAGCGCTGACCGCCCGCCGAGACCTTGTGATAGTTTTCACGAGCGAAGCGGCTAGGCTCCCTCAGACCGCCCCAGCACGTCCCCGTACAGAACGGCCGCCACCCATGACGACCGCAGGACCGACCCGGTCCCGACCGGCGACCCGTGCCGGGCGGCCGGCGGCACCGCCCTGGTCGGTGCTGGCGGTGGCCCTGCTGGGCGCCCTGGCCGCTGCGCTCACCGCCGGCTCCGCGGCGGCGCTCGGCGTGCTGGTCGGCGCCGGGTCGTGCTGGTCGCCTTCGGGCTCGGCGCCACCGTCGTCGACCAGGTGGCCGGGCTCATGCCCGCGGCCTCGCTGCTGGTGGCCCTGCTGACCTACGTCCTGCAGCTGGTGGTGCTCTGGGTGGTCTTCACCGCGCTCGACGCCTCGCCGCTGCTGGACGGCACCCTGGATCGCGCCTGGCTCGGCGCCACGGTCATCGTCGGCTCCCTGGTGTGGATCGGTGCGCAGCTGCTGGCTGGCCACGACCGTCGCATCCTGCCTACGACCTGCCGCCGGGCGAGGCATCCAGATGCCGGTCACGGCCTCGTCCGACGCGCGCGAGGGGGGTGCGTCGTGACCGCGTCCGACTGCTATCGTCCGGGTCGCAATGAGTCAGCAGGGCCCGACGTCTGCATCATCGGAGGACGGACCCCGCGGGGACCCGTGGCACGCGTTCGGCTACATCGTGGCCGGGGTCGGGCTCTACGGCTTCCTGGGTTGGCTGGCGGACAGGTGGCTCGGCACCACGTTCCTGGTGGCGGTCGGCATCCTGTTCGGCGCCGGACTCGGCATCTTCATGACCTTCGCCCGTTTCAACCGTGCCTCTCCGCACGAGTCGCACGAGCAGTAGAGGAGATCAGGTGAACTTCGCGAGCGTCGTGGTGCGCGCCGCCGAGGGTGAGGGCTTCACTCCTCCCGGTCCCGGCGACTTCAACCTGCCTCCCGTCTTCGGCGACGGCACCTTCGAGTTCTTCGGCCAGGCTCAGGTCGCCGGCGTCACCAAGCCGATGCTCCAGCTGGTGCTGTCGGCCGTGGTGATCTTCGCGCTCTTCTACGTCGCCTCCCGCAAGCGGGCGATGGTGCCGGGCCGGCTCCAGTACGTCGGGGAGGGCGCCTACGGCTTCGTGCGCAACTCGTTGGGCCGCGACATCATCGGGTCCCACGACTTCCAGCGCTATGTGCCGTACCTGTTCACGCTGTTCGCCTTCATCCTGCTGAACAACCTGTTCGCGACGATCCCGCTCCTGCAGTTCCCGACGTTCTCGCGCTCGGGCATGGTCTACTCGCTGGCGCTGCTCAGCTGGGTGATCTACAACGCCGCCGGCATGAAGAAGCACGGCGTCCTGGGCTACCTCAAGCTCCAGTCGGTGCCGGCCGGGATCACGGGCCCGATCCTGCTGCTGCTCGTGCCGCTGGAGTTCCTCTCGAACATCCTGGTCCGCCCCGTCACGCTGGCCCTCCGTCTCTTCGCCAACATGTTCGCCGGCCACCTGCTGCTGATCCTGTTCGCCCTGGGCGGTGAGTACCTCGTCCTGCACATGGCGATCCAGTACGCCCCGGTCGGCATCATCGCGTGGCTGCTGTTCATCGCCGTCGCGTTCCTGGAGATCCTGATCCAGTTCCTGCAGGCCTACGTCTTCGTCCTCCTCAACGCCATGTACATCTCCGGCGCTCTCGCGGACGAGCACTGAGCACGACTCCCGACCCACCCCAGCACCACCCTGGCTCACCCACAGCTCCACCCCGAAGTAGGGACAAACCGAAAGGAACACTGTCGTGAATGGCACTCTGAACGGCTCGCTCAACATGATCGGCTACGGACTGGCGGCCATCGGCCCCGGTGTCGGCATCGGCCTGATCTTCGCGGCCTACATCAGCGGCGTCGCGCGCCAGCCCGAGGCGCAGGCTCGCCTGCAGTCGATCGCCATCCTGGGCTTCGCGCTCGCCGAGGCGCTCGCGATCATCGGTATCGCCCTGGCGTTCGTGCTCAGCTGACGACGTCCAGCGCCCGACGTAGCAGCCGGAAGGACCTGGCATGGAAGCACTGATGACCCCGCAGGTGGTGAGGGCATCCGAGGAGCTCAACCCGCTCATCCCACACCCGATCGAGATGATCCTCTCGCTCGTGGTCTTCGCGATCCTGTTCTTCCTCGTGAAGAAGTTCGTGGCCCCGAACTTCGAGGCCACGTTCGCCGAGCGCACCAAGGCCATCGAGGGTGGCCTCGCGGCGGCCGAGACCAAGCAGGCCGAGGCCGACGCCAAGCTCGCCGAGCTGGAGGCCCAGCTGGCCGACGCCCGGCACGAGGCGGCGCGCATCCGCGAGGAGGCGCGCGAGCAGGGGGCGCAGATCGTCGCGGAGATGCGGGAGCAGGCGCAGACCGAGTCGACCCGGATCGTCGAGCACGGCAAGACCCAGATCGAGGCGGAGCGTCAGCACGCGATCACCTCGCTGCGTGCCGAGGTGGGCACGCTGGCCACCGGGCTCGCCGGACGCATCGTCGGCGAGAGCCTCGAGGACGAGGCGCGGCAGAGCCGTGTCGTCGAGCGGTTCCTCGAGGACCTCGAGGCCGGTAGCCCCGGATCTCCGAGCGGGGTCAACTGATGTCGTTCCGAGGAGCGTCCGCGGATGCGGTCGCGGCCCTGACCGAGGAGCTGGAGGAGTCCGTCTCCGGCCCGTCGAAGGCCGCTGCCGTCTCCGATGACCTCTTCACGGTGGCCGCCACGCTGCGGTCCGAGGGTGCCCTGCGCCGGTTCCTGACCGACATGTCGGCACCCACCGAGGCCAAGTCCGGCCTCGTCGGTGAGGTCTTCGGCGGCAAGGTCGACGAGACCAGTCACGCGCTGCTGGACTCGGCCGTCCACCGTCGCTGGACCAGCACCCGTGACCTGGCGGACGCGCTCGAGCAGCTCGGCGTGATCGCCCAGGTGACCAGCGTCAGCGGTCGCCGCAACGGCCCCGGTCAGCTCGCCGACGAGCTGTTCGCCTTCGGTCGCGCGGTCAAGGAGAACCCGAGCCTGCGCGACGCCCTCTCGGACCCGACCCGCAGCCAGGCCGACAAGTCCGCGCTGCTGGACGCCCTGCTCGAGGGCAAGGTGCTGCCGGCGACGCTCGCGCTGGCCAAGCAGTCCCTGGCCGGGAGCTACCGCACCGTCTCCGCGGCGTTGGCCGAGTACCAGAAGGTCGCCGCCGCGGTCCACGGCCAGGGGGTGGCCACCGTCCGGGTGGCCCGCGAGCTCTCCGAGGACGAGCAGCATCGGCTGGGCGACGTCCTGTCGCACCAGTACGGCCGTCCGGTCCACCTCAACATGTTGGTCGATCCGTCGATCATCGGCGGGATCCGGGTCGAGATCGGTGACGACGTCATCGACGGCACGGTGGCCAGCCGCCTCGACGACGCCCGACGACGCCTCGCCGGCTGACGACCTCCCACCGACACGCCCACTGCTTCGAAGCACACAAGAGAGAAGGCACGACGATGACGGAGCTCTCCATCCGTCCGGAGGAGATCCGCGACGCGCTGCAGAAGTACGTCGCCGACTACAAGCCGGAGGCGGCCACCAGCGAGGAGGTCGGCACCGTCGCGACGGCCGGCGACGGCATCGCGCGCGTCAGCGGCCTGCCGTCGGCATGGCCAACGAGCTGCTGGAGTTCGAGGACGGCACCCTGGGCATCGCGCTGAACCTCGACACCCGCGAGATCGGTGTGGTCGTGCTCGGTGACTTCGACAAGATCGAGGAGGGTCAGACGGTGCGGCGCACCGGCGAGATCCTCTCGGTCCCGGTGGGCGACAACTACCTGGGTCGCGTCGTGGACCCGCTCGGCACCCCGATCGACGGGCTCGGCGAGATCGAGACCACCGAGCGGCGCGACCTGGAGACCCAGGCGCCCTCGGTGATGGAGCGCAAGTCGGTGCACGAGCCGCTGGCCACCGGCATCAAGGCGATCGACTCGATGACCCCGATCGGCCGCGGCCAGCGTCAGCTGATCATCGGCGACCGCGCGACCGGCAAGACCACGATCGCGATCGACACGATCATCAACCAGCGGCAGAACTGGGAGTCGGGCGACCCCGACAAGCAGGTCCGCTGCATCTACGTGGCGATCGGCCAGAAGGGCTCGACCATCGCCTCGGTGCGCGGTGCCCTCGAGGAGGCCGGCGCGCTGGAGTACACCACGATCGTGGCCTCGCCGGCCTCGGACAGCGCCGGCTTCAAGTACCTGGCCCCCTACACCGGCTCGGCCATCGGCCAGCACTGGATGTACGACGGCAAGCACGTCCTGATCATCTTCGACGACCTCACCAAGCAGGCCGAGGCCTACCGGGCCGTGTCGCTGCTGCTGCGTCGTCCGCCGGGTCGAGAGGCCTACCCCGGTGACGTGTTCTACCTGCACAGCCGGCTGCTGGAGCGGTGCGCCAAGCTCTCGGACGAGATGGGCGCCGGCTCGATGACCGGGCTGCCGATCATCGAGACCAAGGCCAACGACGTCTCGGCGTTCATCCCGACCAACGTCATCTCGATCACCGACGGCCAGATCTTCCTGCAGTCGGACCTGTTCGCCGCCAACCAGCGGCCCGCCATCGACGTCGGCATCTCGGTCTCCCGGGTGGGTGGCTCGGCGATGACCAAGGCGATGAAGGCGGTGACCGGGTCGCTCAAGGTGGACCTGGCCCAGTTCCGGGCGATGGAGGCGTTCGCGATGTTCGCCTCCGACCTGGACGCGGCGTCGCGGCAGCAGCTGGACCGCGGCCAGCGCCTGATGGCGCTGCTCAAGCAGCCGGCGTACTCGCCGTACCCGCTGGAGGAGATGACGGTCTCGCTGTGGCTCGGCACCACCGGACGCCTGGACAAGGTGCCGACCGGCGACGTGCTCCGCTTCGAGCGCGAGTTCATCGACTTCCTCAAGCGGTCCCACGAGGGCGTGCTCTCCGCGATCCGCGAGTCGAAGAAGTTCGAGGACGACACCGCCAGTGCCGTCGCGGACGCCTACGACTCGTTCCTCGACCAGTTCGAGACCTCCGAGGGGGACTCGATCAAGGTCGGCAAGGAGGCTCCGGCCGAGGCGCTGGAGGACGAGGACCAGGAGCAGATCGTCAAGCAGAAGCGGGGCTGACCGATGGCCGTATCGCTGCGTGAGTACCGCGCGCGGATCAAGTCGACGGAGTCGATGAAGAAGATCACGCGCGCCATGGAGCTCATCGCTGCGTCCCGCATCATCAAGGCGCAGCAGCGGGCGCAGGCGGCAGCGCCGTACGCCCGCGAGCTGACGAGGGCGGTCTCGGCCGTGGCCACGTTCTCGAACGTCGACCACCCGCTGACCAAGGAGGAGGAGAACCCGACCCGCGCTGCGGTGCTGATCGTGACCAGCGACCGCGGGCTGGCCGGCGCATACTCCTCCAGCGTGCTCAAGGAGGCCGAGCGCCTCGCGGAGAAGCTGCGCGAGGAGGGCAAGGAGATCGACTGGTACATCACCGGTCGCAAGGGTGAGGCGTACTTCCGCTTCCGCAACCGGCCGATCGTGCGGGCCTGGACCGGGTTCTCCGACCAGCCGTCGTACGACGTCGCCGCGGAGATCGGGCAGACGCTGATCGACTCCTTCCTGCTCGAGCCGGGCGAGGAGGGCGACGTGGACGAGGTCCACGTGGTCTTCACCCGGTTCCGCTCGATGCTCACCCAGGAGCCGACCGCGGTCCGGTTGCTGCCGCTGGAGGTCGTCGAGGGCGAGTCGAAGCCCGAGGAGTCCGAGCTGTTGCCGCTCTACGACTTCGAGCCGTCGCCGGAGGCGGTGCTCGACGGTCTGCTGCCGCAGTACGTCGTCAGCCGGATCTTCTTCGCGCTGCTCCAGGCCGCGGCCTCCGAGCTCGCGGCCCGGCAGAAGGCGATGAAGTCGGCGACCGACAACGCCGACGAGCTCATCAAGAAGTACAAGCGGATCGCGAACCAGGCCCGTCAGGCCGGCATTACCCAGGAAATCAGCGAGATCGTCGGTGGCGTGAACGCGCTCGCCGATGCCCAAGCCGGGAGTGAGTGAGAGACATGACTGCAACGGTTGAAGAGACCGACCAGACCGGCGCTGCGAGTGTCGGCCGGATCGCGCGGGTGATCGGCCCGGTCGTCGACGTCGAGTTCCCCATCGACTCGATGCCGGAGATCTACAACAAGCTCGAGGTCGAGCTGGAGCTCGGCGGCACCCAGCGGGTGCTGTCCCTCGAGGTGTCCATGCACATCGGTGACGGGCTGGTGCGGGCGATCTCGCTGCAGCCCACCGACGGCCTGGTCCGCGGCGCCCAGGTGACCGACACCGGCAGCCCGATCACGGTGCCGGTCGGCGACGCGACGCTCGGACACGTGTTCAACACCCTCGGCGAGTGCCTCAACCTCGAGGACGGCGAGACGCTGGACGTCAAGGAGCGCTGGGGCATCCACCGCAAGGCGCCGGCGTTCGACCAGCTGGAGTCCAAGACGCAGATGTTCGAGACCGGCATCAAGGTCATCGACCTGCTCGCGCCGTACGTCCAGGGCGGCAAGATCGGCCTGTTCGGGGGCGCCGGCGTCGGCAAGACCGTGCTGATCCAGGAGATGATCGCCCGCGTCGCCAAGGACCACGGCGGTGTGTCGGTCTTCGCCGGCGTGGGGGAGCGGACCCGTGAGGGCAACGACCTCATCGTCGAGATGGAGGAGGCCGGCGTCATCGGCCAGACCGCCCTCGTCTTCGGTCAGATGGACGAGCCGCCGGGCACCCGGCTGCGGGTGGCGCTCTCGGCGCTGACGATGGCGGAGTACTTCCGCGACGTGCAGAACCAGGACGTGCTGCTCTTCATCGACAACATCTTCCGGTTCACCCAGGCCGGCTCCGAGGTCTCCACGCTGCTCGGCCGGATGCCGTCCGCGGTGGGCTACCAGCCCAACCTGGCCGACGAGATGGGCACGCTCCAGGAGCGGATCACCTCGACGCGGGGTCACTCGATCACCTCGATGCAGGCGATCTACGTGCCCGCGGACGACTACACCGACCCGGCCCCGGCGGCGACCTTCGCCCACCTGGACGCGACCACGGAGCTCTCCCGTGACATCGCCTCTCAGGGCATCTACCCCGCGGTGGACCCGCTGACCTCGACCTCGCGGATCCTCGACCCGCAGTACATCGGTCAGGAGCACTACGACTGCGCGATCCGGATCAAGCAGATCCTCCAGCGCAACAAGGAGCTCCAGGACATCATCGCGATCCTCGGTGTCGACGAGCTGTCGGAGGAGGACAAGGTGATCGTCTCCCGCGCTCGCCGGATCCAGCGGTTCCTCTCCCAGAACACCTACGTGGCCAAGCAGTTCACCGGCCTCGAGGGCTCGACCGTGCCGATCGGGGACACCATCGAGGCGTTCAACAAGATCGCCGACGGTGAGTACGACCACGTGGCCGAGCAGGCGTTCTTCATGTGCGGCGGTCTCGACGACGTCGAGGCCAAGTGGGCCGAGATCCAGAAGAACGTCTGATGGCCGAGACGCAGTCGGGCCACCTCCAGGTGGAGCTGGTCGCGGCCGACCGCACCGTGTGGTCGGGCGAGGCCACCATGGTCATCGCCCGCACCGTGGAGGGTGACGTCGGCGTGCTGCGGGGTCACGCCCCGATGCTGTCGCTGCTCGCCGACGCGGTGGTCGAGATCAACCCTGAGGACGGCAACGTCGTGGTCGCCACCGTCGACGGTGGCTTCCTGTCGGTGGCCGACAACCGGGTCTCGATCCTCTCCGAGCACGCGATGCTGGCCGAGGAGATCGACATCGACGAGGCCCGGGTCGAGCTCGACCGGGCCCACGGGCTGCTCGGCGAGGACGACGAGGCGGAGCGGAACATCCGCCGTGCCGAGGCTCGGATCCGGGCGGTCGAGAAGAGCCGCTGAACCCTCGCACCCGGCTGCGGCCCGATCCGGACCCCCGGGTCGGGCCCTTCCGTCTCCGGCTAGGCTGCGCACCGTCGGGTCACCGGCGGGGCGGGCGCGGGCTGGTGCGGAAGGTGGGGTTCGATGGGGCCGTGGGAAGGGCTGCTGGCCGTCGTCGGCCTGCTGTCCGCTCTGGTCCTGCTCTACGGGGTCGTGCTGGTCGCCCGGCGCCGCGCGATCTCCCGCCACGGCGGCACCTTCGAGCTCAGCTTCCGCGCCCGGACCACCAGGACCGGGCGCGGCTGGCTGTTGGGCCTGGGCCGCTACTCCGGGGAGAGCCTGGAGTGGTTCCGGATCTTCTCGGTCTCGCCGCGACCGATGCGCACCTGGCAGCGCGGGGACCTGAGGTACGACGGGCGTCGGGAGCCCGAGGGGGTGGAGCAGATGTCGCTCTACCCCGACCACCTGGTGATCGCCTGCCGCGGCCCTGAGGGGGAGGTGGAGCTGGCGATGAGCCCCTCGTCGCTGACCGGCTTCCAGTCCTGGCTCGAGTCGCGGCCCCCGGGAACGGACTGGACCCGTCGCCCGGCCTGACCCGAGGTCGGCCCGGGACGCCGTCGCCGTCTCCTTCGTCCTCAACGGGCTCGCCTTCGCCACCCTCGTCTCGCGCATCCCCGACCTGCGCCGCGAGCTCGGTCTCGACAACGGACAGCTGGGGTTCCTGCTGCTGGCGATCGCGACCGGCTCCCTGCTGGCGATGCCGGCCACCGGGCGGCTCGTCGAGCGGTTCGGCGCCGGCGCGGTCGTCCGGGCGGGTGCCGGCGCCGACGTCACCGGCCTGCTGCTGGCCGGGCTGGGCGCGGGGGTGGCCGGGTCGGTGCCGCTGACCGCACTGGGGCTCTTCGTGCACGGGATCGGCATCGGCGTGTGGGACGTGGCGATGAACGTGGAGGCGGCCGAGGTGGAGCGACGCCTGCGGCGCACGATCATGCCGCGCTTCCACGCCGGGTGGAGCCTCGGATCGATCCTCGGTGCGGGGATCGGGGTCGCCCTGCTCGCGGTCGGCACCCCGATGCTGGTGCACCTGGTGGTGATCGGCCTGGGGATCCTTCCCCTGGCCCTGTGGTCCGCCGGCCGCTTCGTCGTGCTGCGCGCGCCGGTGCGGAACCGGGCCTCGGCGCCCCGGGTCGCCTCGGCCTGGACCGAGCGCCGCACCTTGGCCATCGGAGTGATGGTGATGGCCTTCGCGATGGTGGAGGGCACCGCCAACGACTGGCTCTCCCTCGCGCTCATCGACGGGTACGGCGTCCCGCAGTGGCAGGGGGTGGCCGGCTTCTCGCTGTTCGTCTGCGCAATGACCACCGGTCGGCTGCTGGGGCCGGTGGCCCTGGACCGCTTCGGTCGACAGACGGTGCTCTGGACGGCGTGCGCGACCGCCGCGGCCGGCATCGCGCTGACCGTCCTGGGTGGTCACGTGCTGCTGGTGGCGGCGGGCATCCTGACGTGGGGGTTGGGCGCATCGCTCGGCTTCCCGGTGGGGATGAGCGCCGCCGCCGACGAGCCGGCGCGGGCAGCGGTCCGGGTCGGTGTGGTCTCCACGATCGGGTACGGCGCGTTCCTGGCCGGCCCCCCGCTGCTCGGTCAGCTGGGGGACCGGGTCGGCACCCTGGAGGCGCTGCTGCTGGTGGCCGCCCTGATGGCCCCGGCGGCGCTCACGGTCCGGGCCGTTCGCCCCCCGGCACCCACAGCACGTCGCCCTGCGCCCGGTTCGCGTGCCGAGCCAGAATGAACAGCAGGTCGGAGAGCCGGTTGAGGTAGGTGATCGCCACCGCGTTCATCGTGGGCTCGTGCTGCTCGAACGCGGCCCAGGCGGAGCGCTCGGCGCGCCTGACCACGGTGCGGCTCACGTGCAGGTGTGCCGCCCCGGGGGTGCCGCCGCTGAGGATGAACGAGCGCAGCTTCTCCAGGTGCTCGTTGTAGTGGTCGCACCAGGCCTCGAGCCGGTCGACGTACCCCTGCTCCACGCGCAGCGGGGGGAACTCCGGGTCCGGCACCACCGGGGTGCAGAAGTCGGCGCCCACGTCGAAGAGGTCGTTCTGCACCCGGACGAGCACGGCGACCACGTCGTCCTCGAGGTCACCCTGCGCCAGCGCCACCCCCAGTGTCGCGTTCGCCTCGTCCACGTCGGCGTAGGCCTGCAGCCGCAGGTCGGTCTTGGTGGTGGCGCTCATGTCGCCGAGCCGGGTCTGACCGGAGTCACCGGTACGGGTGTAGATCCGGGTGAGGTTGACCATGGCCCTGACGGTATCCCCGACCGATCCGCGGCGTGGGACAACCCTCCACGTCTCGCGCGCGTCATAGTGGACGAGAAGCATCCGACCGGGCGGGAGCAGGATGGACATCACCACACGGGGCCGCACCCTGGTGCTGCAGGGCGCCTTCGACGTGCGGAGCACCACGGTGGTCCGGGACGCGATCAACGAGCACGTGGACCGGGCCGGCGAGGGCGAGGTGGTGGTCGACCTGAGCCGGGTCGAGGCGATCGACCCGACCGCGTTGAAGGTGCTGGCGATGGCCACCCGGCGCGCCGGCCGCTCGGGCCGGCACCTGGTGCTGCGCGGCTGCTGCCCCGCGGTCCGCAGGATGCTGCACCTGACGCACCTGATCCGCGTCGTCGAGCTGGAGCGCGCGTCCCGCACCGGGTGAGCACCCGGCTGAGCACCGGGTCGCGTCGCTGTCCACGCCCCACCGGTGTCGGATTGCCCACAGGCTCAGCGGTTACCAACTGGTAGTTGCTGGCCTACCCTCGGTCCATGACCGAGAAGGACCGACCCTGGGTGATGCGGACCTACGCGGGTCACTCCACCGCGACCGCCTCGAACGCGCTGTACCGGAACAACCTGGCCAAGGGCCAGACGGGCCTGTCGGTGGCCTTCGACCTGCCGACCCAGACCGGCTACGACCCGGACTCGGTGATGGCCCGGGGCGAGGTGGGCAAGGTCGGCGTACCGGTGCCGCACCTGGGCGAGATGCGCAAGCTGTTCGACGACATCCCGCTGACCACGATGAACACGTCGATGACGATCAACGCCACCGCGATGTGGCTGCTGGCGATGTACCAGGTGGTCGCCGAGGAGCAGAACCCGGACGCCACCCCGGCCGAGGTCGCCGCGCAGCTGGGCGGCACCACCCAGAACGACATCATCAAGGAGTACCTCTCCCGGGGGACCTACGTCTTCCCGCCCGAGGCGTCGCTGCGGTTGATCAGCGACATGATCGCCTACACCGTCCACCAGATCCCCCAGTGGAACCCGATCAACATCTGCAGCTACCACCTGCAGGAGGCCGGGGCGACGCCCACCCAGGAGCTGGCCTACGCGCTGTGCACCGCGATCGCCGTGCTGGACGCGGTGCGCGCCTCCGGCCAGGTGGGGGAGGACGACTTCGAGAAGGTGGTCGGCCGGATCAGCTTCTTCGTCAACGCCGGCGTCCGGTTCGTCGAGGAGACCTGCAAGATGCGCGCGTTCGTCGAGCTGTGGGACGAGATCACCCGGGAGCGCTACGGCGTGCAGGACCCGAAGATGCGCCGATTCCGGTACGGCGTGCAGGTCAACTCGCTGGGGCTGACCGAGGCCCAGCCGGAGAACAACGTGCAGCGGATCGTGCTGGAGATGCTGGGCGTGACGCTGTCCAAGAACGCCCGGGCCCGCGCGGTCCAGCTGCCGGCCTGGAACGAGGCGCTGGGTCTGCCCCGGCCGTGGGACCAGCAGTGGTCGCTGCGGCTGCAGCAGGTGCTGGCCTTCGAGTCCGACCTGCTCGAGTACGAGGACATCTTCGAGGGCTCCCACGTGATCGCGGCCAAGGTCGCCGAGCTGGTCGAGGGCGCCCGCGCCGAGATCGACCGGGTGCAGGCGATGGGTGGCGCGATCGCCGCGGTGGAGTCCGGCTACATGAAGCAGGAGCTGGTCTCGGCCCACGCGGTGAGGCGGGCGCGGATCGAGTCGGGCGAGGACAAGATCGTCGGCGTCAACGTCTACGAGACCACCGAGCCCTCGCCGCTGACCGCCGACCTCGACGGCGCGATCCAGGCCGCCGACCCGGAGGCGGAGCGGTCCGCCCTGGACAGCGTGCGGCAGTGGAAGGACGAACGGGACCAGGCCGAGGTCGACCGCGCGCTGGCGGCGCTGGCCGAGGCCGCCAAGACCGAGGAGAACCTGATGCTGCCGACGCTGGCCTGCGCCCGGGCCGGTGCCACCACGGGGGAGTGGGCGGGCACCCTGCGCGAGGTGTTCGGTGAGTTCCGCGCCCCCACCGGGGTCAGCGGTGCGGTCGGCGTGGCCGAGGCCGGTGCCGAGCTGACCGCGGTGCGCGAGCGCGTGCGCGCCACCGGCGAGGAGCTGGGGGGCCGGCTCCGGCTGCTGGTCGGCAAGCCCGGCCTGGACGGCCACTCCAACGGGGCCGAGCAGGTCGCCGTGCGGGCCCGCGATGCGGGGTTCGAGGTGGTCTACCAGGGCATCCGGCTGACCCCGGACCAGATCGTCGCGGCCGCGGTCGCCGAGGACGTGCACTGCGTCGGCATCTCCATCCTCTCGGGGTCGCACATGGAGCTGGTCCCGGCGGTCCTGGAGGGACTTGCCGAGGCGGGCGCCGCGGACGTGCCGGTGATCGTCGGGGGGATCATCCCCGACTCCGACGGCCGACGGCTCAAGGAGCTGGGCGTGGCGGCCGTCTACACCCCCAAGGACTTCGGGCTCACCGAGATCATGGACGGCATCGTCGACGTGGTCCGGGCGGCCCACGGGCTGGACTGACCCGCCCCGGTGATCATCGTCGGAGCGGGCGTGGTCGGGCTGACCTGCGCGGTCCGGCTGCTGGAGGCCGGGCACCGGGTCGACGTGGTGGCCCGGGACCGGCCTCGCGAGACCGTCTCGGCGGTGGCGGCGGCGATCTGGTACCCCTACCGGGCGCTGCCGCAGGAACGGGTCACCGGCTGGGCGGCCCGGTCGCTGGTGGCCTTCGAGCGGCTCGCCGCCGAGCACCCGGACTGCGGGGTGCGGATGGTCCCGGGGACCGAGGTGCTGCGGGCGCCCGCCGCCGCCCCTCCCTGGTGGGCCGCCGCGGTGCCGGGTCTGGCCGCCGCGACCGCTCTCCCACCGGGGTACGCCGCCGGCTGGAGCTTCACGGCGCCGGTGGTGGAGATGCCGGTCTACCTGGACTGGTTGGCCGACCGGGTCGAGCAGCTCGGCGGCACCATCACCCGCCTCAACCTGGCCTCCCTCCCGGCGGGCGGGAACCTGGTGGTCAACTGCGCGGGGATGGGCAGTCGTCTGCTGGCCGCCGACCTGACGGTGACCCCGGTGCGAGGTCAGGTGGTGCACCTCGAGCAGGTGGGGCTCGACCGCTGGTGCCTGGACGGGGAGGAGCCGGCAGCGCCGACGTACGTCGTGCCGCGCAGCGCGGACATCGTGGTCGGCGGCACCGCCGAGGCCGGCGACTGGAGCAGGACGCCGTCCGAGGAGACCGCCGAGGCGATCCTGGCCCGGGCCCGGGAGCTGGTTCCCGCCCTGCGCGAGGCGCGGGTGCTGCGGCACCGGGTGGGGCTGCGGCCCGCCCGACCCTCGGTGCGGGTCGAGCGGGAGGGGCGGGTGGTGCACTGCTACGGGCACGGTGGTGCCGGCGTGACCCTCTCGTGGGGGTGCGCCGACGAGGTCGCCGGACTGGTCGCCTGATGCGATGGACGCGACGCCACGGCTGCCTCCTCGCCCGGGTACGGCCGTTCGCCGGTGCGCGACCAGCCGCGGCGTCTAGGCTGCCGGTGTGACGGGCTCATTGTCGTTCGGCAACGCGCTGGTGGCGCAGCTGCTTGACGGGGCGCCCGACCCCACCGTGGTGGTCGACGTGACCGGCACGATCGTGCTGGTCAACAGCCAGGTCGAGCACGTCTTCGGCTACCCGCGTGGCGAGCTGGAGGGCCGGCCGATCGAGGTTCTCGTCCCGCAGCGGTTCCGCGCCGGTCACCCCGCGCTGCGCAACGGGTTCCTGAAGAACCCCACCGAGCGGCCGCTCAACGTGGCCCGCGAGCTGACCATCGTGCATCACGACGGCCGCGAGATGCCCGTCGAGATCACCCTCGCTCCGTTGCAGACCGAGGCGGGCCTGCTGGTCTCGACCTCGATCCGCGACGTGACCGAGCGGAACCGGGCGCTGCGGGAGGCGGCCCGGTTGCGCGAGGAGCTGATCGCCACGGTCTCCCACGAGCTGCGTACGCCGCTGGCATCGATCATCGGGTACGCCGAGCTGCTCGGCGACCTCGACGAGCACGACCTCAGCTCCCGGGCCCGCAGGCTCCTCGACGTGATCCAGCGCAACGCCGCGCGGGAGCTGCGCCTGGTCGACGACCTGCTGACCATGGCGTTCCTGGACGGCAAACGACTGCGGATCGCGATCGGTCCGGTGAACCTCGCCGACGTGGCACGACGGGTCCTGGTGGACCTGCGGTCGCGGGCCAGACAGAAGGGCATCGACTTCGCCCTCGTCGGCGACCCGGTGCCGGCGGTGGCGGGGGACTTCTACCGGCTGGTCCAGGTGCTGGAGAACCTGGTGAGCAACGCCTTCAAGTTCACCCCGCCCGGAGGCAGGGTGACCGTGTCGGTGCGTTCGGAGGGCGGCATGGGTGTGGTGGAGGTGAGCGACACCGGCCCCGGCGTCACGGCAGAGGAGCGCGACCGGATCTTCGAGCGGCTCTACCGCTCGCCCCACGCCGTCGCCGCACACACCCCGGGCGCCGGGCTGGGCCTGTCGATCGTGCAGAAGATCGTCGAGAGCCACGAGGGCTCCGTCGACGTCGAGAGTGAGGTCGGCGTCGGTACCACCTTCATCGTCCGGGTGCCGCACGTGGCACCGGCCGACCAGCCCCCCATCGATCGACCCGCCGGCGAACCACCGCTGTCGGACCCCGTGGGTCGATGAGGTCGTTCGTTTCGGCGCTCGTGCTGGTGGTCGTGGCGGTGCTCGCGCCGCCCGCCCACGCCGGCGGACGCCCCGGCACGGATCCCCGGCTGGACCAGGAGACCTGTGCGCTGCTGGGCCGAGCCTGGGTCGCGGGCGGCTGCAGCGTCCGCCGCTGCCACCGTGACCAGGACTTCATGCGGACCGCCCGCAACGCCGAGGTCTGCGTCCGGGGTAGCAGGGCCGGTCGCCGCTACGGGACGTTCGTCCCGGCGGAGCGGTGCACCGCGCTGCACCGGCGCTGGGTGCCCGAGATCAACGTCTGCGTCTCCGATCCGCGCCGATCGCGGCGAGTGGTCCACCGGGCGCCGAGCTGTGCGCCGCCGTTCACCAGCTACGTGATGATCTGGGAGACCGAGGGCTACTACGACGAGTGCGTGCGACCGGGCCGGGCCGACGAGCTCGAGCGGATCGCCCGGCGCCGCGGTGAGCCACTGCGCAAGGTGGCCGGTGAGCGGTCCCGGACCCTGTGCTCCTATCGCGACGCGATGACCTGGCGGAACGGACGGTGCCGGCCCCGCACTCCCTCGGAGCAGCCCGGCACCGCGGGCACCCTGATGATCGGTGACTCGGTGACCTGGCGTGGCTCCGACGAGCTGGTCGTCCGCGAGCCCGACTGGCGGATCGACGGCTACCCCGGCCGCAACGTGCGGCAGCTGCCGGTCCGGCTCCAGCGGTACGTCGAGTGGAACCCGGCGCCGGCCGTCCTGGTGGCCGCGCTGGGCACCAACCCGTCCAGCGGTTGGCGCCAGGAGGACTACGCCGAGGCGGTGGCCGGCCTGCCGGCCGAGACGCTGGTCGCCTGGGTGCTGCCCTACCGCGCGGAGAAGGAGGGGAACGCCCGGATCGTCGCCCGCACCCGGCGGTACGCCGGCTGGATGCGCGAGCTGGCAGCGGAACGGCCCGGCTCCTGCGTGGTGGACTGGCCACGCAAGGTCGAGCGGAATCCCGACCTGCTCATCGACGGCACGCACCAGACGCCGCGGGGTGAGCGGGTCTGGGCTCGGATGGTCGCCCAGCGGCTCGAGACGTGCGCGTCCGCCCCGGAGCCCGAAGCCCGTTGAGGCGCCGACTCCGGGCCACGCTCAGAACAACCGGTGCGACGGGTCGTCCAGTCCCCGCAGCGCGTCGTAGTCGACCACCGCGCAGGCGATGCCGCGGTCGGTGGCCAGCACCCGCGCCTGCGGCTTGATCTCCTGGGCCGCGAAGATGCCGCGCACCGGCGCGAGCAACGGGTCGCGGTTCAACAGCTCGAGGTACCGGGTCAGCTGCTCGACGCCGTCGATCTCCCCGCGACGCTTGATCTCCACCGCGACGCTGCCGCCAAGCGCGTCCCGGCACATCAGGTCGACCGGTCCGATCGCGGTGGGGTACTCCCGGCGTACCAGCGTCAGGCCCTCGTCGAGGCTGGCGGGGTGCTCCGCGAGCAGCTCCTGCAGGTGCTTCTCCACGCCGTCCTTCTGCAGGCCGGGGTCGACGCCGAGGTGGTGCGAGGTGTCGTGGAGGACCTCCTCGACCAGGATCCGCAGGGTGTCCCCGGAGCCCTTCGAGGTGACGGTCCACTCGGTCGCACCGTCCTCGGAGGTGCCCTCGCGCAGGCTGCACGGCGGCGACATCCAGTTCAGCGGCTTGTACGAGCCACCGTCGGAGTGCACGAGCACCGACCCGTCGGCCTTGATCATCAACACCCGAATCGCCATCGGCAGATGGGCGGTCAACCGACCGGCGTAGTCGACCTGGCAACGAGCAACGACGATCCTCACGAGGTGACAATCTAGCGTCGGTCGTTTACAGGAGCGCTCCGGTCCGGTTAGGTGTGGCGCATGAACGTACACGTGACGCGAGCGGCCGAAGCTGCGGAGACCTGGGAGTGGCTGGCACGGACCGAGGAGTGGATCAACTCCACCTTCGATCCGATCGCGACCGCGGTCGCCAACGTCATCTTCTACTCGCCCAGCATCGGCGGCACCTCGGTGCCACTGATCGTGTTCTGGCTGGTGACTGCGGCGGCCGTCTTCACCATCTACTTCAAGGGCATCCAGTTCCGCAGCATGAAGACGTCGCTGGACCTGGTGCGCGGGAAGTACTCCCGCAAGAGCGACCCCGGCGAGGTGACCCACTTCCAGGCCCTGTCCTCGGCGGTCTCCGGCACCGTGGGCCTCGGCAACATCGCCGGTGTCGGTGTGGCGGTCACCATCGGCGGTCCCGGTGCCACGTTCTGGATGATCGTGGCCGGTCTGCTCGGCATGTGCACGAAGTTCGTGGAGTGCACGCTGGGCGTGAAGTACCGGGAGATCCACGAGGACGGCTCGGTCACCGGCGGCCCGTTCAAGTACCTGCCGGTGGCCTTCGAACGCTTCGGGGCCGGTGTCTCCAAGGCGCTGCTCTACCTCTTCGCGGTGGCGCTGTTCTTCTTCGGCGCCGTCGGCGGCAACATGTTCCAGGCCAACCAGACGTTCGCCCAGGCCCAGGAGGTCACCGGCGGTGACGACGGCTTCCTCGGCGGCTCCGGCTCGGCGCTGATCTTCGGCATCGTGCTGGCCTCGTTGGTCGGTGCGGTGATCCTCGGCGGCATCACCTCGATCGCCAAGGTCACCTCGAAGCTGGTCCCGGCGATGGGCATCCTCTACCTGGCCACCTGCCTGCTGGTCATCATCGGCAACATCACCAACGTCCCGGACGCCGTCGGCCGGATCATCTCCGGCGCCTTCAACCCCGACGGCATCGCGGGCGGCGTCATCGGTGTCCTCATCGTCGGCTTCCAGCGTGCCGCGTTCTCCAACGAGGCCGGTGTCGGCTCGGCACCGATCGCGCACTCCGCGGTGAAGACCAAGCACCCGGTCAGCGAGGGCTTCGTGGCCCTGCTGGAGCCGTTCATCGACACCGTGGTCATCTGCACGATGACCGCGCTGACCATCGTCATCGCGGACACTGCGTTCTACAACGACGCCCAGGCGGCCTACCAGGCCGGCGAGGGAACGGCGGACGGTGTGGTCGTCACCTCTCGGGCCTTCGAGACCTTCCTGCCCCAGTTCCCGGTGATCCTGGCGATCGCGGTGTCGCTGTTCGCCTTCTCGACGCTGATCACCTGGTCCTACTACACGATGAAGGCGTGGACGACCCTGTTCGGCCGGTCACCGCGCAGCGAGCTCACCTTCAAGGTGGTCTTCTGCCTCTTCACCGTGGTCGGCTCGGTGATGACCTTCACCTCGGTGCTGACGTTCGCCGACTCGATGCTCTTCGTCTGTGCGATCGTCAACCTGCTGGCCTGCTACCTCCTGCTGCCGGTGGTGCGCGAGGAGCTGCGCAGCTTCCGGGCTGGTCTGGCCAGCGGCCAGATCAAGGAGGTCCCCGTCGAGGAGCGGGCCACCACCTGACCCGACGCGGGGGCCGAGCGGGTGCTGCCGGTGCCGGAGCGATGACGGAAGTTACTGGCGAGTGAACTACGTCACTGCCCCGGCGCCGTCCCGCGTGGCACGATGCGGCCCATGACCAGCGATCCCGCCGCGACCAGCCGCTCCCTGACCCCCGAGACCGCCAGGATCGGCGTGGTGGGGCTCGGCACGATGGGGGCCGGTGTCGCCGAGGTCTTCGCGCGTGAGGGCTTCGCCGTGGTCGGCGTCGAGGTCGACGAGGAGGGTCTCGCCCGCGGTCGTCAGCACCTGGAGCACTCCACCGCACGAGCGCTGCACCGCGGAGAAGATCACCGAGGCGGAGCGGGACGCCCTGCTGGGTCGGGTCAGCTACGCCACCTCGCTGGACGCCCTGGCCGACGTCGACCGTGGTGGTCGAGGCGGTGACCGAGGTGCTGGAGGTCAAGAAGAGCGTCTTCCGCGACCTCGACGGCATCGTGTCGCCCGAGACGATCCTGGCGACCAACACCTCGTCGCTGTCGGTCACCGAGATCTCGACCGCCACGGCGCGCCCCGGCCGGGTCGATCGGCGTGCACTTCTTCAACCCGGCCCCGGTGCAGAGCCTGGTCGAGGTGGTCCGCACCGTGGTCACCGAGCCGACCGTGCTCGACGGACGTGACCGGCCTGCTCGGACAGCTCGGCAAGTGCCCCGTCGTCTGCGGTGACAAGGCCGGCTTCATCGCCAACACGCTGCTGTTCGGCTACCTCAACCACGCCGTCTCCATGTACGAGGGTCGCTACGCCTCGCGTGAGGACATCGACGCCTCAATGCGCTACGGCTGCGGCTACCCGATGGGTCCGCTGGCGCTGCTGGACCTGATCGGCCTCGACACCGCCTACGAGATCCTCGAGACGATGTACCGCCAGGGCCGGGACCGGCTGCACGCCCCTGCGCCGATCCTCAAGCAGATGGTCACCGCCGGGATGCTCGGTCGCAAGACCGGCCGTGGCTTCTACACCTACGAGGGCCCCGACTCCCACGTCGTGGTCCCCGACGACCGCACGCCGTCCGCCGACGAGCAGCCGCAGCTGCGTCACGACCTCAGCCAGATCGGGGTGGTCGGCACCGGCACCATGGCCAGCGGCATCGTGGAGGTCTTCGCCAAGGCGGGGTACGACGTGCTGTACGTCGGCCGCTCGGCCGACAAGGTGGACGGGGTCGTCGCGACCATCTCCCGCAACTTCGACAAGCAGATCCAGCGCGGCCGGGCCACCGAGGAGGCCAAGACCGAGGTGCTCGCGCGGGTCCGTGGCACCACGTCGCTGGAGGACCTCCGGGACGTCGACCTCGTCGTGGAGGCCATCGCCGAGGACCTCACCATCAAGACCACGCTCTTCGAGAACCTCGACGAGATCTGCAAGCCAGGAGCGATCCTGGCGACCACCACCTCGAGCCTGCCGATCATCTCGATGGCGCGGGTGACCACGCGTCCCCAGGACGTGATCGGGATGCACTTCTTCAACCCGGCCGCGATCATGAAGCTGGTCGAGGTGGTCTCGACCGTGAGCACCGCCGACGAGGTCACCGAGACCACCCGCGCGCTCTGCGCGAAGCTCGGCAAGGTGGCCGTCTCCTGTGGCGACCGGGCAGGCTTCATCGTCAACGCCCTGCTGTTCCCCTACCTCAACGACGCGGTGCGGATGCTCGAGGCCCACTACGCCTCCGCCGACGACATCGACATCGCGATGAAGCAGGGCTGTGCGCTGCCGATGGGTCCGTTCGAGCTGCTGGACGTGGTCGGCAACGACGTGTCGCTGGCGATCCAGCGCGAGCTCTACCTGGAGTTCCGCGAGCCGGGCTTCGCGCCGGCGCCGCTGCTCGAGCACCTGGTCACCGCCGGCTACCTCGGCCGCAAGACCGGCCGCGGGTTCCGGGACCACAGCCAGCGCTGACCCCGCCGACCACGGCCCCGCGGAGAGGGGTGACCGGGCACACTGCCGAGTATGAAGGCGGAGGGCCGGGGTGGCGGGCCCGACGACCTCGGCGGCCGAGCCACGGAGCCCCGGCCGGTCTGACGGATCCGCGCACACGGCACGTCCGTACCATGGAGCCATGATCGCGCTCGTCGTCCTGCTCGTCGTGCTGGGCGCCCTGGGGGTGACCACCTGGGTCGCCGGGCAACGGCGTCGGCAGCGCCTGGCCGAGCGGCGCCGCGCCGAGCTGCAGCCGGTGACCACGCTGGCCTTCGAGGACATCACCGCCCTCGGCGTCGAGCTCCAGGAGCTCGACCAGGACCTGGCGGGCGCCCCTCTCGACACGGGTGCCCGCGCGGACTACCAGCGCGCCCTGGACGACTACGAGGCGGCGAAGCTGGCCGGTGACCGGATCACGGCTCCCGAGGACATCAAGCACGTCACCGAGATCCTCGAGGACGGCCGGTACGCGATGGCCTGCGTCCGGGCCCGGGTGGCGGGTGAGCCGCTGCCTGCCCGCCGACCCCCGTGCTTCTTCGACCCGCGGCACGGCCTCTCGGTGGCCGAGGTGCCGTACACCCCGGCGGGAGGTGCCGGGCGCGACGTCCCGGCGTGCGCACTGGACGCCGAGCGGGTCCGCGCGGGCGCCGAGCCCGACATCCGCAAGGTGATGGTGGGGGCGCAGCGGGTGCCGTACTGGCAGGGCGGGCGCGCCTACCAGCCGTACGCCGCCGGCTACTTCGGCACCTTCGGTCCGATGGACTGGATGTTCATGGGCCTGATGTTCGGCGGGTTCGGCGGCTTCGACGCCCTCGGCGAGGTCGGGGAGGGCGTCGGCGACCTGCTCGGCGGGATCGGCGACGGGATCGGCGACCTGTTCGACGGCTTCGACTTCTGAGCTGCGCGCCGGGACCGATAGCCTCGGCGCCATGTCCGCCCCCGAACGCGCCGCGACCCTGCACACCACCGCGCTCGGGGACACCGGTGGGCGGGTGGTCTTCTGCCACGGGCTGTTCGGCCAGGGCAAGAACTGGACCGGCGTCGCCAAGGAGCTGGCCGGTGAGCACCGGGCGCTCCTGGTCGACATGCCGCACCACGGCAGGTCACCGTGGCCGGAGTCCTTCGACTACCTCGACGCCGCCGACCAGGTGGCAGGGCTGCTCTCCGCCGAGGACCCGGTCACCCTGGTGGGGCACTCGATGGGCGGCAAGATCGCGATGGTCTGCGCGCTGCGGCACCCGGAGCTGGTCGAGCGGCTCTGCGTCGTCGACGTCTCACCGGTGCGGTACGAGAACGCGCGGGACTTCGCCGGCTTCATCCGGGCGCTCCGGGGTCTGGACCTCGACCGGGTGGAGCTGCGCACCGACGCCGACGAGGCGCTGGCCGAGGCGGTCCCGGACCGGGTCATCCGCAGCTTCCTGCTGCAGAACCTGCGCCGCGACGGCGAGGGCTGGACCTGGCAGCCGAACCTCGCGGTGCTGGAGCGGGACCTCGCCGAGATCAGCGGCTGGCCTGAGGAGCGGCTGTCCGGGGTGCCGGCGTACGACGGCCCGGTGCTGTGGCTGGCCGGTGCGCGCTCGCCCTACGTCCGCGACGAGTACGTCGCGGCGATGGACCGCTGGTTCCCCCGGAACCGTCGGGTGACGATCAAGGACGCCGGCCACTGGCTGCACTCCGAGCAGCCGGAGATCTTCGTCGAGGTGCTGCGCCGCTTCCTGGCCTGATCGGGTCAGCCTGCGGAGTCGGCCGACTCGGCGGAGTCGGCGGAGTCGGCTTGGCGGGCGCGGTACGCCGCCACCGCGTTGCGGTTGCCGCAGGTGGTCGAGCAGAAGCGCCGGGACCGGTTCCGGGACAGGTCGAGGACCAGGCCGTCACAGTCGTCGTCGGCGCAGATGCCCAGCCGGGACAGCTCGTCGGCCCGGATCACGTCGACCATCGCCATCGCCGTCTCCACCGAGATCCGGGTGACCAGCGGTGCCTCGGGAGGCACGGCGTGCAGATGCCAGTCCCAGTGGTCGTGACGGACCAGCTGGGGCAGCGCGTGGGCCTGTGCCAGCATCCGGTTGACCAGCTCCACGGCGTGCTCGCGGTCGCTGGTGAGCAGCTCGCGCAGCAGCGACCGGAGCCCGCGGACAGCCGCCAGCTCCTCGGCATCGCGGTCGTGCCGGCCGGAGAAGTCGAAGTCCACGTAGAACGCGTCCAGGTCGGCGATCGTCTCGAGCTCGTCGGGCACCTGGGCCGTGTTGACCAGGGTCACGGCGGCCTGGAGGGACACCGCGGCGTCATGAGCGAAAACCATTTTGACAGGTTACCAAACCGGCAGTAGCGTCATGACCCATGAGCACGATCACTCATGACGGTCCCGTCCGTCCTCCGTCGCCGTCCATCCCGCTCGCGTCCGGTCGCCGGCTGGCGAGCGGCCTGTCCTTCGCGCTGCTCTCCGCGGTCAGCTTCGGCATGTCGGGTTCGCTCGCGCGCGGCCTGCTGGACACCGGGTGGAGCGCCGGGGCGGCGACCCTGGTCCGGGTCGGCATCGCGGCGCTGGTGGTCGCCCCCTTCGGTCTGGTCGCGCTGCGCGGTCGGTGGGGGATGCTGCGGAGGAACGCCCCGATCGTGGTCACCTACGGCGTCCTCGCCGTCGCCGGCGCCCAGTTCTGCTACTTCTCCGCCGTGCAGCACATGCAGGTGGGACCGGCGCTGATGATCGAGTACACCGCCCCGGCCGCGGTGGTCGTGTGGCTCTGGCTGCGCCACGGCCAGCGTCCCGGCGCGGTCACGCTGGTCGGCGCCGGACTGGCCGCCCTCGGACTGGTGATGGTGCTCGACCTGACCTCGGGGGCGCAGGTCAGCCTGGTCGGGGTGGCCTGGGCGTTGGCGGCGATGGTCGGAGCCGCGTCGTACTTCGTCATCTCGGCGGACGAGAGCAACGGGATGCCCCCGTTCGTGCTCGCCGCCGGTGGCCTGGTGGTCGGCACCGCCACCCTGGGACTGCTCGGTCTGGTGCGGGTGCTGCCGATGACCGGGGGCACCGCCGACACGACGTACGCCGGGCACGAGTTCCCGTTCTGGCTGCCGCTGCTGCTGCTCGGGGTGGTCTCGGCAGCGGTCTCCTACACCAGCGGCATCGCGGCCGGCCGTCGGCTCGGCTCCCGACTGGCCTCGTTCGTGGCGCTGCTCGAGGTCGTGGCCGCGGTCGGATTCGCCTGGGTGCTGCTCGGTGAGCTGCCCCGTCCGGTCCAGCTCCTCGGCGGCCTGCTGATCCTGGTCGGCGTGGTCGGGGTGAAGCTGGGGGAGCGCGGCACCGTGCGGATCGAGCCGGTCACCACCTGAGCTGCGCACCCCGGTCGGGTCAGCGCGCGTCCTGGCGACGCACGAAGACCTCCCGGGTGAGCAGCAGGATCGCCGCGGCGGTGGGGATCGCCAGCAGGGCACCCAGCACCCCGAGCAGCGCCGCACCGACCAGTGCGGCGATGACCGTCACCGCGCCGGGGATGTCGACCGATCGCGACATCACCCGGGGGTAGATCAGCGTAGTTCTCGATCTGCTGGTAGACCACGTAGAAGACCAGGCAGGCGATCCCGATGGTCGGGTCGGTGGCGAAGCCGATCGCGGTGACGATGACCGCGCCGATGGTGGCCCCGATCATCGGGATCACGTCGAGCACGGCGACCACGACGGCAAGGGCCACGGCGTACTGGCCGAGCCCGACGATGACCAGGAACACCAGCGAGGTGAGGCCGGCGGTGAGCGCGACCACGAAGGCTCCCGACACGTAGCCGCCGACGCCCCGGATGATCTCGTCGCCGAGCTCGGCGACCCGGGGGCGGCGCGAGGCGGGGGCCAGCCGGTACAGCGCGGACTTGGTCTTCTCGAGCGACGACAGGAAGTACAGGGTCAGCACGATGACGATGAAACCGTTGCCGAGCGCGGAGAGCACCGCGACCCCGAGCCCCACCACGCCGCCGAAGACGGTGCCGGCGAACTCCCCGCGGGTCACGTAGTCCCGGACCCGGTCGAGGAGACCGAACTGCTCGTCGAGCCGCTGGACCCGCTCGTTGCCCTGCAGCTGGTCGAGCCAACCCGGTGCGTTGGCGGTGATCCCCGCGACCTGGTCGGCGATGACCGGCACCAGCGCCACCACGAACAGGGCCACCGCGACGAGAACGCCGACGATGACCGCCGCCACCGCGCCCGGTCGCGGCAGGCCGCGGCGCTCCAGCCACTCCACCAGCGGGTGCAGTCCCGCCGCGAGGAACATGGCCACCACGATCAGCATCAGGACCGAGCCCACCGAGAGGATCTGTCCCAGCAACCACCAGGCCAGGAACGCCCCGGTGGCGCCCATGAACCCGAGGTAGAGCGGCGAGTGGTGCTGCCAGCCCACCCGTCCGCTCGGCGGGGGTTCGGTCATCCGCCGGCCGGAGCCTCGTCCTCGTCGTCGGCGAAACCGGCGGCGAGGTCACGCAGCGACGCCAGCTGGGCACTGATCGCGTCCCGCCGCTTGGTCATCCGGCTGAGCTCGGAGCGCACCGCGGTGAGCTGACGCTCGGCCTCGGCGTTGCCACTGGAGGTGAGCGCGTCGGCCTGGGTGCGGGCCGAGCTGACGATCTGCTCGGCCTCGCGCCGTGCCCGGCTGAGCAGGTTGTCGGCCTCGGTCTGCGCCTGCTGCCGCTGGGCGGCGAGCCGGCTGCCCGCCTCGCGGGCACGCTCCTCCGCCGCCGTCGCACGCTGCTCGGCCTCCTCCACCAGCCGCCGGGTCTCGGCCATCGAGCTCGAGTGGTGGTCGGTGGCCTCGCGGGCCAGCCGCTCCTTCTCCACCGCGAGCATCCGCCGGGCCTCCTGGACCTCACGGTCCGCCGCGGCCCGGGACTGCTCGACCTCGCGCTGGGCAGCCGTCCGCTGCTCGGCCGTCTCCTGCTGAGCGGCCAGCCGCAGCTGGTCGGCCTCGCGCCGGGCCGAGGCGACCAGGTCCTCCGCCTCGCTGTGGGCCAGGGCGCGCTCCTGCTCGGAGTCGGCGGTGATCCGGCTGCGCTGCTCGTCGAGCTCGCGCATCTGCACCATCCGCATGTCCTCGGTCTCCCGGGCGGCGTCGGCCCGGATCGCCTTGGCGTCGCGGGCGGCCTGCTCGCGGATCTCGGCGGCCTCGCGCTGGGCCACCTCCCGCACCTCGTTGGCCTCCTCCTCCGCCAGGCGCAGCATGGCGCTGGCGCGCCCGCCGAGCCCGGCGTACGACGGGGCGTCGTGCTCGGAGACCTGCTCGCGGAGCTGGTCGAGCTCGCCGGAGAGCTGGGAGACCCGCTGGTCGGCGTCGCGCAGCAGTCCGCTCAGCCGCTGCTGCTCGGCGGTCAACCGGGCCACCTGCTGGTCCACGGCCGCACGGTCGTACCCGCCGCGGCGGACCACCGGGAACGAGACCGCCGCGGTCCGCCCGGACGGAGGCGGTGCTCGCTGTGCCGGCTGGCTCGGGCTCGCGGGGCTCGCGGGGCGGGTCGGGGCGGCCGGTGAGGCCGGCGACTCCGTGGTGCGGGTCGAGGCGGCGGCGTCGGGACGCTGCTGCGCCCTCGGGCCGGACCCGGACCCGGACTGGGCATCGGGGGTGGACTTCGACGGCGTCGTGGGCTCGTCCTTCAACGCGGGAATGACCTGCGTCTTCTCGACATCGGCGCTGGTGGTGCCGGGCTCGTCGTCGAAGATGGACAGACCGCGGTCGCTCATGGCGTTCTCGTTCCTCTTCGTGATCGTCGGGGATGACCCGCTCATCCTCCCCGATCACCCGGAGATTGCCATACCGGCGCGCGCGAGATTCTTCACCAGGTCGGGGTCGCCCTGCTCACACGCCGCGGAACCGGTTGATGGCGTCCAGGTGCTGGTCGCGCAGCTCGGTGTCGCGCACCCCGAGACCCTCCTCGGGTGCCAGGCAGAGCACCCCGACCTTGCCCTGGTGCTTGTTGTGGTGCACGTCCAGGGCGGCCTGCCCGACCTCGTCGAGGGAGTACGTCCGCGACAGGGTGGGGTGGATCTGTCCCTTGGCGATCAGCCGGTTGGCCTCCCAGGACTCGCGGTAGTTCGCGAAGTGCGAGGAGATGATCCGCTTGAGGTTCATCCACAGGTACCGGTTGTCGTACTCGTGCATGTAGCCGGTGGTCGAGGCGCAGGTGGTGATGGTGCCCCCCTTGCGGGTCACGTAGACGCTGGCGCCGAAGGTCTCCCTGCCGGGGTGCTCGAAGACGATGTCGATGTCCTCGCCGCCGGTCAGCTCGCGGATCTTCGAGCCGAACCGCTTCCATTCCTTCGGGTCCTGGGTGTGCTCGTCCTTCCAGAACCGGTAGTCCTCCTCGGCCCGGTTGATGACCAGCTCGGCGCCCATCGACCGGGCGATCCGGGCCTTCTCCTCGTTCGAGACCACGCAGACCGGGGTGGCGCCGCCGTTGAGCGCGTACTGGGTGGCGAAGCCACCGAGGCCGCCGGAGGCGCCCCAGACCAGGACGTTGTCGCCCTGCTTCATCGCGCCGCCGTTGCGGGAGACCAGCTGCCGGTAGGCGGTGGAGTTGACCAGGCCGGGGGAGGCGGCCTCCTCCCAGCTGAGGTGGGCCGGCTTCGGCATCAGCTGGTTGGCCTTGACCAGGGCGATGTGCGCCAGGCCACCGAAGTTCGTCTCGAAGCCCCAGATCCGCTGCTGCGGGTCGAGCATCGTGTCGTTGTGCCCGTCGGAGTCCTCGAGCTCGACCGAGAGGCAGTGCGCGACGACCTCGGTGCCCGGCTTCCACCGGGTGACGCCCGGTCCCGTGCGCAGGACCACGCCGGCCAGGTCGGAGCCGACCACGTGGTAGGGCAGGTCGTGGCGCTTGGTCAGCTCGGAGAGACGGCCGTAGCGCTCCAGGAACCCGAACGTGGACACCGGCTCGAAGATCGAGGTCCACACGGTGTTGTAGTTGATCGCCGAGGCCATCACCGCGACGTACGCCTCACCGGGACCGAGCTCGGGCAGCGCCACGTCCTCGACGTGGAGCGATCTGCGCGGGTCCTTGTCCTTCGTCGCGACGCCCTCGAAGAGGTCGACCTCGTCCTTGTGCACGGCCACGGCGCGGTAGGACTCGGGCAGGTCGAGGTTCGCGAAGTCGTCCGACGAGGTGTCACCGGCCATGATCGCGTCGAGGATCTGCTGCACTGCTGCTCCTGGTGTCTCAGGGGGTCTCAGGTGGGTCGGCACGTGCCGAGTGGTGCTGTGGCCGAAGATTACTGATGGGTAATTGCGCGGTCGACCCCGTGTGACGCACTGCTCATCAGGTGGTCGGTGTGATGCGGCTCTCGCCACGGGGTGGACGATTCCTGTGAGCACGTCCTCGAGGCAGGCAGACTGCTCCGGTGCGACTCCCACCGTCTCCTCGGGCCCGACCCCACGGTCGCGGCGGGTCCCTACGTGCGGAGCTGCTGAGCGTCGCGGCGATCGACGACGCCACCCGGCTCGCCTGGGCGGCGCTCGAGCGCTCAGCGATGGAGCCGAACCCGTTCTTCGGGCCCGACATGGCCGCGTCGGCCGCCGAGCACCTGGCTCGGGGCGACGCCGACCGGCTGCTCCTCGTCCGCCGTGGCGAGGCCCTCGAGCTCGCCCTGCCGCTGCGACGAACCCGTGCCTACCGAGGCGCCCCGGTGCCGACGTACCGGGCCTGGGGACACGACCACGCGTTCCTCGACACCCCCCTGGTCGATGCACGGGACCCCGAGCATGTCTGGCAGGCCGCGCTCACCCACCTGGCGCGTCGGGGCGCGGGGTGGCTCGCCTTCGAGCGCCTGGGTGCCGACGGGCCGACCCGCTCGGCCCTGGACGCCGTGCTGGCCCGCCGGGGTTCACGAGCCCGCACCCTGCACGGCGCCGATCGACCGATGGTCAACCGGCGAGCTACGCCCACCTACCTCGATGGTCGGCTGTCGTCGTCCCAACGGCGGCGGCTGGGGCGGCTGCGCCGACGGCTGGAGGCGACGCTGGGCGGCCCGGTGTGGGTGGCCGACCGTGCCGAGGACGACCTCGAGGGTGCCGTGGAGCGGTTCCTGGCCCTCGAGCAGGCCGGCTGGAAGGGCCGGAGCGGGACCGCGCTGGCGTCGACTCCCGGAGGTGCGGACTTCTTCCGCCAGGCGATGCTCGCGGCCGGCCGGTCCGGGCGCGCGCAGCTGTGGGAGCTCGGCGTCGGCGGTGCCGTCGTCGCCGCGTTGACCGCCGTGACCGGCGGTGACGGGTGCTTCCACCTCAAGACCGCCTACGACGAGCGCCATGCGAAGTGCTCGCCGGGGATGCAGCTCGAGCTCGAGGTGCTCGGCGCGTTCCACGACGACGAGGCGCTGCACTGGATCGACTCCGGGGTCACCGGGCTCGCGGAGACCCCGTCGTCCCTGCTCTATCCCGACCGTCGTGCCATGGAGTGCGTGCTCGTGCCGCTGTGGGGCCGCCCCGCCGAAGCGGCCGCCTCCGGGTTGCAGCGGGCCCTGGCCCGACAGGCGCGGCGGTAGGTCAGCAGTCAGCCGGCAGCAGGCTCGACGAGCTCGACGAGGACGCCCCCGGCGTCCTTGGGGTGCACGAAGTTGATCCGGGAGTCCGCGGTGCCCCGCCGGGGCTCGTCGTACAGCAGCCGGACGCCGCGCTCGCGCAGGACCGCGCTGACCGCCACGACGTCGGTGACCCGGTAGGCGAGCTGCTGCAGACCCGGCCCGGAGCGGTCCAGGAACTTCGCGATCGTGGAGCTCTCGTCGAGCGGGGCGAGCAGCTGGATCGAGGAGCCCGAGTCGCCGACCGCCACCATCGCCTCGCGGACGCCCTGCTCCTCGTTGACCTCCTGGTGGGCGACCCGCATCCCGAACGTGCTGGTGTACAGCTCGAGGGCGGCATCCAGGTCGGGCACGGCGATCCCGACGTGGTCGATCGCGGTGAACAGGTGCTCGGGGAGGTCCAGGCTCATGGACCACATCGTGCGGCGTGAGCGGGGCGGGCGGCGAGTGCTTGTGACGATTGCCTCACCGGTGCTGCGACCCTCGCCACGCCGGTGACTCGTGGGTATCGTCGCGATGTCGCACCCATCGTCCAGCAGCTGGAGGAACCATGTCGTCAACCGTCATCGTCGCCGGGGCCCGTACCCCGATCGGCCGTCTGCTCGGCGGTCTGAAGGACCTGTCCGCCGCGGACCTGGGCGGGGTGGCGATCAAGGGTGCGCTGGAGAAGGCCGGCGTCTCCGGCGACCAGGTGGACTACGTGATCATGGGCCAGGTGATCCAGGCCGGGGCGGGCCAGAACCCGGCGCGGACTGCCGCCATCGCCGCCGGCATCCCGATGAACGTCCCCTCGATCACCATCAACAAGGTGTGCCTGTCCGGGCTGAACGCGATCGCGCTGGCCGACCAGCTGGTCCGCGCCGGCGAGTGCGAGATCGTCGTGGCCGGGGGGATGGAGTCGATGACCAACGCCCCGCACTTCCTGCCGAAGTCGCGCGAGGGCATCAAGTTCGGCGACGTCAAGCTCGTCGACTCGATGGCCTACGACGCGCTCTTCGACCAGTTCACCTCTCAGGCGATGGGCCTGCTCACCGAGGAGTGCAACGCGGCGAGCGCCAACCTGACCCGCGAGGAGCAGGACGAGTTCGCCGCCCAGTCGCACCAGAAGGCGGCGGTGGCGTGGAAGAACGGCATCTTCACCGACGAGGTGGTCCCGGTCGAGATCCCGCAGCGCCGGGGCGAGCCGGTGGTGGTCTCCACCGACGAGGGCGTCCGCGGCGACACCACGGCCGAGAGCCTGGGCAAGCTGCGTCCGGCGTTCAGCAAGGACGGGACGGTCACCGCCGGCTCCGCCTCGCAGATCTCCGACGGGGCGGCCGCGGTGGTCGTGATGAGCCGCGCGAAGGCCGAGGAGCTCGGCCTGGAGTGGCTCGCCGAGATCGGGGCGCACGGCCAGGTCGCCGGCCCCGACTCGACGCTCCAGCTGCAGCCGGCCGCCGCGACCTCGCGGGCCTGCGAGAAGGAGGGCATCGCGCCCGCCGACCTGGACCTGGTGGAGTTCAACGAGGCCTTCGCCGCGGTCGGCATCTCCTCGGCCCGCGAGCTCGGTCTCGACGACGCCAAGGTCAACGTCAACGGCGGTGCGATCGCGCTGGGTCACCCGGTCGGGATGTCCGGGACCCGGGTCGTCCTGCACCTGGCACTGGAGCTCAAGCGTCGTGGCGGCGGCGTCGGTGCAGCAGCCCTGTGCGGCGGCGGTGGCCAGGGCGACGCCCTGATCGTGAAGGTCCCCTCTGCCTGAGGCGGGCGGGGGCCGACGCCGTACGGACCCGGTCCCCGACCTCGTCGAGCGGGCTCGCGCGGGCGACCCGCGCTCGGTGGCTCGGCTGATCTCGCTCGTCGAGGACGAGTCCCCGCTGCTGCGCGAGGTGATGGCCGCGCTCGCGCCGTACACCGGTCGCGCCCAGGTGGTCGGGCTGACCGGCTCACCGGGAGTGGGCAAGTCGACCTCGACCAATGCCCTGGTGCACGAGCTCCGGGACGCCGGCAAGCGGGTCGGCGTGCTGGCGGTGGACCCGTCCTCGCCGTTCTCGGGTGGGGCGCTGCTCGGCGACCGGGTGCGGATGCAGGACCACGCCTCCGACCGGGACGTCTTCATCCGGTCGATGGCCTCGCGGGGACACCTCGGCGGGCTGGCCTGGAGCACTCCCCAGGCGCTGCGGGTGCTGGACGCCGCCGGCTGCGACGTGGTGCTGATCGAGACGGTCGGGGTGGGCCAGAGCGAGGTCGAGATCGCGGCGCTGGCCGACAGCACGGTGGTGCTGCTGGCGCCGGGCATGGGTGACGGCATCCAGGCGGCGAAGGCCGGGATCCTCGAGGTCGGTGACGTCTACGTGATCAACAAGGCCGATCGCGACGGCGCCGACCAGGTGCGGCGTGACCTGCGGGCGATGCTGGCGCTGGCGCAGCGACCCGATGGGGCCTGGCGACCCCCGATCGTCACCACGGTCGCGCAGGAGCGGCGCGGGCTGGACGAGCTCGTCGACCAGCTCGACGCCCACCGCGGGTTCCTGGAGCGCAGCGGGGAGCTCGCCGCCCGGCGGCTGCGCCGGGCGCGCCGGGAGATCGAGGCGATCGCGGTCGGGTCGCTGCGCGAGCGCTGGGGCGGCCTGAGCGGTCGCTCCGAGCTGGACGGGCTGGCCGCGGACGTGGTGAGCGGCGGCACCGACCCGTACGCCGCGGCCGACACCCTGCTCGACCTGGTGCGTGCCGGGCGCGCCTGACCCGTGCGGCCCGCCGGGGCTGGTATCAAGGTGTCGACCCGTGCCCACGACGACCCAGCGACAGCAGGGAGAGGCGAGCGATGAAGAAGGCGATCCCCCTCCTGGTGGTCGTGTTCCTCCTGTTCTGGATGTTCACCGACCCCAGCGGCCTGGCCGACAGCGCCGGCGCCGCCGCCGGGCAGGTCGTCGACCTGACCGGTCAGCTGTTCGCGGCCGTCATCGACTTCCTCGGCGCGCTCGGCTGACGCGGCGCCAGCTGATGGGCTCCCTGACGACGTGGGCCGACCCTGACATCGGCAAGCACCTGCTCCGCGACGAGGGCGAGGACATCGTCGACGAGGTGTGCCACCACTGGATGGCCTACCTGCGACCTTTCCTGGAGGCGGTGCTCGCGCTCGTCCTGCTGGTCGCGGTGCCGTTCATCGACCTCGATGTCGCCGGGGTGCTGGTCCTGGTGGCCCTCGGCCTGTCCCTGCACGCGGCCTGGGGCGCGCTGCGGGAGTACCGGGACCGGTTCGTCATCACCAACATGCGCGTCTACCGGGTGCACGGCGTGCTGACCTCGCACCTGGCGACGATGCCGCTGAGCCGGATCCTCGACATCTCGGTGGTCAAGCCGTTGCACGGGCGGGTCCTGGGGTTCGGCCACTTCGTCTTCGAGTCCGCCGCGCAGGAGCAGGGCCTGCGCGACGTGCGGTACGTCGGCCGGCCCGACGAGCGCGACCTGTCCATCCAGCGGGTGGTGCAGCGTGCCGGACTCCGCGGTCCGCGGATGATCTGACGTGCCCCTCGACTTCGATCCCATCGACGAGGCCTCGCGGCAGTGGGGGCTGCGCTGGCAGGGCGTGCCCGCGATGCACGCGGTGACCTCGCTGATGCGTGTCCAGCAGCTGGTGATCGCCGAGCTGGATGCGATCCTCCGCCCGCACGGGCTCACCTTCGCCCGCTACGAGGCCCTGGTCCTGCTGGTCTTCTCCCGCCGCGGCGCCCTGCCGTTGGGCAAGATGGGGGAGCGCCTCCAGGTGCACCCCACCTCGGTGACCTCGATCGTGCGGAGGCTGGCCTCGGCCGGGCTGGTCGAGCGCCGCCCGCACCCCGAGGACGGACGGGCAATCCTCGCCGAGATCACCGACGCCGGTCGCGCCGTCGTCGAGGCGGCCACCGCCGACCTCGTCGGGGCCGACTTCGCCCTGGGTGCGCTCCCGCCCGAGCAGCTCGCCCAGCTGTCCGCACTGCTGGCGCCGGTACGGCGTGCCGCGGGCGACTTCTGACCACCCGCCGGCGCGCGCAGGGGCGTCCCTAGGATTGGCCGTATGACGCAGCAGCCCTTCAGTCGTCCCGGAGCGATCGACCTCTCCGCCCTCAAGCGACCCGCCCCCGCCCCCGCGCCCGCCGGCGCTGCCGCCGGCGCTGCCGGCACGGGAGGCGCCCCCGGCTCGTCGTACTCGGTGGAGGTGAACGAGCAGAACTTCCAGGCCACCGTCGAGGCCTCGATGACCGCACCGGTCCTGCTGGTCTTCTACTCTCCCTCGCAGATGCCCGAGAGCGTCCGGCTCGCCGACGACCTGGCGACGCTCAGCGACGAGTTCGAGGGCCGCTTCCTGGCCGGCCTGGTCGACGTCGACGCGGTGCCGGCGATCGCCCAGGCGATGCAGATCCCCTCGGTGCCGCTGGTGGTGGCGGTCCTCGAGGGCCGCCCCGCCCCGCTGCTCCAGGACGTGGTGCCGCGCGAGGAGCTGCGGACCGCGTTGACCCAGGTGATGCAGCAGCTCGCCAGCCAGGGGATGACCGGCCGGCACCAGCCGCGCGGGACCGCGGCCGCCGCGGCGCCCGGGGACGAGGAGGAGGCCGGTCTCGACCCGCGCTACGCCGCCGCCCAGGAGGCGCTCGGTGCGGGCGACGTCGACCGTGCGGTCGAGGAGTACCAGAAGCTGGTCACCGCCAACCCCGCCGACGCCGAGGCGGCGGCGGGACTGTCGATGGCGAAGGTGCTCCAGCGCACGCGCGGCGTGGACCTGACGCAGGCCCGCGCCGGCGCGGCGGCGGCGCCGGACGACGTCGACGCGCAGACCCTCTGCGCCGACCTCGACATGCTCGGCGGACACGTCGACGACGCCTTCGACCGGCTCGTCGAGCTGGTACGGCGCACCGCCGGCAGCGACCGGGACCGCGCCCGCGAGCACCTGCTCGGGCTCTTCGCCGCCGTCGGCAACGAGGACCCCCGGGTGGTGCGCGGGCGGCAGAAGCTGGCCAGCGCCCTCTTCTGAGGCCCCCGCTCCCCGGTGCCGCCGGTCTCGCCTCAGGCCTCCAGGATGGCCCTCCCGGCCTCCAACCGGGCCACCGGCACCCGGAACGGTGAGCAGGAGACGTAGTCCAGCCCGATCTCCTCGAAGAAGTGGATCGAGGCCGGGTCGCCACCGTGCTCGCCACAGACCCCCAGGTGCAGGTCGGGTCGGGTTGCCCGGCCGCCCTCCACGGCGATCCGGACCAGCTCGCCGACGCCCTGGGTGTCCAGCGACTCGAAGGGACTGACCGGGAAGACGCCCTGCTCGAGGTAGGTGGAGAAGAACGAGGCCTCCACGTCGTCGCGCGAGAAGCCCCAGGTCATCTGGGTCAGGTCGTTGGTGCCGAAGGAGAAGAACTCCGCGGTCTGGGCGATGTCGCCGGCGGTGAGCGCGGCGCGCGGCAGCTCGATCATCGTGCCGATCTTCACGTCCAGGTCGACCCCGGACTCCTCGGCGACCTGGCGGGCGATCTCGTCGATCCGGCCCCGGACCAGGTCGAGCTCGCGCACCGAGGCGACCAGCGGGATCATGATCTCGGGGCGGGGGTCGCCGCCGGCCTTCTTGCGGATGACGGCAGCCTCGAGGATGGCACGGGCCTGCATGGTGAACAGCCCGGGGATGACGATCCCGAGCCGCACGCCTCGCAGCCCCAGCATCGGGTTCTGCTCGTGCAGCCGGGTGACGGCGTCCAGCAGCTTGCGCTCGCGCTTCTTGCGGTGACCCCGGCTGTCGGCGATCGCCAGCGCCACCGAGAGCTCGGTGATGTCCGGCAGGAACTCGTGCAGCGGCGGGTCGATGAGCCGGATGGTCACCGGCAGCCCGTCCATCGCCTCCAGGATCGCGGTGAAGTCGTCGCGCTGCAGCGGCAGCAGGGCGTCGAGCGCCTTGAGCTGTCCCTCGTCGTCCTCGGCGACGATGAGGTTCTCGACCAGCTCGCGGCGATCGCCGAGGAACATGTGCTCGGTGCGGCACAGGCCGATGCCCTGGGCACCGAAGCGCCGGGCCCGAGCGGCGTCCTCGGCGGTGTCGGCGTTGGTCCGCACGTGCAGCCGGCGGCTGGCGTCGGCGTGCTCGACGATCCGGGCCACCGCGTCGACCAGCGGGTCGGAGACGTCGTCACCCTCGAACCAGCGGACCACGTGGGAGTCGACCACCGGGACGGCGCCGTCGAAGACCTCACCGGTCGTGCCGTCGATCGAGATCAGGTCGCCCTCCTGGACCGTCTTCCCGCCGCGGACCTTGACGATGCCCGCGCGGGCGTCGACATCGAGAGCCTCGGCGCCGCACACACAGGTGCGGCCCATTCCGCGCGCCACGACCGCCGCGTGCGAGGTCTTGCCGCCGCGGCTGGTCAGGATGCCGCGGGCGACCATCATCCCGTGCAGGTCGTCGGGGCTGGTCTCCTTGCGGACCAGGATCACGTCCTCGCCGCGCTCGGCCCACTCCACCGCGGTGCCCGAGTCGAAGACCACCCGGCCGACGGCGGCGCCCGGAGAGGCGTTCATCCCCTTCGAGAGCAGGGTGCGCTCGGCCTTCGGGTCGAAGCGGGGGAACATCAGCTGGGCCAGCTGGGCGCCGTTGACGCGGCGTACCGCCTCGTCGAGGTCGATCAGGCCCTCGTCGGTCATGTGCACCGCGATCCGGAAGGCGGCCTCGGGGGTGCGCTTGCCGACCCGGGTCTGCAGCATCCAGAGCTTGCCGCGCTCGATGGTGAACTCGATGTCGCACATGTCGCGGTAGTGCCCCTCGAGCCGGTTCATGATGTCGAGCAGCTCGTCGTGGGACTTGCGGTCGAGCTCGGCGAGGTCGGCCAGCGACACGGTGTTGCGGATGCCGGCGACCACGTCCTCGCCCTGGGCGTTCTGCAGGTAGTCGCCGTACTCGCCCTGGTCGCCGGAGGCCGGGTCGCGGGTGAAGCAGACGCCCGAGCCGGAGTCCATCCCGAGGTTGCCGAAGACCATCGCCTGGATGTTGACCGCGGTGCCGAGGTTCTCGGGGATCCGCTCCTGGCGGCGGTACAGCACCGCGCGGTCGGTGTTCCAGGAGTCGAAGACGGCCAGCATCGCCAGCTGGAGCTGCTCGCGCGGGTCCTGGGGGAACGGACGCCCGGCGTGCTTCTCGATGAGCTGCTTGAAGGTGGCGACGAGCTCGCGCAGGTCGTCCGGGGTGAGGTCGAGGTCCTGCTCGGTGCCTCGCTCCTTCTTGAGCTCGTCGTGTGCCTCGCCGAAGAGCTCGCTCTCCAGGCCCATCACCGTGCCGCCGAACATGGACAGCAGGCGGCGGTAGGAGTCCAGGGCGAAGCGCTCGTCGCTGCTCTGTCGCGCCAGCCCCTGCACCGACTCGTCGTTGAGGCCGATGTTGAGCACCGTCTCCATCATCCCCGGCATCGACGCCGCGGCGCCGGACCGGACCGAGACCAGCAGCGGGTCCTCGGGGTCACCCAACCCCCGCCCCATCGCCTTCTCGAGGGCGGCGAGGTGCTCGTCGATCTCCTCGGCCAGCCCCGCCGGCTCGGCGCCCTGCTCCAGGTATGCCTGGCAGGTCTCGGTGGTGATGGTGAAGCCGGGCGGGACAGGCATCCCGAGATTCACCATCTCGGCGAGGTTGGCTCCCTTGCCACCAAGCAGATCTCGTTGGTCTCTGTTCCCCTGGGCGAAGTCGTAGACGTAGGCCATTCCCCGATCATGTCGGGATTCGTCGCTGGCGTAAACGCCCTGTCACGAACAGGGGTCCGAGTCGTCTCGCTGGTCGGTCAGCGGCCGGACTCGGTGTACGCCGCCGAGCCACCGGTCGCGAGGTTGGCCAGCGCCGCCTCGATCCGCCGGGCGGTGAAGTCGGCGCACCGCTCCTGCACCTGGTCGAGGGTGCAGAACCGCGCGGCGCGGATCTCCCGAGGCTCCTCCACGATCGCGTCGGTCACCGACGGATCGTGCACCCCACCGTCGAAGACCAGGCAGAGCGCGTCGTCCCACCCGCTCCACGGCGGCAGCCAGTCGGTGAGCAGCAGCCGGCCGGCCGGGATCCGCAGCTGCAGCTCCTCCTCGACCTCGCGGGCCACCGCGTCCTGCGGGGACTCACCCACCTCCACGACGCCGCCGGGCAGGTCCCAGTCCTGCTTGTAGGTGAGCTGGCACAGCAGCACCCGGCCCGCGGTGTCACGGACCAGCATCTGGCTGATGGCGCGCTTGCGCGGCAGGAACGAGTTCAGCAGCGCCCGGAACCCCTCCGGCTGGTCGGCGGGGACGTCGCTGGCGAGTCGCGCGTACAGGATCCGGTCCACGGTGTCGCCGTCGACGGTCACGCCGCGCAGGACGCCCTCGCGACGCATCCCGGACCACGTCGCCACCCGCTGGGCGACGTGGTCCTCGGGATTGACCAGGGCCTCGACCCGGCCGTGCTCGCGCAGGGCGATCTCGACGGCGTACCGCACCGAGTCCACCGAATCCCTGGAGTGCCAGCTGACCCGCGCGGTCCCCTCGGCGACGGGACGGACCTCAGGCTGCTCGTCGGTCACGTCGGTCAGGGTAGTGCGCCCGCCAAGCGCTCATCCCTGCTTCCGGAACCACACCGTGGCCAGCGGCGGGACGAGGATGTCGGCGTGCGCCGGCTGCCCGCTCCACTCTCCCTCGACCGCCGTGACCGCCCCCAGGTTGCCCACCCCGGAGCCGGTGTAGGCCTCGGCGTCGGTGTTGACGATCTCCTCCCAGGTCCCGGTCGAGGGGAAGCCGAGACGGTAGCCGTCGTGCGGGAGGGCCGCGAAGTTGGCCACGCAGACCACCTCGGGCGCGGCGTCGCCCTGCGGCGTGACGTCGCCGCGACGGACGAACGAGAAGACGTTCCGGCCGGCGTCGTTGGCGTCGATCCAGGAGAAACCCGAGGGATCGTTGTCCTTGGTCCACACCGCGGGGGAGGAGGTGTACGCCGCGTTCAGGTCACGGACCAGCGAGTGCACCCCTCGGTGCTCGGAGTGCTCGAGCAGCCACCAGTCGAGCTCGCGGGACTCGGCCCACTCCGACTCCTGGCCGAACTCCGAACCCATGAACAGCAGCTGCTTGCCCGGGTGCGCCCACATGAAGGCGAGGTAGGCGCGCAGGTTCGCCAGCTGCTGCCAGCGGTCGCCGGGCATCTTGCGCATCAGCGAGCCCTTGCCGTGCACGACCTCGTCATGGCTGATCGGGAGCATGTAGTTCTCCGACCAGGCGTAGACGAGGGAGAAGGTCATCTCGCCGTGGTGGTAGACCCGGTGGACCGGCTCGCGCTGCATGTAGCCGAGCGAGTCGTTCATCCAGCCCATGTTCCACTTGAACCCGAAGCCGAGACCGCCGTCGCTGGTCCGGCCGGTGACGCCGGGCCAGGAGGTGGACTCCTCGGCGATCGTCACCGCTCCGGGGACCCGCTTGTAGACGGTGGCGTTCATCTCCTGGAGGAACTGCACCGCCTCCAGGTTCTCCCGGCCACCGTACTTGTTCGGCGTCCACTCTCCCTGCTCTCGCGAGTAGTCGAGGTAGAGCATCGAGGCCACCCCGTCCACGCGCAGCCCGTCGGCGTGGAACTCCTCGAGCCAGAACAGCGCGTTGGCGTAGAGGAAGTTGCGCACCTCGTGGCGCCCGAAGTTGAAGATGTGCGAGCCCCACTCCTTGTGCCACCCCCGCTGCGGGTTGGGGTCCTCGTAGAGCGGCGTGCCGTCGAACCGGGCCAGCGCCCACTCGTCGGTGGCGAAGTGGCCCGGCACCCAGTCGAGGATGACGCCGATCCCGGCCTGGTGCAGCCGGTCGACCAGCAGCTTGAAGCCGTCCGGGTCCCCGAACCGGGAGTCCGGGGCGAAGTAGGAGGTGACGTGGTAGCCCCAGGACCCGCCGAAGGGGTGCTGCATCACCGGCATCAGCTCGACGTGGGTGAACCCGAGGTCCTTCAGGTAGGGGACCAGGTCGTCGGCCAGCTCGGCGTAGGACCAGAAGCGGCCGTCGCGGTGCTTCTTCCAGGAGGCCAGGTGCATCTCGTAGACCGACATCGGCTGGCGCACGTGCTGGAAGTCGCGCCGTGCGGTCATCCAGGTGTCGTCGCCCCACTGGTAGCTGGACTCGAAGACCCGGGAGGCGGTCGCCGGGGCGGTCTCGGCGTAGCCGGCCATCGGGTCGGCCTTCTCCCGCCACTGCCCGTCGGACCCGAGGATCACGTACTTGTAGCTGGCGCCGGAGCCGACCCCGGGCATGAACAGCTCCCAGACCCCCGACGTGCCGAGCTGGCGCATCGGGTGCTCCCGGCCGTCCCAGCTGTTGAAGTCGCCCTTGAGCCGCACGGCCCGGGCCGACGGTGCCCAGACCGCGAAGGCGGTGCCGCTGATCGGGTCGGCACCGGGCGCCTCGTAGCGGTGCACGCGCGAGCCGAGCACCTCCCACAGCTGCTCGTGGCGGCCCTCGTTGACCAGGTGCAGGTCCATCTCACCCAGCGTGGGCAGGAAGCGGTACGGGTCGTCGACCACGATCGCCGGACCGTTGTACGCCACGGCGAGCCGGTAGTCCGGGACCTCGGCGACCGGCAGCACCCCGGTCCAGATCCCCTCGTGCTCGTGCTCGAGCGGCGTCTCGGTGCCGCCGTGCCGGACGACGACGCTGGTGGCGAGCGGCCGAAGGACCCGGACCGTCACCCCGCCGTCGTGCGGGTGTGGACCGAGCACGGAGTGCGGGCTGCCGTGCTCCCCGCGGACGATCAGGTCCAGCTCCTCGAGAGGTACGGGGTGGGTGGTGGTGGGCATCAGGCCCCTCCGATCCGTGCGACAGCTTCCAGCGGGATGGCGACCCAGGTGGGTCTGTTGCGTGTCTCGTACACGCACTCGTAGACGGCTTTGTCGGCCAGGTAGGCGTTGAGCAGCACCCGCTGCTCGGAGCTCACCTCGCCGCCGGCGTACGCCACGAGGAAGTGGTTCTTGTTGCGGTGAGACCACTCGTCGGCCTGGACGCTGCGACGGGCGTCCTCCTCGGCGTCTCCCTGGTCCAGGGTGCGCTGCACCACGTGCGGCGCGTAGTCGAAGGAGCGGAGCATCCCCGCCACGTCGCGCCAGCGTGAGTCCGGCAGCGCTCGCTCGGCCAGCGGCTTGGCGGGCTCGCCCTCGAAGTCGACGAGCTTCCAGCCCTGCGAGGTACGCAGCGTCTGGCCCAGGTGCAGGTCGCCGTGGACCTGCTGCACCTCGACCGCGTCCAGCTCGGCGACCCGTCGGTGCAGCCCGCGCAGCGCGTCGGCGTGCTGGGCCAGCTCCGGCACCACCCGGACCGCCGCATCGAGCCGGGCGCCCATCTGGTCGGCGAGCGCGGCGGCCGAATCGCCGGGGCGGGACTCCGCCGGGAAGTGCTGGGCCAGCACCTCGTGCACCTCGCGCAGCGCGTCGCCGAGCCGGGTGGCCTCGCCGGCGAAGTCGCCGCCCACGTCGTGGGCGTGCAGCTCCGGCTCGGCGAAGAGGTTGCGCACGCTGGACAGCGCGAGGTCCCAGCCGTCGGTGCCGGTGCGCAGATACTCCTGGAGCATCGCCAGCTGGACGACCTCGCCGTCCTGCCCGGTCAGCTCGGCCCAGCCGTACAGGCGCGCGATGTGCTCGGACCCGGCCCGGGTGAGCACGTCGTGCACGGAGATGTCGGGGTTCCGGCCGGGGGTGACCTTGCGGAACACCTTCATCAGCGCGTCCTCGCCGAAGCGCACCGAGGAGTTGGACTGCTCGCCCGAGAACAGCGTCGAGGTCGCCGTGACGTCGAGCCGGTGCCCCGGCAGCCGGTGGAAGGTCAGGCCCTCCGCCCCGGGCGAGGCGCCCGGCGAGGCACCCGTGGCGCCGTCGGCCGCTCGGTCGAAGGCTCGCAGCCAGCACGCCATCGCCTCCCGGTCGTGCAGCGCGTCGTAGGCGTGCACCCAGCCGTGCTCGGGGTCCTCCCACCAGCCGATGAAGGCGTGGTCGATCCGGGTCTCCGGGTGGGTGTAGTAGCTCAGCGGCACCTGGTAGAGCTCGACGCGGTCCTCTGCTGCATCACCGGCAGCATCACCGGTGGTGTCGTCGTAGGTGACCTCGACGACGTGGACCACCACCCGGGGACCCTCGGGGGCGGGGTCGGGCAGCTCCCCGACGGCGCGCACGTCGGTGACGGCGTACGGGCGGCCCTTGCCCGCGAACCAGCGGGTCTTGTTGAGGTAGGTCTCGAAGGCGTGGTGGTCGAGCCGGCCGGGTGGTGCCTCCGCCGGGGTCTCGGAACCGTTCTGGGGGCTGGTCACAGCAGTTGGCCCTCCTCCGCGTTGGTGGTGCCGGTGAGCCGGAACCAGTAGAACCCGTACCCGCCCAGGGTGAGCAGGTAGGGCAGCTCGCCGATCGCCGGGAACGGCACCCCGCCGAGCAGCTCGACCGGGACCATTCCCTGGAAGCGGCGCAGGTCGAGCTCGACCGGCTGCGCGAACCGGGAGAGGTTGTTGACGCACACGATGACATCGTGGTCGCCGTTCTCGTCGACGTGCTCGCGAGCGTAGGTGAGCACGGTCGGGTTCGAGCCGCCGAGGTCGGTGAACGAGCCGAGCCCGAAGGCGGCGTGGTGTCGCCTGGCCTGGATCATCCGGCGGGTCCAGTGCAGCAGCGAGGAGGGGTTCTCCAGCTGCGCCTCGACGTTCACGCTCTGGTAGCCGTACACCGGGTCCTGGATCGCCGGCAGGTGCAGCTTGCCGGGAGTGGCCACCGAGAACCCCGCGTTGCGGTCCGGGGTCCACTGCATCGGGGTGCGGACGCCGTCGCGGTCACCGAGCCAGATGTTGTCGCCCATGCCGATCTCGTCGCCGTAGTAGAGCACCGGCGAGCCCGGCAGCGAGAGCAGCAGCGCGGTGAACAGCTCGATCTGGTTGGTGTCGTTGTCCAGCAGCGGAGCGAGGCGGCGACGGATGCCGATGTTGGCCTTCATCCGCGGATCCTTGGCGTACTCGTTCCACATGTAGTCGCGGTCGTCGTCGGTGACCATCTCCAGCGTCAGCTCGTCGTGGTTGCGCAGGAAGATGCCCCACTGGCAGCCCGACGGGATCGGCGGCGTCTGGTCGAGGATCTCCGAGATCGGGAAGCGCGACTCGCGACGCACCGCCATGAAGATCCGCGGCATCACCGGGAAGTGGAAGCACATGTGGCACTCGTCGCCACCGGACTCGAAGTCGCCGAAGTAGTCGACCACGTCGGCCGGCCACTGGTTGGCCTCGGCCAGCAGCACCTTGCCCGGGTACTTGTCGTCGACGAAGCGGCGCACCATCCGCAGGAACTCGTGGGTCTCGGGCAGGTTCTCCCCGTTGGTGCCGGGACGCTCGTAGAGGTACGGCACCGCGTCGAGCCGGAAGCCGTCCAGGCCCATGTCGAACCAGAAGGAGATGGCCTCGAGCATCGCCTCGTGGACCTTCGGGTTGTCGAAGTTCAGGTCCGGCTGGTGGCTGAAGAAGCGGTGCCAGTAGTACTGCTGGCGCACCGGGTCCCAGGTCCAGTTCGACGGCTCGGTGTCGACGAAGATGATCCGGGCGTCCTGGTACAGGTCGTCGGTCTCGGACCAGACGTAGAAGTCGCCGTAGGGACCGTCCGGGTCCTCGCGGCTGGCCTGGAACCACGGGTGCTGGTCGCTGGTGTGGTTCATGACGAAGTCGATGATCACCCGGATCCCGCGGGCGTGCGCCTCGTCGAGGAACCGGTGGAAGTCCTCCACCGTGCCGCACTCGGGCAGGATGTTGGTGTAGTCGGCCACGTCGTAGCCGCCGTCGCGCAACGGCGAGGTGAAGAACGGCGGGATCCAGAGGCAGTCGACCCCCAACCACTCGAGGTAGTCCAGCTTCTCGATGAGGCCCTTGAAGTCCCCGGTGCCGTCACCGTCGGAGTCCCGGAAGCTGCGGACCAGCACCTCGTAGAAGACGGCGGTCTTGAACCAGTCCGGGGTGGAGCCGACCGTGTCGGGGAACGGGTCGATCGGCTCGTCCGACTGGTCCGGCTCGACCGGCTCGGTGACGACGGGTCCCTCGGTCACACGTTCCTCCTGACGGTGAGCACGTGGGCCGGCTCGTGGTAGGGGTCGAGGCGCACGAAGGCGTGCTCCCACCAGGTCCACTCCTGGCCGCTGATCTCGTCACGGACGTGGAACGAGTCCGCGAAGTCCATCCCCAGTGCCGGCATGTTCAGGTGCACCATCGTCTCGCGGGCCGCGTGCGGGTCGAGGTTGATCACGACGATGAGGCAGTCGTCGCCGCGCTTCTTGCTGTAGACGATGATGTTCTCGTCGTCGCTGTGGTGGATGGTGATGTTGCGCAGCAGCTGGAGCGCGGGGTGCCGGCGGCGGATCTCGTTGAGCCGGGTCAGGTACGGCGCGAGGCTGCGGCCCTCGGCCTCGGCACCCTCCCAGTCGCGGATCCGGATCTGGTACTTCTCCGAGTCCAGGTACTCCTCGCTGCCCGGCTTGACCGCCACGTGCTCGAACAGGTCGTAGCCGGCGTACACGCCCCAGCTGGGAGAGGCGGTGGCGGCCAGCGCAGCCCGGATCTTGAACGCCGCCGGTCCGCCGTACTGGAGGAAGGCGTGCAGGATGTCGGGGGTGTTGACGAAGAAGTTCGGCCGCATCACGTGGTCGCTCTCGGTCGCCAGCTCGCGGAAGTACTCCTCCAGCTCCCACTTCGCGGTGCGCCAGGTGAAGTAGGTGTAGGACTGGTGGAAGCCGACAGCGCCCAGCCCGTGCATCATCGCCGGCCGGGTGAAGGCCTCGGAGAGGAAGACGACGTCGGGGTCGGTGCGGCGCACCTCCTTGAGCAACCACTCCCAGAAGGCCACCGGCTTGGTGTGCGGGTTGTCGACCCGGAAGATGCGCACCCCGTGCGACATCCACAGCCGGACCACCCGCAGCACCTCGCGACAGACCCCGACCGGGTCGTTGTCGAAGTTCATCGGGTAGATGTCCTGGTACTTCTTCGGCGGGTTCTCCGCGTAGGCGATGGTGCCGTCGGCGCGGGTGGTGAAGAACTCGGGGTGCGTGGTGACCCAGGGGTGGTCCGGTGCGGCCTGGAGCGCGAGGTCCAGGGCGATCTCCAGCCCGAGCTCGCCGGCCCGGGCGACGAACGCGTCGAAGTCCTCGAAGGTGCCGAGGTCGGGGTGGATCGCGTCGTGACCACCGTCCTTCGACCCGATCGCCCACGGCGACCCGGTGTCGTCGGGCCCGGGTGTGAGGGTGTTGTTCGGGCCCTTCCGGTTGACCTCGCCGATCGGATGGATCGGCGGCAGGTAGACGACGTCGAAGCCCATCGCGGCGACCGCGTCCAGCCGCTGCGTCGCGGTGGTGAAGGTTCCGCTGACGACCTTCTCGGTCTCCGGGTCCAGGTGAGCGCCCTCGGAGCGCGGGAAGAACTCGTACCAGCTGCCGTACAGCGCGCGCTCCCGGTCCGCGTACGCCGGGTAGGGCCCCTCGGTGGTGACCATCTCGCGCACCGGATGGGCCTGCAGCACGGCGTGCAGCGCGGGGGACTGCAGTGCCGCCAGGCGCGCCTGCGCCGGACGCTCGGTGTCGCCGCACGCGTCCAGCGCACCCTCCAGCTCCTGCACCGCCGCCTCGTCGTCGGCCGACCCGGTGCCGGCCCGCACCTCGGCGAGCACCTGCTCGATCAGCAGCCGCCCCTCGGTGAACATCAGCTCGACGTCCACCCCGGCGGGGATCTTGACGCTCGCGTTGTGCTCCCAGGTGCTGATCGGGTCGGACCAGGCCTGCACCTCGAAGGTCCAGGCGCCCTCGGAGTCCGGGGTCACCCAGGCGCTGTAGCGGTCGGGGACCTCGGGATCCTTGACCATCCGCACCGGTGCGCGCCGCACGCCGGTGGGGTCGGTGAGGACGACCTCGGCGCCGAGCGTGTCGTGTCCTTCCCGGAACACCGTGGCGGTGACGGGGAAGGGCTCACCGATGGTGGCCTTGGCCGGCTGGCGGCCGAGGTCCACGACGGGCGTGACGTTCATGACTGGGATGCGTCCGACCATTGCTCCAACCTAGTGGCGGTCTCGGGCTGGCCAGCAAGTCGGCGTCCACGAGGTGTCCGTCGAGGAGCCGGCCGCGCCGTCGCCCGGCCTTCCGGACCGGGGACGCCGGGCCTGTACCCGAACGGCCGCCGAGCGAACATCGCTCGGCGGCCGTCCGGGTGTGCTGCCCAGGTCAGCGGTCGAAGACCTGCAGCTCCGAGGCGTGCACGATCGTGCCGCGGTCCGACGCCGTCGCGCAGTCCGTCGCGTTGAGCTCGTCGTCGTCCTGCTCCCCGGCGTACCCCGGTGTCCCGGTGCACTGGTTCTCCAGCACGACCAGCCGCACCGCTGCCGCACGGGTCTGCGTGACCTTGAACGAGCGCAGCGTCAGGTCGGGCGCGACCGGCCGAGGCCGGATCGCCGGGAAGGCGTCGGCGGCGGAGGTGAAGAAGCGCTTCCAGGTCGCCGACGGTGACCCGCACGAGCTCACGCACGCCTCGAGGGCGAAGCGCCGCAGCGCGGTGAACCGGGACCCGGAGTCCTGGTCGGCGGCGTCGGCGGCGGCCGGGGTGAGCATCGCGCTCACCTGGACCCGGCGCACCGTCCGCACCCCGCCGGCGAGATCGACGGCGACGCTCGGCTTGCTCTCGTCGACGTTGGCGCTGGTGACGCCGCCCCAGTTGGTGGCCTCGGTGCCGTCGATGAGCGCCTCGGGGTTCAGCGACCCCGCGGTGCTGGCGAGGACCTTAGCCCCGGCCGCGGCGGCGGCGAGGTTGGTGCGGGCGCCGATGCGGACCACCCGGGTGCCCTGGCCCGGCTTGACGATCATCGAGAAGCGCTTGAAGCCGCGCTTGGGGGAGACGTAGAGCATCTCGTAGCGGCCCGGCGTGAACTGAGCCGAGCTGCCCAGCCCGGTGCTGGCGATGGTGTCCGCGATCGGGGTGGACCGGGCCTCGTAGTGACCGACGTACACGCGGCCCCCGCTCGGAGCGGAGAACCGGACCTGGACGTTCCCGCCGCGGGCCGAGGCGAAGCTGGGCTTCGTGTCGCCGGAGTCCGCATTCGGGGTGCTGGCGCCCTTGCCGAAACCGCGCCGGGCGAACGCCGCCCAGAGGATGTTCTGGTTCTCGCCGCGGAACCGCATCCGGTCGGCGGCCAGGAACGCGTCGCGCGCGTCCAGCATCGAGGTGGCCCCCTGCTGCAGCAGGAACGAGTCGAACATCAGCTGCACCCAGCGGCGGTTGCCGGGACACTTCTGGGGTCGGACGACGCCCTTGTTGCGACCGCCCTGGGCGCACTTGAGGTTGAGCTCGCGCCGCTGGCTCGGGAAGCGCCGGTCCCACTTCCGCACCAGCGCCTGGCGGGTCTCCCACATGGTGCCGTTCCAGATCTCGCCGTCGGCGTGCACCTCGTCGCCGGTGCTGTCGAACCCGTAGTCCCCGTAGTTGAGCGGGTTCTTGTTGATGGGGTAGTCGCGGATCCCGGCCCGGCGGTTGCCGGTGGCGTAGGGGCCGACCGCCCAGGGGTTGGCACCGGTGGAGTAGCCGTGGCTGACCAGGTACTCGGCGCCCACCAGGTCGCCCCAGGACTCGCCCATCGCGCCGCCCTGCTCGGAGGTCAGGCCCTCGTCGGGTCCGCCGACCATCCGGTTGGTGATCGCGTGGGTGTACTCGTGCCCGACGATGCTCATGTCCAGGCTGCCGTCCACGCACGGGCTGTAGAAGGCGCCGGCGATCGGCTGGAACAGGTACTGGTTGGTGATGCCGGGGATGCCGTCCTGGAGGGTGATCTGGTTGGCGTTGTCCCGGCCCAGGTACGACGGCGCGCCACCGGTGACGGCCCCGGCCTGCGCGTTGCCGATCTCCTGGTCACCGGGGACCCCGCCGCGGCCGGCGTTGTCGAGCTGGAGGTTGTAGTTCCGCTCGTTGAACCCCAGGTAGTAGGCGTAGTCGTGCATCCGGTTGTGGGAGACGAACAGGTTGCCGGTGACGAAGTCGATGTCGTTGCCCCCGGGCGTCAGGGTCGACTGGCTGCACCGGTCGTTGTTCCACGCGTCGGTGAACTCACCGGTGTAGCTGCGCGTCGGGGAGACCGGGGCCTGGTAGAGCCCACCGGGTGTCAGCGGGCTGAACCACGCCTCGTGGGTGTTGGCGTTGTTGCCGATGGTGGTGAGGGTGGGGAAGCCGCCGGTGACCAGCGAGTCCCACGGGCCCATCGCCTGCACGTTGCGCAGCGGCCCGGTGCCCAGGGTGCAGCCCTTGCCGCGCACCCAGCAGCCGACCACCGTGTTGGTCGGGGTGTGGCCGGCGCCGAACTTCAGCGACGGGTTCGCGGTGAAGTAGCGCCACCGCGGCCAGGTGGTGGCCTCGCCGGCGCCGGGCAGCCCCTCGTCGCTGGTCGCCACGAACGCGGCGTACGGCCCCACGGTGATCGGGACGGACGGGCTGTCGTAGGGGCACACCTGGATCGCGTACCGGCCGGCCGGGATCGAGCTGGCCGTGTAGGCGACCGCCTCGGGGCTGGTCCCGGTGTCGCCGGAGGTGAGCACCTCGCCGTCGGCGTCGAGGATCTTGATCACGATGTCGTCGGTGGGGACCACGGAGTTGGCGACGGCCACGATGGTGCGGGTCTTGCCGTCGGTGAGCTCGAACGGGTGCCGGGGGCCGCACTCCGTGGCGGTCACGGTGCCGTTGAACTGGTGGACGTCGCTGGAGTTCTCCACCTGGTTCTGCCGGTGCAGCACCTCACCGGTGACCGCGTCCACCATCGAGGTGTACGCGAGTGCCGCGCCACCGCGGACGTCGACGACGTTCGCCTCGAGGACCGGACGCACCCGGCCGTCGGCCATCGCGAGGGCGCGCAGCCGGACCTGCTGCTCCTGGGCGAACCCGGGCACGGTCAACCGGGTCCAGCCGCCGGCTTCCGTGGCCTCGATGGCGGCCACGTCCGCGGCCGGGACGCCACGGCCGACATCGGCTGCCGCCTCGAGCCAGCCCTGCAACCCGGAGAGCACGGCAGCCGGGACCACGCCGGCGCTGCGGGTCAGCGAGGAGGAGACGTAGGCGATCTCGCCGTCGGCGACTCCGACCGTGACCATGCTGCCCAGCGCGGGGGAGAGGGTGCCGAAGCGCTGGCGGAACAGCACCGCTCGGGCGTTGCTCTGGGCGAAGCGCTGGGCGTTGACGACCTCGAGGTCGGCGACCTGCGCGCGTCGCAGTCCGAAGACGGGGGCGTGGTCCGAGAGCCAGGCGCGTGCCGCCTTCGCGGCGTCGTCGGAGCTCGCCCGGCCCAGCGACCCGTCGGCCGGGAGGATCGAGGACGGGGTGCCGAAGTCGTTCCAGCGCAGGTCGACGGCGCCCAGGGTGCCCGCGGCGCGTCGCTGGGCGGCCGTCGGCAGGACGGTGCCGCGGCGGTCCACGTCCGACGGGCCGGCGACGGGGTCACCGAGGGTCACCAGGCTCGGGGCGGGACCGGGAGCGGGCTCGGCGGCGAAGGCAGGTAGCTGCACCAGACCGGGGAGCAGGCCCAGGGTGAGCAGTCCGAGAGCCGCGGTCGCTCGACGAGCGCGGCGGGGGGTGCGAGAGGTCATGTCTGCACAACGGCACCCCCGGCCCAGGGTTATGTCTGGACCAGCTTCTCGACGCTCCCGCTGCCGATCTCGTCCGGCGAGCCCGGGTTTTATCGTTCATATTTCTGGGCTAGGGTCCGCGGGTGCGAGCGATCCGGCGATTCACCGTCCGTCCTGTCCTGCCTCCGGCCCTCACCGCTCTGGGTGAGCTGGCCGGCAACCTGCGGTGGTCGTGGCACCCCCCGACCCAGGACGTCTTCGCCGAGGTGGACCCCGACCTGTGGGAGTCCACCGGGCACGACCCGGTCGGCCTGCTCGGTGCCGTGGACCGCGCCCGCTTCGACGAGCTGGCCCGCGACAAGAAGTTCCTCAAGCGGCTCAAGGCGGCCCGCGCCGACCTCGAGGCCTACCTGACCGGCGACCGCTGGTACCAGAAGCGCGTCGGCCGGAGACGGTCCCCGGGCGATCGGCTACTTCTCGCCCGAGTTCGGGATCACCGCGGCGCTGCCGCAGTACTCCGGTGGCCTCGGCATCCTCGCCGGTGACCACCTCAAGGCGGCCAGCGACCTCGGCGTCCCGATCATCGGCGTCGGCCTGCTCTACCGCCACGGCTACTTCAAGCAGTCGCTGAACCGCGACGGCTGGCAGCAGGAGACCTACCCGGTCCTCGACCCCGACGGCCTGCCGATCGCCCCGCTGCGCGAGGCCGACGGCTCGCGGGCGACGATCTCGATCGCGATGCCCGGTGGCCCGGACCTGGTCGCCCGGATCTGGGTGGCCAGCGTCGGCCGGGTGCCGCTGCTGATGCTCGACACCGACGTCGAGGGCAACCCCGACCACTACGTCGACGTCACCGACCGGCTCTACGGCGGCAACAGCGAGCACCGGCTGCGCCAGGAGCTGCTCCTCGGCGTCGGCGGTGTCCGGGCGCTGCGTGTCTACGCCCGCATCACCGGACACCCGGCGCCCGAGGTGTTCCACACCAACGAGGGGCACGCCGGCTTCCTGGGCCTCGAGCGGCTCCGGGAGCTGACCGTGGCCGAGGACGGGCCCGGCCTCGACCTCGACACCGCGCTGGAGGTCGGTCGCGCCTCGACCGTCTTCACCACCCACACCCCGGTCCCCGCCGGCATCGACCGGTTCCCGCGAACCCTGGTCGAGCAGTACTTCAGCGAGGGCGGCGCCACCCCGGGCGTGCCGGTGGACCGGGTGCTCGCGCTGGGCACCGAGGACTACCCCGGTGGCGACGCGAGCGTGTTCAACATGGCCGTGATGGGCTTCCGGCTCTCCCAGCGCGCCAACGGCGTCTCGTTGCTGCACGGCGAGGTCAGCCGGGGCATGTTCAACGGCTTGTGGCCGGCCTTCGACGAGGCCGAGGTCCCGATCGGCTCGATCACCAACGGCGTGCACGCCCCCACCTGGGTGGCGCGCGAGGTCTTCGAGCTGGCGGTGGACCGCGGCGCCGACACCGACACCGACGACACCGACGCGTTCTGGAACGTCGTCGACAAGGTTCCGGGCAAGGAGATCTGGGCGGTCAAGCGTCAGCTGCGCGAGCGCCTGGTGCTGGACGCCCGTCGCCGGCTGGTCAAGTCGTGGGAGAAGCGTGGCGCGGCGCGCGCCGAGCTGGGCTGGATCGACGGGGCGCTGGACCCCGACGTGCTGACGATCGGGTTCGCCCGCCGGGTGCCGTCGTACAAGCGGCTCACGCTGATGCTGCGCGACCCGGCCCGGTTGAAGAAGCTGCTGCTCGACCCGGATCGGCCGATCCAGCTGATCATCGCCGGCAAGTCCCACCCGGCCGACGACGGCGGCAAGAAGCTCATCCAGGAGATGGTGCGCTTCGCCGACGACCCCGAGGTCCGGCACCGGATCGCCTTCCTGCCCAACTACGACATCGCGATGGCGCTGCCGCTCTACCCGGGCTGTGACGTCTGGCTGAACAACCCGCTGCGTCCCTACGAGGCGTGCGGCACCTCGGGGATGAAGGCCGCGCTCAACGGTGGCCTGAACCTCTCCATCCTCGACGGCTGGTGGGACGAGTGGTACGACGGGAACAACGGCTGGGCGATCCCGTCCGCCGACGGTCTCGACGACCCGGACCGCCGTGACGACCTGGAGGCGGCGGCGCTCTACGACCTCATCGAGAGCGAGGTCGCGCCGCGCTTCTACGACGTGGACGCCGAGGGCGTGCCGACCCGCTGGCTGGAGATGGTGCGGCACACGCTCAAGTCGCTCGGCCCCAAGGTGCTGGCCACCCGGATGGTGCGCGACTACGTGCGCCAGCTCTACGCGCCGGCGGCCGGCAACGCCCGCGAGCTCAACTCCGACTACGCCGGGGCCGCCGAGCTGGCGGCCTGGAAGAAGCGGATCCGCAGCGCGTGGCCCGGGGTCCGGGTCGAGCACGTCGAGAGCAGCGGCGCCAGCGAGGACCCGGAGGTCGGCGACACCCTGACGGTGCGCGCGTACGTCGGTCTCGGCGACCTGGCCGTGGCGGACGTCCGCGTCCAGGTGCTGCACGGCTCGATCACCAGCGACGACGAGCTGACCGGGACCCAGGTCGACGAGCTCAGCCTCGCCGAGAGCTACGAGGGGGACCGCCACCGCTTCGACGGCGAGCTCGCGCTCGGCCAGGCCGGCCCGTTCGGCTACACGGTGCGGGTGGTGCCTCGCAACGACCTGCTGACCTCGGCCGCCGAGCTCGGTGTGGTGGCGCTGCCCAGCACCTGAGCATCAGGAGTCGCGCAGCACCACCACGGTGCAGGCTCCCAGGCTCAGCTCGAGCCCGGAGCGCACCTGGGTCCCGACCGGGAGGCGGGGATCGGTGCTCAGCACCACCTCCCCGGTCTGCACCCAGTCGTTCTCGGGCAGCTCCACGGGCTGGGCGGCGGCGCCGGAGTTGAACCAGAGCAGGAACGAGGCGTCCACCTGCTGCTCGCCGCGCGGGCCGGGGGAGCGCAGCGGACGACCGGAGACGAACATCCCGATCACCGCCATCGTGGGGTCGTGCCAGTCGTCGGCGGTCATCTCACGACCGGAGGGGTGCAGCCAGGCCAGGTCCTTGGGCCCGCCGACCATCGTCGGCCGGCCCTCGAAGAAGTGCCGCTGGCGCAGCGCCGGGTGCTCGCGGCGCAGCCGCAGCGCGGCGCGGGTCACCTCGTAGACGTCCAGCCAGGCGTCGTCGGGTCGCCAGTCGACCCAGGAGATCTCGTTGTCCTGGCAGTAGGCGTTGTTGTTCCCACCCTGGGTCCGGCCCCGCTCGTCGCCGGCGGTGATCATCGGCACCCCGTTCGACAGGCACAGCGTGGCCATCAGGTTCGCGGCCTGCCGCCGGCGCAGCGCGAGCACCCGGGGGTCCCCGGTCTCGCCCTCGATGCCGTGGTTCGACGAGCGGTTGTTGTCGGTGCCGTCCCGGTTGTGCTCGCCGTTCGCCTCGTTGTGCTTGCGCTCGTAGGAGACGAGGTCGCGCAGCGTGAACCCGTCGTGCGCGGTGATGAAGTTGATCGAGGCGTACGGCGACCGTCCGTCGTCGGCGTACAGGTCCGAGGAGCCGGCCAACCGGGTGGCGACGGTGCGGATGCCCTGGGAGTGACCGCGCCAGAAGTCCCGGATCGCGTCGCGGTACTGGTCGTTCCACTCCACCCACGGAGGCGGGAACTCGCCGACCCGGTAGCCGTCCATCGAGGCGTCCCACGGCTCGGCGATCAGCTTGACGTGCCGCAGCACCGGGTCCTGCCCGATCGCGGTCAGCAGGTGGCAGGTCATGTCGATGCGGTGGTCGACCCGGGTCAGCGCCGACATCAGGTCGAAGCGGAAGCCGTCCACGTGCATCTCGGTCACCCAGTACCGCAGCGAGTCCAGGATCAGCCGCAGCGCGGCCGGGTCCGCGGCGTTGACGGTGTTCCCGCAGCCGGTCACGTCCCAGTAGGCGTCGCCGCCGGGGTGACCGGGACGCGGACCGTCGACCCGGGTGTAGAAGTGCCGGTCGTCCAGGCCGCGGAAGGCCAGGGACGGTCCGTCGGTGCCGGCCTCGGCGGTGTGGTTGTAGACCACGTCGAGGATGACCTCGATCCCGGCGGCATGCAGGCTGCGCACCATCGCCTTGAACTCGCTCACCTGCTGGCCCCGGTCGCCGGCGGAGGAGTAGGCGGCATGCGGGGCGAAGTAGCCGATCGAGTTGTAGCCCCAGTAGTTCGTCAGGCCCCGGTCGGCCAGCGCCGGCTCGGAGACGAACTGGTGGATCGGCAGCAGCTCCACCGCACTCACCCCGAGGTCGCGCAGGTAGTCCACGACCGCCGGGGTGGCCAGCCCGGCGTAGGTGCCCCGCAGGTGCTCGGGGACCCGGTCGTGCAGGGCGGTCATCCCCTTGACGTGCAGCTCGTAGATCACGGTGTCCCGCCAGCGGTGCCGCAGCGGGGCGTCGTCGCCCCAGTCGAACTCGTCGTGCACCACGACGCTGCGCGGGACGAACGGGGCGGAGTCGGTGTCGTTGCGCTTCTCCGGTGAGCCGTCGACGTAGGCGTAGATGGCGGGGTCGACGGTGAGCTCGCCGGAGACGGCCCGGGCGAACGGGTCCAGCAGCAGCTTCGCCGGGTTGAACCGGAGCCCTTGGTGCGGCTCCCACGGGCCGTCGACCCGGAACCCGTACGTCGTGCCCGGGGCCACGCCGGGGACCGCGCCGTGCCAGATGCCGAGGTTCCGCTCGGTCAGCGGGAAGCGGGTCTCGCCGCCCTCGTCGTCGAACAGGCAGACCCAGGCCCCGTCGGCGCGCGGTGCGTGGACCGAGAAGTTCGTCGCCTCCGGTCCCCAGGTGGCGCCGAGGGGGTAGGTGTGGCCGGGCCACACGAGAACCCGCTCATCGGGATGGCGCCACTGTCCGGGGGTCACCCGCGCCATTGTGGCAGCCACGGGCACAATGCCGAGCGGGTATCGCCCAGGACGCACCGCCACCGGGCGGTCAGGAGGGCGGTCGGGAGGAAGGTGGCAGACAGTGGCATTCACGGGTGAGCACGTCAGGCTCGAGGTGGCCGACGGGGTCGGCACGATCCGGCTGGACCGGCCGAAGATGAACGCGATCAGCATCGCTGTCCAGGAGGAGCTGCTGGCCGCGACCCTCGAGGCCGGTGAGCGCGACGACGTGCGCGCGGTCGTGCTGTACGGCGGCGACCGGGTCTTCGCGGCGGGCAACGACGTCAAGGAGATGGCCGAGATGTCGCACGTCGACATGGTCAAGCGCTCGGGGCCGTTGCAGGCCGCGGTCACCGCGGTGGCCCGGCTGCCCAAGCCGGTCGTCGCGGCCGTCACCGGGTACGCCCTCGGCGGCGGCTGCGAGCTGGCCCTGGCCGCCGACGTGCGCTTCGCCGCCGAGGACGCGGTGCTGGGTCAGCCCGAGGTGCTGCTGGGCATCATCCCCGGGGCCGGCGGCACCCAGCGGCTCTCCCGGCTGGTCGGCCCGAGCCGGGCCAAGGACCTCATCTTCACCGGGCGCTTCGTCGCGGCCGACGAGGCCCTGGCCATCGGTCTGGTCGACCAGGTCCACCCCGCTGCCGAGGTCTACCAGCGGGCGGTCGCCTGGGCCGCCCAGTTCTCCGGCGCCGCGGCGTACGCCCTGCGGGCGGCGAAGGAATGCATCGACCGTGGTCTGGACACCGACCTGGGGACCGGGCTCGAGATCGAGCGACAGCAGTTCGCGTCCCTGTTCGCGACCGAGGATCGCACCATCGGTATGTCATCCTTCGTCGAGAACGGTCCCGGCAAGGCGAAGTTCGTCGGCCACTGAGACGACCGAGCAGGAACAGGACGGCACAGATGGCGAAGAAGACCGAGGTCACCGCACCTGCGAACCGGCGCTCGACCGTCGACCGGGGGCGCAAGCTGGTGGCCCGGGTGGTCTGGATCATCTGCGTGCTGGCGGCCCTGCTGCTGGCCGTCGGCGCGCTCCTGATCGCGGTCGACGCGAACCGGGACAACAGCCTGGTGCAGCTGGTCCTGGACGGCGCGGCGACGGCAGACCTCGACATCTTCTCCCGCAACAACGGCATCGTCACCTTCGACTCCGGCAACGTGGAGACGAAGAACGCGCTGGTCAACTGGGGGCTGGGCGCGGTCGCCTGGCTCGTCGTGGGTCGACTGGTCGAGCGGGTCGTCCGGCCCTGACGCTGTGAGGTACTCCACCGTCTGATCGTGTTCCCGGCTAGGTGACTCGGCGGTAACATCAGCAACCAACCGACTGCACAGGAGGGGCCGGCGACGGCCACATCACCATGAACATTGTTGTCTGCGTGAAGCACGTCCCCGATGCGACCGGCGACCGGCACTTCGAGGAGGACAAGACCGTCGACCGGGTGGGCGTCGACGGGCTGCTGTCCGAGCTCGACGAGTACGCGGTCGAGCAGGCGCTCCAGCTGAAGGAGAAGGCCGAGGACCCGGCTGCGGTCACCGTGACCGCGCTGTGCGTCGGTCCCGAGAAGGCCACCGACGCGGTCCGCAAGGCGCTGCAGATGGGCGTCGACCAGGGGGTGCTGGTCCAGGACGACGCGATCGCGGGCTCCGATGCGATCGCCACCTCGCTGGTGCTGGCCAAGGCCGTCGAGAAGATCGGCGCCGAGACGCCGGTCGACCTGGTGATGTGCGGGATGGCCTCGACCGACGCGGCGATGAGCGTGGTGCCGGCGATGCTCGCCGAGCGGCTCGACCTGCCCCAGGTCACGCTGGCCTCGGTGGTGGAGACCCAGGGCGACCAGGTCCGGGTCAAGCGCGACGGTGACACCGCGACCGAGGTGATCGGCGGGACGATGCCGCTGGTGCTCTCGGTGACCGACCAGTCCGGGGAGGCCCGCTACCCCTCGTTCAAGGGGATCATGGCGGCGAAGAAGAAGCCGATGGACACCTGGTCGCTCGCCGACCTGGGGGTCGAGCCCGGCCAGGTGGGCCTGTCGGTGGCCTGGACCGCCGTGCAGGAGACCGAGGCCCGTCCGCCGCGCACCGCCGGCGAGGTCGTCAAGGACGAGGACGGTTCCGGCGCCACCGCGCTGACCGAGTTCCTCGCCTCCAAGAAGTTCATCTGAGGAGAACGCACCCATGTCTGAAGTCCTGGTTCTGATCGACCACGTCGACGGCGCGGTCCGCAAGCCGACGTACGAGCTCCTCACCATCGCCCGCCGTCTCGGCGAGCCCTCGGCCGTCTTCATCGGCGGTGCCGACAAGGCCGCCGACGCGGCGGAGAAGGTGAAGAAGTACGGCGCCGAGAAGGTCTACGTCGTCGACGACGCCGAGATCAAGGGCTACCTGGTGGCCCCCAAGGCCGAGGTGATGCAGCAGCTGGCCGAGAAGGCCTCGCCGTCCGCGATCCTCATCCCGTCCTCGGCCGAGGGCAAGGAGATCGCCGGTCGCCTGGCGATCAAGCTCGGCTCCGGTCTGATCACCGACGCCGTCGACGTCCAGGACGACGGCGGCGCCCCGGTGACCACCCAGTCGGTCTTCGCCGGCAACTACACGGTGACCGCGAAGGTCACCACCGGCACCCCGATCATCACCGTCAAGCCGAACTCGGCGGCCCCCGAGGAGTCCGAGGGCGCCGGCACCGTCGAGGAGTTCGCCGCGACCATCTCCGAGAGCGCCAAGAAGGCACAGATCGTGGCCTCGCAGCCGCGCAAGGCCTCGGGTCGCCCGGAGCTGACCGAGGCCGCGATCGTGGTCTCGGGCGGCCGGGGCACCGGCGGCAACTTCGAGCCGATCGAGAACCTCGCCGACGCGCTCGGAGCAGCCGTGGGCGCCTCGCGGGCCGCGGTCGACTCCGGCTGGATGCCGCACAGCTTCCAGGTCGGCCAGACCGGCAAGACCGTCTCCCCGCAGCTCTACGTGGCCAACGGCATCTCCGGAGCGATCCAGCACCGGGCCGGCATGCAGACCTCGAAGACGATCGTCGCGGTCAACAAGGACGAGGAGGCGCCGATCTTCGAGCTCGTCGACTTCGGCGTCGTGGGGGACCTGCACTCGGTGCTCCCGGCCGCGACCGAGGAGATCACCAAGCGCAAGGGTTGAGGGCTACCGGGCCGACTCGAACCACGGGTGGTGCAGGTCGAGGAACGTGGCGCCCTGCATCGCCGACTCCAGGGTCTCCCGCGTCTCGGCGGGCAGCTCGAGCTGCTCGCCGGCCCGGGCGCTGGCCTCGTCGGTGAAGGCGACGGTCTCGATGAACGTCCCGTCCGCCTCGATGGCGAGCGTGCCGCCGAGGATGTCGGGTCGCATCTCGTGCAGCAGCGAGGTGTCGGCCATCATCTGCTTGAGCCGGTCGGGGTCGGCGACGGTGCCGCGGATGACCTGCACGAAGCCCGCGTCGTCCGAGCCCCCGTCCATCAGCAGCGTGACGTCCTCGCAGTCGTGGAACTCGACGGGGCCGTCCATCAGCGCCATCATCCGGTCCGCCCACGCCGCCTGCTCCGGTCGGGCGGAGTTGGACATCGCCGACTCGCGAGACTCGAAGCGGACCACACCGACGAACTGGTCGTCGTCGGTGAAGCCGTAGGTGCCGCCGAGCCAGCCGTCCGCGGTGGGACCGAGCTCTGCTCGCCACCCGGTGATGAGGGCGCGCAGCTCGTCCTGCTGGGTGCACCTGCCCTGGATGATCTGGATGAACACGACGAGGCCTCCTGTCCGGCGGCCGCCTCCGGATGAGGTGGTCGGTGTCTGACTCACCACGCTAGGACCGCCGGTTCCGGGCGCGCCATAGCGAGACCGAGTGGTTCTGCCCGGACATGCCCGCGCCGGGCCGTTCTAGGCTGGCGCCATGAGCACCCCGCCGGACTTCCTGGACGTCGCCCACCGCGCCCGGACCGCCAGCCTCGACCTCGCGCTCGCGACCCGCGAGCAGAAGGACCGAGCGCTGCTCGGCGATGGCCGAGGCGCTGCTCGGACGGGCCGAGGAGGTGCTGGCCGCCAACGCCGAGGACGTGGCTCGCGCCGAGGCCGGTGGCACGCCCAGCAACCTGGTGGACCGGCTGCGGCTGGACCCACCTCGGCTCGAGGGGATGGCCCAGGGGCTGCGTGAGGTGGCCGGCCTGCCGGACCCGGTCGGGGAGGTGGTGCGCGGCAGCACCCTGGCCAACGGGCTGGAGCTGCGCCAGGTGCGGGTCCCGTTCGGGGTGGTCGGGATCATCTACGAGGCCCGCCCCAACGTCACCGCGGACGCCGCCGGCATCTGCCTGAAGTCCGGCAACGCGGTGCTGCTGCGGGGCAGCTCCAGCGCCCGGGCCAGCAACACCGCCATCGTCGCCGTGCTCCGCGACGCCGCGGTCTCGGCGGGCCTGGACGCCGATGTGGTGCAGCTGGTCCCGGGCGAGACCCACGACAGCGTCAAGGCGCTGATGCGCGCCCGCGGCCTGGTCGACGTGCTCATCCCCCGCGGCGGCGCGGGGCTGATCCGCAGCGTCGTGGAGGAGTCGACGGTCCCGGTGATCGAGACCGGGACCGGCAACTGCCACGTCTACGTCGATGCCGGGGCCGACCTGGACAAGGCGCTGGCCATCGTCCTCAACGCCAAGACCCACCGGACCAGCGTGTGCAACGCGGCCGAGTCGCTGCTGGTCCATGCCGACATCGCCGAGGCGTTCCTGCCCCGGGTGGTGACCGCGCTCCAGGACGCGGGAGTGACGGATCCACGGCGACGAGGCGTTCGCGGCGTACGACGGGGTGCTCTCGGCCACCGAGGAGGACTACGCCGCCGAGTACCTCTCGCTGGACATCTCGGCTGCCGTGGTGGCCTCGGTCGACGCGGCGATCGCCCACGTCCGGCGCTACTCCAGCGCGCACTCCGAGGCGATCGTCACCGAGGACGTCCGGGCGGCCCGGCGCTTCGTCGCCGCCGTGGACAGCGCCGCGGTCCTGGTCAACGCCTCGACCCGGTTCACCGACGGCGGCGAGTTCGGGTTCGGGGCCGAGATCGGGATCAGCACCCAGAAGCTGCATGCCCGCGGACCCATGGGGCTGCCGGAGATGACGTCGACGAAGTACGTCGTGACCGGCGACGGTCACGTGCGCTGAACCGGTAGGCTGTCGGCATGTCGCTGAGCTCCCAGGCCCTCACCCAGGTCCTCCGTGCTGCCGAAGAGTCCGAGCACCACGTCAACCAGGTCCTCACCTGGGGCATCGGGGCGCTGACCCTGTTCATCCTGTTCGGGATGCTGCTGGCGCTGATCGCCTTCGGCAACGGGCGCGAGCACAGCTGACCACCGACGGGACCGACCTGGTGCCCAGGCCCCGCCGGGTCGGGGTGATGGGTGGCACGTTCGACCCGATCCACCACGGCCACCTGGTCGCGGCCTCGGAGGTCCAGGCGTGGTTCGGCCTGGACGAGGTCGTCTTCGTCCCGACCGGCGACCCGTGGCAGAAGTCGGACCGGGTGGTGTCCCCGGCAGAGGACCGCTACCTGATGACGGTCATCGCGACCGCGTCCAACCCGCGGTTCCGGGTCAGCCGGGTCGACATCGACCGCGCCGGGCCGACGTACACCGTCGACACGCTCCGCGACCTTCGCGCCGCGATGCCGGAGGCCGAGCTGTACTTCATCACCGGCGCCGACGCGTTGGCCGACATCTTCACCTGGCGCGACGCCGACCGGGTCTTCGACCTGGCCCAGTTCGTCGGCTGCACCCGGCCCGGCTACACGATGGACCCCGGCACGCTTTCGTCGATCCCCGCGGAGCGTGTGACCATGGTGGAGATCCCGGCCTTGGCGATCTCCTCGACGGACTGCCGCAAGCGCACCCGTCGCGGCGAACCCGTCTGGTACCTCGTGCCCGACGGCGTCGTGCAGTACATCGCCAAGCACCGCCTGTACACCGAGGACGGAACGGCGACAGCCGCCCCGTCCACCGTCCCGACCGGAGCCTCCTCGTGACCGCCACCGACCACGCCCTCGAGCTCGTCCGCACCGCCGCCCGCGCGGCGTCGGAGAAGCTGGCCCAGCAGATCGTCGCCTTCGACGTCAGTGAGCAGCTGGCCATCACCGACGCCTTCCTGCTCGCCTCGGCCGGCAACGACCGTCAGGTGAAGGCCATCGTCGACGAGGTGGAGGCCAAGCTCCGCGAGGTCGGCGCGAAGCCGATCCGGCGTGAGGGGGAGCGGCAGGGCCGCTGGGTCCTCATCGACTACGGCGAGGTCGTCATCCACGTCCAGCACGACGAGGAGCGCCAGTTCTACGCCCTCGAGCGGCTGTGGCGCGACTGCCCGGTGATCGACCTGGGCGCCGACGTGGTCTCGCACGAGCGGTGACGGCTCCTCGGCGGGTCGTGGTGCTCCGGCACGGCCAGACGGCGTACAACATCCGGGACCGGATCCAGGGGCAGACCGACGTCGAGATCGACGAGACCGGGCACACCCAGGCCGCGGCCGTCGCCCCGGCGATCGCCGCCCTGCGGCCGTCGCTGCTGTGGTCCTCCGACCTGGCCCGGACCCGACAGACCGTGGCGTACCTGGCCAAGGAGACCGGGCTGGAGCCGACGTACGACGCCCGGCTGCGTGAGTACGCGCTGGGCGAGCGCGAGGAGCTGACCCACACCGAGTACCGGGCGCTGGCCCCCGAGGAGTTCGCCCAGTTCAAGCGGGGGAACTTCGACGTGGTGCCCGGCGGTGAGCCCACGGTCGAGGTGCGGGCCCGGATGCTGGCCGCGCTGGCCGACCTGTTCGCGCTCGTCGAGCCCGGGGAGACGGCCGTGGCCGTCTCGCACGGCGCCGCGATCCGGGTGGCCGTGGCAGGCTTGCTGGGCTGGCCGGACGGCGCCGAGCACACCCTCGGTGGCCTCGCCAACTGCGGTTGGGCGGAGCTGGAGACGCATCTCCCGGACGGCCGGATCCGGCTCACGGCGTACAACCGGACGGCGCCGCACCGGGGGTGACCCCGGATTTCGCGTGGCCGGAACGGTTGGCTAGTATTCCGCAGGTTGCTCGCCGGAGACGGCGGGAGACGATGGGGCTGTGGCGCAGCTGGTAGCGCATCTGCATGGCATGCAGAGGGTCAGGGGTTCGAGTCCCCTCAGCTCCACCGACGTTGTGCTTGCGACGCGGCGATCCGCCCGTCAGCGGCGGCGACGGGCCGAGGTCGCCGCGATGAGCTCGGTCTCCGCATGCACCCCGGCCGGGATCTTCGGGAGCCGGACCACGAGCACGACGCCGGCCAGCCACCACGCGCCGAGGATCAGCCACTCGTAGGGCCAGATCAGCGCGGCCGGCATGCCCGGCAGGTACAAGATCCCCAGGCCGAGCGTCAGCAGCGCCGCGGCCACCCCGACCGACCGTCCCTGGAAGACGCGGAACGGCCGCTCCATGTCGGGCTCGATGCGGCGCAGGACCAGGAACGTCACGGCCACCAGCAGGAACGCCACGACGATCGAGATGCCGCCGGCGTCGACCAGCCACACCAGCATCTGGCGGCCGAACAGCGGCGAGAGCACCGACAGTGCCCCGATGAACAGCACCGCGTTGCTCGGGGTGCGGTAGCGCGGGTGCACCTTCGCGAACCACGGCGGCACCATCCCCGAGACTGCCATGGCGTACAGCAGCCGGCTCGCTCCCAGCAGGAAACCGTTCCAGCTGGTGAGGATGCCGGCGATCCCGCCGACGACGAGGATGTTCCCGAAGGTCCTGCTTCCCCAGAGCTCGGCCATCCCGGCCGCCGCGGGCAGGGTGGCCGCGGCGAGCTCGCTCTGGGGTAGCGCGGACCCGACCGTCACCATGACGAGGATGTAGAACGCGGCGGCGGCCATGACGGAGACCACGACGAGCTTCCCGATCTGGCGGAAGGGGAGGTTGATCTCGCCGGCGGACTGCGGGATGACGTCGAACCCGACGAACAGGAACGGTACGGCGACGAGCACGGCCACGACCCCGCCGAAGCCCCCGACGAAGAGCGGCTGCATGTTGTCGGTGCTGCCGCCGACGAAGGAGCCCGCGAGGAGCAGCGCCCCGACGGCGAGCAGGAAGAGCACCGCCGCCGACTGGAAGACCGCAGCCGGCCGCACCCCCACGTAGTTGAGGCCGGTGATCAGCACCGCGCCCACCACGCCGACCGCGACCCAGGTCGCGTAGACGTCGTAGTCCGCGACGGTCCAGAGCCGACCGGCCAGCATGTCGGGGGCCAGGTACAGCATCGTCTGCGGCAGGGCCACCGCCTCGAACGCCACCACCGAGATGTAGCCGAAGACCAGGCTCCACGAGGTGACGAACGCGGCGCGTGAGCCCAGGCCGCGCAGGACGTAGTTGTGCTCCCCTCCTGCCTCGGGCATCGCCGAGACGAGCTCGGCATAGGTCAGGCCGACCAGGGCCATGATGACGCCGCCGATGACGAACGCGAGCACCGCGCCGAGCGTTCCGGCGTCGGCCAGGAAACCTCCGGTCAGGACGATCCAGCCGAAGCCGATCATCGCCCCGAACGCGACCGCCAGGACGTCCCACCTGCCCAGGACGCGGGTGAATCCGATGGCGTCGGTCGTGCCGGAGCTGCCGTCATGGCTCATGAGCGGAGACTACTGCCGAATCTGCCCGGTGAGGCTGAGGCCGAGCCAGTCGGCGAGGCTCTGGATCTCGTCGTGCACCGCATCCCGGGTGGCCGGGTCGAACGGCTCGTCCTGGTGGATCGCGTGGACCGTGAGCACGCCTGCCTTCCGATCGGCGGTGGCGTCCAGCTTCCCGACCAGCCGGTCGCCGGCCAGGATCGGCAGCGCGTAGTACCCCCAGCGCCGCTGGGCGACCGGCTTGTACATCTCGAGCTGGTACTCGAAGCCGAACAGGTCCGCCATCCGCTTGCGGTGGTGGATGAGCCGGTCGAACGGGGAGAGCAGTGCGACCCGTCCCCGGAACTCCTGGTCGAGCGCGGCCGGGTCGACCCGCCACTCGCCCGGGACGCCGTCGATCGTCGCCGCTTCGCCGGCGGCACCGACCTCGACGGGCTCGCCGGGTGTGATCGGTGCGCGGGTCTTGACGATGCCCTGGGCGCGGAGCCGTCGCTGCTCCCGGGTCCGTTCGGCCGGCTCGGCGGGGACGACCGGATCGTCGGGGTAGACACGCTCGGCCAGGTCCCAGAGGCGGTCGCGGCCTCGCCGGCCGGCCACGGCGACCTCGCCGCGGGCGGCCAGCAGGTCCAGCAGCTTGGTGACGTTCTTGTTGTTGGTCCACCCGCTCGAGGCCCACGGCTGCACGCAGGTGTCGGGCAGGTCGCGAGACGTCAGCGGGCCGTCGGCGGTCAGCCGGGCCAGGATGTCGCGCCGACAGACGTCGTTGGTCCGCACCCACTCCTGCCGTTGCACCTGCCAGTCGGAGAGCTCCCCCGAGCCGGGCCAGGCGGCCATCTCGGCCCGGTAGAGACGCAGGTCCTCGGCCGGGCGCAGGTAGGCGTTGAGCTCGATCAGCCGACGGGCGGCCAGGGCGTCGTCGAGGTCGCTGGGGGAGTACGCCGACCCGAGACGGGTCCACGCGACCAGGTCCGCTGCCGGCGCGATCGCCTTGATCGGATCGAGCTGGAGGAAGGTGAGGTGACGGACCGTCTCGAGCAGGTCGGTGGGGCGGTCCGCGGTCAGCAGCTGCGCTCGCACGGCTGTCCGTCGGGCGTCGATGAGGGAGAGGTGGTGGACCCGGGGCACGGATCGAGGGTAAAGCCCCGCGGTGATTGAGGAAGGCGCGCAGCGCTCCCACGGTGGTTGAGGAAGGCGCTCCGCGCCCGTCTCGAAACCAGCGCCCCCGGTGGTTGAGGAGGGCGCTCCGCGCCCGTCTCGAAACCAGCGTCCCACGGTGGTTGAGGAGGGCGCTCCGCGCCCGTCTCGAAACCAGCGCCCACGGTGGTTGAGGAGGCGCCACGCCGTCTCGAAACCACCCCCGGCGACGCTCGCTGGCTCGTCAACGGCAGGGCTGGCGCTCGCTCCTCAACGCGTCCGTGGCAGGGTGGTTGAGGAAGGCGCGCAGCGCCCTCACGGTGGTTGAGGAGGGCGCTCCGCGCCCGTCTCGAAACCACCCCCAGGCGTCCTTCGGTTTCGAGACGCTCGCTGGCGCTCGCTCCTCAACCTCCGTGGCAACGCTCCCACGGTGGTTGAGGAAGGCGCGCAGCGCCTGTCTCGAAACCACCCCCAGGCGTCCTTCGGTTTCGAGACGCTCGCTGGCGCTCGCTCCTCAACCTCCGTGGCAGGGCTGGCGCTCGCTCCTCAACCTCCGTGGCGACGCTCCCACGGTGGTTGAGGAAGGCGCGCAGCGCGTCTCCACGGTGCGTCCTCGAGGACGCTCACGTGGCGCGCAGCGCCTGTCTCGAAACCACCCCCACCTTCTTCGGTTTCGAGACGCTCGCTGGCGCTCGCTCCTCAACCTCCGTGGCAGGGCTGGCGCTCGCTCCTCAACCTCCGTGGCAGGGCTGGCGCTCGCTCCTCAACCTCCGTGGCAGGGCTGGCGCTCGCTCCTCAACCTCCGTGTCACCCCAAAGGATGCTTGTGTGGCTCCTCGCGCCTAGCCATGATGAAGCCTGGCGGGCGGACGATCCCACGGGGTCTCTGCCCGCCGCCAATCTGTGACGGTGCTCAGGAGACCTCGAGCTCCGACCAGTCGACCTGCGCGGTGCGCCGCTGGAACTCGCCGACCAGACCCGGCCAGTTCGTGGTGATCAGGCCACCGTCGGCGTACCAGGAGTCGCAGCCCTGCCAGGCACTGGTCGTCAGTCGCGTCCGCATCTCTGCGTCGTACGCCGCCGCCACCTCGGGGCGCACCGCGACGAGCCTGGCGTCGCCGTCGGCGATCCGACGTGCCACCTGGGCGACGTACGTCGCCTGACCCTCCAGCATCCCGATGATCGAGCTGCCGCCGAGGTTCGTGTTCGGACCGTAGATCGTGAAGAAGTTCGGGAAGCCCGGCACCGTCAGCCCCAGGTGGGCCCGCGCGCCGTGCGCCCACACCTGGTGCAGGTCGGTGCCGCCGACGCCACGGACGTCGATCCCGGCGAGGAACCGGGTCGCGGCGAAGCCGGTGCCCCAGATCAGCACGTCGGCCTCGTGCAGCTCGCCGTCCGCCGAGCGCACCCCGCGCGGCTCCAGCGCGGTGACACCCTCGGTGACCACCTCGACGTTCTCGCGCGCCAGCGCCGGGTACCAGTCGTTGGAGAACAGCAGCCGCTTGCAGCCCAGCGGGTGGTCCGGGACCAGCTTGGCCCGCAGCTCCGCGTCCGGCACCTGTCGACGCAGGTGCAGCCGCCAGGCCTCCCGGATCGCGCGCAGCAGTGCCGGACCCGTGGCCGCCTCTCCGGCGAGGGCGCCGTTGAAGCGTTCGGTGATCCAGAAGACCCCGTTCCGCTCCGCCGCGAGCGCCGCCGGAAGCCGCTCGAACGCCGCGTGGTGCAGCCGGGTGTAGGCACGGTCGGGCTTGGGCACGACGTACGGCGCGGAGCGCTGGAACACGGTCATCGACGCGACCCGCTCCGCGATCGCCGGGACGAACTGGATCGCGCTGGCGCCGGTGCCGATCACGGCCACCCGGGCTCCGGTCAGGTCGACGTCGTGGCGCCACTGCGCGGAGTGGAACGCCGGCCCGTCGAAGGAGCCCGGCAGCGACGGGATCGCCGGGTTCGACAGCTGCCCGACCGCCGAGACCACGAGGTCCGCCTCGAGCACGTCGCCGTCGCGCAGCGTCACCCGCCAGGTCCCGGCGGCATCGTCGAGCACCGCCGAGGCCACCTCGGCGTCGGTCCGGACCAGGTCCACCAATCCTCGCTGCGCCGCGGCGGAGCGCAGGTAGGCGAGGATCTCCGGCTGCTCGGCGTACCGCCGGCCCCAGTGCGGGTTCGGCGCCCACGACCAGGAGTACAACGGCGACGGCACGTCGCAGGCCGCCCCCGGGTAGGTGTTGTCGCGCCACACCCCGCCCACCGTGTCGGCCCGCTCCAGCACGGTGATCTCGCTGATGCCCTGGTCCAGCAGCGCCTTGGCCACCCCGAGCCCGCCGAAGCCGGCGCCGATCACGACGACCCGGGGACCGGTCACGTGATCGTCATCCCGCCGTCGACGGGCAGGGTCTGGCCGGTGATGTAGCCGGCGGCGTCGGAGGCCAGGAACACCACGGTCGCGGCGAGCTCGACCGGGTCGCCCTGACGTCCGATCGGGACCCGGGCGTTCATCAGGTCCAGGTAGCCGTCCGGGAGCTGGTCGGTCATCTCGGAGGTGAAGAAGCCGGGCGCGACCGCGTTGACCCGGATCCCCTTCCGGCCGCTCCACTGGTTCGCCAGGTCCCGGGTCATCCCGATCAGCCCGGCCTTCGAGGAGGCGTACGCCGCCTGGGGGAGCCCGGCGGTGGTGAGCCCGAGCACCGAGGAGATGTTGATGATGGCCGAGCCCGGCTGCATCACCCGGCCGCAGGCCTGGGCCATCCAGTAGCAGCCGTTGAGGTTGACGTCGATGACGCTGCGGAACTGTTCGGGGGTCTCCCGGGTGGCCGGCGTGGCGGTGCCCACGCCGGCGTTGTTGACGAGGATGTCGACCCGGCCGAACTCCTCCATCGCCAGGGCCACCAGGTGGGTGCACGAGTCGGGGTCGGCCACGTCGGTCGGCACCGTCAACGCTCGCCGGCCGGTGGCCTCGACGAGCTTCGCGGTGTCGGCGAGGCGCTCGGCGCGGCGGGCGCCGAGCGCCAGGTCGGCGCCGGCCTCGGCCAGGCCCTGGGCGAAGGCGACACCGAGGCCGCTGGAGGCGCCGGTGACCACCGCCACCTTGCCGTCGAGTCGGAACATGTCGGTGACAGTCATGCTGTCATCGTAGGGTGGCGGGCAACGGCGTCGCGCTCCGTCCCGGCGTTCGCGTAGCATGGCCCCATGTCCAGGACCCTGCTCCTTACCTAGCCGCGTCGAGATCCCGACGCGGCTGCCCCTCGTGACGGAGGGGCTTTTTCATGCCCGGCGCGACCCGGGCGGGCAGATCCGGCACCGGCGAGAGAGTGGACGAGATGAGCGAGCGAGAGACCTCCGGCGAGGCGGCGACGTACGACGTCGACGCCGTCCAGGACAAGTGGCGCAAGGTCTGGGCCGACCTCGACTCCTTCCGCGCCGGTAGCGCGGCTCCCGGTGCCGAGAAGCGCTACGCGTTGACGATGTTCCCCTACCCCAGCGGGGACCTGCACATGGGTCACGCCGAGGTGATGGCGCTGCACGACGTGATCGCCCGGTTCTGGTGGCAGCGCGGGTACGACGTCCTCAACCCGATCGGCTGGGACTCGTTCGGTCTGCCGGCTGAGAACGCCGCGATCAGGAACGACGAGCACCCGGCCACGTACACCTACGCCAACATCGAGACCCAGGCCGAGTCGTTCCGCCGCTACGCGATCGCCTTCGACTGGTCGCGCCGGCTGCACACCTCCGACCCGGAGTACTACCGCTGGACCCAGTGGCTGTTCCTGAAGTTCCGCGAGCACGGGCTGGCCTACCGCAAGAACTCCCCGGTCAACTGGTGCCCGAACGACCAGACCGTGCTGGCCAACGAGCAGGTCGTGCAGGGGATGTGCGAGCGCTGTGGCGCCGAGGTCACCAAGCGTGAGCTGAACCAGTGGTACTTCAAGGTCACCGACTACGCCCAGCGGCTGCTCGACGACATGGACGGGTTGGCCGACACCTGGCCGGACCGGGTGCTGGCGATGCAGCGGAACTGGATCGGCCGTTCCGAGGGTGCCCACGTCGACTTCGAGATCGGCCTGGATGCCGGCCGAGGAGAGGGGCAGACCCGCACCGTCACGGTCTTCACGACCCGGCCGGACACCCTGTTCGGCGCGACCTTCTTCGTCGTCGCCGCCGACGCCACGCTGGCCGCGAGCCTGGTCAGCGAGGAGCAGCGCCCGGCGCTGGCGGCGTACGTCGAGGAGGTCCGCAGGGCCACCGACATCGAGCGCCTCGCGACCGATCGGCCCAAGACCGGCGTCTTCCTCGGCGTGCACGCGACGAACCCGGTCACCGGCCGTCAGATCCCGGTCTACGCCTCCGACTACGTGCTGGCCGACTACGGCACCGGCGCGATCATGGCGGTGCCGGGCCAGGACCAGCGGGACTGGGAGTTCGCGCAGACCTTCGGGCTGGAGATCGTCCGCACCGTCGCGCCGTCCGAAGGCTTCGAGGAGGCCGGCGGGCAGGCGTACGTCGGCGCCGGCCCCGCGATCAACTCCGCCAACGACGAGATCTCCCTGGACGGCCTGGAGGTCGACGAGGCCAAGAGCCGGATCATCGCCTGGCTGGAGGAGAAGGGGCTGGGGCGTGGCACGGTCAACTTCCGGCTCCGCGACTGGCTGCTGAGCAGGCAGCGGTTCTGGGGCGCCCCGATCCCGATCGTGCACTGTGACGCGTGCGGTGAGGTACCGGTCCCCGAGGACCAGCTGCCGGTCCGGCTGCCGGAGAACCTCAAGGGAGCCGACCTGAAGCCGAAGGGCGTCTCCCCGCTGGCCGCCGCGAGCGACTGGGTCGACGTCGCGTGTCCCGGCTGCGGGGGCGCGGCCAAGCGGGACAGCGACACGATGGACACCTTCGTGGACTCCTCGTGGTACTTCCTGCGCTACTGCTCGCCGGACTTCACCGAGGGGCCCTTCGACGAGACGGCCGTCCGGGAGTGGATGCCGGTGGCCCAGTACGTCGGCGGCGTCGAGCACGCGATCCTGCACCTGCTCTACTCGCGCTTCTTCACCAAGGTCCTGCACGACCTCGGGATGATCGACTTCGCCGAGCCCTTCACCGCACTGCTCAACCAGGGCCAGGTGATCAACCAGGGCCGGGCGATGAGCAAGTCGCTGGGCAACGGCGTCAACCTCGGCGAGATGATCGACGAGTACGGCGTGGACGCGGTGCGGCTCACGCTGGTCTTCGCCGGCCCGCCCGAGGACGACATCGACTGGGCCGACATGTCTCCCGGTGGGTCGCTGAAGTTCCTCCAGCGGGCCTGGCGGCTCTCCGGGGACGTCGCAGCTCCGGTCGGCACCCCCGTCGGCGACGGTGACCTGGCGTTGCGCCGGGCCACCCACCGGACCCTGCACGAGGCCGAGCAGCTGATCGAGGGGCACCGGTTCAACGTGATGGTGGCCCGCACGATGGAGCTGGTGAACACCACCCGCAAGGCCATCGACGTCGGGCCGGGCCCTGCCGACCCCGCGGTGCGGGAGGCCGTCGAGGCGGTGGCGATCCTGCTGTCGCTGGTGGCGCCGTACGTCGCGGAGGAGATGTGGGAGCGCCTCGGGCACCAGCCGACCGTCGCCCGCGCCGGCTGGCCGACCGTCGACCCGGCGCTGCTGGTCGAGGAGTCGGTGACCGCGGTGGTCCAGGTCCAGGGCAAGGTCAAGGCCCGCCTGGAGGTCGCTCCCGACATCGCCGCCGACGAGCTGGAACGGCTGGCGCTGGCCGACGCCGACGTGGTCCGGGCCCTCGACGACCGGCCGGTGCGCAAGGTGGTCGTCCGGGCGCCCAAGCTGGTCAACATCGTCGTCTGAGCGCGGCGGTCGCTACCCTGCTCGCCATGCCAGCAGGGTCAGCCAGGTCAGTCGCGGTCGTCACGGACTCCACCGCCTGCCTGCCCGCCGAGCTGGCGGCCGAACGGGGCATCGCGGTGGTGCCGCTCCAGGTCGTCATCGGCGCCGACGTGCACGACGAGGGTGAGGGTGGCGCCACGCCGGACGCCGTGGCCACCGCGCTGCGCGAGGGTCGGTCGGTGAGCACCTCGCGGCCGACCCCGGCGACGATGCTGGAACGCTTCGAGGCGCTGGCTGCCGACGGGGCGAGCGAGATCGTCGCCGTGCACCTGTCCGGCGAGGTGAGCGGCACCCTGGAGTCGGCACAGCTGGCCGCGCGCAAGGCTCCGGTGCCGGTGCACGTGGTGGACTCGCGCCAGGTCGGCGTCGCCACCGGGTACGCAGCCCTCACCGCCGCCGACGTCGTCGCTGCCGGCGGCTCGGCGGAGGAGGCCGCAGGCGCGGCCCAGCGTCGGGCCGCGGCCTGCACGTCCTTGTTCTACGTCGACAGCCTGGAGTACCTGCGCCGGGGCGGCCGGGTCGGTGCCGCGGCAGCGTTGCTGGGCGGGGCCCTGGCGGTCAAGCCGCTGCTCACCATCTCCGACGGTCGGATCGAGAGCCTGGAACGGGTGCGGACCTCGGCCCGGGCGCTCGCCCGGCTGGAGACTCTCGCGGTGGAGGCCGCCGGCGACGCCCAGGTGGACGTGTTCGTCGCCCACCTGGCCAACCCGGACCGGGCCGCCGAGCTGGTGGCCCGGCTCGCCGACCGGATGACCTGGAACCTCCAGGAGCGGCGGATCGGCTGTGGCGAGCTGGGGGCGGTCCTCGGTGCGCACGTCGGTCCGGGGATGCTGGCGGTCTGCGTGGCACCGCTGCCGTAGGCGGCCCGCCGTCCGTCCACACCCGTGCCCCGGGCGGCCGTTGTCCACAGGCACGGATGACGAGGGATGCTCACCGCGCCCGCGATCCCTAGCGTCAGCGGCATGGCAGACGAGACCGGGCAGGAGTGGTGGGCCGGGCACACCCGCGTGCCCGACCGGGCGCGGCTACCGCCGGCGCCAGTGCCAGTGCCAGTGCCAGCGGCAGCGCCACCGGCGCCGCCGAGTCCCACGGCCGTGCCGGAGCCCGGACGGCACGCGGCCCGTCGGCGTGCGGCGGCCCCGCGGGTCCCGTGGCCGGAGACGCTGCGGGGGAGGGTCGACCTGGGGGCCGGGCAGGTCGCCGTGGTGGCGGTCCTGGTGGCGATCGGGATGAGCGTCACCACCTGGTGGGTGATCCGTGGCGACGCCACCCCGGTCAGCGCTGATCGGGCGGCGGAGGCGGTCGCCGGGTCGGCGGTCGGCACGCCCGCGCCCGCGCTGGTGCCGCTGTCCGGCGGCGCCTCGGCCGCGCCCGACGGTGTCGACGAGGCGGAGGATGTCGACGAGGCGCGGATCACCGTCGATGTCGCCGGTCGGGTGCGGCGACCCGGGATCGCCGTGCTGGCGGCGGGCTCCCGGGTGGCCGACGCGCTCGCGGCGGCCGGCGGCGCCCGACGGGGGGTGGACCTGGCCACGCTGAACCTGGCTCGGCCGCTGGTCGACGGTGAGCAGGTCCTCGTCGGGCGGCCGACCCTGTCGGCGGCAGGGGCAGTGGCAGGGGCAGGGGCAGGGGCGGCGGGACCGACGGGGATCGGCGCGTCCGGGGTGGCGCCGCCGGCGAACGGGCTGGTCAACCTCAACACGGCGACCGCGGCCGAGCTCGACACCCTGCCGGAGGTCGGCCCAGTGACCGCGGAGGCGATCCTGGCCTGGCGCGACCAGCACGGGGGCTTCACCGCGGTCGACGAGCTGCTGGAGGTGGACGGGATCGGGGAGGCCACCCTGGCGCGGATCGCTCCCCATGCCACGGTGTGAGCCACCCGGTGAGCCACCCGGCCAGAGCGGAGCTGGAGCCGACCTGCGGATGCCGCTGCTCGCGGTGGCCGCTTGGGCTGGTGGCCTGGCCGGCGCCCTCCTGCCCGGTCCGGCGCTGGTCGCGGCACTGCCGACGCTGGCCGGCGCCGCCGCCCTGGCGGTGCGTCGATCGCCACGCCACCGGGCCGCGGTGATCGCGCTGGTGCTGGTGTGCCTGGCGGTGGCCGGGGCGGCACAGCTCCGCACGTACCAGGTCCGGACCGGGCCGCTGGCCGTCCTGGCGGCCGACCGCGCGACGGTGACGGTCGAGGGCCGCATCGTCGCGGATCCGCGGCTGGTGGCCGGCGGCCACACCGACCAGGCCCTGGTGCGCCTGCAGGTACGCCGGGTCGTCGGTCGCGGTGAGGCGTATCGGCTGGCCACGCCGGCGCTGTTGTTCGGCGACCCGCAGTGGCTTGGCGTTCCGCTCGGGGCCACCGTCCGGGTCACCGCTCGAGCCGAGCCGCCTCGCGGCGACGACGTGGCGGCGGTGCTGCGCGCCGGCGAGCCGCACCTGGTGGCCGGCCCCGACCCGTGGTGGCGAGGAGCCGAGGCGGTGCGAGCCTCGCTCCGTGACTCGGTGGCCCACCGTCCGGCCGACCAGCGGGTGCTGGTCCCGGCACTGGTCAGCGGCGACGACGCGGGCCTCGACCCGGGGCTCGCGGACGACTTCCGGGCCACCGGGCTGACCCACCTGCTGGCGGTCTCGGGGACCAACCTCACCCTGGTGGTCGGTTTCCTGCTGGTCCTGGCCCGGTGGTGCCGGGTCCGGGGCCGCTGGCTGCTGCTGGTCGGGGCGCTGGGGATCGTCGGGTTCGTGCTGCTGGCGAGGACCGAGCCCAGCGTGGTGCGCGCCGCGACGATGGGCACGGTGGCGCTGCTGGCGCTCGGCGGCAACGGTCGCCAACGCGCCCTGCGGGGACTCGGCGTCGCCGTGGTCGCGCTGCTCCTGGTCGACCCGGGGATGGCGACCACGGTCGGGTTCGCCCTCTCGGTGCTGGCCACCGCCGGGATCCTGCTGCTGGCGCCCGGGATCCGGGACTCGTTGCACCGCTGGCTGCCGCGCTGGCTCGCCGAGGCGGTCGCGGTCCCGACGGCCGCGCAGCTGGCCTGCACCCCCGTCGTCGCCGGGATCTCGGGGCAGGTCAGCCTGGTCGCCGTCGGGGCCAACCTGCTGGTCGCCCCGGTCGTCGGACCGGCGACGGTGCTCGGCCTGCTCGGCGGGCTCCTGGGACTCGTCTGGGGAGCGGCCGGCCGACTGGTCGGCACCGGGGCCTCGTGGTGCGTGGGGTGGGTGGTGCTGGTCGCCGAGCGAGGCGCGGACCTTCCGGTCGCGGCCGTGGACTGGGGAACCGGGCCGTTGGCGCTGGCGCTCCTCACCGCGGTGACCGCCGCGTTGGCCCTGGGCGCGCCGGCGCTGTTGCGCCGCCGCAGCACCGGGCTGCTCTGCTGCCTGCTGGCCGGCGTGGTCGTGGTGGTGCGTCCACCGGCCTACGGCTGGCCGCCCCCGGACTGGGTGCTGGTGGCCTGCGACGTCGGCCAGGGTGACGCCCTGGTGCTGCGCACCGCTCCCGGCTCGGCGGTGGTGGTGGACGCCGGCCCCGAGCCAGGCCCGGTGGACCGGTGTCTGCGTGACCTGGGCGTCGAATCGGTGCCGCTGCTGGTCCTCACCCACTTCCATGCCGACCACGTCGACGGTCTCGAAGGAGTGCTGCACGGTCGGTCGGTCGCCGAGGTCGGGACCTCACCGTTGCTGGACCCGCCCGCCGCGGTGGCGACGGTGGCCGGCCTGGCGACCGACGCCGGGGTGCCGGCGGCCCCGCTGCTGCCCGGTCGCACGACGACGTACGGCGCGGTGACGCTGCAGGTGCTCTGGCCGGACCCCGGTCGGCTGGGGCCGGCGCCGGGCGACGGCAGCACCGCCAACGATGCCAGCGTCGTGCTGCTGGCCGAGACGGCCGGGCTGCGGATCCTGCTCTCCGGCGACGTCGAGCCACCCGCCCAGGCCGGGCTGAGGCGTCGGCTGCCGGACCTCCGGGTCGACGTCCTCAAGGTCCCGCACCACGGCAGTCGACACCAGGACCCGGCGTGGCTCACCTCGCTGGGAGCCGAGCTGGCGCTGGTCACGGTGGGGGAGGGCAACGACTACGGACACCCGGCCGCGGACACCCTGGCCCTGCTCGAGGGCGCGGGCACCACCGTGCACCGCACCGACACCGGGGGTGACCTGGCGGTCGTGGCGGACCCCGACGGACCCCGGGTCCGGGAGCGATGAGCCCGGGTCGGTGCCGTCGGTGGCCTGTGGCAGGCTTCGACGCACCATGGCCGGATCCCCACGCGCAGCCGACGTCCTGGGCCGGGTCACGCTGGTGACCGGCAAGGAGGAGTTCCTCAACGAGCGCACCGTGAGCGCGGTCCGCGCCGCGGTCCGGTCCCACGACCCCGAGGCGGAGCTCTCCGAGACCGCGGCCACCGACCTGACGCTGGCCACCCTCGGCGAGCTGGCGGCGCCGTCGCTGTTCTCCTCGATCCGCTGCGTGGTCGTGCGGGGGTTGGAGGACCTGCCCGAGGAGTCGGTGGCCGGGATGCTCTCCTATGCGGCGGGTCCCGCCGAGGACGTCGCCCTGGTCCTGGTCCACGGCGGCGGCCAGAAGGGATCCGGGGTGCTGGCCAAGCTGCGCAAGATCGGCACGGTCACCGAGTCGAAGTCCGGGGAGCTGCGCCCCTCGGAGGTGCCGTCCTTCGTCATCGCGGAGGTACGCCGGTACGGCACCAGCATCGAGCCGGAGGCCGCCTCGGCGCTGGTCACCGCCGTCGGCCACGACCTGCGGTCGCTCTCGGCGGCGGCTCACCAGCTGACCAGCGACTTCCCCGGCGAGGTCCTGACCGTCGGCAAGGTCGGGCAGTACTTCGGCGGCCGAGCCGAGGCCAAGTCGTTCGCCGTCGCCGACGCCGCCTACTCCGGGCACCGCCAGGCGGCGCTGGAAGAGCTGCGCTGGGCCCTGGACGGGGGGACCGCCTCGGTGCTGGTCACCTCGGCGTTCGCCGCCGGCGCCCGCGGTCTGGCGCGCTACCGGTCGGCTCCCCGGTCGATGCGGGAGGCCGACCTGGCCCGCGAGGTCGGGGTGCCCCCGTGGAAGCTGCGCTCGCTGCGCGACCAGTCCCGAGGATGGTCGGACGCCGGCATCGCCCGCGCGATCCGGGCCGTGGCCCGCGCCGACGCCGACATCAAGGGCGCCGCCGGGGACCCGGCGTACACCCTGGAGCGCCTGGTCCTCACGATCACCGGGCTGCGCGAAGCCCGCTGAGCCGCGCACCGGTCACGGCGGGCACGCCGAAAGGCGCCGTCCCGAGGGACGGCGCCTGGGGTAGCAGTGCAGCGCGGGCCGAGCTGCGGCCCGGGTGCCTCAGAGGTCGGCGGTCTTCTTCGCGATGGCCGACTTGCGGTTGGCGGCCTGGTTGCGGTGGATGACGCCCTTGGAGACGGCCTTGTCCAGCTTGCGGGACGCCTCGCGCCCGGCCAGGACGGCCTTGTCCTTGTCGCCGGCGTCGGCGAGCTCGCGGAACTTGCGGACGGCGGTCTTCAGGCCGGTCTTGACGGCCTTGTTCCGCTCGTGCGCCTTCTCGTTCTGCTTGTTCCGCTTGATCTGGGACTTGATGTTCGCCACTGAGCGCGCCTTCGTGGTTGGAATGGGTGCTGCCGCACAGGTCTGGGGGTGCGCTCGGCCGACATCACCCCCAGGGGGCTCGGCCAGACACGCGACGGATCAATTTAGCAGCGGCCGGGGGTGCCGCCCAAATCACCTCCGCGGTGCCACCCGCGGCTGCCACCCGCGCCGTTCGCCCAGCCAGTCCCAGCACACGGCGCCCTGCCAGGCCTGCACCTCGCGTAGGTGCGGCGACGTCGGGGGAGCCGGCAGGCAGGCCTGGTGCAGGAAGTAGCCGGTCACCAGCGCCAGCAGCACGTCCACGTCGTCCGGTGCGACCTCATGGGTCAGCGCCGAGGCGGCCAGGACCGAGGCCACGTCCAGCCCGTCGCCGCGGGGCCCGATCATCAGGATCACGGTGTCGAGCCAGGGTGCCCCGAGCGCCGGCCAGTTCCAGTCGCACAGCAGGGCTCGCCCGTCCTCGGCGAGCAGGATGTTGTCGTCCCGGACATCGGTGTGCACCAGCGTCGTCCCCGCGGTCACCTCGCGGAAGCCCCCGGCGAGCGCGGCGGCCTGCGCGACCTGGGCCGCGGGGAGCTCGGGGTACAGCCCTGGCACCGCCTCCCAGAAGCCCGGGAAGGCCGCCAGGTCGTCGGCGAAGGTGGTCAGCTCGAGCTCCTCAGGCGCCGGAGTCAGCTCGTCGGCCAACCGCTCCAGCATCGCGACGGCGGCCGTCAGGTCCTCGGCCCGCCACGGCCGGTGGGGCGCCCGTGCCGCCACGTGCTCCAGGCCCAGCACCACCCAGTCGCCGTCGTCGATCGTCCACCTCAGCGCGGGAGCCGGTGCCGCCGCCGGGAGGGCGCTCAGCTTCCGGCCCTCCTCGCGGTAGGCCTCGGCGAACGGGCGCTGCGCCTTGAGGGAAGCGGCCTTGACGAAGTGCCGGCTCCCGTCGACGCAGGTGAGCACCGAGGCCATCCCCGGGGTGAAGCCGGCGTCCTGGGAGTCCGCGGTCCGGACGGCCGCACCGAGCCGCTGCTCCACCTCCGCTCGCAGGTGCACCGGCAGGAAGGACCACTCGAGACGGCGGGCGGTGTGTCCGTGCGGAATGGTCGTCGGGATCACGGCGTCATCCTGCCCCGGGATGAGCGGGAACGCGGGGCCGGATGGAACAATGGGCCCTTCCCGTCCGCGAGTGAGAGACGTCCGTGTCCCCTGTGCCTGCCGTGACCGCGCCGAAGCCCGGCCACACCGACCCGGCGATCCTCCGCAACTTCTGCATCATCGCCCACATCGACCACGGGAAGTCGACCCTCGCCGACCGGATGCTGCAGCTGACCGGGGTCGTCGACGAGCGCAGCGCCCGGGCGCAGTACCTGGACCGGATGGACATCGAGCGCGAGCGCGGGATCACCATCAAGAGCCAGGCTGTCCGGATGCCGTGGACGGTGCGCGACGGCAACGATGAGGACGCCGAGCCGGGCACCTACGTGCTCAACATGATCGACACCCCCGGGCACGTCGACTTCACCTACGAGGTGTCCCGCTCGCTGGCGGCCTGCGAGGCGGCGGTGCTGCTCGTCGACGCCGCCCAGGGCATCGAGGCGCAGACGCTGGCCAACCTGTACCTGGCGATGGGCGCCGACCTGCACATCATCCCGGTGCTCAACAAGATCGACCTGCCCTCGGCCAACCCCGACAAGTACGCCCGCGAGCTCGCCGGCCTGGTCGGCTGCGACCCCGACGAGGTGCTGCGGGTCAGCGCCAAGACCGGCGTCGGCGTCGAGGCGGTCCTCAACGAGATCGTCAAGCAGACCCCGCCCCCCGTCGGCGACGCCGACGCACCGCCGCGAGCGCTGATCTTCGACTCCGTCTACGACACCTACCGCGGTGTGGTCACCTACGTCCGGGTGATCGACGGCAAGCTCACCCACCGCGACCGGATCCGGATGATGTCGACCAACGCGGTGCACGAGATGCTCGAGGTCGGGGTGATCTCGCCCGAGCCGATCAAGGCCGGCGAGATCGGGGTCGGTGAGGTCGGCTACCTCATCACCGGGGTCAAGGACGTCCGCCAGTCCCGGGTCGGCGACACGGTCACCAGCCAGCACCATGGGGCCGAGCAGTCGCTGGGCGGCTACAAGCACCCCAACCCGATGGTGTTCGCGGGGCTGTACCCCATCGACGGCGACGACTACCCGACGTTGCGCGACGCCCTGGACAAGCTCCAGCTCAACGACGCGGCGCTCGCCTACGAGCCGGAGACCTCCGGAGCCCTGGGCTTCGGGTTCCGCTGCGGATTCCTGGGCCTGCTGCACATGGAGATCACCCGGGACCGGCTGGAGCGCGAGTTCAACCTCGACCTCATCTCCACCGCCCCCAACGTCATCTACCAGGTGACGATGGAGGACGGCACCGTCCACGAGGTGACCAACCCCAGCGAGTACCCCGACGGCAAGATCGCCGAGGTCCACGAGCCGGTGGTGAAGGCGACGATCCTCAGCCCCTCGGACCACATCGGCACGATCATGGAGCTGTGCCAGACCAAGCGCGGCAACCTCCAGGGGATGGACTACCTCTCCGAGGACCGGGTGGAGATGCGGTACACCCTGCCGATGGCCGAGATCGTCTTCGACTTCTTCGACCAGCTGAAGTCCCGGACCAAGGGGTACGCCTCGCTCGACTACGAGGTCTCCGGGGAGCAGGTCGCCGACCTGGTGAAGGTCGACATCCTGCTCCAGGGCGAGCCGGTGGACGCCTTCTCCGCCATCGTGCACCGCGACGCGGCGTACAGCTATGGCGTGATGCTGGCGGGCAAGCTCAAGGACCTCATCCCGCGCCAGCAGTTCGAGGTGCCGATCCAGGCGGCCATCGGGGCCCGCGTGATCGCCCGGGAGAACATCCGTGCGATCCGCAAGGACGTGCTCGCCAAGTGCTACGGCGGTGACATCACCCGCAAGCGCAAGCTGCTGGAGAAGCAGAAGGAGGGCAAGAAGCGGATGAAGATGGTCGGTCGCGTCGAGGTCCCCCAGGAGGCCTTCATCGCCGCGCTCTCCCACGCCCCCACCGGTGAGAAGAGCGGCAAGAAGTAGCTGGATGGCCAGCATCGTCTCGGTCAACGTCGGGATGCCGCGACCTGCCCGGTGGGCGGGGATCGGACGCACCTCGATCGACAAGACCGCCGTGCGCGGGCCCGTGCACCTGGATCGTCTCGGTCTGACCGGTGACCGGGTCTCCGACACCCGTCACCACGGCGGTCTCGACAAGGCGGTCTACGCCTTCGCCCGCGAGGATCTCGACCGCTGGGCTGTCGAGCTGGGCCACGAGGTGCCGAACGGCCAGTTCGGGGAGAACCTCACCACCCGTGGCCTCGACGTCAACGAGTCCGAGATCGGTGAGCGCTGGGAGATCGGTGAGGCACTCCTGGAGGTCGCCTCGATCCGGACGCCCTGCAACGACTTCAAGACCTGGATGGGCCGGGCCGGCTACGACAACCGTGCGTGGGTGAGGCGCTTCGCCCACCAGGCGCGACCGGGTCCCTATCTGCGGGTCCTCGCCCCGGGCCGGGTCGCCGCCGGTGACGAGCTCCGGGTGGCGCACCGGCCGGGCCACGGGGTCACGGTGTCGCTGATGTTCCGGGCGCTGCTGCTCGACCCGACGCTGTTGCCCCGGCTGCTGGCGGTCGACGGGCTGGTCCCGGAGGCACGGGAACGAGCCGAGGAGTACGTCGCACGGCAGGGATGAACCGATTGCCCCCTGGGACGGGGTTCCGCCGGCGCGCGGCACCCCTAGACTGTCGGCGACATCCAGGACGTCGAGGGGGAGAAGATGTCGGAGCAGACAGGGCACGGCACGGGGATCTCGGAGCGAGCAGCCGAGCTCCGGTCCACGTTGGGCGCGCGGCAAGAGGCGGAGGCGATCCTGGCGGAAGCCAGCCAGATCCGCCGATCCGCGGCCGCGGACGCGGACAGCATCGTGGAGGAGGCCCAGGGGATCGCCGACCAGCTGGTCAACGAGTCGCGGCAGACCGCGGAGCGGCTCACCACCAGTGCCCGGCAACAGGCCGACGACGTGGTCGCGCAGGCCCGCCACGAGGCCACCGAGGTGACCGACCGGGCGATGGCCGCCGCCTACATGACGCGGCAGCGGGCCGAGGACGACGCCGAGGAGCTGCGCCGTCAGTACCGCGCCGAGGTCGCGGAGGAGAACCGTCAGCACCTGATCAGCATCCGCGAGGACTCCGACTCGCTGATCGGCGGCATCGAGTCGAGCGTCGACGGGATCGGGGCACGTCTGGACGCGGCGGTGGCGTCGGTCTCCGACGTGATGCGCACCCTCGGCGAGCTGCGACGCAGCACCATCGACCGACTCCCGGACCCCGACGCCGACCCGATCGAGGCCCAGCCCGTGCAGCGTCGCGAGGACGGTCACCAGCCGGCACCGGAGGCGGCCCCGGTCGAGGCGGTGGCGGACGCCGAGGAGCAGCAGCCGGCGCTGATCGACGAGCCGGAGCCCGCCGAGGACGGCTCGCCGGCGACCGCGGGCGAGGAGACGTCCGCCCAGGAGCACGGCGACGAGCAGGCGCACACCGAGCCTGAGGTCGCCGAGCCGGTCGCCCGCGCGGAGGAGTCCGAGGAGGAGACGCTCGCGGTGATGCCGGAGACCGAGCGCAGGAACGAGCGGAAGAAGGACCACGAGGACGACGCCGAGGGCTCCCGGCCGCTGGGCTGGCTCTTCCGCGCCCCTCAGTGATCCACTGACGTCCTGGAGGACCGGCCGGTCAGGCGCACGCGGGCGCCGACCGGCCGGTCCTGCTCCGGTCGTCGGGGAACACCGAGACGCCGCCGATCCGCGCCGTGCCGGGGACCCGGTGGAACAGCTGGAGCCGCACCGCCGTCGCCTCGTCGGGACGCAGGCAGTCCCAGGTGGTCGACACGACCGCGATCAGGTCGCCGCTGCGGTCGACGATCGTCGCCTGCACGACCGCCCGCTCGATGATGCCGCCCGAGGTGGCGACCTCCGCCAGGACCTGGGTGCCGAGCCGGTTCGGACGCAGCCGCGTCGCCGTCGCCTCGGCCACCGGGCCGCCGAACATCGTGGTGTCCGACCAGGTCACGTCGCGGTAACGGATGGCCACGCCCGACACGCTGACCTCCCCGTCGGGCACTTGCACGTAGAAGCCGACCACCGCGCCCGGCGGCACGTTGACGGCGGTGCAGCACTCGGCCTCGATGCCGCTGGTGTTCGAGGAGGCCAGCGTGCGACCCGCGGCGTCGAGCACCGTGATCTCCGCGTCCGCCCGGCGCAGCACCTGCTTGGTCGGGTTGCGCACGATGACCGAGACGAGACCGTTCAGCTCGCCCCAGCCCAGCGTGGTCAGGATCGGCTCGGGCAGCACCTCCGTGGACCGGGACAGGTCGTCCCGGCCCTCCAGCTGGGCGGCGACGTCGGAGCAGCCGGCGAGCAGCAGGCAGGCCAGGCTCCCCACCACGAACCGTCCCAGGAGACGTCGTCGCCGCGCACGGTCGACCGCTGGGGGAGTGAGCACGCTGACATCGTAGGGCCGACACGACACGGTCGATGTTCCAGCCGGTGACCCACTGTGCGATCCTGTCGACGACGCACTGAGTCGATCGTTCGGGGGGACGTTGATGACGCGGTTGCTCTGCGGAGCCGCCTGCCGGTACGCGACAACGGTCGGACCGGCTCGATGAGCCTTCCGCTGCCCCTCGTCGACTCCGGGTGGGAACCCCGACTGCGGCCGGCACCGCGGGCCCTGGTGCTGACGGGCGTGCTGCTGGGCCTGGCCACCCTCCTGGGCCTCGGGTCCGGCCTGTGGCCGCGGGCGACCTTCGCGCTCGCGGTGGGCAGCCTGCTCGTCGCGGCGATGCTGGTCCGTCTGGAGTGGGCCGTCCTGGTGGTGGTCGCCTCCGCCCCCTTCACCGCTCAGCCCGGCCTCGTCGACGGTCGGTTGGCCGCGGGCCTGGTGGTGCTGCTGGGAGGCTCCTGGGTCGTGGACCGCAGCCGGGGCAGCCGGAGCGGTCGGGGCGGCGTGGGCGGCGTGCGCGGCGTACCGCTCGGTGCCGTGCTGCTGGCGGTGGTCGTCGTCGGGTCGCTGGCGCTGCACGACAACGGTCCGGTGGGGCGAGCCGTCACGCTGGACTGGCTGGTCGTGATCACCGCCATGGCGGTGATCGTGGATGCGATGCGGTCGGTGATCCGGCCGATCACGGTGGTGCGGGGGTACGTCGCGGGAGCGTCGGTCTCGGCGGTGCTCGGACTGGCGGCCCTGTGGTGGCCGACACCCCAGAGCTGGCTTCCCATCGGCGTCGTCGAGCTCGACGTCTTCGCCTTCGCCCTGGTCCTGGCCGCACCCCTCGCCCTGGCCCTGCGGTACGCCTCGACGCGGTGGCTGTGGTGGTGCGACCTGGCGTTGGTGGTCCTCATCCTCGGTGTGGTCGCCACCACCGCGTGGACCATGGTCATCGGCCTGGTGGTGATCCTCGCGGTCGCTGCGGCGACCCGGATGATCAGCGTCCGCGCGGTCGCCACCGTCACGGTGCTGCTGGGCACCACGGTCGCGTTCGTGCTGGGCACCGTTCCCGGCCTTGTCGAGTCCGCCATCGACCGGGGAGAGGCGCAGCAGCGCACGGCGCCGGGACAGCACTGGGAGCCGACCGGGACGGCCCTGCGGATGACCGCCAGGAGCCCCGTGATCGGGTTCGGCCCGGGCGCCTACGCGCTCTACCAGCAGGACTTCCGCAACGAGCAGAGGTGGGAGGCTCCGCCGTCGGCGCACCGGTCCGGTCCGACGTACCTGGGCACCTCCGCCGAGCTCGGGCTCGTGGGTCTCGGCGCCCTGTTGATCGTGCTCCTGGGCAGCGTCCGGTCCGCGTGGCAGCGCTGGCGCGCGGACCAGGACCCGATCGCGGCGGGCGTCGTGATCGCCCTGGTCGGCTCACTGGTGGTCGCCGTCGGCATGTCTGCCCAGCACGTGCTGGCGCTGTGGGTCCTGATCGCGCTCGGCCTGGCGGTCCGGCGGCCGCCCGAGGAGCGGGCGCTGCCGGCGTCGCTGGTGCGCCTGCGTCGGGAGACGGACCCCCACGAAAGTGCTAGACAGCACGCACCATGAGGGCATCACTCGTTTGAGACTGGAGAACAAGGGAAGGTGACAACACTGCAGACATGGCTGTGCCCGACATGGGGGTCGGGCGCGGGCGGACGTGAGCACGCGATCCCGGCCCAGGGGGGACTTGGGCCGAGGGTGTGCGGGTGATCAGGTCCAGCCCGTCCCGAGCACGGCCCACCGGCCGGGTCGGGAGGGGCATCTCCACTCGGGGGGAGTCGGGTCGGGAAGATCTCTCGACCGACAGGTAGGACGTGCGAGAGCACGACGTGGGGACACTGCAATGGAGTTTCGCGTTCTGGGGGGAGCGCTGTGGCGTCAGCGGGTGCTGGCGCTGCTGATCCTGATGGTGACGGCCGGGTCCGTCGCCCTCGGGATCTACCTCGCGCCCAAGACCTACACCGCCACCGCGACCGTGCAGGTGGAGTCCGCCGATCGCCGGATCCCCCCCGACCCGGCGCTGCTGGGCACGGTGGCCCAGGCCGTCAGCTCCCGCGAGCTCGTCGCGGGCGTGCAGGCGAGGGTGAGCAGCGGGCGCAGCGACGAGGAGCTGCGCCGCTCGCTCGAGGGCATCTATCGCACCGGGACGACGCTGGTCACGGTGGTGGCCGAGGCGGACGCTCCGGTCACCGCGGCCCGGGTGGCGAACACCGCAGCGATCCTGCTGCCGCTGCACGACCCGACCGGCGGCGAGCTCGCCTACACCGTCAGCGAGTACGCCGAGGCGCCGGAGATCTACTCCAGCCCCGACCTGGTCGTCTCCTTCGTGGCGGGCACGGTGCTGGCGCTGATCCTGGCGGCCGGCGGCGCGCTCGTGCGCGACTACCGGGTGAACACCGTCGACGACGCCGCCTCGGTCGAGGAGGCCAGCGTCGCCCCACTGCTGGCGCACGTCGACACGCCGGAGGACCCCACCACCCTGCCGGCGCTCTACCCGGGGACCGCGGCGGCCGAGGTGTTCCGCCAGCTGCGGGCTGCGGTCGAGTCGGAGACCCGGCAGGCGCCGGTCCACCGGGTCGTCGTGGCCGGGGTCCACGACGGGGACGTCAGCATGTGGATCGGGTCGAACCTGGCCATCGCCCTGGCGCAGGGCGGTCACCGGGTGCTGCTGGTCGACGGCCGGGCCGCGGGGGGCGTGACCCTCACCGGTGAGGACCCCGAGGCCCCGGGGCTGTACGACGTGCTGCTCGGCGCCGACCTCGACGAGGCGTTGGTGCCCGGGCCCGTCGACGGGCTGTCGGTCCTGCCCGCCGGGGTGTGGGAGCGCGAGTCCGGGCAGCGCCTGGTGCAGACGCAGTTCGTCGACACGATGACCGCCCACCAGGACCGGTTCGACTACGTCCTCGTGCTGGCACCGCCGCTGAGCGGCAGTGAGGACGCGCTGATGATGGCGGCGGGGGCCCTGCTGATGCAGGCCGTGCCGCGGCGGGGGGTGACCGCCTCGGCGTTGCGGGCCCACGCCGACCGGGTCCGCTCCGTCGGCGCCCGGCTGCTCGGGTCGGTGCTGGTGGGCCGGGCCGAGCGCAGGACGGCCTGAGCCGCGGATGGTGACCACCCCGGTTCCCGAGGCGGCGCGCCGTCGTCTGCGCGTCCTCCACGTGGTCGTCCCGACGTCAGGGGCTGTCGCCGACGTCGCACTCGGCTACCTGCGCGACCAGATCGAGCGCGGCTGGCACGTCTCGTTGGCCTGCCCGTCCGAGGGCCCGCTGGGCTTCGACGCCCGTGAGGCGGGGGTGCACGTGCGGTGGTGGCGAGCCGCCGGGCACTCGCGAGCGGGCACCCTGGGCGAGCTGTCGCGGCTCGACGACATCGTCGACGCGGTGACCCCCGACGTCGTGCACCTGCACGGGGCGAAGGCCGGGCTGGTCGGCCGCCTCCTCGTGCGGAACAAGGTCCCGACGGTCTACCAGCCGCACCTCTGGTCGTTCGTGACCTCCTCCGGCCCCGCCCGGAACCTCGCCGTGCGCTGGGAGCGGCAGGCGGTCAGGTGGACCGGCGAGCTGATCTGCCTCAGCGAGGCCGAACGGGCCGCGGGGGCGCGGGTCGGCGTCGTCGCTCCCACCACCGTGCTCCGTCCGGGGGTGGACGTGGCTCAGCTCGAGCCGCAGGACGAGCGTGCCCGCGCCCGGGCCCGGGCCGAGCTCGGGTTGCCGGACGTCCCCACCGCGGTGGCATGGGGTCTGGTCGGCGACGACCGGGGGCTGCGGGAGCTTCGCGAGATCTGGAGTCGGGTGCGCCGGGCGCGCCCCGAGGCGAACCTGGTGGTGGTCGGTGGTCGCGACGAGCAGGCCGCGGCGGTCGCCGCGCACCCCACGCCCGGGATCACGGTCGTGTCCGGCCGCGCGGACGTGCAGGCGTGGTTGGCCGCCGGGGACCTGGTCGTCAGCCCGCCCTCCTGGACGGGCACCTCGCTGACGCCGCTGCGGGCGATGGCCTGTGCCCGCAGCGTCGTGGTGGCCGACGCGACCCGACTGACCGAGAGCATCGTGCCCCGCGGCGCCGGCGCCGTGGTGCCCCCCGACGACCTCGACGCGTTCGCGGCCGAGGTGGTACGCCGGCTCGCGGACCCCGAGCTGACCGAGGACGAGGGATGGGTCGGCAGGTCGCACGTGGAGTTCCACCACGACCTGGCTACCTCGGCGCGGGAGCTCTCGAGGGTGTACCTGCGACTGGTGGGTTCGCGGCGGGGTCGGTGAGCACCGGCGGCCCGTGGTCGAACGGACCGGCGCCGGCCTGCTCGTCCCCGGGGTCGCTCAGCTCGCCTGCGAACCGGGGTCGGTCCGGGGTGCTGGGGAACAGGCTCTCCTCGCCGGCCAGGACGTTGACCAACCGGGGCAGGTCGTCGAGCCGGGTGCGCCGCACCAGACTGCCCAGCCTGCCGGTGCGCGAGGAGTTGTCGATGCGCCACACCGTGCTCCCGGCCGCGAACTCCGGCGGACGCAGGGTGCGGAAGGTCAGCCGGACGTAGTGGCGTCCGGCCCTGCTGGTGCGGTGGCTGCGCTGCAGCGTGCTCGAGTGCGTCTCGAAGGGCAGCAGCAGCGCGATCAGCGCGAGCAGCGGCGCCAGCAGCAGCAGACCGGCCAGCGAGCCCGTGACGTCCCCCGCCCGGCGCAGCAACCGCAGCCACGGCGGCGGACCCCACTCGGCCATCGCCACCAGCGGCACGCCGCCGACCACCAGCCGGGCCCTGCGCCGCTCCGAGGGGGCGAGGTCGAGGCTGTCGCTGGAGAGCAGCACCCGGTGTCCCTCGCGCAGGCACCGGTGCACCTCGGCTATCCCCCGCTCGTCGGGCGGCCCGGGGAACGCGAAGGCGACGTCGTGGACACCCAGGTCGAGCATCGCCCAGGACAGCGTGGTGATGCCGCCGAGGGCGGGGGCGGGCAGCGACGCGGCGTGGCGCGTCTGCTTGGCATCCGGATCGCCGTGGTGGACGACCCCCACCGGGACCAGCCCCAGGTCGTCGCGGTCCCGGAAGCCCTCGACGAGCCGGAGGCCGGTGGGGCCGGTGCCCACCACGACCAGCGGGTACCTGGTCCTGCGGGTGCGACGGTGGCGCAGCACGGCGTACACGACGCCACGTGCGGCGACCAGGGCGGCGAAGACGGCGACGCTCAGCCCGACCAGGGTCGCGAGCACGACCCCGGCTCCGGTGAACGCCGCCGGCCAGGTGAGCAGGGCGACCCCCGCGACGGCCGGGGCGGCGAAGGCGAGTGCGGGGAGGTCCTCGACGATCGAGAGCAGGAGCCGGGTGCGGTAGCGGTCGGTGAGCAGGCCCGACCACGGTGACGGCCAGGCTGCCGACGGCGACCGCAGCCACCCCGGTGGCCGGGAGGATCCCGAGCACCAGCGCGACGGCCATGAGGTCGACGCTCCACAGCAGCAGCCCCTGCCGGTGCCGCCAGGGCAGGATGACGTCAGGACGAGTGCCCACAGAATTCCCCCCAGAATGTCTGTGACGAACCCGGGACTCGTGCCAGCCCCGGGCGTTCCGCAAGGCGTGTTCCACCCTTCGGACACTGTCGAGGGTATCGCAAAGACGTGCTGGCCGAGAGGGAGCCGGGTGTCGGAGCGCCGAGCAGTGACGTAGGTTACTGCCAAGAAACCTTCGCGCCGAGGGGTCGGACCCGCCGGCCTCCGGCGCCTGGCACTCGCAGGAGAGATATGGCCGTCAATCGAGACCCGAGCTTCGTCGACCACCTGGCCCCGAACGTGGCCGTTCAGTTCCTCGACCGGGTGGCCGCGTCGTCCGGCTCCGAGGCGTACCGCTACCCGAAGGGCGACGGCTGGGAGTCGGTCACCTGGGGCGAGGCTGGTGACCTCGTCTCCCGATTGGCCGCCGGCCTGCTGTCGTTGGGGCTCGAGCCCGAGCAGCGAGTCGGTATCGCCTCGAGCACGCGGTACGAGTGGATCGTCGCGGACCTGGCGGTGATGTGCGCCGGCGCGGCGACCACCACCGTGTACCCGAGCACCAACGGTGAGGACACGGCGTACATCCTCGGTGATTCGGAGAGCCGGGTCGTCTTCGCCGAGGACGACGACCAGATCGCCAAGCTCACCGACCACAAGAACGAGCTCCCGCACGTGATGAAGGTGGTGACCTTCGACGGGGCCACCGACGGGGACTGGGTGATCTCCCTGGACGACCTGGCCGAGCTGGGCGCGGCCTACCTCGCCGAGCACCCGGACGTCATCGAGAGCACCGCGAAGGCGATCGACGCCGACCAGCTCGCCACCCTGATCTACACCTCGGGGACCACCGGACGCCCCAAGGGCGTGCGGCTGCGGCACCGCGCCTGGGTCTACGAGGGCGAGGCGATCAAGGTGCAGGACATCCTGCACGACGACGACCTGCAGTTCCTGTGGCTCCCGATGGCGCACTCGTTCGGCAAGGTGTTGCTCTCGACCCAGCTGGCCTGCGGCTTCGCCACCGCCATCGACGGCCGGGTCGACAAGATCGTGGAGAACCTGGGGATCGTCAAGCCGACCTTCATGGGCGCCGCGCCGCGCATCTTCGAGAAGGCCCACGGCCGGATCGTGACGATGACCGAGTCCGAGGGCGGCGCCAAGGAGAAGCTGTTCAAGCAGGCGTTCGCGGTCGGCACGAAGGTCGACCGGCTCAAGCGGGACGGCAAGTCGGTCCCGATGGCGCTCAAGGTCCAGCACGCGCTGTTCGACAAGCTGGTCTTCAGCAAGGTCCGCGAGCGCTTCGGTGGCCGGGTCCGGTTCTTCATCTCCGGGTCGGCGCCGCTGAACCAGGAGATCGCCGAGTGGTTCAACGCGGCCGGCATCCTCATCCTCGAGGGCTACGGGATGACCGAGAACGCCGCGGGCGCGACGGTCAACCACCCCGACGAGTACAAGATGGGCACCGTCGGGCCGGCGCTGCCTGGGTCGGAGATCCGGATCGGCGAGGGCGACGAGGTCCAGCTGCGCGGGCCGCACATCATGGCGGGCTACCACAACATGCCCGAGGAGACCGAGAAGACGCTGACCGAGGACGGCTGGCTGCGCACCGGGGACAAGGGCAGCCTGGACGCCGACGGCTTCCTGACCATCACCGGCCGGATCAAGGACCTGTTCAAGACCTCCGGTGGCAAGTACATCGCCCCCACCTCGATCGAGTCCAAGTTCAAGGCCGTCTGCCCCTACACCAGCCAGTTCATGGTCTTCGGCGCCGGACGGAACTACTGCGTCGCGCTGGTCACGCTCGACCCGGACGCGATGGAGGGCTGGGCGGCCGAGAACGGGATGGCCGGCAAGCCCTACTCCGAGGTGGTGGGCTCGGAGAAGGTGCACGCGATGGTCGCCGGGTACGTCGACCAGCTCAACGCCAAGCTGAACCGGTGGGAGACGATCAAGAAGTGGGAGATCCTGGACCACGACCTGACCATCGAGTCCGGTGAGCTCACCCCCTCGATGAAGGTCAAGCGCAACGTCGTGGAGGACAACAACCAGAAGCGGATCGACGCCTTCTACTCCTGAGCCACCACCGGTGAGGGAGGATGGCCCGCGTGCCGTCCTCCCTCCCCGTCGGTGACCCCCCGACGGCGGACGGGTCGCTGCCCGACTCCGCGCTGAGCGGCCTGGGCCGGCGCCCCTTCGGGGTCTATGTGCACGTGCCGTTCTGCACGGTGCGGTGCGGCTACTGCGACTTCAACACCTACACCGCCGACGAGCTCGGGCCGCCCGACGGACCGGCCGGCGCGTCCCGGGCGACGTACGCCGCGGCGGCCGTGGAGGAGGTACGTCGGGCGCGGCGGGCGCTCGGCGACGTCGATCTGCCGGCGTCGACGGTCTTCTTCGGTGGCGGCACGCCCACGCTGCTGGACCCCGACGACCTGGGTGCCGTGCTGGCAGCCGTCCGTGACGAGTTCGGGTTGGTCGCCGACGCCGAGGTGACCACCGAGGCGAACCCGGACAGCGTCGGCCCGCACGAGCTCGACCGGCTCCGGGCGGCCGGCGTCAACCGGATCTCGTTCGGCATGCAGTCGGCTGTCCCACACGTGCTGGCGGTGCTGGACCGGACCCATGACCCCGACCGGGTCCCCGAGCGTGGTCGGCTGGGCACGCGCCGCCGGGTTCGACCAGGTCAGCCTCGACCTGATCTACGGCACGCCCGGGGAGTCGCTGTCGCGACTGGTCGCGGTCGCTGGAGGCCGCCTTGTCCTGCACGCCGGACCACGTCTCGGCGTACGCCCTGATCGTCGAGGACGGCACCGCGCTGGCCCGACGGATCCGGCGGGGCGAGATCCCGGATCCCGACGACGACGACCTGGCCGACAAGTACCTGCTCGCCGACGAGCGTCTCACCGCCGCCGGGCTCGGCTGGTACGAGGTGTCGAACTGGTCGCGCGACGAGGCGAGCCGCTGTCGGCACAACCTGCTGTACTGGACCGGCGGCGACTGGTGGGGGGTCGGGCCGGGCGCCCACTCGCATGTCGGCGGAACCCGCTGGTGGAACCTCAAGCACCCGACCGCGTACGCGGCCCGGCTGGCAGCCGACCGAAGCCCGGCCCAGGCCCGCGAGGTCCTCGACGAGGAGAGCCGGCGGGTGGAGCGGGTGCTGCTCGAGCTGCGCCTGCGCGACGGGCTCTCCTTCGACGGCGCTCGACGAGCACGGCCGCAGCGCCGTGCCCGCGCTGGTCGCGGACGGGCTGCTGGATGCCGACGGGGAGCGAATCGTCCTCGACCACCCGCGGCCGGCTGCTGGCCGATGCCGCGGTCCGAGACCTGCTGCCCTAGGCCTAGGGTGCGGGCATGTCGATCAGGACCCGGGGAGCCCCCGCCGGACGGAGATCCGTACCAGCAGCAACAGCCGCCGCCGTACGGGCAACAGCCCCCGCCGCCGCCGTACGGGCAGCAGCCCCCGCCCCCGTACGGACAGCAGTGGACGCCGACCGGGTCGATGGCCTATGGCGTCAGCCCGGCGACGCCGTACGGCGTGCACCCGGTCACCGGTGTGCCGTACTCGGACAAGTCGAAGCTGGTCGCCGGCCTGCTCCAGATCCTCATCCCGCTCGGGATCGGCCGCTTCTACACCGGCTACACCGGGCTCGGCGTCGCGCAGCTCGTCGTCACGCTGATCACCTGCGGCATCGGCGCGCTCTGGCCGTTCATCGACGGGATCATCATGCTCGCCACCGACAGCGTCGACTCCGACGGCCGGCTGCTGCGCAGCTGAGGCGACCCCAGAATTGTCGGCGATCCGACAGTTCCGGACCCTCTCCCAGCCCTAGGCTGACGCCGCGCCCGTCGGGGTGGCACTGTCATGGGGAGGTTGTCGATGTCGGCACCGACGGACACCAGCTCGCGAGACGCCGTGCGCCGCGTCCTGCGCAACCCGGGGCTGAGGCGCATCCAGCTGGCCTTCTTCGGGTCGTTGCTCGGCGACTGGGCCTACGCCACCGCGGTCACGGTCTGGGCCTACACCGAGGGAGGCGCAGCGGCCGTCGGGGCGTTCCAAGCGGTGCGGTTCGCTGCCGTGGCCGTCGCCGGGCCGCTCGGCGCGATGGTCGCGGACCGGGTTTCCCGCAAGACGTTCATGATCGCCACCGACGCCGTCCGGGCGCTCCTGGTCACCGGCGCCGCGGTGACGCTGATGGTCGACGGTCCGGCCGCGATCATCTACGGGCTCGGCGTGGTCGCGGCGATGGTGGGGGCCTCGTTCCGGTCCGCCCAGGCCGGTGTGATCCCGCGGCTGGTCGAGAGCCCCGACGAGCTGACCGCCTCCAACGCGGTGGCGGCGAACCTGGAGAACGCGGTCACCTTCCTCGGCCCGGCGCTCGGCGCCCTGCTGGTCGGGGTCAGCGGCGTCACCGTGGTCTTCTGGTTCAACGTCGCCACCTACCTCTGGTCGATGCTGCTGGTCTCCGCGGTCCGGGTGCCGCAGCGGCGCGACGGGTCGCCGGACAGGGACGAGGGTGACGACGACCCGGACCCGGAGCCGGCGAAGGAGAGCTTCCTGCGGGAGCTGACCGCAGGATTCAGCTTCGTCGGCCGAGACCGGGACCTGCGCACCGTCGCCCTGCTCGCTGCGGCCCAGGGCTTCGTGTGGGGAGCGCTGACGGTCTTCACCGTGGTCGTCGCGATCACCATGCTGATGACCGGCCCCGAGGGGGTCGGCTACCTGGACGCGGTGATGGGGCTGCTGACCGTGGTCGGCGGCGCCATCGTGCTGACCCGGGTCGGCAAGGGCCGGCTCGGACAGGACATGGCCACCGGGGTGCTCGGCTGGTCGCTGCCGCTGATCGGGCTGGCGCTGTTCCCGCACCCGGTGACCGCCTTCGCCGCCGTGGCAGTGGTCGGGCTCAGCGACCCGTGGGTCAACGTCGGGCTCGAGACGATCCCGCAGCGGCTCACCCCGGACCGCGTGATGTCGCGGGTGTACGGCGCCGTGGACAGCGCACTGGTGGGGGCGATGGCGCTGGGAGCGGCGCTGGCGCCGGTGCTGATCGCCCTGATCGGGTTCCGCCCGTCGATGGCGCTGGTGGGCGTCCTGGTCACGGCGTACACGCTCACCACGCTGCGCAGGATGCGCGGTCTGGACGCTCGGATGTCCGAGCCGGTGGCGCTGCCGCTGGTTCGATCGATCTCGATCTTCGCTCCGCTGCCCCCGTCGGTGCAGGAGGTGCTTGCCCGCAAGCTGGTGCCGGTGACGGTGCCGGCCGGCGAGCCAGTCATCCGCGAGGGCGAGGCGGCCGACCGGTTCTATGTCATCGCCGACGGCCGGGTCGAGGTGACGCAGGAGGGGCGGGTGCTGCGGGTCGAGGAGGCCGGAGACTTCTTCGGCGAGATCGGTCTGCTGCGCGACGTACCGAGGACCGCGACGGTGACGACGCTGACCGACACGACGTTGTGGAGCCTGGACCGTCAGTCCTTCCTGGACGCCGTGAGCGGGCAGGACGAGACGCGTGCCGCGGCCGAGGACGTCGTCTCTCGCAGGCTCGCGGTGTGATCGTCGCGCGGGATGTTCCCTTCACCTCCGCCGTGCTGCATCCTGTCGTACAGGGCGTGGGGTCGTACGGCGATCACCCGCGCCCGCGTCTGGAGACTGGGTGTCGTGAGGAGGTCATCGCGGGCGCCGGTCCAGCTGCAGCCGCGCTCGGGCCAGCACGGTGATCCGGCCACGGCCCAGCCGCAGCACGCCCTCGGCGGCGAGGCGTTGGAGCACCTGGTTCACGCTCGGCCGGGTGCCGCCGACCAGGTCGGCCAGCTGCTCCTGGGTGAGCGGCACCTCGACCGGGTCCGGCCGGCCCGCGGCGTACACCCGGGTCAGGTCGCCGAGACGACGGGCGACCCGGCGGTCCAGGTCGTCGTACATGGCCTCCAGCAACCGGCCGGAGAGCTCCTCGACGCGACGGGCCAGCAGCACCAGCAGCAGCTGCTCCGCCGCCCGGTGCCGCTGGCGGAGCTCGCGGAACGCGGCGGCGGAGAGGCTGCGGGTGACGGCCGGCTCCAGGGCGACCACGCTCGCGGTGCGGATCTCGCCCAACCCGCCGAGCAGCGACAGCTCGCCGAAGTAGTCACCCGGGGCCAGGATGTTGAGCGTCGCGTGCTCACCCTCCGTGGTGGCGACGGTGACTGCCAGCCGTCCCGACTCCACCAGGTGCAGGCTGTCGGCCGGTTCGCCCTCGCGCACGAGCAGGTCCCCGCGCCGGTAGCTTCGTCGGCGGGTGGTCGCGAGCAGCTCCTCGCGCTCGGTGTCCGGCAACGATGCCAGCAACGACCACTCCATGCCGCTCATCCAAGCAGCCATCGCGACACCGACCTAGAAGATCCCCGGAGGACTCCGTGAGTGCCGAGCCCGAGCTCACCTCGTCGCTGGCCGCGGTGCGGTCGCTCTTCGGGGCCGCGGCCTGTTCGTGCGCGTTGGCCGACGAGGACGGGGGCGGTCTCACCTTCGTGGCCGCCGACGGCATCGGTGCTGAGGCGATCGTCGGCGTGCACCTGCCGATCAGCCGGGGGATCGCCGGCTGGGCGGTGATGTCAGGGCAGCCGATCGCGGTCCGCGACGTGGCGGTGGACGCGCGGTTCGCGCGTGACGTCGCCGAGGCCACCGACTACGTGCCGACCTCCATCCTGGCTGCGCCGATGTTCGATGACGACGGCGAGGCGCTGGGCGTGGTGGAGGTGCTCGACCCGGCCGTGGACGCGCCCGCCGACTGGACGCTCGCGGTGCTCGGGACGGTGGCCGCGCAGATCGCGCGGATCCACACCCTGATCAGCCGGGAGCAGGACGGTCGTCCGGGGGCCGGGCCGGCTCCCAGCGAGCTGGAGAGGCTGGGACAGCAGGTGCTGGCCTTGGTCGAGGAGCACCGTCGGTGAGCCTGCCCGCCTGGTCGGCCGCCTTCGAGGACGATCGGCTCGCCGAGGTGGTCGCCCTCCCGTTGGGCGATGCGCGGGAGTGGGCGTTCGGGGGCGCGACCGGGGCCGGGGTCAAGGTCGCCGTGATCGACAGCGGCATCGACGGCGACCATCCGCGGGTGCGCGGCATCGCCGGAGCGGTGGCGATGGAGTCCGACCCCGACGCCGACGGCGGGGTCCGCGCCGTACCGGGCCTGCACGAGGATCTGGTCGGGCACGGCACCGCGTGCGCCGCGATCATCCGCGAGCTGGCCCCTGAGGCGGAGATCCATTCGGTGCGGGTGCTCGGCGCGAACCTCAAGGGCCGGGGCACCTTGCTGCACGCGGGCATCGCGTGGGCCGTCGACCAGAGGATGGCCGTGGCCAACCTGTCCCTGTCCAGCAAGAGCGAGGCGATGTTCGCCCCGTTGCACGAGCTTGCCGACGAGGCCTTCTTCGGCCGGACGGTGCTGGTCTGTGCCGCGAACAACCAGCCCGGTCCGACGTACCCCTCGGAGTTCGCCTCGGTGGTCTCGGTGGCCTCGCGGGCGGGGGTCGACCCGATGGAGCTGGCCTACAACCCGGACCCGCCGGTCGAGTTCGGCGCACGTGGCATCGACGTCGACGTGGCCTGGGCACAGCAGGGATCGATCACGGCGACCGGCAACAGCTTCGCTGCGCCGCACGTGACCGGGATGGTCACCCTGATCCTGGGCAAGCACCCACATCTGACGCCGTTCCAGGTGAAAGCGGTGCTGCACGCGGTCTGCAGGAACGCGCGTGGCCCGGACTGACCCAGGAACTTCTCGTTGTGTCAGCGGGCGAACGGAAGACGCCGGCCAACGGGAGCAGGATCACCCCATCGGGTCGAGGCGGCCCGGCACACCGACAAGGAGAACGACGATGAACGAGAACACCGAACGAGGTCGACACCGAGCAGGACCTGGACGTGGAGGGTCACCGCCGGGTGCCGCCGTTCGCTCCGGAGGACGAGGGTGGCGAGGACGTGGAGGGCCACCGCCGCGCCGTTCGCGCCGGAGGACGAGGGTGGCGAGGACGTGGAGGGTCACCGGCCTCGCGGACGTTCGCGCCGAGCGGTGAGCGACGACGTCGAGGGTCACCGGTCTCGCGCACGTTCGCGCCCGACGGTGAGGGCGAGGACGTGGAGGGCCACGTCCAGCCGCCGCGGGACCTGGACATCGAGCGCTGACCGCTCACTGCGCGCAGGATCGGGCGTCGGACCTCGGGGTCCGGCGCCCGTGGTCTAGCGGGTCGGGCCCAGCCGTCGCCTGGTCGCGGCAGCCGCGCGCTGAACGCAGCGGGCTGTTCGACGACTTCGCGCTGCTGTGGCAGGCGGCCGCCGACGCGCGCTGGGTACGGATCGCGCAGCGGAGCTGCTGGCTGTGAGCGCAGCTTCGGCCGGCTGCTGGTGGCAGGTGGCCGCCGGACCGGACACCGCGACGCGGCCGCCACCGGGGGTCGGAGCCGGCCGTGGATCGGACCGGGTGGACCTCGGGACGTGGCTGGCTCGCCAGGGGCGGCAGGAGGAGGCCGCGGAACACCTGGCGGCCGCTCGCGAGCCGGTCCGCCCGACCTCACTCGGCGGTGACGAAGTCGATCAGCTCCTCCACCCGGCCGAGCAGCGCGGGGTCGAGGTCCTGGTAGCCGCGGACGCCGCCCAGGATGTGCTGCCAGGCGCGGGCGATGTCGGTCTGGTTGCGGTGCGGCCAGCCGAGCAGCTGGCAGGTGCCGTACTTCCAGTCCATCGAGCGCGGCACGTCGGGCCACCGCTCGATGCCGAGCCGCGCCGGCTTGACCGCCTGCCAGACGTCGATGAACGGGTGGCCGACCACCAGCACGTGCGGGCCGATGTCGGAGCGGGCGATCCCCTGGGCGATCCGGCTCTCCTTGGAGCCGCGGACCAGGTGGTCCACCAGGACGCCGACCCGCCGGCCGGGACCGGGCCGGAAGTCGCGCAGGTGCTCGGCCAGGTCGTCGACGCCGCCGAGGTACTCGACCACGACGCCCTCGATGCGCAGGTCGTCGCCCCAGACCTTCTCCACCAGCTCGGCGTCGTGCCGACCCTCGACGAAGATCCGGCTGGCCCGGGCCACCCGCGCGGCGGAGCCGTGCACCGCGACCGACCCCGACGCGGTCCGCGTCGGCGCGGCGGGTGCCGCGGCCCGCTTCGGCGCCACCAGGATCACCGGCCGTCCCTCGAGCAGGAAGCCGGCCCCCAGCGGGAAGGTCCGCCGCCGCCGACGCCGGTCCTCGAGGGTGACGGTGTGCAGGTCCCGGTCTACGGCGACGATCTCGCCGCACCAGTCGTCGGTGACCTCCTCGACGACGGCGCCGATCTCGGCGGGCGCCTCGACGGCGCGGCCGTTCTTCGGGGCGCGCCAGTCGGTGGAGAGGACGTCGGAGCCGTAGCGGTCGGTCACCGGCCCCACGGTAGGCGCGACGATCCGGCGGGTGCGGGAGTGACGCGCCGACATCGCGGGCGCCGGCCCCCGCGGGCGGCGTACCTCCCGTGCTGGACCTGCACTTCCCGTGCTCTGCTCGGAAGGGAGTGGTGGTTCACCTACCTACCGTGCACGGCACGGCACGGCACGGCGCAGGGACGGCACGGAGGCCAGACAGATCAGGCGGCGCGCGGCGACCGTCTCGGGTCAGCTCAGTCGCCCTCGTCCGGGTTCCTGGTCTCGTCGCGGTCACGACCCTGGTCGCGGTCGGTCTCCGAGACCTCCGCGGGCTTGCCGTCGGTCAGCAGGTCGTCGACGGTCTCGCCGTCCTCGTGACCGGCGGCGAGCGGGTTGTCCTCCCCGGGGACCAGCTCGTCGGAGAGCTGGTCGTCGCTGATGCCGGTGGCGCTCTGGTCCTCCTGCGGGGTGCTCATGGTGGAGGTGTGCCCCCGACCGGTGGCGCCGAAACCCCTCACGCGAGCGGCAGCCTCCGCTGTCCCGGTGGCAGCTGGGCGTACCCCCGGCGTACCGCGTCGCCCAGCTCGGTGACCGGGAAGGGCCACTCGCCGGTCTCGAGCGCCTGCTCGACCCGGACGCCGCGGCCGGCCAGCTCGCGGATCGTGGTGGCGACGATCCCGATGGCGTTGCGCTGCTCCTCGACGAAGTCGCGGTCCACGGGTGTCCCGTGGCCGGGCACCACCACCGAGCGGCTCGTGGTGAGACCGAGCACCACGTCCAGGCTCCAGGGCCACTCCAACGGGTAGCAGTCGTCCCCGAAGCTCGGGACCCCGTCGCGGACCGCGGACTCCTCGACGAGGTCGCCGGCCAGCAGCACGTCGGCGTCCGGCACCCGGACCACCAGGTCGCCGGCGGTGTGGCCACGGCCGGGGTGCACCAGCTCCAGCTGCCGGTCGCCCAGGTCCAGCACGGTGGCCGAGGAGAAGGTGCGGTCGGCGGTGTCGACAGCGGCCGCCTCGTGCGCGTGGATCGGGATCCCCGGGTGGCGCACCCGTACCTCGGGGTTGCCGAGCACGTGGTCGAAGTGGTCGTGGGTGTTCACCACCGCCACCAACGGCCCTGTCCAGACCCGGCCCAGGTCGGCGAGCACCTCCCGGGCCAGCTCGGCGGAGGCGTTGGTGTCGACCAGCACCGCGCCCGCATCGCCGGCCACCAGGCTGACGTTGACGTCGTACGTCGGGTAGCGGGCGACCCAGACCCGGTCGGCGACCTCGGTGAACGGCATCGGGGAAGACTACGTCGACTCGTCCGGGTGGCCGGGTAGGCTTGGCACTCCGGACACGGGAGTGCCAGAGGTCGAGGATGGGTCAGGAGGACGCACAGTGCAGGAGGACCGCCGACTGAACGTGCTCCGCGCCATCGTCGAGGACTACGTGGCCACCGAGGAGCCCGTGGGGTCCAAGGCGCTCGTCGAGCGGCACGGCCTGGGCGTCTCACCGGCCACGGTGCGCAACGACATGGCGGCCCTGGAGGACGAGGGCTACATCACCCAGCCGCACACCAGCGCCGGACGGGTCCCCACCGACAAGGGCTACCGGCTCTTCGTGGACCGGCTGACCACGGTCAAGCCGATGAGCGCCGCCGAGCGCAAGGCGATCTCGACCTTCCTCGACGGCGCCGTCGACCTGGACGACGTCGTGCAGCGTTCGGTGCGGATGCTCAGCCAGCTGACCCGGCAGGTCGCGGTGGTCCAGTACCCGACGCTGTCGCGCTCCACCGTGCGTCACGTCGAGCTGGTGGCGCTGGCTCCCAGTCGGCTCCTGGTCGTGCTGATCCTGTCCACCGGCCGGGTCGAGCAACGCCTCCTCGAGGTCGACACCTCCCTGGACGACGACGTGCTCGCGGGCCTGCGCACCCGGATCAACGCGCTGGCCTGCGGCCAGGTGATCGCCGACGCCGTCACCGCGCTGCGGGAGGTGCCGGCGGCCCCTGACGACACCGTGATGCCGGCGGTGGCGGAGGTGCTGGTCGACGCCATGCTCGACCACCGCTCCGACGAGCGGATCGCCGTCGGCGGGACCGCCAACCTGGCGCGGTACGGCGACAGCTTCGACTCCGCCGTCCGGCCGCTGCTGGAGGCCCTGGAGGAGCACGTGGTGCTGCTCAAGCTGCTCGGGGAGGCCAGCTCGGGCGGCATGGTCACGGTGCGGATCGGCGCCGAGGGCCCCTACGAGCAGCTCGCCTCGACCAGCACGGTGGCCACCGGCTACGGGCCCGGCCAGGAGGCGCTGGCCACCCTCGGCATCGTCGGACCGACCCGTATGGACTACCCGGGCACGATGGCAGCGGTGCGAGCAGTCGCCCGCTACGTCTCCCGGATCCTCGACGAGGGCTGACCAGCAGCCGCTCGTCGTACGACACGACACTGACGCAAAGGATTGACGTTGAGCCAGGACCTGTACGACCTCCTCGGTGTGGCCCGCGACGCGGACGGCGACACCATCAAGAAGGCCTACCGGCGGCTCGCTCGGCAGCTGCACCCGGACGTGAACCCTGACCCCGCCACCCAGGAGCGGTTCAAGGAGGTCTCCCGCGCCTACGAGGTGCTCTCGGACCCGCAGAAGCGCGCGGCCTACGACCGCGGCGGCGACCCGTTCGGCGGCGCCGCCGGCGGGTTCGGCCAGGGGGCCGGCTTCTCGTTCACCGACATCATGGACGCCTTCTTCGGCGGTCAGGGCGGCGCGGGCGCGGCGCAGGGCGGGCGCGGGCCGCGGCCCCGGGTACGGCGGGGCCAGGACGCGTTGATCCGGCTCGAGGTCGAGCTGGCCGACGCCGCCTTCGGCACCACCCGGGAGATCAAGGTGGACACCGCCGTACTGTGCTCGACCTGCGGCGGCGACGGCGCTGCACCGGGCAGTCGGCCGCAGCCGTGCGAGACCTGTCGCGGCGCGGGCGAGGTGGCCCACGTCCAGCGGTCCTTCCTCGGCGAGATCCGGACCCTGCGTCCCTGCGCGGCCTGTCGCGGCTTCGGCTCGATCATCCCCGAGCCCTGCCGGGAGTGCTCCGGCGACGGCCGGGTCCGGTCGCGGCGGACGATGACGGTGAAGATCCCCGCCGGCGTGGACAACGGCACCCGCGTCCAGCTGACCGAGCAGGGCGAGGTCGGGCCCGGCGGCGGTCCCCCCGGCGACCTGTACGTCGAGATCCACGTGGCCGCGCACGACACCTTCACCCGGCACGGCAACGACCTGCACTGCACGGTGACGTTGCCGATGACCGCGGCCGCGCTCGGCACCACGCTCACCCTGCCGACGCTCGAGGGCGACGTGGTCGACCGCGACGGTCCCGACGCGGCGTCCAGCGACGTCGAGTCCACCTACGAGCTGTACATCGAGCCCGGTACCCAGTCCGGCACCCAGCAGGTGCTGCGCGCCCGGGGGGTCCCGGGGCTGCGCGGCGGACGCGGCGACCTCGTCGTCACCATCGCCGTCGAGACGCCGACCCGGCTCGACCCGCGCCAGGAGGAGCTGCTCCACGAGCTCGCTGCGATCCGCGGCGAGGAGACCCCGTCGGGCCAGGTCCGGGCCGGCAGCAAGTCGGTCTTCGGTCGGCTCCGCGACGCGTTCAACCCGCACTGAGCTGTCGGCCGGGCGGCGTTCCTGTGACTCTTCCGGTGCACCTGGTGCCGTCCCTGGACGGGGTCGAGGTCGGCGCCACCGTGGAGGTCGAGGGTGACGAGGCCCACCACGCCGTGGCGGTACGCCGGCTGCGGGTGGGGGAGTCGCTGACCCTCACCGACGGCCGCGGGCGGTCGATCATCGGGGAGGTGGTCGGCACCGGCAAGCGGCGCTTCTCGGTGCTCGTCGAGGAGTCGAGCGACGTCCCTCCCGCCGAGCCCGCGGTCACCGTCGTCCAGGCCCTGCCCAAGGGCGACCGGGGTGAGCTCGCGGTGGAGGTGCTCACCGAGATCGGGGTCGCCCGGATCGTGCCCTGGGCAGCGGAGCGCAGCGTCGCGGTCTGGAAGGGGGAGCGGGCGACCAAGTCCCTGGCCCGGTGGCGGTCCACGGCCCGGGAGGCCGCCAAGCAGTCACGGCGAGCCTGGTTCCCCGAGGTCGCAGAGCTCACCGACACCGCCGGGGTCCTCGACCTGCTCGGCGCGGCCGACCTGGCCGTGGTGCTGCACGAGGACGCGGCGACCCCGCTGGCCGAGCTGCCGGTGCCGGTCGTCGGCACGGTGGTGGTCGTGGTGGGCCCGGAGGGCGGGCTCAGCGACGCCGAGGTGACGGCGTTGGTGGGGGCCGGCGGGGTCGACGTACGGCTGGGCACGGAGGTGCTGCGGACCAGCACCGCCGGCGTGGCCGCGGTCGCCGCGCTGCTCTCGCGAACCTCGCGCTGGGGCTGAACGGGCGCCCTACTCGACCACGATGGTCCGGGTGTCCTCGGTCGCCCCGGGTCCCTCGGCGCCGCCGGAGGGGTCGTCGGTCATGGCGACGAACGTGTATTCACCGGCGTCGAGACCGGAGACGTCGACCGTCGTCTCCCACGGGTACAGCTTGTCCATCCAGCCTGCTGCGGTGGCGAACCCCTCGAGCACCACCGCGTCGCCCCGACGCACCTGCCACGGCACGTTCGCCTCGAACGAGCTGGCCCGACCGGACGCGGTGAACGACCCCGAGACCGTCGCCCCCTGCGCCGGCGCCGTGACGTTGACCAGCGCCAGGACGTCCAGTGGTGGTGCGTTCGTCACCCCCCGGGAGGTGTCGATGCCCAGCAGCGTGGTCGCCCGACCGTCGAGCTCCACCCGCAACGGCGCGCGCTCCTGCTGCACCCCCTGGAGCGTGTACACGAGCTGCTGGACCGCCAGTCGGGCCTGCTCCTCGCTCAGGTCGCCACGCTCGGTCCAGGTGTCGTCGGCCAGCGTCGCCACGAAGGCGGTCCCCTCGACGTCGACGGCGGAGAAGGCGCCGGCAGGGAACAGGCTCCGGTAGTCCGGGTCCCGGGCGTCCCCGGAGGCGGCCAGGTTGGCCGCGCCGGTCAGCGGGTCGACACCCTCGATCTGCTGGAACTCGCGGAAGAGCCGCGGTCCCTGGGCGGTCTCGCCCACGAAGTACACCGGGACCGTGGTCGCCTCGAACTCGGTCGACTCGCTGGCCGACTCACTGGGCGTCTCGCTCGCCTCCTCGCTCGTCTGGGGGGAGTCCTCGGTCTCGACCGGCTCCGACGCGGTGCTGGTGCTCGCCGCAGGCTCTCCCGCCGTGGTCTCCTCCCCGCAGCCGGCGAGGGCGACGGCGATCGCCCCGGTCAGGGTGGCGGTGGCCAGGCCGGTGCGGACACGGGTACGAGCACGGGGACGAACACGGGGGCGGGGGCGGGTACTCATGGACGTCATCCTCTCCGGGGGCATGGTCAGGGCGTCGGACCTACTCGACGACCACGGTGCGCGTGTCGGTGTCCGGGCCGCCGCCCTCGCCGGCTGAGGGGTCGGAGTTGGAGGCGATGAAGGTGTACGTGCCCGGGTCGAGGCCCGAGACGTCGATCGGCTCGGTCTCCCAGGCGAACAGCCGGTCCTCGCAGCACCCGGTCGCGGTGCCGAAGCCGTCCAGCACCACCGCGCCGTCGGGGCCGCCGCTGCGCAGCTCCCACTGGTACGTCGCCTCGAAGGCGTTGTTCACCCCGGAAGCCACGAAGGATCCCGAGACGGTCTGCCCCTCGTCGGGACTGCTGATCGACATCAGGGACAGCACCGTCGTCGGGGACCCCTCGGCCAGGGGTTCGGACGTCGGGACGCCGAGCACCTGGTCGGTCGGGCCGCCGTTGACGCGCAGCTGCACCGGCGCTCGTTCCTGCACCGCGGCCTGGGCGGTGTAGACGATCTGCTCGACCGCCAGGGCCGCCTCCGCCTCGGACAGCCCGGTCGGGCGTTCCCGGATCGGAGTGTCGGTGGCCAGGTCGACGACCACCACGTCGTTCTCCCGGGTCACCGTCACCGTCGGGGCACCGAGCTCGAACCAGGGCGAGGTGTAGTCCGGGTCCCGGGGCTTGCCGGCGACGGCGGCCCCGACGGTGGCGGTGGCGAGATCGGTGTCGCCGGCGAAGGCCTGGAACTCGCGGAACAGCCGAGGTCCGCGGGGTCCTGCGCCCAGGTAGTAGACGGCACCGGCCCGGGTGCCGCTCGGCCCGGGTGCCGGGACGCGGGGGCTGGGGCTGGGATCGGTGCTGGGGTCGATGCCGGGGCTGGGGCCGATGCTGGGGGTGGTGCTGGAGTCGGTGTCGGGATCGGTCCCGGTGGTCGGATCCGCGGGAGCGGACGGGCTCACCGCAGGGCCGGGGTCGGCGGTGGGCGTACCCGGGGTGCCGAGCAGCGCCACCGCGGTCACCACCGCAGCGGTCGCCAGCACCGTGCCGCCGGTGGCCAGGATCCGCCGCCGCCGCCGGGAGGCCAGGTCCACCACCTGGGTGCGTCGCCGGATGTCGTCGAGGCGGTCGGCCGGCTCGATGTCGGCGACGGCGTCGGACAGCAGCGCGGACAGGCGCTCGTCGTCACTCATCACAGGTCCTCTCCGGTCAGGTGGGTGGACAGCATCGACCGCAGCGAGGCGGACCCTCGCGACGCATGGCTCTTCACGGCCCCGCGGCTGATCCCCAGCGTCTCGGCGATCTCGGCCTCGGAGAGGTCGAGGAAGTGGCGCAGCGCGATCACCTCGCGCTGACGCCGCGGCAGCTGCCGCATGGCCTCCAGCACCGCCTCGCGGCGGGCCTGCGCCAGCGCCGGCTCGTCGGCCGGGGGCACGTCCACCGGGCGGGGCTGTCGGGCCAGGTGCCGGGCGACGACGGCCCGGTGCCGCAACGCGGACCGGGACCGGTTGACCACGGCCTGGCGCAGGTAGGCCAGCGCACGGTCCGGGTCCCGCAGCCGGTGCCAGCGATCGTGCATGGCCACGAACGCGTCCTGCACGATCTCCTCCGCGGTGCCGGTGTCGCGCACCAGCAGCACCGACAGACGCACCAGCTGGCGCCAGTGCGCGGCGTAGAGTCGGTCCAAGGCCTCGTCGGCGGCCCACCGGGTGGTGGAGGTCACCGCCGGCCCCGCACCCTCGATCGCATGGCTCATCACGGTAGTGGCACGCTCGAGGACAGCGATCGGTTGACACCCGGGGAGGGGAGACACGTGGAGGACTGCCTGTTCTGTCGGATCGTGGCCGGGGAGGTGCCGGCCGAGGTCGTGCACGTCACCGAGCGGACCGTGGCGTTCCGCGACATCGCCGCCCAGGCACCCACGCACGTGCTGGTGGTGCCGCGCGACCACCACCGCGACGCCGCCTCGCTCGCGGCCGCGGACCCCGCGGTCGTCGCCGAGCTGGTGACCACCGCGGCGGCGGTGGCCACCGCGGAGGGTCACCAGGACTACCGGCTCGTCCTCAACACCGGCGAGGGCGCCGGGCAGAGCGTCTTCCACACCCACCTGCACCTGCTCGCGGGGCGCGCGATGACGTGGCCACCCGGATGACCCGAGGGCGGGGAGCCGGGATTCTCACGGCGCCGTCGCTGATGGCGGTGCTGATGACGGGGCTGATGGCTGGCTTGATGACTGGGGTGCTGGCCGCCTGCGGCTCCGGCGAGTCCGCCCCGACCGCTGCCCCCGAGGTCGACGGTGCCCAGCAGGAGGTCGATCACGGGTCCGGTCACGGGGCCGGTCACGGGACCGACCAGGACGCCGCGTCGACGAAGCCGGGCCCGTTGCGCGCCGGCGAGCGGCGCGCCACGGTGACCATGCCGGCGGCGTACACCCCGTCCGCCCCGACCGGGGTCGGCACCGACGACTACCGCTGCTTCCTGCTCGACCCCGGCCTGGAGCAGGACGCCTGGCTCACCGGGACGCACGTGCTGCCGGGCACCCCGGAGGCGGTCCACCACGTGATCCTGTTCCGGGTGCCGCCGGCCGAGGTCGAGGCCGCCGAGGAGACCGACGACGCCGATCCCGGTGAGGGCTGGACCTGTTTCGGGGGCACCGGCATCCCGCGGGGGGCCGGCGCCGGTCCGGGTGACGCCGGCTGGCTCGGCGCCTGGGCGCCGGGAGGCAAGGAGTCCCTGGTGCCGCAGGGATACGGCGTCGACCTGCCGGCCGGCAGCCGGATCGTCATGCAGGTGCACTACAACCTGCTGGCCGAGGGAGCCACCGAGGCCGAGGACGTCTCCTCGACCCAGTTCCGCTGGCGACCTGCCGACGCCGACGTGACCGAGCTGGGCACCTTCCTGCTGCCCGCGCCGGTCGAGCTGCCCTGCCGCCCGGGACACGGCGGCAGCGAGCTCTGCTCGCGTGATGCGGCGCTGGAGGACGCCAAGGCGCGGTTCGGCACCGGGCCGGGTCAGGTGGCGAACCTGCTGCACGTGCTGTGCGGCGACGAGGTGCCGCCGGGGGAGACCACCAGCTGCACCCGGACCGTGGACAGCCCGATGACGATCCTCGGCGCCGCCGGCCACATGCACCTGCTGGGCCGGGAGATCAGGCTCGAGGTGAACCCGGGGCGCGATGACGCCCGCACGGTGCTGGACATCCCGGTCTGGGACTTCGACGACCAGCGCGCCCGGCCCGTCGAGCCGGTGACGGTCGGTCCCGGTGACGAGATCCGGGTCACCTGCCGCCACGACCAGTCCCTGCGTGACGAGCTGCCGGCGTTCGCGGACCAGGAGGAGCGCTACGTGATCTGGGGCGACGGCACCACCGACGAGATGTGCCTGGGCATCCTGCAGGTCGCCCGACCCTGACGATCCGTGCTGCGGCCCTCGACCGTCCGGGGCCTCAGCCGGGGTAGGCGGCCTCCAGGAGCCGGAGCACGTAGAGGGCCGGCGGCGTCGCGAAGACCCCCAGCATCACCCAGGCGGTGGCCCGGTGCAGCGGCTTGGCGGAGTCGAGCCTGCCGGCGAAGTCCAGCAGCGCGCCCTCGGGGACGTGGTGGGTCAGCCCCAGACGTCGGGCGTGCTCGGGCAGGTGACCGCCGGGGAACCAGTCGGGCGGAGCGTCCTCGTCGGGCTCCCCGTCGTCGTGATCCCGGTCGGGGTCGTCGGCGGGGCCCCGCGACGGGTCCGCGGGCGGCGTCATGGCACCACGGTACGTCGCGCCCGTCACACCCGGACTGCGCGCGGGGTCGCGCGCTGGGCCGTGTCGCTGCCGCTCGCTAGCATGGAACGGCCCAGCGCTCCCGAGGAAAGGCCGCCCACCCGGGCCTCATGACTGACAGCACCCAGCACGGCGACCGGCCCGATGACAGGCCCGACCACAGGCCCGACGACAGGCAGCGAGAGACCTCGCCCCGGACCCGGCACACGGTCGTGGTGCCGAACAGCATCGACATGGTCAGCCTCCTCGGAGCCGGGGACGAGCACCTCGGGATCATCGAGCGGGCCTTCGGCGCCGACATCCACGTCCGGGGCAACCGGATCACCCTCGACGGTGACCCCGGTGAGGTGGCGCTGGCCGAGCGGCTGCTCGACGAGCTGGTGACGATCATCCGCACCGGGCAGGGCATCTCCAGCGAGACCGTCGAGCGGGTCCTGGTGATGCTGCGCGCCGAGACCACCGAGCGTCCCGCCGACGTGCTGAGCCTCAACATCCTCTCCAACCGAGGCCGGTCGATCCGCCCGAAGACGCTGAACCAGAAGCGGTACGTCGACTCGATCGACAAGCACACCATCACCTTCGGGATCGGCCCCGCCGGCACCGGCAAGACCTACCTGGCGATGGCCAAGGCGGTCCAGGCCCTCCAGTCGAAGAACGTCAACCGGATCATCCTGACCCGGCCCGCGGTCGAGGCCGGCGAGCGGCTCGGCTTCCTGCCCGGGACGCTGAGCGAGAAGATCGACCCGTACCTGCGGCCGCTCTACGACGCCCTGCACGACATGATCGACCCCGAGACGATCCCCAAGCTGCTGGCCGCCGGGACGATCGAGGTCGCGCCGTTGGCCTACATGCGCGGGCGCAGCCTCAACGACGCCTTCATCATCCTCGACGAGGCGCAGAACACCTCCCCGGAGCAGATGAAGATGTTTCTCACCCGGCTCGGCTTCGGCTCCAAGATCGTGGTCACCGGCGACGTGACCCAGGTGGACCTGCCGACCGGCACCCGGTCGGGCCTGCGGATCATCGAGGGAATCCTGGACGGGGTCGAGGACATCGTGTTCAACCGGCTGACCAGCCACGACGTGGTGCGGCACAAGCTGGTGGGCAAGATCGTCGCGGCGTACGACGAGTTCGACGCGCGCACCGAGACCGGTGCCGCCGCGGCGCCGGTGCGGAAGCCGGGGAACCGCCCGTGAGCGTCGAGATCCTCAACGAGTCCGGCCTCGCGCTGGACGTCGCTCGGCTGTCCCGGCTGAGCCGGTTCGTGCTGGACCGGCTGCGGGTGCACCCGCTGGCCGAGCTGTGCATCAAGGCCGTCGACTCCGAGACCATCGCCGAGCTCAACCAGCAGTGGATGGGCAAGGACGGACCCACCGACGTGCTGGCCTTCCCGATGGACGAGCTGCGCCCCGGACTGGTCAACGAGGAGCCCGAGGAGGGTGTTCTCGGCGACCTGGTGCTCTGCCCCGAGCTCGCCGCCACCCAGGGCGAGACCGCCGGGCACGGGCGGGACGCCGAGATCGAGCTGCTCACGGTGCACGGGATCCTGCATCTGCTGGGCTACGACCACGCCGAGCCCGAGGAGCACCGGGAGATGTTCGGACTGCAGGACGAGCTGCTGGCCGCCTGGCGCAGCCGGGACCAGTCCTCCTCGCCGACCAGCGCCGACGCATGACCGGGAGTGATCTGGGGCTGCTGGTGACGGCAGCCGCCCTCGTCGTCCTCGCCGGGGTGTTCACCGCGGCCGAGGCAGCCCTCTCGGCGTTCTCGCGGGCCCGGGCCGACGAGCTGGCCGAGGAGGGGAAGGCCGGCAGCAAGCGGCTGCTGCTGCTGCTGGACGACCCGTCCCGCTACGTCAACACCGCGCTGTTCCTGCGTCTGCTCTGCGAGATCTCCGCGATCGTCCTGGTCACCCTGCAGGTCGACGAGGCGGTCAACGGCACCTGGTGGGCCAGCGTGCTGGCCACCATCGGCGTGATGCTGGTGCTCTCGTTCGTGGTGATCGGGGTCGGCCCGCGCACCCTGGGCCGGCAGCACTCCGAGACGGTGGCGCTGTGGTCGGCGGCGCCGCTGACCTGGGTCACCCGGGTGCTCGGGCCGCTGCCGCAGATGCTCATCGTGATCGGCAACGTGATCACCCCGGGCAAGGGCTTCCGCGAGGGGCCGTTCGCCTCCGAGTCCGAGCTGCGGGAGCTCGTCGACCTGGCCGAGGCCTCCTCGGTGATCGAGACCAACGAGCGGCGGATGATCCACTCGGTCTTCGACCTGGGGGACACCTCCGCCCGCGAGGTGATGGTGCCGCGCAACGACGTGGTCTACGTGGAGCGGCACAAGAACCTGCGCCAGACCCTGTCGCTGTTCCTGCGCAGCGGCTTCTCCCGGGTGCCGGTGATCAACGAGAACCTCGACGACATCGTCGGGATGGCCTACCTCAAGGACATCGTGCGCCGCGACTTCGAGGCCCCCGACGTCGAGTTCACCCAGCGCATCGACGAGGTGATGCGCCCGGTGCACTGGGTCCCGGAGTCCAAGCCGGTCGACGCGCTGCTCGCCGAGATGCAGGCCCGGCGACAGCACATCGCGGTGGTCGTCGACGAGTACGGCGGCACCGCCGGGCTGATCACCATCGAGGACATCCTCGAGGAGATCGTCGGGGAGATCACCGACGAGTACGACGAGGAGCACGTCGAGGTGGAGCAGCTGGGCGACGGCTCGGTCCGGGTCTCCTCGCGGTACCCGATCGACGACCTCGACGAGCTGTTCGGCTTCGACATCGACGAGGAGGACGTCGACAGCGTCGGCGGGCTGATGGCCAAGCACCTCGGGCTGGTGCCGATCCCGGGCTCGTCGGTGGAGGCTCACGGGCTGCGGTTCGAGGCCGAGCGTGCCGCCGGCCGTCGCAACAAGATCGGTACCGTGCTGATCGCCCGCGTCGAGCCCGAGCAGTCGGCCGGCGACGACGGCACGTCGGAGGACGGCCACAGCCGGAGCGGCCGGCGCGAGCGCCGCGAGCGGGAGGAGTCCCATGACTGAGCAGCCCGAGGGTGGACTGAGCGCGGAGGACCGCAAGCTGGTGACCCTGGCCCGCGCCTCCCGGTCCCGGACCGGGGCTGCGCAGGGAGCCGCGGTGCGCGACACCGACGGCCGGACCTACGCCGGGGCCACCGTCGCCCTGCCGTCCCTGCACGTCTCGGCGGTCGGGGTGTGCGTGGCGATGGCGGTCTCGTCCGGGTCGAAGGGGCTCGAGGCCGCCGTGGTGCTCGGCTCGGGCGACAGCGTCTCGGAGGCCGACCTCAGCGTCCTCCGCGACCTCGGCGGTGCCGGCGTCGTGGTGCACCTGGCGAACCCCCGGGGCGAGGTCTCGGGCAGCCGGACGGCCTGAACCGGACGTCGAGCGGACCGGTCCGTCGACCGGGCGGGTGTGGCGGAGCGACGCCCCGGTGTGGATAGGTTGGTGGCGTGGCAGAGGACACCTGGCACCAGCACCACGAGGCCGTGACGCGGCTGTGCGCGTCGTACGCCGCGCTCCCTGCCGATGCCCCGGTGCGGCTGGCGAAGCGGACCTCGAACCTGTTCCGGCCGCGGGCGGCGATCGCGACCCCGGGGCTCGACGTCTCCGGGCTCGACGGCGTGGTCGCCGTGGACCCGTCGACCCGGACCGCGCAGGTGCAGGGGTTCTGCACCTACGAGAGGCTGGTCGACGCCACCCTGCCCCACGGGCTGATCCCGCTGGTCGTCCCGCAGCTGCGGACGATCACCCTGGGCGGCGCGGTGACCGGACTGGGGATCGAGTCGACCAGCTTCCGCAGCGGGCTGCCGCACGAGTCGGTGCTCGAGATGGACGTGCTCACCGGCGCGGGTCAGCTGGTCACCTGCCGTCCCGGGGACCGTCTCTTCGACACCTTCCCCAACTCCTACGGTTCGCTGGGCTACGCCACCCGGCTGCAGATCGCGCTGGAGGAGGTGTCCCCGTTCGTGGCTCTGCGACACCTGCGCTTCGACGACCCGGGCCTGCTGGCCAAGACGGTCGCCGCGATCGTCGAGAGCGGCGAGCACGACGGTGCGCGGGTCGACGGGCTGGACGGGGTGGCCTTCAGCCCCGACGAGCTGTACCTCACGCTCGCCACCTGGACCGAGGGCACCGGCGGGACCCGGCCGAGCGACTACACCGGGCAGGACGTGTTCTACCGCTCGCTCCAGCAGCGCGAGCGGGACCTGCTGACCACCTACGACTACCTGTGGCGCTGGGACACCGACTGGTTCTGGTGCTCGGGCGCCTTCGGGGCGCAGCACCCGGTGCTGCGACGGGTGTGGCCGCGCAGCCGACGCCGCTCGGACGTCTACCACCGCCTGGTCGGCCTCAACGACCGGTTCGGGGTCATCGACCGGGTGGACCGGCTCCGCGGTCGGCCCCAGCGGGAGCGGGTCATCCAGGACGTCGAGGTCCCGCTCGAGCGGCTGGCCGAGTTCCTCGCCTGGTTCGACGACGAGGTCGGGATGCGGCCGGTGTGGCTGTGCCCGCTGACGACCCGGCGCGCGTGGCCGACGTACCCGCTGCGCGACGACCAGACCTACGTCAACGTCGGCTTCTGGGGCACGGTGCACGTCGGCCCCGATGCCCCGGACGGCCCGGTGAACCGGGCCGTCGAGCAGCGCGTCCACGAGCTCGGCGGCCACAAGTCGCTCTACTCCGAGGCGTTCTACGACAAGGACACCTTCGAGGAGCTCTACGACGGCGCCAACCTGGCGGCGGTCAAGCACCGGTACGACCCGGAGGACCGCCTCACGACCCTCTACGACAAGGCGGTGCGGAGACGATGACCACGGCGACCACCAGGACCACCCGACCGGAACCCGCGCGGGGGACGCTCCCGATCGGCGAGGCGGTGGCCTCGCTGCTGCGCGACCGCCCGCCGCTGCGCTTCACCGCCTACGACGGCAGCGCCGCCGGCCCCGAGGACGCCCCGGTCAGGCTCGACCTGCTCAACCAGCGGGGTCTGGCCTACGTGCTCACCGCTCCCGGCGATCTGGGCCTGGCACGCGCCTACGTCTCCGGCGACCTGGCCCTGCACGGGGCCCATCCCGGGGACCCGTACCCGGTCATGCAGCTGTTGATGAACCGCACCAAGTTCCGCCGGCCCGCACCGGCCGAGGTGGTCCAGCTGGTCCGCGGACTGGGGCTGGCGAACCTCAAGCCGCCGCCGCCGCCACCGCAGGAGCACCTGCCCCGCTGGCGTCGCGCCGTGGAGGGGCTGCGGCACTCGCTGACCCGCGACGCGGGGGTCATCCACCACCACTACGACGTCTCGAACACCTTCTACGCCCACGTGCTCGGTCCCTCGATGGCCTACACCTGCGCGGTCTTCCCGCACCAGGACGCGACCCTGGAGGAGGCCCAGGCGGAGAAGTTCGACCTGGTGTGCCGCAAGCTCGGCCTCCAGCCGGGGATGCGGCTGCTCGACGTGGGCTGCGGCTGGGGCGGGATGGCCCGGCACGCGGCCCGCGAGTACGGCGTCCGAGCCCTCGGCGTCACCCTGTCCCGGGCCCAGGCGGACTGGGGCCGCGAGGCCGTCGAGCGGGACGGCCTGACGGACCGGGTCGAGATCCGGCACAGCGACTACCGCGACGTGGCCGAGACCGGCTTCGACGCGATCAGCTCGATCGGCCTCACCGAGCACATCGGCGTCCGTCAGTACCCGGCGTACTTCGGCTTCCTGCGCTCGCACCTGCGCCCCGGTGGTCGGCTGCTCAACCACTGCATCACCCGCCCGCACAACCGCCGCGAGGAGACCGGGCACTTCATCGACCGCTACGTCTTCCCCGACGGGGAGCTCACCGGCGCCGGCACCATCATCACCGCGGCCCAGGACGGCGGGCTGGAGGTCGTGCACGCCGAGAACCTCCGGGTGCACTACGCCCGGACCCTCCAGGCGTGGACCCGCAACCTCGTCGAGCACTGGGACGCGTGCGTCGACGAGGTCGGCGAGGGCACCGCGCGGGTCTGGGGGCTGTACATGGCCGGCTCGCGACTCGGCTTCGAGCGCAACGAGATCCAGCTGCACCAGGTGCTCGCCGTGCGCACCGCCGACGACGGCGACGACGGGCTGCCGCTGCGACCCACCTGGTGACCTCGGTAGCCTGCGCGGGTGAGCACCCGGGCCCGGCAGTACACCGCGCAGCTGCTGCGCCGTGAGCGGCTCTCGGCGCACCTGGTCCGGCTGACCCTCGGCGGCCCCGGCCTGGACGGCCTCACCTCGACCGGCATCCCCGACGAGTGGGTAGGGCTGGTGGTGCCGGGGCAGTTCCAGAGCCGCTACTACACGGTGCGCTCCTGGTCCGTCGGCGAGCTGGTGCTCGACGTCGTGGTCCACGACGAGGGGCTGGTCACCGAGTGGGCGACCCGCGGCCTGTCCGGTCGGTCCGGGGACCCGGTCGGCGAGACCGTCACCGTCACCGAGCCCCAAGGGGCGTTCACGCCCCCGTCCGGCGCTCGCTGGCTGATGCTGGTCGGAGACCTCACCGCCCTGCCCGCGATGGCGCGGATCCGCGAGAGCGTGGACCTGCCGACCCGGGTCTGGGCCGAGGTGCCCGACGAGCTCCCGGCGTACCTGCCCGCCGGGACCGACGTCACCTGGCTGGCACCGCCGAGCCAGGAGCGCAGCGCGCTCGGCGCGGTGGTCGAGGGGTTGGAGTGGCCCGCGGGCGACGGCTACTTCTGGATGGCCGGTGAGTCGGCGCAGATGCGGACCATCCGCAAGCACCTGATGCGCGAGCGTCGACTGCCCAGCAGCGCCTACCACGTGATGGGCTACTGGCGCGGGGGCGCTCAGCGGCAGCCGAGGTCCGCCGACCCGGGTCCGATCTGGCGGGCCGGCAAGGCAGCCGGCAAGAGCGACGAGCAGATCTGGCTGGAGTACGACGAGGCCCGGGAGGGCGGACGATGACCGAGCACCGCAGCGGCTTCGCCTGTTTCGTGGGGCGGCCCAACGCCGGCAAGTCGACGCTCACCAACGCCCTGGTCGGCAGCAAGGTGGTGATCACCTCCGACAAGCCGCAGACCACCCGGACCGTGGTGCGCGGGATCGTGCACCGCCCGGACGCCCAGCTGATCCTCGTCGACACCCCCGGCCTGCACCGGCCGCGGACCCTGCTCGGCGAGCGGCTCAACGACCTGGTGCGGACCACCTGGTCGGAGGTCGACGTGGTGGCGGTCTGCTTCCCCGCCAACGAGAAGATCGGCCCGGGGGACACGTTCATCGTCAACGAGCTGTCCAAGGTGCGGCGTACCATCAAGGTCGCCGTCGCCACCAAGACCGACCTCGCGGACTCCGCCCGGATCGGTCAGCACCTGCTGGACATCGCCGCGCTGGGCCGCGACACCGGCACCGACTGGGCCGAGATCGTGCCGGTCTCCGCAGTCGCGGGCGACCAGGTCGGACTGCTGGCGGACCTGTTCGTGGGCCTGCTGCCGGAGGGGCCGCAGCTCTACCCTGACGGCGACCTCACCGACTCCCCGGAGGAGATCCTGGTCGCCGAGCTGATCCGGGAGGCGGCGCTGGACGGGGTCCGCGACGAGCTCCCGCACTCGATCGCGGTGGTGGTCGACGAGATGGCGCCGCGCGAGGACCGCCCCGAGGACCGCCCGCTGCTGGACGTGTTCGCCTCGCTGTACGTCGAGCGCGACTCCCAGAAGGGCATCATGATCGGCCACAAGGGAGCCCGGCTGCGCAAGGTCGGCACCGAGGCCCGCAGCCAGATCGAGGCGCTGCTGGGCACCCAGGTCCACCTCGACCTGCGGGTGAAGATCGCCAAGGACTGGCAGCGCGACCCCCGCCAGCTCCGCAAGCTCGGCTTCTGAGCGCCGCTCAGTCGGGGACCCAGCAGACGCCCCACGTCTGGCCGCGGCGCCACTGCTGCGCGGTCGGCCACTCGTAGCCCCACCGGAACTCCAGCGGGTTCTCCGCACGAGCCCGGCCCGCCGCCTCGCACGGCTCCTGGCCGGCCGCTCGGGCGGCGTCGCGGCCGGGATAGCGGTCCCCGGGTACCTCGACGGTGCGGATCGCCCGCCACGCGTGCGGGTCGGAGCAGATCACCCGCTCGAAGGACTCGGCCCCCGGCGCCGAGGTCCCGCACAGGGCGTACCGCTCCCGGTCCGCCGGCCGGGAGAGGATCCCCTCGAGCCGGCCGGTCAGCGGCGCCAGCCTCCGGGCCCGCGCCAGCGCCACGACGTCGCACCGGAACCAGTTGGCCCCCTGGTCCGACTCGGCGAGGGTCGGGGTGAACCAGACCGAGCGCAGCATGCTCAACCGGCGAGCCTCGCTGTCGCCGCCGACGAACGCGGCGAACCGGTCCGGGCACGTCCTCCCGGACCTGGTCCTGAACCCGTCCCGAGTCGACGGCCAGCAGGTGTCCGTCCGCCACGGTGTCCAGGCTGCCGACGGCGAAGGTCCGGGCGGTGTGCCGGCTGCCGCACCGCACCGTCGGGGCCTCGGTGGTCGGGGCGACGGCCTGCGCGGGTCGCAGCCGGTAGCAGGCCCGGGCGGCCGGGGTGGGTGCCGGCTCCGCAGCGGGGGCGGTCCTCGCCGGTGTCGGGGGCTCGTGACGGGCCGCCGAGGTGGAGGCGGGCGTCGAGGGCGCGGCGGACCGGTCGGGATCGGGGTCTGCGCCACAGGCGGCGAGGCCGAGGGACAGCACGCACCCGCCCACCGTCAGCGCCACGCCGCCCACCCGCAAGCCCCGCAGCCGATGCGGGGTCACCGGCCGGTCCTCACTGCGCGGTCTTCGCCCAACAGATCGACCGGCGGTTCCCGGCCTCCCACTCGGCCTCGTGGAACCAGGTGTAGCCGAAGTCGTAGTCGACGGGGTAGCCCAGCCACGCGCCCACCGAGTCGGAGCAGAAGTCCCGGGTCGTCACCTCGACCAGCCGGTCACCGGGGTAGTCGTCCTTGGCCTCGCCGAGCTTGATCGTGGTGACGGCGCGCCAGGTGTGCTCCTGCGAGCACGGCACCCGATCGGCGTCGACGACGGTCGGCCCGTCCACGCACACCATCCACTTGTCCTGCGGCGGCCCCTGCAGCAGTCCCCGCGCCGTGACGGGGAGGGCGACGTACGCCGCGCTCTCGTCGCCGCCACCGACGACGTCGCAGCGGTACCAGCGCGCTCCGGCGTCCCAGGCATCCTGCGAGGGCCGGAACCAGGCCCAGCTGAGCATCGAGCGGAGCACCAGGCTCTCGTCGGCGCCGAGGAACTTCTCGAAGGCCGTGGAGCAGCGTCCGGTAGGCCCAGGCTCCCAGCTCCTCGGAGTCGTACGCCGCGTCGACCAGCTCCTCAGGAAGCTCGCCCACCGCGAACGTCTGGGCGGTGTGCTCCTCCTGGCACGACACGGTGCGGGTGGCGTTGCTGGGCTGGCGCGCATCCTCGGGCTGGAGGACGCGGCAGGCGCCCAGCTCGGGGACGTCGACCGCATCGACCTGCGCCAGGTCGATGCTCGGGTCGACCTCGGCCGGCTCCTCGTTGCAGGCGGAGAGCAGACCGACCGACAGCAGCACGGCTCCGGCGACGGCGACCAGTCGCCCGCGTCGGTGGTGCGGCAACGCGGGTCCTCCTCGGCGGCCAGATGGTGGGGTGCTCGGCGCACGCATCGTACCTGGCAGACCCCGATCCGGCCGCCTCGCCGGATCAGGCCGCCGGGATCGTCAGTCGAGGTCCTCGCGCAGCTGCCGCAGGATCCGGGCGAGGAGCCGCGACACCTGCATCTGGGTGACGCCGAGGTCCATCCCGATCTCCTCCTGGGTGCGGTCCTCGAAGAACCGCAGGTGCAGGATCCGGCGGTCCCGCTCGGGGAGCCGGCGCACCACGGGCGCGAGCCGAACCCGCGCCTCGAGAGCGGCGGTCTCGTCTCCGGTGTCCGGGATCAGCGCGCCGAGGGTGGTCTCCGAGGCGCTGGTGACCGGCTGGTCCAGCGAGGTGGGCTGGAAGCAGCCGAACGCGACCAGGGCCTCGTCGTACTCGCGCTCGGTGATCTCCAGCTCGGCGATCACCTCGGCGGCGTCCGGCTCGTGGCCGAGCTGCTGGGAGAGAGCCTCGATGGTGCGGTTGACCCGCAGCTGGAGCTCCTGGACCCGGCGCGGCGGACGCACCGTCCAGCCCTGGTCGCGGAAGTATCGCTGCAGCTCGCCGCGGATGGTCGGCACCGCGTAGGTGAGCAGGTCGTTGCGCAGCGCGGGGTCGAACCGGGTCACGGCCTTGACCAAGCCCTCGTAGGCGACCTGGTTGAGGTCGTCCTGGGCGACGCCACGGCTCCGGTAGCGGGCGGCCACGGCCTCGGCGACGCCACGGTTGATGAGGATGGTCTCCTCGAGCAGCTGCTCGCGACGGTGGGCGTCGGCGCACTCGGCCAGCTCGGCCATCAGCTCGGACGTCCGCTCGGACCGCTCCGCCCGAGTCAGGGTTCGTCGTCCGCTCGCGGTGATCACGGCTGTCGTCATGGGGGGGTCTCCATCCTGGGAGGGACTCCGCGCAGCGGTGTCCCGGTCCGTCGATCATCGTCTGCCTGGACTCCTGTCCAGACCGGCCAGGTCCCAAACCCGATCGTGCGGGAGTAGTTCGATTCTTAACCATCGAGGGCCTGGTCCAGGCGCGACGGCCGGGTCCGTTACTCCCCGGTCCACCTGGGTACCGCAGGCCTACAGCCCCGCCGCGACCCAGGAGGAGCCAGATGAGCGACGGCAGCGCCGACGATGTCGTGGCGCGTGCCGCGGCATTCGAGTGCAGCCCGGAGCCTCTGCTGGTCCTCGCGGGCCACGATTCATCCCTGGTCGTGCTCTCGCTCAACGCCGCGGCACGCCGTGCCTTCGGTGACCAGGCCGGGCAGCCGGTGGAGCGGGCGCTGACCTTCCTGGCCGGGAGCGACCTGGTCGACCGGCTCCGCGAGGTGCGCCGGACCGGTGAGCCGCTGGCTCGGGTGACGGTCACCGTCGGCGGGCTCGACGTCGACGGCGCCCCCCAGGAGCGGGTCCTCGGCATCACCGCCACCCGCTGTCAGGACCCGGACGACACCCCGTGGGGCGTCGTCGTGCAGGTCACCGATCACACCGACGACGTGAGTGCTCTCGGCGAGGCCGAGCGACGAGGCTCCCGCCAGGGAGCCCGGAAGGCCGGCCGCCGAGCCGCCCAGGAGGAGCTGGTCACCCTGCAGGACTCGCTGCTGCCCGACGGTCTGCCCATCGTGTCGGGGGCCCAGGTCGCCGCCCGGTACGCCCTCTCCCAGGATCCGGCCACCGCCGGCGGTGACTGGTTCGGCGCGGTCGCGCTGCCCGACGGTCGCCTGGTCCTCAGTGTCGGCGACATTGCGGGCCAGGGGGTCGGGGCCGCGGTGGCGATGGGCCAGCTCGCGGCGATGTTCGACGAGCGGGTCCGCGACACCGGCGACGTCGCGAGTGCGCTGGCGGCCCTCGACCGGCGGGCCCGACGGGTCCCGGAGGCACACGCCGCCACCATGTGCGTCGCGGTGCTCGACACCGTCACCGGGTCGGTCCTCTACTGCACCGCGGGCCACCCCCCGCCGCTGCTGGTCGACGCCTCGGGCCGCGCGACGTACCTCCCGCCCAGCGGCGGCGGCCCGCTCGGCTCGGGCCTGGGGCACCCCTTCGTCGAGCACCCGCTGGCTCCCGACGAGCTGCTGATGCTCTACACCGACGGCATCGTCGAGCGCCCCGGGTGCTCGGTGACCCAGAGCACCGCCGAGCTGGCGGCCGCGGCGTCCCGGGCGTACGCCGGCAGCGGTGCCGAGCCGGGCGAGCAGCTCTCCGACCGGGTCTGTCGCACCCCCGTCGACCAGCTGGCCGGTGCGACCGGCTACTGCGACGACATCACGGTGATGGCGGTGCAGCGCGTCCCGGCAGCCGCACCCCTCGACCTGCGCCTGCCGGTGCACCCGGACACGCTGCGCCGGGTCCGGGCGGAGCTGGGGGACTGGCTGCTCGCGCTCGGCGTCACGGCGCTGGACGAGATGGCGCTCCAGCACGCCGTCGGCGAGCTCGTCACCAACGCCGTCGAGCACGCGTATCCCGAGCCGGCGGTCGACGCCGTCGTGGGGATCCGGGTCAGCCTGTCCCACGACGGCCTGGTCGACGTCGAGGTGACCGACCACGGCCAGTGGCGGGAGCCGCGGGAGCACGACGGGTCCCGCGGTCGCGGTCTGGCGATGGCGCGGGGCTTCACCGACGAGCTCGTGCTGCACCACGACGATCACGGCACCCGAGCCCGGGTCCGGCACCGGGTCCTGCGGTCGGCGGTGCTGCTCACCGGCACCGGCGAGGACCCCTGCGAGTACCCGGGGCGACCGCTGTCCATCGAGGAGACCCCGGGGCGGATGAGGCTCAGCGGCATCATCGACCACCGTTCCAGCGACCAGCTGCGACGCCGGTTGGCGCGAGCGGGCCGCGGAGGCACCCGTCCGCTGCTGGTGGACCTCGCCGACGTCGAGCTGCTGACCAGTGCCGGGGTCCAGGTGCTCTTCGAGGAGGTCTGGGCCGCGCCGCGCGGCGGCGCCGCGCTGACCCTGTTCGCCCCGCACGGCTCCCCGGCCCAGCACGTGCTGGAGATGGTGCGGCTGCCCTACCTCAGCCGGGTCGACGACCCGGACGCTGACTCGGACGCTGACCTGCTGGACGAGGCGCACCGCGACGAGGAGTGAGCCTCGGGCCGGGGCGCGGGCCCGGTCACCCCATCAGCAGGGCGGCCAGGGTGCCGCCGAGCTCGTGCGCGGCGTCGACCGCGGCCTGGTCCACGTCCCCGACCACGCTGAGCACCGGCGCGGCCTGGGTCCAGGTCAGCGCCTGCACGATCGACTGCACCGAGCGCACGGCGCCGGTGGTGTCGTAGCGGCCGTGCACGAACAGGCCGTAGGGACGCTTGCGCCCCGGCCCGCTGCTCCCTCCCGGGCCGGCGGCACCGTCGTCGCCGAGGTCACCGCCGCTCTCCAGGAAGATCGTGTCGAAGAAGTGCTTGAGCGCCCCGGACATGTAGCCGAAGTTGGCCGGCGTACCGAGCAGGAACCCGTCGGCGTCCCGGACGTCGGCGGCACGGGCCTCGAGCGCCGCCCGGACCACGACGTCGACGCCCGTCACGGCGTCGTCCCGGGCGCCGCTCAGCACCGCCTCGGTGAGCGCCCGCACGGTCGGCGTGGGGGAGTGGTGGACGACCAGCAGGCGAGCCATCCGGGCAGTCTGGCACCGGCCGGGGCGGCGCTCACCCGTCGGGGTGAAAACCGGCGACGGTGGTTATCCGGGTCCCCGCGGGGGGTAGGCCGAGGACATGACGCTCACCACAGTCTCGGATCCCGACGCGTCCAGCCCCACGCCAGCCCGCGACGCGCGTCGCCGCGAGCAGACCGCCGAGCTCTTCGCCGCCGCCTGCGCCGCGACCTGCGAGGAGGAACGACGTCGCCTGCTGGACGAGATCGTGCTGGTGAACATGGGCCTGGCCCGCTCGCTCGCCTCGCGGTTCCGCAACCGCGGGGTGCCGCTGGAGGACCTGGAGCAGGTCGCGATGATGTCGCTGGTGCGGATCGTGCCCAAGTTCGAGCCGGCGCCCGGACGGGACTTCCTGTCCTATGCGGTCCCGTCGATCCGGGGAGACCTCAAGCGCTACTTCCGCGACCAGGGGTGGACGGTGCGGCCGCCGCGGCGGGTGCAGGAGACGCAGCTGCTGGTGCGTGCCCACCGCAACGGGGGGTCCGGAGCCGAGACCGCCTCGCAGCTCGCCGGCGAGCTGGACATCCCGGTCGCCGAGGTCGAGGAGGCGCTCGCCGCGGAGGGCTGCTTCAGCGTGCTCTCCCTGGACGCCCCGGTAGGGGGCAGCGAGACCGGCACCACGCTCGGGGACGCCCTCGGCTCCGCCGACGACGACACGGACCAGGCGGCGGAGGCGCGGATCATGCTCTCCCCGGTCATCCGGAAGCTGCCTGAGCGCGACCGCCGGATCCTCGCGCTCCGCTTCGGCGCGGACTTCACCCAGCAGCAGATCGCCGACGACCTCGGCGTGACCCAGATGCAGGTGTCCCGGCTGCTCACCCGCATCCTGGGCCGGCTCAGGCAGGAGGTCGGCGTCACCCCGGACGGGCCTTTGGGGTGAGCGTGGACCGCGGGCGGGGTCGGTAGGGTGGAGGAGTGCTGGACGTTCCTTTCGAGACCCGCTACGACCCCGCCTCCTCGGTGCTGGCCGTCAGGGGCACCGTCGACCCCGACCTCGCCGACGACCTGGCCGAGGACCTGGCGGCTGCCGTGACCGGGGCAGTGACGGGCGCACTGACGGGGGCGGACGAGGAAGGCCCGCGACTGACGGTCGACCTGACCGAGGTCACCTACCTGCCCAGCATCGGCATCTCGGTGCTCGTGCAGGGGATGAGGCGGGCGGCCGATGTCGCCGTGGACGTGGTCCTGGTGGCCGCCCGGGGCACCGCCGCCGAGCGGGTGCTGGAGATCACCGGCGTGCCCCACCAGGTCGCGCTCGACGCCGACGACCTGCTGCCTGGCTCGTCGCGCTGAGACCGTTGGGCTAGAGTCGGTCTCGTCATGACGTGCCGTTCCCTTCTCCTTCGCTGCCGCAGCGAGGTCTGAGCCAGAGCCGGACCCCTCGCTGCGGAGTCTGTTGCGCGACCGGCCCCAGCACCCAGCAGCCAGCGAGGACAGCATGACCACCAGCACCCACCGGACCGGCCCGGAGAGCGCCGTACCGCACGTCTCACCCCAGCGGCCCAGCGGGATGCCGTACCACCGGTACCGGCCCTTCCCCCCGATCGACCTGCCCGACCGCACCTGGCCCACGCGCACCATCACCGAGGCGCCCCGCTGGCTCTCCACCGACCTGCGCGACGGCAACCAGGCGCTCATCGACCCGATGTCCCCGGCCCGCAAGATGAGCATGTTCGACCTCCTGGTCCGGATGGGCTACAAGGAGATCGAGGTCGGCTTCCCGTCCGCCTCGGAGACGGACTTCGCGTTCGTCCGGCAGCTGATCGAGGGCGACCGGATCCCGGAGGACGTCACCATCTCGGTGCTGACCCAGGCCCGTGAGGACCTCATCGAGCGCAGCGTCCAGTCGCTGGTCGGGGTGCACAAGGCGAACATCCACCTCTACAACGCGCTCGCCCCGCTGTTCCGCCGGGTGGTCTTCCACGCCGGCAAGGACGAGATCAAGGACATCGCCACCCGGGGCACCGAGCTGGTGATGAAGCACGGGGAGAACCACCTCGACATGACCGTGATCGGCTACGAGTACTCCCCGGAGATCTTCACCTCCACCGAGCTGCCGTTCTCCCTGGAGGTCTGCGAGGCCGTCAGCGACGTCTGGCAGCCCGAGGACGGTCGCGAGATCATCCTCAACCTGCCGGCCACGGTGGAGTCGGCCACGCCGAACGTGTACGCCGACCAGATCGAATGGTTCTCCCGGCAGCTGACCCGTCGGGAGAGCACCGTGATCTCGCTGCACCCCCACAACGACCGTGGCACCGCGGTGGCGGCCACCGAGCTCGCGGTGATGGCCGGCGCGGACCGCGTCGAGGGGTGCCTGTTCGGCCATGGCGAGCGCACCGGCAACGTCTGCCTGGTCACCCTGGGGATGAACCTGTTCAGCCAGGGAGTCGACCCGATGATCGACTTCTCCGACATCGACGAGATCCGGCGCACGGTGGAGTACTGCACCCAGCTGCCCGTCCACCCGCGGCACCCGTACGCCGGGGACCTCGTCTACACCGCCTTCTCCGGGTCCCACCAGGACGCGATCAAGAAGGGGTTGGAGCACCTGGACCGGGACGCCGCCGACCAGGGCGTGCCGGTCTCCGCGCTGCCGTGGGAGGCGCCGTACCTCCCGATCGACCCCAAGGACGTGGGTCGCACCTACGAGGCCGTGATCCGGGTGAACAGCCAGTCCGGCAAGGGCGGCGTCGCCTACATCCTCAAGGCCGAGCACAAGCTGGACCTGCCGCGCCGGGCCCAGATCGAGTTCAGCCGCGTGGTGCAGGAACGCACCGACAGCGCCGGCGGGCGAGATGTCCTCGGCCGAGATCTGGGAGGTCTTCGCCGCGGAGTACCTCTCCCGCGAGACCCCGCTGCAGCTGAACTCGGTGCACACCTCCTCGGCGGCCGGTGAGAAGGACGCGCTCGACGTCAACGTGTACCTCGACGGGGAGCTCACCGCACTGCACGGCGAGGGGAACGGGCCGATCGCCGCCTTCGTCAACGCCCTCAACGAGCTCGACCGCGGGTGGGACGTGCGAGTGCTGGACTACGCCGAGCACGCGCTGTCGGCCGGTGACGACGCGGTCGCCGCGGCGTACGTCGAGTGCTCGGTGGGAGACCGGATCTTCTGGGGCGTGGGGATCGACCCCAACATCGTCACCGCCTCGCTGAAGGCCGTGATCAGTGCCGTGAACCGGGCCTGAGCCGACACCTCAGAGCAGCAGCGGCAGGCGGACCGTGAAGGTGGCGCCCTCGCCGGCGGCGGAGTCGACGCCGACCTCGCCGCCGTGCGCCTCGACCACCGCCGCCACGATCGACAGCCCCAGACCGGTCCCCTGGATGGCCCGTTCGTGCGCGGCGGTGGTCCGGAAGAACTTCTGGAACAGCCCGTCCTGCTCGTCCGGGGGGATGCCCATCCCGGTGTCGCTGACGGCCAGCACCGCCTCCCGGGTGTCGGTGTGCTGGGTGAGTCGACAGGAGACGCTGCCGCCGTCCTCGGTGAACTTGACCGCGTTGCTCAGCAGGTTGACCATCACCCGTTCGAGCTGCGCCCGGTCGCCGCGGACCCACACCGGCACCGGTGGACGGCTCAGCTCGAGATCCAGCTTGCGGTCGGACACCAGCGGTCGGACCGCCTCCTCGACGCGGTCCAGGCAGGCACCCAGGTCCACCGGTTCGCGGGCCCAGTGGGTGTTCCCCGCGTCCAGCTCGCTGAGCACCAGCAGGTCGTTGCAGACCTCGATCAAGCGGTGGCTGTTGCGGGTGATCGTCGACAGGAGCGGGACCTGCTCGGGCAGTGGCTCGACGAGGCTGCCGTCGGCGAGCAGCTCGGTGTAGCCCAGGATGCTGGTCACCGGGGTCCGCAGCTCGTGGCTCACGGTGGAGACGAACTCGTCCTTGGCCGCGTCGAGGGAGCGCAGGCGCTCGACCGCTGTGCGCTCCTTCTCCAGGGCCGCGACGAGCATCTCCTCCCCGCGCCGGTGCGAGGTGACGTCACGACCGACCACGAGGAAGCCGCTCTCGGCGGCGAGCGCGTCGTCGGCGGCACTGAGGGTCATCGAGATGATGTGGGCGGTGCCGTTGGCGTCCCGCCAGGTCCAGTCGCGGGCCTCGGACTCGCCACCGTGCCCGATCCCGTGCGCGAGCACCTCGAAGGCGTGGCCGGGGTGGCTCGTGCCGGTCCGGTTGCGCAGCTCCTCCGGGTCGAGCAGCTCGTGGAACGGTCGGCCGATCATCTCCTCCTCGCGGTAGCCGAGCAGGTGGCTGGCGCCGGAGTTGAACACGGTGATCCGGCCGGAGGGGTCCACGCCGACCAGAGCGGTGCTCGTCGAGGCTCTCAGCAGGTGGTCGACCAGACCCGCCGACCTGCGCTCGGTGGTGACGTCGATGCCGGTCAGCACGGCGTACGTCGCGGTGCCGTTCTGGTCGCGCACCAGGCTCTGGTTCCACACGATCCGGCGGGTCTCACCGTCCCGGGTCACCGCGTCGCCCTCGCGCTGCATCGGGGCGCCGGTCCGGTTCGGCCACACCAGCATCGCCTCGATCTCGCCCGCCGCGGCCGGCGCCAGCGTGGTCTCCCAGACGAGCCGGCCGACCAGCTCGTCCTCGGAGTAGCCGGTGATGGCGCTGGTGGCCGCGTTCGCGCGGACGATCCGTCCCTGGAGGTCGGTGAGCAGGATGATGCAGGCCGCCGTGTCCAGGGTGGCGCTGGTGAGCTTCTCGGCCGCCTCCGACCGCTTGCGGGCCTCGAACTCGGCGGTCACGTCGATCAGCTGCGCGGAGAAGATCGGTTCGCCGGGGCCCGCGGAGAGCAGTGAGAGGCCGAGGATGACGCGTCCGGGGCGGGAGCCGGCCAGCGACATCTGCGCGTTCCACCCGTAGCCGTCGCCGGCGATGATCCGGGCGGCGACGCGACCGAGGTCCTCCGGGGAGTGCACCAGGGCGTCCAGGTCGCGGTCGAGGAGCTCCTCGCGCGACTCACCGAGGATCTGGGCCGCGGTGCCGTTGACGTCGATGACCGAGAGCGCCACCCGCCGTCCCGCGCGGGCGCTGAACGGCTCGGGCTCGGATCCCTGGAGGAACAGCATGCCGGTCAGCGACTCGGTGAAGTTGCGCCGGAAGATCCGTTCGTCGGCACTGACCCGGGCGAGCAGGGCACGCCGCTGGCTCACCGCCACCGCCAGGGGCAGGGAGGTCAACGCCGCCGCGAGCAGGTAGGCCTGGGTGAGGGCGCCGGCGACCTGCCGGCCGCCCCCGGTGCTCGGCGGGGCGAACGGCCCCCAGCCCTGCGTGGTCAGGTAGACGACCAGCACGCCGAGTCCGGCGAGCTCCCAGGCGACGGTGCGGAGGTCGAAGCGCAGCGCCCCCCACGCGAGCACCGGGAAGATCGCGAAGACCAGGGAGAGGTGCTGGTCCGGGGCGAAGACCAGCAGCACGGCCGCCAGCAGCGCGGCCACCTGGAACACCAGCTGCCAGGAGGGCCGCTGCCACCTGCCGCCGTCGATGGTCAGGGCCGCCGGCACCAGGATGATCGTCGCGGCCGCGTGGGAGGGGAGCACGGCGCGCAGGATCGACAGCGCCGAGCCGTCGTCGAGGTAGACGACGACGGCCGCGGCGCCGACACCGGCCACCGCGGCGCCCACCAGCGCGGCGGCGATCAGCCGCACCAGGGTGTCGAGACTGTCCAGCCGCGGCGCCTGCGCGGAGCCGCCGCGCAGGATGGAGGCGGCGACGACCGCCTCGGCCGCATACGTCAGGCCGAACAGGGTGGCGATCTCGATGTCCCGGCCGGCGCTCATGGTCGCGGCCGCCGAGGCGAGCACCACGCCGAAGCCGAGCAGCGCCCAGTGCCGCAGCCGCGCCAGCGTCAGCAGGGCGACGGCGATGCCGGCGGCCGGCCACCAGATGGCCACGGTGGCCTGGGCCGGCGACAGCTCGACGGCGGCGACGCCTGCGGCGTACACGCCGGCGAGCATCACTGTCGCGACCGGCCAGGTGACGGACCGGTCCGCGGTGCGCACCATCCGCCCGGTCCCTCCTGCTGCGTGTCTGCTGTTCGGGCACCAGGACGCCCGACGTCCCGAGTGTTCCATCGGCCGACGGAGCCCGCCGGGTTTCGCTGAAACGTGACCGGACTGGACCGGTCCGGGCCGCCGCCCGAGAAGGGGTGACTAGATTGCCGCCATGTTGGTCTCCGAACGCATCGGCCAGTTCTTCCTCGACGGTGAGCACAGCCACGACCGGCTGGAGTACACCGAGTACGGCTCCGGCGACTCCTGGGTGGTGTTGCTGCACGGGCAGCTGATGCCACGCCGGATGCACCAGCCGCTGGCCCGGGCGCTGGCCGCCGAGGGGCTGCACGTGGTGACGCTGGACCTGCTCGGCCACGGCCGCTCGGACCGCCCGGCCGACCCGCTGGTGTACTCGATGACCGCCTTCGGCGAACAGGTCATCGCGCTGCTCGACCACCTCGGCGCGGCGCAGGCCGTCGTCGGGGGGACGTCGCTGGGCGCCAACGTCTCCCTCGAGGTCGCGGTCCTCGCCCCGGACCGGGTCCGCGGCCTGGTGGTGGAGATGCCGGTGCTGGACAACGCGGTGGAGGCCGGGATCCTGACCTTCGCGCCACTGCTCTTCGCCGCCCGCTTCGCCCCGTTCACCGTCAACGGGCTGCGGATGCTGACCCGGCCGGTGCCGCGTGGGCTGGTGCCGTTCTGGGCCGGGATCGTGCTGGACACCCTGGACCAGCGGGCGGCCCCGGTCGCGGCGGTGGTGCACGGGCTGTTCTTCGGCCGGCTGGCGCCGGCCTCGAAGCTGCGGCGCGCGATCGCCGCTCCCGCCCTCGTCGTCGGGCACCCGGCCGACCCGGTCCACCCCGCGGCGGACGCGGCGATGCTGGCCGAGGAGATCCCCGGTGCGACCTTCCTGCAGGCCAAGAACATCCTCGAGTGGCGGTTCCGGCCGGAACGGCTGACCCGGCACACCGTCGAGTTCGCGCTCGAGTGCTGGAGCGCGCCACGACGACGCCGGCGCAGCAACGGCTGAGTCGCCCTCGGGCAGGGCACAATGGGCAGGTGCTCTACCGCGACGAGGCCATCGTGCTGCGGACCCACAAGCTCGCCGAGGCCGACCGGATCATCACGTTGCTGACCCGGCAGCACGGTCGGGTCCGGGCCGTGGCCCGAGGCGTACGCCGTACCTCCTCCCGGTTCGGCAGCAGGCTCGAGCCGTTCACCCACGTCGACCTGCAGCTGGCCGAGGGCCGCAACCTGGACACCATCACCCAGGCCGAGACCCTGTCCCCGTTCTCCTCGGCCATCGGCGCCGACTACGACCGGTACACCGCCGGCACGGTGATGCTGGAGACCGCCGAGCGGCTGGCGGTGGAGGAGAGGGAACCCACCGTGCAGCAGTTCCTGCTGCTGGTCGGCGGGCTGCGGGCGATGTCCACCGGTGACCGGCGGCCCGGCCAGGTGCTGGACTCCTACCTGCTCCGGTCCCTGGCGGTGGCCGGGTACGCGCCCTCGTTCGAGCACTGCGCCCGGTGCGGGCTGGAGGGGCCGCACCGCTGGTTCAACCCGTCCCTGGGCGGGATGCTCTGCACCACCTGCCGGGTCCCCGGGTCGTCGGGGCCGGCACCGGAGACGGTGCTGGTGCTCGGGGCGCTGCTGGCCGGCGACTGGCCGGTGGTCGAGGCCGCCGAGGGCCGACACCTCAAGGAGGCCAGCGGCCTGGTGGCCGCGTTCCTGGCCTGGCACCTGGAGCGGTCCCTGCGCTCGCTGGCCTACGTCGAGCGCTGAGTACGCTCGGCTCCCGTGAAGCGAGCAGTCCGACCGCCGACCCCGCACCCCTCCGGCGCGACCCCGCCCGACGTGCCGCGCGAGCTGGTGCCGCGGCACGTGGCGATCGTGATGGACGGCAACGGCCGCTGGGCCAAGGAGCGGGGGCTGCCACGCACCCGGGGCCACGAGCAGGGCGAGAGCTCGCTCTTCGACGTCGTCGAGGGCGCCATCGAGATCGGCGTGAAGGCCGTCTCGGCGTACGCGTTCTCCACCGAGAACTGGAGCCGGTCGGCCGACGAGGTCCGGTTCCTGATGGGCTTCAACCGGGACGTGATCCGACGCCGGCGCGACGAGATGCACGAGCTCGGGGTGCGGGTCCGCTGGGCCGGCCGCGCTCCTCGGCTGTGGCGCTCGGTGATCCGCGAGCTCCGGACCGCCGAGGAGATGACCCGTGACAACGACGTGCTCACCCTGACCATGTGCGTCAACTACGGCGGCCGGGCCGAGCTGGCCGACACCGCCAAGCGGATCGGCCAGGAGGTCGCCGCCGGCCGGTTGAACGCCGACCGGATCGACGAGCGCACCTTCGCGAAGTTCCTCTACGTCCCCGAGCAGTCCGAGGCCGACCTGGTCTGGCGTACGTCGGGGGAGCAGCGGTTGTCGAACTTCATGCTCTGGCAGGCGGCGTACAGCGAGCTCGTCTTCTCCGACGTGCTCTGGCCGGACGTCGACCGGCGGCACCTGTGGCAGGCGATCGAGACCTACGCCCGCCGGGACCGGCGCTACGGGTCCGCCTGAGCCTGCCCAGCGGACCTCGACCGGTGCTCAGGTGAGCGCGGTGGCCACCGGGTACAGCGCGGCGGCCAGCACGAACGCGGAGAGCCCCAGGGTCGTCTCCATCACCGTCCAGGTCTTGAGGGTGGTCTTCTCGTCCATCCCGAAGAACCGGCTGACCAGCCAGAAGCCCGAGTCGTTGACGTGGGACAGCACGGTGGCCCCGGCGGCGATCGCGACCACCACCAGCGCGATCTGGAGGTTGCCCAGCCCGGCGGCCTGGCTGGCGATGAGCCCGGAGGCCGTGGTGAGCGCCACCGTGGCCGAGCCCTGGGCGACCCGCAGCGCGGTGGCGATGAGGAAGGCCTGCAGCAGCAGCGGCATGCCGAGACCGCCGAGGGAGTCGGTCAGCGCTGCGCCGATCCCGCTGGTGCGCAGCACGCCGCCGAACATCCCGCCGGCACCGGTGATCAGGATGATCGAGCAGATCGGGCCGAGTGCCTCGTCCAGGAGCCGGGTCGTCTCCGACATCGACCCCAGTCGCCGGCCGAGGACCGCGATGGCCAGCAGCAGCGTGATCAGCAGCGCGACCGGCGTCTGACCGATCAGCGACAGGGCCGCCACCGCAGTGCTGCCGTCGGCGATCGCGCCGCCGCTGACCAGCGTGGTGAGCACGGTGTTGAAGGAGATCAGCACCAGTGGGGTGAGCAGCAGGCCCAGCACCAGCCTGAACGACGGGGCGGTGCTCGACTGAGTATCGGCGCCACCGTTCTGCTCGCCGAAGAGCAGGTCGGGCAGCGGTACGTCGATCCGGGCGCCGAGCACCCGGGAGACCAGGTAGACCCCGACGTACCAGCTGAGCACGGCGATCGGCAGCCCGACGAGCAGCACGACGCCGATGTCCCCGCCGAGCACGGTGGCCGCGGCGACCGGACCCGGGTGTGGCGGCACGATCGCGTGCATGGCCGCGAACGCCCCGGCCGCGGGCAGCGCGTAGTACAGCAGCGAACCGCCGAAGCGTCGCGCCACGGTGAGGATGATCGGCAGGAAGACCACCAGGCCGGCGTCGAAGAAGATCGGGAAGCCGAAGAGCAGGGCCGCGACGCCGAGCGCGAACGGTGCTCGGCGCGCGCCGAAGCGCCCGACCAGGGTGTCGGCCAGCACCTGGGCACCGCCGGTCACCTCGAGCAGCCTGCCCAGCATCACCCCGAACCCGACCAGCAGCGCCACCGAGGCGAGCGTGCTCGCGAAGCCCACCATCAGCGCCGCCGGGACGTCGGCGAAGGGGATGCCGGCCGTCACCGCGGTGAGCACGCTGACCAGCACCAGCGAGATGAAGGCATGCAGCTTGACGCGCATGATCAGGAACAGCAGCAGGCCCACCGCCGCCGCCGCGATCAGCAGCAGCGTCGTGGTTCCGTAGGCGGGATCGATGGCCTCCACGGACTCACTCCCCGAGGTCGGGACGGACCAGGTCGTCCGTCGGCGCCCGGGACTCTACGTGCGTGCCGCTCGCCGCCGCACCACCCCTACGGCGTGCTCGGTCACCGTGTCCAGGTCGGGGGAGACGTCGAGCACCTGACCGTCCTCGTCCTCGGCGAGGGGTTCCAGCGTCTCGAACTGCGAGGTGAGCAGCGAGGTCGGCATGAAGTGCTTCTCGCGTCCGGTCATCCGCGGTTCGAGGACCTCGAACGGGGCGTGCAGGTGCAGGAAGAACACCGCCGGTACCCGGTCCCGGAGCCGATCGCGGTAGCGGCGCTTGAGGGCCGAGCAGGTCAGCACGGTGCTGCTGCCGGCCGCGGCCTGCTCGCGCATCCGGGCGTTCACCCGGTCCAGCCAGGGCGCGCGGTCGGCGTCGGTGAGCGGCTCGCCCGCGGCCATCCTCGCCACGTTGCTCTCCGGGTGGAGGTCGTCGCCCTCCACGAAGGCCCAGCCGAGCGCCTCGCAGAGACCGGTGGCCACCGATGACTTGCCGGTGGCCGAGACCCCCATCACGACGACCTGAAGCGGCGCGGTCATCGGCACTCCGGGCAGGTGCCGAAGATCTCCAGCGTGTGGCTGACGTCGTCGTAGCCGTGCTCGGCGGCCATCGACCGGGTCCAGCGCTCGACGGCCGGCCCCTCGACCTCGACGGTCCGGCCGCAGTGCCGGCAGACCAGGTGGTGGTGGTGGGCGCCCGAGCACGCGCGGTAGACGGCCTCACCGTCCTCGGTGCGGAGCAGGTCGACCTCGCCGGCCTCGGCCAACCGCTGCAGGGTGCGGTACACCGTGGCCAGGCCCACCGGCTCGCCGCGTCGGCCGAGCAGGTCGTGGATCTGCTGGGCGGACCGGAAGTCGTCGACCGAGGCCAGCGCCTCGGCGACCGCGATCCGCTGCCGGGTGGGGCGCAGCGGTCCGGGCTCCCGCGCCGAATCAGTGCTCGTCATAGTGCTCCTCGTGCGATGCGTGCCGATGGCCGTCGTGCACGTAGTCCACGTGGTCGCCGTGCGGGACCGCCAGGTGCCCGCAGTCGGGGCCGTGCTGGTGGTCGTGGTGCGCGGAGACCTCGTGTGCCTCCGGCTCCAGGTCCGGGAAGGGCTCCTGGCGCTGCTGACGGCGCCGCAGCAACGCGCCCAGGGGCCACGTCGCGACGAAGCAGGCGAGGGCCAGCAGCACGATCGCCGGGCCGGGCGGCACCGTGAGGTCGTAGGACTGCGACAGGTACGCCGAGGCGAGCAGGCCGCCGACGCCGGCACCGGCGCCCACCACCACGGCTCCGCCGATCGTGGCCCGGAACGACCGGGCCAGCTGCTGGGACGTCGCGACCGGCACGATCATCAGCGCCGAGACCAGCAGCAGCCCCACGGTGCGCATCGCCACCGTGACCGTGACCGCCGCCAGCGTGGCCACCAACAGGTTGTAGGCCCGCACGTTCAGCCCGGCCACCTGCGCGAAGTCCTGGTCCTGGGCGACCGTGAAGAGCTGCGGCAGCAGTCCCAGACCCAGGCCCAGGATGAGGATCGCCAGGCCGATGGTGAACCAGAGGTCGGTCAGCGAGATCGAGGTGATCGAGCCGAAGAGGTACCGCTGAAGGGTCGCGCCGGTCTGACCGGCGAGCCCGGTGATCATCACCCCGCCCGCCAGGCCTCCGTAGAAGAGGAGGGCCAGCGCCAGGTCGCCGCTGGTGTGGCCGCGGTCGCGGATCACCTCGATGGCCACGGCGCCGAGGATCGCGACCACGACGGCCGTCCACGTCGGGGCGACTCCGGTGAGCAGGCCCAGTGCCACGCCGGTCACCGCCACGTGGCCCAGCCCGTCGCCGAGCAGTGCCAGACGGCGCTGCACCAGGTAGGTCCCGATCACCGGAGCGGCCAGCCCGGTGACCAGCGCCGCCAGCAGGGCCCGCTGCATGAAGGGGTAGCCCAGGAGGTCGATCACAGCCGGTGCCTCTCTCGGTCCCAGGGCGCCACCACGTCGGGGTGATGGTCGTGGCGGCCGAGGTCGAGGTCGAGGTCGTGGTGGTGGTGCCCGTGCGCGTCGGGGAGGTCGAGCGGCGGGCCGTCGTAGACCAGCCGGCCGTCGCGCAGCACCACGGTGCGGTCGACCAGCGGCGCCAGCGGACCGAGCTCGTGGGTCACCAGGACGATGGTGCTGCCCGAGCGGGAGAGCGTGCCGAGGGCGTCGGCGAGGGCCTCCTGGTTGGGCAGGTCGACCCCGGCGGTCGGCTCGTCGAGGAAGAACAGGTCCGGGCCGCCGGCGAGCGCGCGGGCGATGAGCACCCGCTGCTGCTGACCACCCGACAGCGTGGCCACGCTGTCCGCGGCGCGGTCGGCGAGCCCGACGACCTCCAGCGCCTCGGTGACGGCGGCGCGGTCCGCGCGGCTGGGCAGCGACAGCAGCCGTCGCCGGGTGAGCCGCCCGGACGCCACGACCTCGCGCACCGAGACGGGCACGCCGCTGGCAGCCCCGGCGCGCTGCGGGACGAACCCGAGTCGGTGCCAGTCGCTGAACGCGTGCATCGGGATGCCGAACAGCGACAGCGAGCCGCGAGCGAGGGGTTGCAGCCCGGTCAGGGCACGGACCAGGGTCGACTTGCCGCAGCCGTTCGGGCCCAGCAGGGTGAGGAACTCCCCGGACCGGACCGTGAGGTCGACCTGCCGCACGACGGGGCGCCCGCCCAGCACCACGGCGCCGTCACGCAGCTCGACCACGGGGTCCGCGTCCGGGCTCAACATCGATTCGCCGCCGTCAGGGAGGCGAGGTTGGCGCGCATGAGGGAAAGGTAGTCCTCCCCCGAGGTCTCGTCGGTCAGACCCTCGAGGGTGTCCAGCACCTCCGTGTCCACGCCTGCGTCGGAGGCGAGCACCTCGGCGGCCTGCGCACTGACCAGGGTCTCGGAGAAGACGGTGGTGATGCCGTCCTCGTCGATGAGGTCCTGGAGCTCGGCCAGGGCGGCGGGGGTCGGCTCGGCGTCGGGGGAGATGCCGTTGATCGAGGCCAGCTCCAGTCCGTACTTCTCCAGGTAGCCGAAGGCGTCGTGGTTGGTGACCACGGTCCGGATCTCGCAGCCCGCCAGTCCTGCGACGTACTCCTCGTCGAGCGCCTCCAGGTCGCTGCGCAGCGCGGCCGCGCCCTCCGTGAAGTCCTCCGCCCGGTCGGGGTCGAGGTCGGCCAGGCGTTCGGCGACCGCGTCGCCGAGATCGGCCATCCGCAGCGGGTCGAGCCAGAAGTGCGGGTCGAGCTCGCCGTGCGCGTGGTCCTCCTCGTCGGAGTGGTCCCCAGGGTCCTCGTCGGAGTGCTCGTCCTCGAAGGGCCTCAGCTCGACGACCGTGGCCGCGTCGAGCACCTCGACTCCCGAGACCTCCGCTGCCGCCGCGTCCACCGCCGGCTGCAAGGAGTCGACGTAGACCAGCAGCGCGGCGTCGGCCAGCGCGGCCGTCTCGCCGACGCCGAGCTCGAGGTCGTGGGGCTCACCGCCGGGCTGGGTCAGGTTCTCGACCGCGAAGACGTCCCCGGCCACTCGCTGTGCGACGTACTGCAGCGGGTAGAGCCCCACGGCGATGGTGCGGGACCCCTCGGTCCCCTCCCCGGCGTCGGAGGTGAGGGCGGCGCAGCCCGTCAGCCCCAGGGAGAGGGTGCCGGCCGCAGCGACGAGACTGAGCCGGCGACAGCGGGTACGAGAGAACATGAGAACGATTCTCAGGAGGATGAGAACCGTTGTCAACTCGGCGTCGGGCGCCGCATCCACGGTGGCTAGGCTGCCGCCATGCTCGTGGTGAACCGGTTTCGAGTGCCAGAGGTCGACGGCGCGGCCTTCCGGGTCGAGCTCGAGGCCGCCCATCGGGTGCTGGCCGAGCGTCCCGGGTACCTCGACGGCCGGATCGGCCGCAACGTCGACGACCCCACGCTGTGGGTGCTGAGCACCCGGTGGCGTCACGTGGGCGCGTACCGGCGCGCGCTCTCCTCCTACGAGGTGAAGCTGGGTGCCGTGGCGCTGCTGGGCCGGTCCATCGAGGAACCCAGCGCCTACGAGCTGGTCGAGCCCGACACCGTGCTGAACGTGGGTGGCGGCCGCTCGCTAGGCTGACCGCTTCTTCCCGACATCCAGGCCGACAGCCAGCCGGTCCGAAAGAGAGTTCTGCCGTGGGCAAGCCACCAGCCAGCACCGTCGACCACGTCGTCTCCCTCGCCAAGCGACGCGGGTTCGTCTACCCCTGCGGGGAGATCTACGGTGGCACCCGGTCGGCCTGGGACTACGGCCCGCTCGGGGTGGAGCTGAAGGAGAACATCAAGCGTCAGTGGTGGAAGGCCCTGGTGCAGATGCGCGACGACGTCGCCGGTCTCGACTCCTCGATCATCCTGCCGCGCCAGACCTGGCAGGCCAGCGGCCACGTCGACACGTTCTCCGACCCCCTCACCGAGTGCCAGTCCTGCCACAAGCGGTTCCGTGCGGACCACCTGCAGGAGGAGCACGCCGAGAAGAAGGGGATCGACGACCCGGACAGCGTCGACCTGACGACCCTGGCCTGCCCCAATTGCGGCACCCGCGGCGCCTGGACCGAGCCCCGGCAGTTCTCCGGCCTGCTGAAGACCTACCTCGGTGTCGTCGAGGACGAGTCCGGGCTGCACTACCTGCGCCCGGAGACCGCGCAGGGCATCTTCTTGAACTTCGCCAACGTGGTGACCTCGAGCCGGATGAAGCCGCCGTTCGGGATCGCCCAGATCGGCAAGAGCTTCCGCAACGAGATCACGCCGGGCAACTTCATCTTCCGGACCCGCGAGTTCGAGCAGATGGAGATGGAGTTCTTCGTCAAGCCCGGCGAGGACGAGGAGTGGCACCAGTACTGGATCGACGAGCGCACCCGCTGGTACGTCGACCTGGGCATCGACCCGGACAACCTGCGCCACTACGAGCACCCGACCGAGAAGCTGAGCCACTACTCGAAGCGCACCGTCGACATCGAGTACCGGTTCCGGTTCGCCGGGTCCGAGTGGGGCGAGCTCGAGGGCGTCGCCAACCGCACCGACTTCGACCTGTCCACGCACGCCCAGCACTCCGGGGTGGACCTCAGCTACTTCGACCAGGCCGCCGGCGAGCGGTACACGCCGTACGTCATCGAGCCGGCCGCCGGGCTCTCCCGCAGCCTGATGACCTTCCTCGTCGACGCCTACACCGAGGACGAGGCTCCGAACACCAAGGGCGGCGTGGACAAGCGCACGGTGCTGCGCCTGGACCCGCGGCTGGCTCCGGTGAAGGTGGCGGTGCTGCCGCTGAGCCGCAACGCCGACCTGTCGCCGAAGGCCAAGGCGCTGGCCACCGAGCTGCGGCGCAGCTGGAACGTGGACTTCGACGACTCCGGAGCGATCGGTCGGCGCTACCGGCGCCAGGACGAGATCGGGACGCCGTACTGCGTCACGGTCGACTTCGACACCCTCGAGGACCAGGCGGTCACGGTCCGGTCGCGGGACACGATGACCCAGGAGCGGGTCGGCCTGGACGCGATCACCGGCTGGCTGGCCCAGCGTTTCGTCGGGTGCTGAGGCGCTTCCGTGCACAATGACCTCATGTCGACGACGTGGAGGAACCGGGCCGTGGCCGTGGCGGCCGCGGCGACGCTGACCGGCGCGCTGGCCGGTTGCACCGGTGGGGACGACGCCGAGGCGCAGGGCGAGCCGAGTGCCAGCGTCTCGGAGACGACGACGCCGACCGCGACAGCGACCGCGACGGAGACCCCCTACCTGGAGGTTCCCGACGACGTCGAGCTCACCCCGCAGGGCAGCGAGCTCGAGGTCGGCGAGACCGCCACCCTGGCCTGGCAGCCGAAGCAGGACCTGATCGGCGTGCTGGACGTCACGGTCGACCGGCTGGAGAAGACGACGTTCAAGAAGTCCTTCCAGGGCTGGAAGCTGGACGACAAGACACGCAAGTCGACGCCGTACTTCGTCCGGGTCTCGGTGGAGAACACCGGCAAGACCCAGCTGGGCGGGCTGCGCGTGCCGCTGTACATCGTCGACGGCGAGAACACGCTGATCGAGTCCTCCTCGTTCGCCAGCCGGTTCAAGCCCTGCCCCAGCACCTCGTTGCCGAAGAAGTTCGGCGCCGGGCGGACCCAGCAGGTGTGCCTGGTCTACCTCGCCCCCGATGGCGGGGAGCTCACCGCGGTCAGCTTCCGGCCCACCCAGGAGTTCAACCCGATCACCTGGGCCGGCGAGGTGAAGACGCCGAAGGCCGACACGCCCCAGAAGTCGACCCCGAAGAACCAGAAGAACCAGAAGAAGAGCGGCTGAGCCCGGGCTCCATTTGGGTCGGCGTGGGGGCGGTGCGGACAATGGCCCCATGACGCTGACCGCCGACCGACCGACGACATCCACGGTCGGGCTGACCCTGGGGTCGTTGCAGGTCGAGACGCCGGTGGTGCTGGCCCCGATGGCCGGGATCACCAACGCGGCCTATCGACGGCTGTGCGCCGAGCAGGGCGCCGGCCTCTACGTCTGCGAGATGATCACCAGCCGGGGGCTGGTCGAGGGCGACCCGCACACCCGGGACATGCTCGTCTTCGACGAGACCGAGACGGTCCGGTCCGTGCAGCTCTACGGCACCGACCCGGCGTACGTCGGCAGGGCCACCGAGATCCTCTGCGCCGAGTACGGCGTGGCGCACGTCGACCTGAACTTCGGCTGCCCGGTGCCCAAGGTGACCCGCAAGGGTGGCGGAGGTGCGTTGCCGTGGAAGCGGGCGCTGCTCGGCCGGATCCTGGAGCGGGCGGTGACCGCTGCCGCGCCGTACGACGTCCCGGTGACGATGAAGACCCGCAAGGGCATCGACGAGGACCACCTCACCTACCTCGACGCCGGTCGGATCGCCGAGGAGACCGGATGTGCCGCGATCGCCCTGCACGGGCGGACCGTCTCCCAGGCCTACTCCGGCCAGGCCGACTGGGACGCGATCGGCGCCCTGGTCGAGCACGTCGACATCCCGGTGCTGGGCAACGGCGACATCTGGGAGGCCGCCGACGCGCTGCGGATGGTCGAGCAGACCGGGGCCGCCGGCGTCGTGGTGGGCCGGGGCTGCCTGGGCCGCCCGTGGCTGTTCCGCGACCTCGCCGCCGCCTTCGCCGGCGAGCAGGTGGCGACCCTGCCGATGCTCGGTGAGGTCGCCGCGATGATGCGCCGGCACGCCGAGCTGCTCTGCCGGCACCTGGGCGAGGAGCGCGGCTGCAAGGAGCTGCGCAAGCACGTCTCGTGGTACCTCAAGGGCTTCGCGGTGGGAGGCGAGCTGCGACGGGCGCTGGCCCTCGTCGACACTCTCGCCGAGGTCGATCTGCTGCTCGCCGAGCTCGACCCGGCGGAGCCGTTCCCGCTCGGCGAGCTGGGCACGCCGCGGGGTCGGCAGGGCTCGCCGCGGGCGCGGGTAGCCCTACCTGACGGCTGGCTCGACGATGCCGACGGGTGTGCCGCAGACCCCGAGGACGTGACCGAGGTCACCGGCGGGTAGGGTAAATTCCGGCTCCTTTGTGACCTGCGCGATTGTTCAGGCCCCCCGCCGTCGTGTTTGACTGAAGGTCACGCCGCGCTCACCCACCTGTGAGCACGGCGTCCCTGTGTCACCGACAGCAAAGGATCAGCGCCGTGGCCGACTGCCGCCACAAGCGAGACACCGAAGCCCGTAGCCGGCCGAGGGCCGCCGCCATCGCGGGACCCCTGGCCCTCCTGGCGACCGCATCCCTGGTCGCCGCCGGTGTCGTCAACGCCGAGCCGGAGACCCGCGACCTGATCATGGCCGGCAACGCCGCAGCCGCGATCTCGCAGGAGCGTGGCGAGACCACCTCCCGGTCGGCGGTTCGGGTGCCGAACCAGAAGGTCAAGGACGCCGGCCGGCTGCGCAAGCTGACCGAGGTCGAGATCGTGACCGCTCCGGCGGCCACCCAGAAGGCGGTCGAGACGGCTGAGACCAAGCTGTGGACCACCGAGGGTCTGAACCTGTGGACGCTGCCCGGCGACCAGGCGAAGAAGGACGGCGTGCTGAAGTCCGGCAAGCAGGTCCTGGTCACCGGTCGTGAGCTGTTCGGTCGCGACGAGATCGTCGTCGACGGTGAGTCCCGCTGGGTGACCTCCGGCTACCTGGTCGAGGAGGAGCCCTCCGACGAGCCGGCCGTCGCCACGGCCAGCGCGACCTGCAGCAACGGCACCTCCGTGGCCAGCGGCGTGAGCCCGAACATCGCGAAGGTGCACCAGGCGGTCTGCGCGAACTTCCCGGAGATCACCACCTACGGCACCTTCCGCGGCGACGGCGAGCACGCGCAGGGCATCGCCGTGGACATCATGGTCAGCGGAGACCGCGGCTGGCAGGTCGCGGAGTTCGTCCGGGCCAACTACGCCACGCTGGGCGTCAACTACGTCATCTACTCCCAGCGGATCTGGTCGCTCGACCGCAGCGGCGAGGGCTGGCGCGGCATGTCCGACCGTGGCTCCACGACCGCGAACCACTACGACCACGTGCACGTCACGACGTACTGAGCCAGCAGGAGCGGACGAGGAACGAGTCCGCTCCGTCGCGAGCGACGGTTGAGCAAGCCCGCGACCGAGCTCGCGAGGTCGCGCCAGGCGCGTCGAAACCCGGTTGCGTGCCCGGCGACCCGGTTGCCCTCTGTCGAAGCGTCGGTGGCGCCCCCTAGGCTCGGCCCGCGATGACCGAGACCCCGTCCCTGCACCTGTACGGCGCCGACGACCGCGAGCGGCTGGTCGCCGAGCCGCCGAAGCGGGTCGACGCGCCGGAGCGCACGCCGTTCGAACGGGACCGGGCCCGGGTGGTGCACGCCGCCGCCACCCGGCGGCTGGCCGCCAAGACCCAGGTCGTGGGCCCGGAGACCGACGACTTCGTGCGCAACCGGTTGACCCACAGCCTCGAGGTGGCCCAGGTGGCCCGCGACCTGTCCCGGGCGCTGGGCAGCCAGCCCGACATCGCCGAGACCGCGGCGCTGGCCCACGACCTGGGGCACCCCCCGTTCGGGCACAACGGGGAGCGGGTGCTGGCGGCGCTGGGGGAGGAGTGCGGCGGCTTCGAGGGCAACGCGCAGACCCTGCGGGTGCTGACCCGGCTGGAGGCCAAGACCTTCGACGAGGACGGTCGGACCGCTGGGCTCAACCTCACCCGCGCCACCCTGGACGCTTGCACCAAGTACCCGTGGCCTCGCGACCACGCCCAGGAGCCGGAGGGCGCCCACGCCGACGGGTCGCCACGGGAGATCCGCAAGTTCGGCGTGTACGACGACGACCAGCCGGTCTTCGGCTGGATGCGGGACGGTGCGCCGCTCGAGGGCGGCGGGGTCCGCCGGTGCATCGAGGCCCAGATCATGGACCTGGCCGACGACGTGGCCTACTCGGTCCACGACATCGAGGACGGTGTCGTCGCGGACCGGGTCGACCTGACCACCCGGGAGTGGTCCGGGGTCTGGGCGACCGTGCGCGACTGGTACCTGCCCGACGCCGACGACGACCGGCTCGCCGACGCGCTGGCCGGCCTCACCGCGATGCCCAGCTGGCCGAGCGCGGCGTACGACGGCAGCCGGCGCAGCCAGGCGGCGTTGAAGAACCTCACCAGCGACCTGATCGGCCGGTTCTGCGGAGCCGTGCAGCACGCGACCTTCGCCGCCGCGGACGGACCCTTCGTCCGCTACCGGGGTGACCTGGTGGTCCCGGAGCGGAGCCGGTTGGAGATGGCGGTGCTCAAGGGCGTCGCGGCGCACTACGTGATGCAGGCCGACGACCGGCTGGCCACGATGGAGCGGCAGCGTCAGCTGATGGGCGAGCTGGTGGCGCTGCTCGCGCACCGGGGCCCGGACGCGCTGGAACCGGCCTTCGCCGACGACTGGCACGCCAGCGCCGACGACCCCGGCCGGCTGCGGGTCATCCTCGACCAGGTGGCCTCGCTGACCGACATCAGTGCCGTCGCCTGGCACGCCTCTCTGCGCAGGAGCCCCGCATGACCGACCCGCTCGTCTGGTTGCCCTTCGACCCCGCCGAGCTCGGCGAACCGCCGTCGGGGTTGAGGTACGAGGTGGTCGACCCCACCGTCGAGGTGCCCGACTCGGTGGCGGACGTGGCGTTCTACGTCGCGCCGTACCAGATGGGCCCCGCGATCGGCGACGTGCTGCCCAGGATGACCTCGCTGCAGGTGGTGCAGACGCTGTCGGCGGGCGTCGACAACGTCCGGTCCCGGGTGCCGGACGGCGTGACCCTGTGCAGCGGACGCGGCATCCACGACACCTCCACCGCCGAGCTGACCCTGGCGCTGATCCTCTCCTCGCTGCGCGGCGTTCCCGATTTCGTCCGCGCCCAGGGGCGGCGCGAGTGGGTCAACGGGTGGCGTCCGGCGCTGGCGGACCGGACCGTCCTGCTGGTCGGGTACGGCGCGATCGGCGAGGCGATCGAGGCCCGGCTGCGGCCGTTCGAGGTGGAGGTGGTCCGGGTGGCCCGCACCGCCCGCGACGGGGTGCACGCGTTCACCGAGCTGCCCGACCTGCTGCCCGGTGCCGACGTGGTGGTGCTGATCGTGCCGCTCACCGACGAGACCCGGGGGCTGGTGGACGCCGGCTTCCTGGCCCGGATGCCCGACGGGGCGCTGCTGGTCAACATGGCCCGGGGCCCGGTGGTGGTCACCGATGACCTGGTCGCCGAGGTCGGCACCGGTCGGCTCTCGGCGGCGGTCGACGTGGTCGACCCGGAGCCGCTGCCGGCCGACAGTGAGCTGTGGGACCTGCCGAACCTGCTGATCTCTCCGCACGTGGGTGGCGCCACCAGCGCGATGTGGCCCCGGGCCTACCGACTGGTCCGCGAGCAGCTGGCCCGCTTCGCCGCGGGGGAGCCCCTCCACAACCAGATGACCGGCCAGTACTGACCGTGACCGCGCGCCCGTAGGATCGCCACCGTGGTGGGCAGGATTCGCGAGCAGAGCATCGCCGAGGTGCGCGAGAAGGCCCGGATCGACGAGGTCGTCTCGCAGTACGTGACCCTCCGCAACGCCGGCGGCGGCTCGATGAAGGGTCTCTGCCCGTTCCACGACGAGAAGTCGGCGTCGTTCCACGTCACCCCCAGCCGAGGTTTCTTTCATTGTTTCGGCTGCCAGGCGGGTGGCGACGTCATCAACTTCGTCATGCAGATCGACGGGCTCACCTTCGGCGAGGCGGTCGAGCGGCTGGCGGACAAGTCCGGGGTGGCGCTCCAGCGCGAGGAGGGGGACATCCGCGAGGAGCGGCCCAAGGGTCCGCCGCGCGGCAAGCTCCTCGAGGCGCACAAGGTGGCGCAGGAGTTCTACGCCGACCAGCTCGGCACGCCGGAGGCGCTGGCGGCCCGGCAGTTCCTGGCCGAGCGGAACTTCGACCAGTCGCACGCGGAGCTGTTCGGCATCGGGTTCGCCCCCCGCGACGGGGAGGCGCTGCTGACGCTGCTGCGGCAGCGGGGGTTCAGCCAGGACGAGGCGGTGGCCTCGGGGCTGGTGGGGCTCGGGCGCTCGGCGTACGACCGGTTCCGGGGGCGGTTGCTGTGGCCGATCCGTGAGGCGAGCGGGGAGACCATCGGCTTCGGGGCCCGGCGGATCTTCGACGACGACCGGATCGATGCCAAGTACCTCAACACGCCCGAGACGACGATCTACAAGAAGAGTCACGTGCTCTACGGCATCGACCTGGCCCGCAAGGAGATCGCCCGGTCCTCCCAGGCCGTGGTGGTCGAGGGCTATACCGACGTGATGGCCTGCCACCTGTCCGGCGTCGGCACCGCGGTGGCCACCTGCGGCACCGCGTTCGGCGAGGACCACTCCCGGGTGCTGCGCCGGTTCCTGCACGACCACGAGGAGTTCCGTGGCGAGGTGATCTTCACCTTCGACGGCGACGAGGCGGGCCAGAAGGCGGCGCTGAGGGCCTTCGGCGGCGACCAGAACTTCGTCTCCCAGACCTACGTGGCCATCGAGCCGGACGGGCTCGACCCCTGTGAGCTGCGACTGCAGCACGGCGACGCGGCGGTCCGGGAGCTGGTGGCGCGTCGGGTGCCGCTGTACCGGTTCGTGCTCGCCAACGTGGTCGGCCGCTACGACCTCGACCGGGCCGACGGCCGGGTCGACGCGCTCCGGGAGGGCGCCAAGCTGGTCTCCAGCGTCCGGGACAAGTCCAAGGTCGATGCGTTCGCCCGCGAGCTCGCCGGGATGATCGGCGCCGACGTCGAGGACGCGCGGTCGGAGGTACGTCGCGCGGCCGGGCGTCCGGCTGCCGCGGCGCGCGGACAGCGCAGTCGGGAGCCCGAGCCCACCACCACCGAACGTCCTCCCGAACGCCAGCGGCTCCCGGACCTGCGCGACCCGCGGTTCTCCCTGGAGCGCGAGACGCTGAAGCTGGTCATCCAGCATCCGATGGTGATCGGCAGGTCGACCGCCGAGGTCGGCGCCGAGGACTTCACCCACCCGACGTACCGCCGGGTGTGGGAGCTCGTGGCGGCCGCCGGGGGGCCGCTGGCGGGGTCCGGTGATGCCAGCTGGGCCGGGCGGCTCAGGGACGGCGCCGACGACCCGGCGGTGTCCTCGGTGATCAGTGCGCTGGGCGTGGAACCGCTGCTGACCACGAAGGAGCCGGACGCGGCGTACGTCGGCCTGCACGTCTTCCGGCTGCTGGAGCTGACCGCGATGCGACGCATCGCGGAGCTGAAGTCGCGGCTGCAGCGGACCAACCCGGTGGAGAACGCGACGGCGTACAACAAGATGTTCGGCGAGCTGGCCGCGCTGGAGCAGCACCGGAGAACCCTGCGCGAACGGACGGTGGGGACGTCGTGAAGCGCTTCACGCGCCGGCCGCGCCCGGCCCTCGAAGTGGCGCCCGGCGAGAGGCTGCTCGCCTGGGCCGAGACCGATCGGGGCCCGATCGGCGGCACCCGGGACGCGTTCTACGCCGCCGGAGCCGAGCCGGTGCGGGTGCCCTGGGAGCAGATCGAGGCGGCCGACTGGGACATGGACGCCGGTCAGCTGACGGTCACCGAGGTGGGCCAGTGGGGGCAGCCGCGACCCGAGCACGTCTTCGCGCTCGCCGAGCCCGGGACGCTGCTCCAGCTGGTCCGCGAGCGGGTCACCGCCAGCGTGGTGCTGCAGCGGCACGTCGCGGTGCACGGACGGCGCGGTGTCCGGGTGATCGCCCGCCGCGCCCCGCACGGGACCCGACCGCTCGCCTGGTTCTTTGCGTACGACGCCGGCGTCGACCCCGCGGATCCCGAGGTCCGGCAGGCGGCCGGCGAGGCGATGGCCGCGGCTCAGTCCGAGGTCGGCGAGGGCTGAGGGCCGCTGCCGCGCGGCGCCGCCCCCGGAGCCTTCGGCGCCGCCGATGCCGATTTTCGACGGCGCCCGGGGCCTTGCTAATGTGTGCGCGCTGCACCCGATCCCCTGTAGCTCAACTGGCAGAGCATTCGGCTGTTAACCGGAGGGTTGTTGGTTCGAGTCCAACCGGGGGAGCAGAGAGAGGGCCTCTGACCTGGCGAAACGTCCGGGCAGAGGCCCTCTGAGATTTGCAGCTGGCGGCCACGCTGTCCGGAAACGGGCCAGAATCTCTCGCGGGCGAGGACCCGAGAGCGCTCGGTGCAGGGCAGACCGCGCCGGGCATCGCGCTCTCCCGACTGGGGATTCGTGGGGACGACCGCTGAGGTTGTCCCGAGTCCGTGGAACTTCGGTGGCGGGCCCTTCGTGATCGTCAGGTGAGGCCACGGCTTGAGTGTTGCGGTCGGCGCCGACACTCGCCGCGGAGACATTGTGCGCCGAGGGCCGCACGGCGGGCGGGGAGGAGCTCACGCCGTCGACCGCGATCTGGCTGAGATGACCATTGACGCGGCGGAACTGTCCGGTCGACCTGCCGCAGGGGCTCGACCACCATCCGCAGCCCCGGCTCGATCGCGACAACCTCGACGACGCGGAACCATTCAGCCCTCCGAGCAGGTCGCAGGATTCGCAGTAGGAGGGATCTGGGCACGAGCGCGCACGTCGGCACGCCGAAGGCTCTGACATCGTCGAGACCTTCCGGCTCGGTAGCTTGGTCGCTCCGAACTCTGGAAGGTCTCGACCCATCGACAGGTCGGCCAGTCACTGCGAGTCGCTGACACACCCACCCCAGGTAGGAAGAGCCCTTAAGCACCTCGGTAACAATCTGGACGGCGTTCTCCGTCGACGCCTAGAATGACCGGTCACCTCGACTAGGTTCGGGTATCCCGGAACCTTTGTCGACAGGGGTTCCCCAATGCTGCATTTGCGTCCGAGGGTGGATAAGCGATGTCTGTGCACCGTGCCTCATCGAGCCGCGCGAGGGTAGTTCTGCGCTACCGCGTCCCCACTGCGCAGCAACGCGACTTTGGCGAGCGGATGGGCCAGATTGCCCGCGCAACGCTGGACGAAAAGCACAACCGACGCCTGAGTGAAGTGTCCATGACCCTTCTGCAACCCGTCTTCGGCAACGAGCCCGCCATGTGGGAGTTGCATATCGACTTTCCGTCGCTCCAAGTGGCGGGATTCTGGGTCGACCATCTTCACGCGGTGACTTTGCCCCGACAGGAGGATTCGAAGACGCCAGGGCAGCATATTTTCGCGGCCTTGCGCTCACCGACCCTCCAGGTGGAGTTGGTGACCTCGGAGGCTTTCCCGATCTATCGGTCGGTCGATCTCGGAGCCACGGAGAAGTCCGCGGACCGTGGTGGCGGCAGGACCTGACTGGTCGTGAGCTTCCATGTCCCGTACGACGCTCGCGGTTCGACCCCTGGCGACGGCCCGAATCCTTCCGGCTCGTGGGCGCGCCGGACGCTGGACCGCCTTCCCGAGACGGCAGATGTTGCGCGTTGGTCGGCAATCGCCTTCGTGGTGTACCTAGGTCTGCGCATCTATGCCTTCTCTGGCTTTGACCGCGAGACGGCTCTCGAGGTGATCCGGCAACAGGGAGTCAGCGGCATCGCCGAGGCTGCGGTGAGCGCCCTGGCCATCGAGTTGATGGCTCTCGTGATGATCGCAGGGATCGTCCTGACGCTCCACGGCTTGGCGTCGGAGTCGAGCTGGGTCACTGCCGGAGGGGCGGTCTTCGCGGTCGTGGGCCTCATGCTGTCGCCGCTGACGTTGACGGCGCTGGTGCTCCTGGCGGGTGGTTTGGCCATGCTCGCCTTGGGCCTGCTGGCGTCCATTCCCACGGGGTGGGCATGGCTGGCGGTGCCAGCGGCTTCAGTCGCGGCAGCGCTCGTGCTCACTCCACTCGTGACCAGCCCTTGGCTCCCGCACGAACGACTCGTGACAGCGGATGGTGCGGCCTACGACGGGTACGTCGTTGGCCAGGAAGGAGAGTTCACGGCCGTGCGACTGTCGATGCCGAGCGTTCATCATGAGGAGGGCGCGGTGGCGCTCATCGATACGGTGCGGTTCCGGCTGCTGTGCCGACGGGGCGACGACTGGTCGAATCTCCGATTCGACGCTCCTTCGCCGGTCCAGCTGGCGTTCGGCAAGTCAAGGACCCAAGAGTGCGTAGATCTCTCCCCCTCCGATCGATCCCCCAACGTCTTCCCCGACGGGGCTTTGGCGTGCGTCGGAGAGAGCGGAGCCGTGAGGTTCGTTGCGCTCGAGGATCGCTGCGGGGTGGGGGAGGTCACAGTCGACCTAGTTGATGCCGAGCCGGGTTCGCGAGGAGCAACGGGTGACAAAGGCCCTGACGGAGACCCGGGTCCTCGGGGTGACGCGGGGCCACGGGGTGACCGGGGGGAGCCCGGCGAACGGGGACCTCGTGGCCCGCAGGGCGACCGCGGAGAACCAGGTCCACGGTGCCCCAGCGGTTTCCTTGGCGATCCGGCGACTTCGACTCCCGCGTCCTCTTCCATGGCGTCCCGGACGGCTGGCTGCTAGGTGGCCCCGGCCCGAGGCGCCGGCAAGCGGCGGTAGGACACGGCCGCTCGGCGGCGAAAGGACGATGTTTCGATCCGCAATCGTGCCAAGTCAGACCTAAGGTCGTGACGTGAGTGAACTCCCCGTCCTCGATGCGACTGACCAGCGCATCCTCGGAAGCCTGCTGGAGAAGCAGACGACCGTGCCCGCCACCTATCCCCTCTCCGCGAACGCACTGATGTCGGCGTGCAACCAGACGAGCAGCCGCGACCCCGTCACCGACCTCGACCAACAGGTCGTCGAGCGGACCGCGAAGTCGCTCAAGGAGCGCGGGCTGCTGCGGATCGTATGGTCCGACACCGGGCGCCGGACACTGAAGTACCACCAGATCCTCGACGAGCATCTCGCCCTCGCGCCCGACGAGCGGGCGCTGCTCACGGTGCTGCTGCTCCGCGGCGCGCAGGCGCCGGGTGAGCTGCGCACCCGCACCGAGCGGTTGCACGGGTTCGCCGACCGGGGCCAGGTCGAGGAGTGCCTGCGCCGGATGGCGAGCCGGCCGCAACCGCTGGTGTGCGAACTCGAGCGCCGGCCGGGACAGCAGGATCCGCGCTGGATCCACCTCCTGGGCGCCGCGCCGGAGCAGACCTCAGGCGAAACCGGCCCAGCCGGGAGTGCCGACCCGTCGCGCATCCGCGTCAGGCAGATCGTCGCCGACCTCCACGTGCCCGACCTCCCCGCCTCCAGGGGCTTCTACAGCGACTACCTCGGGTTGACTGACGAGGAGTTCAACCTGGGCTGGGTGGCCCGCCACACGTCGCCGGTATCCGGGGCGACGCTCCAGGTGATGACCAGCGATGCCACCGCGCCCGTGGACCCCGTGGTCTCGGTCACGGTCGACGACGTCGAAGCCGCCTACCGCCAAGCACAGGAGCGTGGGTACGAGATCGTGCATCCCCTGACAACCGAGGCATGGGGCGTGACTCGCTTCTTCGTCCGCGCTCCCGATGGCAACGTCTTCAACGTCGTTCAGCAGCACGCAAGCTGAGGATCTTGGCCATCCGCGGCGGTGTGACGCACTCCCGGCGGGTGTCGGGCGTCAGTTGAGACCCTCGAAGAGGTCGGTCAGCATCGTGCGCTCGCGTTCGAACTCGGGCCAGGCGATCGCGTACCACTCGCGCCCCAGACGCTGCTCCCACTGAGCGGTGTTCGTGGGGTCGTCGGACATGACGTGCAGTTGGCTCTTGTGCTCGCGAAGACCGGCCATGATGCGGCTGGCGGCCTTTCGACAGTCGACGGTGATCCGGATCTGCTCGTCAGGGATGCCACGCATGTGGTACGTCTGGGTCGGGTCGAAGGTGTGGAGCCCCAGCTCGGCGCGCTGACGGTTCCACCGTTCGAACACCGACTGCGGCACCGCGCCGTGGAGGAGACGCTGGAAGCCGGACCTGTTGCCGGCGTGCAGGCGGGCGAAGGCTTCGTCGGTAGCTGCACCGATCGTGATGTGGTCGGGATGTCCGAAAATGCCGTCGGGGCCGAACGTGACGACGACGATGGGATTCTCTTCGTCGAGAATCCGCGCGATCGTCGAGACCACGTCATCGAAGGGGACCTCCGCGACGCCACCGTCCGGCAGACCGAGCCACTCGTGACGGTCAGGAACGCGGCCGAGTGCTCGCCACGCCGCTTCATCTTCGCCTTGGCGGATGGATCCCAGGGTTTCGCGCGTTGCCGGGAACCCCTCTCGAATGTCGCCCTGCTCGCCGAGTGTGGCGTGGATCAGGACGAACCTGAAGTCTGGGTCATCGGCGTGCAGCGCGACGCTGCCCGCGGCCCCGTACGCGTCGTCGTCTGGATGCGCGAAGACGCACGCAAGAGTCCGGTTGCGGGACACGATTCCACCTTATGGGCTGCTACCGCGCCTCGACAGGCCCGTCTTGTTGGGAGAGCTCCGGGCTGGCGGCTTCTTGCTCGATGAGCTGGGCGGACCGATGGGGAGGGGTGTGAGACACCTACTGGGGCGGTGCGCTCCCGTGTCGGTGCGCCACCTTCCACGCGCCGTCCTCGCGACGGTAGATCTGCGTGACCCGCAGGATGTAGCTACGCGGTGCGCCGTCGACGGACGCGGAGGTGTGCTCGAGGCCCACCGTGTAGGCGGTGTCTCCGCGCACCTCGGCTTCGAGGAGCTCGAACTCGTAGGAAGTGCAGTCCGAGAGGCTCTCGGCGAGATGGGTGAACAGGCCGTCCAGGTCTTCCTGCCCGTTCGCGTTCTTCCACGCGCCCAGCACGGTCACCGGGTCGTTCGGTGACCAGATCGCCCGGCGTGGCGCGGCGTCACCGTTGTGAAGGGCGATCTCGGCCGGTATGAGAACTGACTGCACCCAGGTGAGGAACTCCTCGTACTGGTCCACACCTTGATGATGCTCCGAATCGGCGCCGCTGACCACCGGAAGGAGAACCGAGCGATGCGCTCTGGCCTTTGCTGCCACAGACGGGCGTAAGGCGTGGCCACTAGCGGCGGTGGGACCTCGGCCGCGCTCGGCGTCATGCCGACGCTGCGCCGCCGAAGCCGACACTTCCCCTCTGGTCGTGCAGGGCGGTGAGGTCGAGGTCGGCGGCGATGACGAGTGGCCACCGTGAGGAGTGCTTTCGGTCAGTGGGGAATGGGGGTTATCGCCCGATGACGTCCCGCTCGCCGGGATCGCGGGCCGGGTCGTGCTCCGGCAGCGCATCGGCTGCCCACTCGGAGCGTTTCCACTCCGGAACCGGTGTCAGGCAGTCGTTGCGTGGAACGAACCGCGACCGGCGTATGAGCTCATAGTGGTGGATATAGCGCGGACAGTTCGGGAAGACCGCTCGCGCGCGGACCCGGACGACGAACTGGGCCTCCGGGTACTCGGCCCGCAGGGAGTCCTCGAGGTCGATGCTCGCCACGCCCTCGAGCCGCATACGGTGACCTCGCTCGAAATCGATGAACAGGATCCCGACGTCCCCGTTGACCAAGACGTTGCCGGCCGAGAGGTACATGCCGTTTCCGTCATAGTTGGGGAAGGCCAACGTGTGTGGATCCAGCACCCGCACGAAACCAGGCTCGCCGCCCTTGTAGGAACACGTCGGTCGCCCCACGGCGTCAGCCGTCGCGAGGAAGAACATGTCGCGTTCCTCGATGAAGGCTCGGTCGGCCTCGCTGATCGTGTCGCTGACCAGGAGCCCGTCGATGCGGTCGGCCAAGGCTCGCGTATCGAAGCGGTCCTGCAACGAGCGGCTGCCGTCGTGGAACCCGGAAGCCATGGCGTCCTCCTGTCGACGTGCGCTCACACCACCGGCACCGACGTGCCGGGCGTCGATTCCCAGTGTGGACCCGTCGAGCAGACACGTCGAGACGGACCGGCGAGCGAATCCAGGCGATGGCGCGCCAGCCTCCGCGATGCGACCGTGGGGGCATGACACCCGCGCAACTCGTGGACACCGCGATCGAACGCGGGGGTTCGCCGAGCACGTCGGCGAGCCGGACGACTTCCTGGAGCGGAGTGGAGCACGGTGATGAACCTGGAGAGGCTCTACCGCCGTTCGTTCGAGAGCTGGACCGACCGGGTCCTTTCGATCGGTCCCGAACAGTGGGCCAGGGCGACCCCGTGCACCGATGGGGACGTCCGCGCGCTGGCAACGCCTCGGCGCCTGCCTGGGTCGCCCGCTCCGCGGCGTCGAGTGCAGCCTCACGTGGGTTCGGGCCGAGCAGGTCACCATCCAGGCGATGCCCCACGTCGTTGATCGATGCCCCGCGCATCAACGGCTCGGTCCACAAGTCCTCGACCACCACGTGATTGACCGGCCGTAGCCACGGGGGTCACGCCCCACTCGACCAGGACCTGGTCGCCTGCGTGGCCGCGTTCTTCGGCCGCGACTTCCGATGGACCAGCCGTACTGACTGATCCCTCACGCAGGTGCGGCGTACGTTCTCGAGACTGGCCGCGGCGACGGCGACGTGAGCTCTTTCGTCTGCCTCTGGCATGACACGAAGCTCGTGGCCGCTGTCGCGGCTAGGACACAGCCAGCTTCGCGGGCAGGGACGCGGGTCGATCTCGACGGACCGCGACAAGCATGCGCGCAAGGTCGTCGCTGGGCCAGGCTGGCTCGTCCTCCACCTGTTGACTCGACGCAGCCGCACGAGGACGCTGAGCGTAGGAACATGCTCGAATCAGGTGAACGCGATGAACTTGCGATGGTTGTGCTGGTTGGGACTCCATTCTGACGAGCGAAAGCACGCGGTCGACGCCGATGGTTATTACTGCAAGTGTCGCCGCTGTGGCCGCGAGAGGGACATCGCGCCGAAGATCGGAGGCTGACGATCGCAGCGCCGCCGCCTCGCCGACACCGCTCCGCGGCGTCACAGTGACGCAAGCGATCGTGGAGCGACGACGCGAGGATCCGGGGTCACTCGAGACGTCGCCGACCTCTGCCAGTTCGCTTTGTTCATGCAGATGGCGTGGAAGCTTTGTGCACGACGACTCACGTCATCACGCCGCGATCATCTCCAGCCTCGTGCCGAACTGATTCGCGGTCATCGCAGGCACGGCTCCGTCGCTCATTGCCGGAGCCGTCGGCAGATCCGGTTGCGTCCTCTTCAGCCGAAGAGCGCGTCGACGTTGGGCAGTCGATCGAACTGAGAGAACGTCCCGGTCTCAGTGATCTCCCGGGCGGCCTCCAGGAATCCGTTCCACGCGGTGCGCGCCAGCGTGCCACCCACGCTGATCCGACGTACCCCGAGACTTGCCGCCTCGGCGACGGTCGTGAACGGAGAATTGATCAGCAGGTTCACCGGTTTCGGGGCGACGGCGGCGACGATCGCGGCGATGTGCTCGAGCTTGTCGATTCGGGGAGCATAGAGGCAGTCGGCGCCCGCCTCGGCGTAGGCGCTCAGCCTCCGGATGGTCTCGTCGACATCCGGCCTTCCGCACACGAATCCCTCGGATCGACCCGTCAGCACCAAGCCGGTGCCGCTTTCGTCAATAGCCTGGCGCGCAGCGCTCACCCGTTCCACGGCAAGCCCGAACTCGAACAGCGGGTCAGCCTCGTCACCTGATGAGTCCTCGATCGAGAGACCGGCGATCCCGGTTTCCGCGGCCAACGCCACGTTCGCTGCGACGCCGGCTGGATCGACCGCGTAACCGCCCTCGAAATCAGCGTTCACCGGTACGCCGACGGCCCCGACGATGTCTCGCAGGTGCCGAAGTGATTGATCGAGGTTGACGCGTCCGTCGGCACGACCCAACGTCCAGGCCAGACCCGCGCTGGTCGTGGCCAACGCCTGGAAGCCCAGCTGTTCGAGGGCCCGCGCACTTCCCACGTCCCACGGGTTCGGCATCACGAAGCATCCCGAGGAGTGCAGCCGGTGGAAAGCGGCGACCGGGTCGGCAGGAGCGTTCATGTCACACCTCCTCAAGGGACCGGTCCTCACTGTAAGTCGATCGTGGCTGGGTGTCGCCGGTGCAAGGATCGGCCAGTGTCCTATCGCCGAGTGGAGACAGCGTCGTGGACACGGCTAGGCTGCACCCACCTCACCATGCATGACCTCGGGAGGCGCGCATGCGGGTCACTGTCATCCCCGTCCGCTTCGCTAGCAACGTGGACGTGGACAGTGTCTGGTCGTCGGCGCTGTTGACGAACTGGATGCAGCCGTTCCGCGAGTACAGCCTCGGGCACTATTGGTGGCTCACCACCGGTGGTCGGATCACGGTCCGGGCCGACGTCCTCGAGCCCGTGGTCATCGCCGACCCGAGAACCGATCCTGGTGATGTGAGTCAACGGGCGATCTTGGTGCAGGCCGTGGTCGACGCGGCGGCCGGGGCGGACTGGGCTGGGGCGGAAGCGATTCTGATCTGGTTCGCGCAGACCACCGATGCCTTCGGTGGCTTGACCGTGACGGTGACTCCACCCGGCGAGGCGCCGAAGTCCCTGCCGGTTGCCGTCGTCGACATCGACCGCACGTTCGACGTCTGCGTCCAGGAGCTTGGGCACGCCTTCGGCTTCGGTCACGAACGTGACGCCGCGGACGTGGCCTACCGGTCGCCGTACTCGTCGATGAGCAGCCCGAGGGTCGACGCCCAGTTCATCCGCCCCCAGGTCGACGGACTACCCCAAGGGACCCTCATCGGTGGCGTGGACGTCCAGCAGATCGTGGGGCCGCGTCTTCCCGGGGCACAGCTGGTCGGTCGCGGCGACTTCCGGTCGAGCGGGCAGGTGCGGACCCTGCCGGCAGGCTGGGGTCGCGACCCGGTCACGCTGAGAGTGCATCCACCCAACTATCGGGACCAGCACGACTCTCCACCGGCGACGCTCGTCGTGGTCCCTTCGCGTCGCCCGGGCGACACGCGTGAGTTCTTCGTCGAGCTCCGGCGTGGGCACGTCGACTACGACCGTGGGATCGGCGTCTCGCTCAGCCCGCCTCCTACCAACCGTCAGAATGTGCCGGCCGGGCTCACCGTGCACTCGGTGAACCCCGACGGCGCGGTGCGCTACGACGGAGTTTCGCCGGTCGCCAACTACGAGGACATGCGCGACTGGATCTGCCCCGCAGGCGACTTCACCCTGAGATACCTCTCGATCGGTACCCAGGAGAGCTGGGCGGACATCGAGATCCGCAGGGGCAGCCTGGACTCCTTCCCGGTTCGCGGAGCCCTGCTTCTCGGTGGCTTCCGGACCCAGAGCCAGCTCAACTCGATGTCGCGCGACGCCATGCGGAACACCCTCATCGTCGAGCTGACCACCCGTACCGCGTCCACCGACTACCAGCGGCTCGCCAACGACGAGCTCGCCGCGCTGGGAACCGCGCTCGTGTTGTTCCGCACCCAAGGGATCCGCAGTGACGCCCAGCTGAAGGGCATGACGGCCGACGACCTCCGCAACACCCTGATCGTCGAGGTCCACACCCAGACCGGGCTCGGGCAGTCGCTGCAGGGCCATAGCAACCTCGATCTGATCCGCACCGTACTCGGCAGCGACCTCATCACTCGAGGTGGAGCCCCCGGGGTAGTCGGGTCCTGGCTTCGCGGGGTCCTGCTCCTGGGAGGCTTCAGGACTCAGCGCGAACTCAACGCCATGGACGGCGAAGACATGCGCAACACCCTGATCACGGAGCTGACCGGCCGTACCGCGCACGGCGGCTACCAGGCCTACGACAACCCGGCCCTGATCGGAGCCGGCGCACTCCTCGTCTCTGTACGCCGCCTCGGCCTCCGCTCAGACGAGGCGCTTCTGCGCATGGCGGTCGACGACCTGCGCAACATCCTCATCATCGAGCTGGACCAGCAGACCCATGCCGGCCTCCGCCTGCAAGGCGTGGACAACCTGGGCCTGGCGATGATCCCGCTGGGACTCCTCCCGCCCCTGTAAGCCGAAGGGCGCGGCACCCATCCGCCAAGGAACCGCCGCACACCAGCATGTGGCCCCGCGCAGGGCAAGCACTGCCTGCGGATCCACCTCACTCGCGTCGGCTCGCGCGCGCCATGGACGCCGACGGCGACGGTGTTCGTATGGCTTCGCTCCGACGGCAGCAACGAGCGGATCCAGTTCTCGGCGGGGCCGCAGCCCCCGGGGAGCACCCCGCTCCGGCGCTGCGGGCCCGACCAGTCGGAATCACTGGGCATCGCCATCAACACCTGACCGCCGCTCACGCCACGGCGGCGCTGCTGGGCGGTCCACGATCCGATGTGGTGGTAGCGATGGGCGACGGCGGACCCGCTGCCTCGCTACTCGGTCATGCCTTCATGGCTGTGGGCCTCGTCGGCGACGACCTCGAACTGACCCATCATGCCGGCGTCTTCGTGGATCAGGTTGTGGCAGTGGAACACGTAGGTGCCGAGGTTGTCGGCGAACGTGCCGATGACCCTGACCTCGCTGTAGGGCGGTATCACGAACACGTCCTTCCACCCGAGGTTGCATCGCTTGGCGGCGCCGTGGTGCTTCTGGCAATCCGCCCAGTCGCCCGGTTGCGGATGGATCTTCTTCCAGTGGCGGCGTGGTGTCTTGCACCACTGATCGTACGGTCTGTCCGGATCCGTCTGGGTGCCGACGTAGGCCTCGTCCGTCTCGCGGCACACGGCTCGCGACACCACCTGGAACTCGATGTCGTGGATGTGGATCGGGTGGTACCCGTCAGTGCTGTTGATCAGTCGCCACACCTCGGTGGTGTTGACGACGGGCGTGGCGTAGGTGTGGTGGGGATCGAAGAACCGGCCGTTGATCGTCGCAAACGGGTTCTTGCCGACTTGACCGTTGAACGCGAAGAGGAACGACCGCTCGGGCACCGGCTTGCCATTGGCTCTGATCGGGATCTTCACGATCGGATCGGAGCCCGCACCGCGCAGTTCACCCTTGGGAGGGTCGAAGGCGGGCGGTGCCGGGTCGATGGTCGGCTCCACCACGAACTTGATCAGGGGATGAGCGTTCTGATCGACGTTGTCGCCGAAGGGGCACACGGCCGTGATGCAGTTCGGTCCCGGGCCGCCGACGAAAGCCTGTCCGGTGGCGGCCTGGAGGTAGATCGTCGTGGGCTCTCGGATGTCGGAGAAGTCGAGCACGACGTCCGCGCGCTGCGCGGGAAAGAGCCGCACCTTGGTCTCCTCCGGCGGCGAGGCCACGGCAACCGAGTTCATCACGCCGCCATCGCTGCCGACCTGCTGCAGGAACGCGCCGTCTGGGGTGCTGTCCGGATCGTCGGGATCCGTCGACGTCCAGACCGTCAGTGGCAGCTCGTCGTTGCCGTTGAGCAGGCGCAGGCGATAGGGCTTGTTCTCGACGGTGAGGTACGGCGCGATGGTGTTGTTGGCGGTCCACAACACCTGGTAGGGGGGCGGCTGCGAGGGGCCGTGCGTGTAGGCCACCGGCTGGTAGGCCTCGTCGTCGATCATCTCTGCGGGAACCGCCTGGAACATGATGGGGATCTCGTCGCAGTCGCCCGGTCCTGACGGCGGCGACGTCGCCGTCGGCACCGATGGGATCGGTGTCGCCGAGCGCTCGCAACTCTCTCCGGTCGGCAGCCCGAGCTGCTTGTCGGCGACGTGGTCCTCGATCAGGTAGAAGCCCGCCAGGCCCATGAGGACGTGGCCACGGGTGTGATCCATGTCGTGGTCGTGGTACCAGAGCGTGGTCGGCAACTGGTTGTTCGGATAGCTGTAGACCCGGGAGGCGCCTGGTTCGAACGTGTCCATCGGGTAGCCATCGTTCTCCGGCGTCTGATGACCTCCGTGCAGGTGCACGGTCAGATCCGGGTCGAGTTCGTACTGGCTGAGGGCATACGGGGGAGCATCGAACGGTGCCGGAGGTCGGTGGGGCGAGGGCCCGAACATCGTGTACGACGTGCGGTTGGGCGCCGGCGGGTTCCGCCAGGCCAGCTGGTTGAAAGGGTCCAGGTAGGGGTTGTAGAGGGTGTCGGGGAGCTCGTTGTACACGAGCACCTCGACCTCCCGGCCAGGTTCGGCGGTCAGGGTCGGTCCGGGCGTCGTTCCCTCGAAGCCCCACTTCGGGATACACACGCCGGGCACCGGCTCCCAGGTGAAGGCACGCGCGTGCAGCACGTAGACCGGACGTCCACCGTCGGTGCCGGACGGGTCGGTGTAGGTGGGAGCCAGACGATTCGGGACCGGGAGCGGCTGCGTGAACATGTCATCGGGTGTGAGATCACTCGCGGTGAAGTAGTTGCGGCAATCGTCGGCGGAGGTGGAGCGCTCATCCGAGTCCGCGGTGCAACCGGCGACCAGAACCGCAGTCCCGAACCCGAGCACGATGACCCACTGCAGCGGGCTCAGTCGAGCCGGTAGGCCGAGCAACGACGCATTCGACGAGCGTGTGATGCCCATGCCGGCTCCCGAGATTCCGATCGAATCGACGCCCCCGAAGGAGGCCGTTCGAGTTGATTTCGGTTTACCGACCGCGTCGGGGTATGTCAAGAGGCAGACGAGCCACTTTCGATGAAATGGTCGGCACATTCGTCACCGATAGCGATGACTGACATGTGTTTTCATGGGAGGAAACGACAAAGGCGATGGTGGCGCTCTTGCGACATCGCTCGTTGGTGCCGCCGCCGAGTCGCCACGGGCTCGACCGGGGCAAAGGAGCGTCATGGACATCTCGGGGTCTGCTCGGATCACCAGGCTCACGTCGTGAGTGACGACGCCAAGCACGAGGTCGGGTTCTGGGTCAACGGCGATCGGCACGATGTCGCCGATGTCGACCCTCGGACGCTGCTGCTCGACTACCTCCGTTCCGACGCTGTTGCGCTCACCGGCACCAAGAAGGTCTGCGCCCAGGGTGGGTGCGGTGCGTGCACTGTCACGCTTTCGCGCTGGAACGACGGCGAGCAACGGATCGAACAGATCGCGGTCAACTCGTGCCTGCGGCCGCTGTGTGCGATCGACGGCATGGCGGTGACCACGGTCGAGGGTGTGGGCAGCATTGCTACGGGTTTGAGCCCCGTGCAACATCGCATCGCGGTCGACAACGGCTCCCAATGCGGTTATTGCACGCCGGGCTGGGTGATGAGCATGCACAGTTTCCTCATCGCCAACGAGGACCGCGACATCACCCAGGAAAAGATTGAGGAGCTGTTCGACGGGAATCTCTGCCGGTGCACGGGGTATCGATCGATCCTGTATGCGATGCGTCATTTCGCCACCGGTTGGGGGTCCTCCGACGAGGCGAACAGCATGACGTGTCTGCCGATCTCGACCGCACTGGTCAAGGTGGCAGATCGTGAACCGAACCCCATCCCCGACGGCATCCGCCGACCACCGGTCGGTCTGCGCATCGAGAAGCACGGCTACCTCTGGCTCCGTGTCCTGACGTTGCCGGAGTTGCTGACGGTGCTCGACGAGCTCGGATCGGTCGACGACCTCAAGCTGGTCGCCGGGAACACCTCGATCGGGGTGTACGGAGAGCCCGCCCAGGACGTGATGTGCGGCCCACCCCACGTACGCGTGGACATCTCGTCGCTCGCCGAGCTGCACGGCTTCGACACGACCGGTGACGGGTTCGCCGTGGGCGCGGCGACGACCTACTCCGAGTTCATCGGGCACCTTGACACGTTGCTCGTCGACGCAGGCTCGGCGCGTCGCCGGGGACTCGAAGCGGTCCGCTACATGGCGCACCGCACCGCGGGGCGCATCGTGCGCGACGCGGCGAGCCTGGCGGGCAACACGATGCTCGTCGTCCGGCACGTCCGCGGCACCGAGATCCCGCCTTTCCCCTCGGACATGTTCACTGCGCTCTGCATGATGGATGCCAGTGTCCGGGTGGTCCGCCCGTCGTGGGCTGTGCCTCACGCGTTGAAGATGCTCGAGTTCGCCGAGCTGTGGCAACGCGACGACGAGCTGCAGAGGGGCGGCGTCATCGTGGGCTACGACGTGCCGTTCACCCGCGAGGGCGAGTGGGCGCGAACCTTCAAGGTGGCGCAGCGAGAGGTCAACTCTCACTCGATCGTCAACGCCGGCATGCGGGTGCGTTTCGTCGACCATCGAGTCGTCGAGGCAAGCGTCGTCTTCGGCGGGATCGGCCCGATCGCGTTTCACGCGGCCACCGTCGAGCAGTCGCTGGTCGGCCAGGCGTGGACCGGCGAGACGTTGTCAGCGGCGCTCGCGGCGATCCGGGTCGAGGTGACCCGTCGGCTTGCCGAGACAGCGGCCAGGATGGCGATGGTGCCCGACGAGGGCTTCACGGACGAGTACCGGATCGAACTCGCCGAGGGCTTCTTCTACGAGTTCTTCTTGTGGGTAGCGGGAGGTGTCGAGCCGCCAGTCCCGGCCGCGCCAGAGGTGCGGTCCGCCGGGGACCGAACGCCGCGACCGGTGTCGAGAGGGACACAGAAGTTCAGCACCTACGCCGACGAGTATCCGGTCAGCCAGCCAGTCGTGAAGGCGGAGGCGTTCATCCAAGCGACGGGCGAGGCGGTCTACACCCACGACACGCCGACGGCAGGGAGCGGGTTGGAGGCCGCACTTGTCGTGTCGACGCAAGCCCTCAAGCGGTTCGCTTTCCAGGTCGTCGGCCCCGAGGGCGGCCACCCCTGCCCTGCGGGACCAGAGGACTTGGTTGAGGCGTTGCGAAGCCGCTTTCCGGGGTTCGTCGACCTCGTGACCGCGAAGGACATCCCTGGTGAGAACAACCAAGCGGGCATGTCGTACCCCGACGATCCTCTGATCTGCGACGAGGTCACCACGGCGTGTGGTCAGGTGCTGGCGATCGTGGTCGCGGAAGAGCATCAGCAGGCGATCGACATCGCGTGGTGGGTCCAAACCCATGGCATCGCGTACACCCCCATCGTCGAGCACGGGCAGACGATGGCCCCGATCTACTCGCTCGAGGACGCGATGGCGCAGAAGCGCTACCTCAAGGAGGCTGGCTTCGACGTCAAGTCGATCGAGCGCCCTGGATCCGATCTGTCATGGATCGGGAAGGACGTGGTAGAGATCGATGGCGTCGAATGTCGGGTCGTCCGTGGGTCCCAGGCGTCGCGCACCCCACAGATGCATTTCTACTTGGAGACCCAGTCGGCGGTGGTCACGCCGGCGGCGGACGGGCGCATGTCCGTGCTCTGCTCCACGCAGAATCCGGACACCATTCACACAGCCGTCGCGGGAGCGCTCGGTCTCAGCTCGAACCAGGTGGACGTGCAGATCGTGCGCGTCGGCGGCGGGTACGGCGGCAAGGGGCCGCGTTCGCCTTGGGCGGCGGCCAATGCCGCCGTCGCCGCCGCCAAGCTTCGTCGACCCGTGAAGCTCGCCGTGACCCGGGAGACCGACAGTGCGTTGTTCGGTCACGCCAGCCCACTGCTCGGCGAGTACGAGATCGCGATCAGCACGGGCCGGGACGAGAGCGGTCACGTGGATCGACACGACCACGGCCGCCTGCTGGGAATGTCCGCACAGATCTACCTCGATGCCGGCAGCACTGCAGACTGCACCCCGGTGGTCATGGACTGCGTGCAGCTGCGATTCGACAACGGCTATCTGATCCCCCACTACCGCACGACGGGTGAGGTGTGTCTGACGAACACCATCAGCAACACGTCGTTCCGCAGCCTCGACGCCATCTCGGGGATCACTGTGCTCGAGGACGGGATCGAAGCGGCCGCATACCAGCTGGGGATCCTGCCCGAGGACGTGCGGGCAAAGAACCTGTACCGCATCGGCGACGCCACCCCCTACGGCGAGGTGCTCTCGTACTGCTACCTGAAAGATGTGTGGGAGTACACGAAGAAGATCTCGGCCTTCGAGCAACGTCTCGTCGAGGTGCAACAGTTCAACCGCCATCACCGTTGGGTCAAGCGTGGCATCTCGATGATCCCGATCAAGTACGGAATGGGATTCAACGCGGCATTCATGGAACGCGGCGATGCACTCGTCGAGATCTACGGGGACGGATCGGTGCTGGTGCGACACGGCGGCGCCGAGATCGGGCAGGGCCTCAACACGCAGGTCATCCAGCTCGTGGCGCAGGCCCTGAACGTCCCGATGGACCGGATCAGGGTCGGCACCACGTCGACCTCGGTCATCCCCAACCCCGAGAGCACCGGTGCCAGCACCGGCGCCGCGTTCAACGGCGGGGCGGCGCTGGCTGCCGCCAAGGTGTTGCGGCAGCGCCTCGAGGAGTTCTGCGTAGCGAAGCTGTCGACCCAGGGTCGGAAGTTCTGCGCCCAGAACCATCTCGACTTCTGGAGCTACGACGAGGGCTGGAGGGCAGGCGTCGCCGGACGTCAGGAATCCATGTGGGACATGATCGTTCAGGCTGCGTCCCAGGCCAGGATCGATCTGTCAGCCCAGGCGCAGCACGACGAGACCGGAGGCACTCGTTCGGACACGGGCCTCCTCAATTCCCTCGGCGGGGACCCAGGGGCACAGAATTTCGTCGGCTACACCTACAGCGTCGCGTGCACCGAGGTCGAAGTGAACATCCTGACCGGTGAGGTCGAGATCGTGCGGGCCGACCTCGTCTATGACATGGGCAAGAGCATCAATCCGGCGACCGATGTCGGCCAGGTCGAAGGCGCATTCATGCAGGGTGTCGGACGGGTACTCATGGAGGAGGTCGTCTGGCAACGATCCGGTGAGCGAGCGGGCATGAACAACACTCCGAACACGTGGGGCTACAAGATCCCGGCCACCACCACCGTCCCGCTCGAGCTGAACGTCAACCTCTATCCGCGGGAGCTGTCCAGCGAGGTGCCCGACAACCCGAACCTGTTGCTGTCGGCCAAAGAGGTCGGCGAACCGCCCTTGTGCATGGCGACCACCGTCTACTTCGCTGTCAAGCACGCCATTCTCGACTCCCGCGTTGAACGTGGCAAACCCGGATGGTTCCGGCTGGATATGCCGTGCACCGTGCAACGCGTGCGCGAGGCCTGTGCGGTGAAAGCCGACGACCTCCGCCTCGAGGTGACAACCCCACCCGACACGTTGACCTGGGGACGGCTTCCGGAATAGGCCCCTCAGCAGCTCGGCTGGCCACCATATTTCAAAGGGCTCTGGCGCCGGACGCGAGATGAGGTGTACAAGTGGGGATCTAGAAATGCATCATCATGCTGTCGGCGGAGCGGACTCGGCACTTTCGACATCGAACGAGTTGGCGGTGACCCATCGCATGATCGACGAAGACCCCAAGAATCGAGAACGCAACGTGCGGCTCGATCGAACCAGCGCAGGCACGATCCTCGATAATTCGATGGATCCATGGTGAACGGCCCGGCACCGCCCCCACCCCGAGGCGAACAGATCAGCCTGACCTCGACCTGGTTCGTGAGGCCGGAATACCAGGAGCGCATCCGGGTTGCCCTGCAGGACCTGGCGGCAGCCGTCGAGGCCGGTGAACCGGGAACTCTGATGTACCTCGTGCACCAACCCGCCGACACCAGCCTGCAGTCGCTCCCGCCGGCGATCGCCGGAACTGTGACGTTCTTCGAGGTGTACCGAGACGCCGGCGCCTTTGAGGATCACGTCAACGGCCCCATCTTCACGAGCTTCGTTCATACGTACGGGCCGTTGTTCGTCTCGGACTCCTCCGGCCATCCCTTTACGACTGTGAGCTTTCTCAGTCGGACGGCCGGCTTCTCCAGACTGGTCGAGCAGGTTCACCACGCATCCCAGCCGCCGCTCACGAACGAGCACCCGAGCGTGATGTTCGAAGTCATGGCCCGGGACCAGCCAGCGGCCATGCAGTTCTACCGAACGGTGTTCTCCTGGGCCTTCGCGGAAGGATCACAAGGGTTCCAGTACGTGCCGTTCGCCTCGACCACACCTCCACTCCTGGGCGGCATAGGCAAGGCCGACGCACACACTCCGGGTCTCCAACCTGGATGTGCGTTCTACCTGATGGTGGATGCGCTGCAACCCACGATCGACGCAGCCGTATCGGCCGGTGGGTCGGTCCTCATGGCGCCCACCCGCGTCGACGGCTACCACTTCGCGATGATCCGGGATCCGGAAAGAAACCCGATCGGTCTCGTTGAACCCTTCACGAACATGCCACCGAACCTGCTCGAACCGACTGAATAGGGCATATGTCCATGAGCTATCTCGGGCCGCTCCGGCTTCACTTCGCAGGACAGTTCCAAGCCAATGTCTCCACGGTCAACAACGACCCGACCCACTTCGACAATGCAGCTTTCGTGCCGTCCTATCAGTTGATGCAGACACAAGGACACCCGAATGGTTGGTTCAATCCCCAGGGCGACGCAGCCTTCCGACTCCTGGGCTGCAACGTCACCTCGGCGTGGACACCCACGGGACAGGTGGAAGCGGCCGATCCCGTTGTTGGCTGCCTTATCGCTGACTCTGACCGGAATGTTCCAGCCAAGTTGGTGGATCTCGACCCGCAACAACAGCTTGTCTCGACCATCTGGGGTCTTCGAGTTCGCATCACCGATGCGAGCGGGAACAACTTCCTGTCCGCGAACTTCGAACCAGCGGCTTTCACCGACATCTGGGACCGCGCCAGGGGAACGGGGGTAGCCGGCGGAGACATCGGCGCGTGTGCGACGTACCAGTCGATCCTCACCGAGCTCGAGTGGGGGGACCTTGCCGCTTCGCCGTTCCTGACCGAACTGCAAGCCGCGGCAAGGGAGAGTGGCCGGCTCTCCATCAAGTTCATGACCGATTCGTTGAACGCCGACTTCACGTCGCCACACTTCATGTGTGGGCGGATCGTCGGGACGATCGGACCCGCCGCGCCCGGGGAACCCGCACATGTCTTGTGGGGCCGCCACTTGATGGCCGAGGCAGCTTCCCCGACGACGGGGAACTTCTTCGAACCCGCGGGACAGATCAACTTCTGCGCCGGCGTGGTCGACGACGCGACGAGCACGCTCTACCTCGACCTTGGCAACGCGCTCCACACCGATGCCGGCACCGGAGCCGTTCAGAGCATCGGCGACCTCACCCTCCGCGTCGACGACCAGTCGACGACCTCTGATGAAGGACCCGCATCCCTCACGGCTCTGGGCATCCTGTCGAGCCGTGGACCACACGGCTATGCCGGCGACCCGTCGTGGTACGAACGCACCGCGGGAATCGTCGCGTTCCCGCTGACGGCCGCCCAGATGAGCATGGTGGCCGACTCGCGGCTGGCGCTCACAGGCCCCGCCGGAAGTTCAGCCCGGGTCTTCATCGCGGAGCGGCCGGCGGGCACCTTCGTGCGTGCGGACAAGTTCGTGTTCCGCATGAGCCCGGGAGACAGCCAAGACATTGCCGTCTATGCATCCCGATGGGGCCGACCGTTGAGTGGCGCGGAGGTGAGGTTCACGCTGGATGCGAGCCAACTCCAGCAAGTGCCTGGCCTTCCGGTGGCCACGCCCGACGTGCTGTCCTTCCAAGCCTGCGCCACGACCGGCACGGACGGAGTTGCTCGACTGCAGGTGACAAGCTCCGATCCTCGATCCCCACGCTGGTTCCGCGGCGGAACCGACTATGGGATCGACGGTCAGGTGTATGGGGTCCGGCCCGAGTTCGCCGACCCCGACCTCGCTGCCGGGCCCGTCAACCAATGGGACTTCATCAGTTTCCTGGTGTGGAGCCACTTCGACGTACCGAATCCCGTCACGTGGCGGGACGTCCAACCCATCTTCCAGCAGTACGCCAACCTGTACCCCGTCATGCTGCGCTTCCTCAACATGGCGAAGCATGAGCAGATCGTGGCGAACGCGGATCTGCTGCGTCTGGCCTTCAGCCTTCCGCTGGGCGATCCCAACGCCATGCCGGTGACACGTGACCTGTCTCCGGCCAAACGTCAAGCCATCCTCGCGTGGCTGGCCGACCCCCTACCTGCTGAGCAACCCGTGGCGGAGGGCGCTGCCTCGGTGATGGAGTCCGAACCCGCGGAGCCTGGTCGGGAAGACGGGCCTCCCTCCCCGGGGGCGCCGACGACAGGTGGAAAGGCCGCAGCTGCGGCACGCCGGTTGATCCATGCGAACAACCCCGAAAGGACGGAGTCATGATTCTTCTCAAACGATCTCTGGTCGATGGGCTTGATGACCCGAATCCGGCGTTGGTGACCGTGCAGGGAGCCTTGCAGTCAGCGGTCGAGCTCGAGCACTCGACGATCCCGCCGTACCTCTACGCGCTCTACTCGCTCGACGAGGACCGCAACCAGGCAATCGCCGACGTCATCCAATCGGTGGTGATCGAAGAGATGCTGCACCTGACGTTGGCCGCCAACGTGCTCAACGCCCTCGGGGGAAGCCCGTCCATCGACCATCCGTTGTTCGTGCCCCGCTACCCCGGCCGCCTGCCCGGTGGCGTCGACCATGGCCTGACTGTCCACCTGGCGCCGTTCTCCATGAATCAGCTCACGACGTTCCTCGAGATCGAGCACCCCGAGAAAGAACTTGACTTCACGTCGCGCCGCGACGTTGTCGACGGCTCACGTCCTGTCACCATCGGAGAGTTCTACCACCACATCGGGGTGGCCGTCGGCAATCTCCCCGACAGCTCATTCTCACTGCGCAATCAAGTGGGTCCAGATCTGATGGAGGGGGCCATCGCCGTCTCGACGAAGGAGACTGCCTTGCAGGCGATCAACCTCATCGTCGAGCAAGGCGAAGGCACATTGACGTCACCGTTGGACGGTGACGGCGACGATTATGCGCACTACTACCGTTTCATGGAGATCAAGAACGGGCATGTCTTGGTGCCCACCCCGGGGCGCGGCCCCGACCCCGATGATCAGTATGCCTACACGGGCGCGGCCATCACGTTCGACTCCGCCGGGGTACACCCCGTCCCCACCGATCCACCCACCCCACCGCGGGACTCTGTAGCCGCACTCGAGAACGACAACTTCAACTACACGTACACGAACCTCCTGCGGGCGCTGCACTCGCTGTTCAACGGCACAGCGACCACGGGGCAGTTCAATGTCGCACTGGGGCTGATGATGTCACTCAAAGGCCAGGCGAAGGCCATGATGGCTGGCATCCCCGACCCCGCGGTGATCGCCGGACCCACGTTTCGCTACCAGCCCGTGAACCCCGATCCTCATGCCCGTCACGGGTGACGAGCGGACCGGTCCGGCAAGCGCCGGCATGGCGGTGTGCGAGAGGTCTCAGGGCCTCGGCCACGTCAGTTCCCGACTCAGCCTGAACGCCGATCATCGCTTCGACCTCCACCTCGGCATCGTCCGACGGTGATGCCCCTTGCGCAGAGCTCGTGGCCGAGACGGCACGGGTACGTGTTGATGGGCCTTGCGCTGGTCACGCTCTTCATGGTCACGTTCGTGGTTGCCGAGCAGTGGAGGATCCCGCTGGTCACTGACCCCCGGCCCTATCTCGAACCAGCGACGTGGACCGTTGCGATCATCGGTGTCCTGCTGCTGGTGGCGGACGTCATCTTGCCGGTCCCGTCCAGCGCGGTGATGATCGCCCACGGCGCGGTCTTCGGGTTCCTGGTCGGCTCGCTGCTCTCACTGGTCGGCGCGACCGCTGCCACCCTCGCCGCCTATCTGGTCGGTCGTCAGAGCCGAACATGGGTCGAACGGCTCGTGTCCCACGAGCAGCGACACCGGATCGGTCGCCTCCTCCAACGGCACGGCGTGTGGGTCGTCGTCGCCAGTCGTCCGGTGCCGATGCTCGCCGAGACCGTCGGGATCCTGGCTGGCACCAGTGCCACCCTGCCGTGGTGGAAGGTGACTCTTGCCGGCGCCGTCGGCAACGTCGTGCCCTCGGTCGCGTACGCCGCGACGGGCGCGTACGCGACGACCTTCGTCAACGGCCTGGCCGTCTTCGTCGGGGTGCTGGTCGTGGCGCTGCTCATCTGGGTGTCGCAGACCTGGTCCAGACGCCCGGGCGTCCCGGCCGCCCCCCAGCGGCCCGAGCGTGGTGCGACGCAGTGAGTTCGAGGGGGTGGCGCAGGCCGCGGAGCGACGCGGCTCAACGCCACGGGTCGGTGAGCTCGCGCAGGTCGCTCAGGGTCTGGTGCAGCTGGTGCAGGCGCTCCTCCCCGATGTGGTCCGACCACTCGGCGAGCACGCGTCGGACCTCGGCGTTGGCCGCCTCGACGACAGGTCGGGCCCGCGGGGTCAGCCGTACCAGTCGGGCGCGACCGTCGGTCGGATCGGGGACGCGCTCCACGTAGCCGGCCGTCTCGAGCTGCTCGACCAGGAAGGCCGCGCTCTGCTTGGCGACTCTGGCCTGCTCGGCGAGGTCGGTGACCCGGGTCCCGTCCGGGCCGATGCGGGCCGCCACACGAGCCTGGGCCAGGGTGATGTCGGTGATGCCGGCAGCGACCACGGCGTCGAACGCCCGTTGCTCCAGCGCCCGATTGGCGACGAAGAGCAGGATGCCGAGCTCCTGCCGTTGACCGGTGTCACTCACGGTGCCATATTAGACAGAGAAACTGTCTAATAGGGTGACAGAAGTAGGTGACACGCCGTGGACAGCGACACCGTGTGGCGGCACATCGACGCCGAGCGCTCCTGGATGGCCGATCTGCTGGAGTCCCTGCCGAACGACGCCTGGCAGCATCCGAGCCTGTGCGCGCAGTGGACCGTGCGGGACGTTGCCGCGCACCTCACCTTCGCCCACACGCGGGTGCGCGATCTGCTGTGGCCCGCGGCCCGGGCCGGCTTCCGCTACGACGCGCTCATCCGTGACACCGCGCTGCGCAGCCCCTTGACGCACGAGGAGATCGTGAACGCGCTGCGTCGTTTCGTCGGGTCCCGACGTCGCGTCGCCTTCATCACCGACCTGGAGCCCCTGATCGACATCCTGGTGCACACCCAGGACATCTGCCGGCCACTGGGCATCGACCACCCGATGCCACCCGAGGCGGCCGCGGCGGCCGCGAACCGGGTGCTCTCCACCCCCCGCCCCATCCGGCGGTGGACAGCTCCGCAGGGTGTTCGGCTGGTCGCCACCGACATCGACTGGGTCCACGGGACCGGCCCGGAGCAGCGGGCACCCATGCAGGTCCACCTGCTCACCCTGACCGGTCGAGATCCCACCACCACAGGCCGCCCCAGCAGGCTCGAGTCACAGGAGGAACCATGAGCACGATCCACGTATGGGCCGAAGCCGGCCGAAGCCGGGGCCGAGACGTTCGGCCCGCCGGCGGCCGAGGAGTCAGATCCAGCCCCTGCGCTCGGCGGTGTTGACGGCTTCGTGGCGGTTGGTGGCAGCGAGCTTCGTGGCCGCGCTGGAGAGGTAGTTGCGCACCGTGCCGGCGGCGAGGTGGGTCCGCCGGGCGATCTCCTCGACCGGTGCGCCGTCGGCGGCGGCCTCGAGCACGGCGGTCTCGCGGGCGGTGAGGGGGGAGTCGCCCAGCGCCATGGCTTCGGCGGCGAGGCCCGGGTCGACGTACCGACCGCCGGCGGCGACGGTGCGGACGGCGGCGGCGAGGGTCTGCGCGCTGGTGGTCTTCGGGAGGAATCCGCGGACGCCGGTCGAGAGAGCGCGCTTGAGCAACCCGGGTCGGCCGTGGCTGGTGACGATCAGGCAGCCGCAACCGGGCAGGGTCTCGGCGATCCGGACGGCGGCGGCGATACCGTCGAGTCCGGGCATCTGGAGGTCGAGCACGGCGACGTCGGGGCGAAGAGCGTGCGCCTGGGCGACTGCCTCCAGGCCGGTGGCGGCCTGGCCGACGATCTCGATGTCGTCCTCGAGATCGAGCATCTGGGCGAGCGCCACCCTGATCAGGTGCTCGTCGTCGGCCAGCAGCACCCGGATCATGGCCCGCTCCTCGCGTCGGTCCCGGCGACGGCGGGTGCGAAGTCGACGCGGACGACGAAACGATCGCCCTCGGTGCCGCAGGTCAGCCGAGCGCCGCGGTCGGACAGCTGGTCGGCCAGGGTCTGCAGTCCGCTGCCATCGCCGTCGGTGGACAGGTCGGTGACCACGCCGTCGTTGGAGATGACGAGCAGATCCCCCGCGTACGACAGGTCGACCTCGGCGGCTCGTGAGTGGCGGAGCACGTTGGTGACGGCCTCGCGAATGACACGGGCGACGCTCTCGTGGCGCTGGGCAGGGACGCCGTCGATGGTCGCGGTGGCGCTGATGCCGGCCGAGGCGAGCAGGGACACAGCACCGTCGACCTCCGCCGACAGGTCGAGCGGGCGATAGCCGCGGGCCAGCTCACGGGCTTCGCGAAGGGCATCGTGAGCCGTGGCGCGGATCCCGAGGACCTGCTCGGTAACCCTAGCGTCGCCCCGCTCGGCGAGGGCGGCGGCCAGCTCGGCCTGCACCGCGATGGTCGAGAGTCGTCGACCCATCACGTCGTGGACGTCCTGGGAGAAGCGCAGCCGCTCGCCGGCCACGGCCAGCGCCGCCTCGCTGTCACGGGCCCGCTCGAGCGAGGTGACCACGTCCATCATCCACAGCGAGGTCTGCACCGTGAAGACCAGGAAGACGGCCATGCCGAGACCGAAGACCGCCAGGCCGGGGTGGCCCCCGAGCACACCGGTGATCACCGCCGACGCGACGAGCACCCCGTTGCGGACGCGCGTGTCGAGCAGTCCACCCGCACCCCACGCGAGAGCGGCGACGATGACCAGGGAGACGCCGACGCGAGCATCACCGGGCAGCAGCAGCGCCAGCACCGCCGCCACGACCACGAGTCCGACCAACCAGGAGAGCGATCGCCACGGCAGCGGCTGCCTGTCCGGGTGCAACCGGATCGCGTCGCGCAGCACCACGGTGCCCGCGACCCCCAGCACGATCGTCCCGATCAACGTGAGCGCCATCGGGAGGGTCGTGGTGACCGTCGCCATGGCGCTCACGTACGTGACGAACAGGAGGAGCCAGTAGAGGGTGTACAGGGAGATCAGCGTGTAGGCGACGACGCGCTCCACCTGGGTACGCCGTCGCCACCAGTCCCAGGTCACCACGCTCCTCATCCTGTCAGCCACGCGGCTCCCAGGTCATGGTTCGGCGGGCGAGGAGCACGCCGAGAACCGTCCAGCCCACCAGGCAACCCAGCGCGGGCAGGGCCTCACCCCACGTGGCCCACCAGGTGAGGGCGTCCGTACCGAGGGCGCCGGGCTCGATCCCGAGCCAGGCCACCCGGACGAGGTCCTCCAGGGCAGCCCCGGGGAGCAGGTCCAGCCACCGCTGGGCCTCGACGGGGAACGCGGCGCGGGTGATGCCGAACGTCGCCAGCATCAGGACGGGAAAACTGGTCAGCTGAGCGGCCTCGGCGTTCCTCGTCCACGCTGCCGTCCAGAGAGCCAGGGCGGCGAACGCGACACAGCTGAGCAGCAGCCCGAGCACCAGCAGGAACGGATTCGTGGGCAGACCGAAGCCGACGAGACCGGCCACGACTGCCGCGACGATCGCCACGACGAAGACGAGAGCCGCCCCGGGCAGGGCCATCGAGACGATGATCTCGGCATCGGTGGCCTCGCCGGAGCGAAGCCGCTTGAGCACCAGCTCGTCGCGGCGGGTGACGAACAGGGAGAGCAGGTTGTAGTAGACCGGGAACAGCAGCGCCATCAGCATCACCAGGCTCAGCGGGATCGCGCCGGCCGCGCCGGTCCGCTCGGGGGCGGTCGCCAGGAGGCCGAGCGGCAGGAGTGGGACGGCGACCGCGTAGACGACGGTCAGCAGGTTGCGTCGCATCAGCAGGGTGTTCGAGTGGGCGAGTCCGAGCACGCGAGCAGTCATCGGGCCATCTCCGTTTCCATCTGAATCTCCGGATCCGTGGTGGTGCCGCGACCCTCCGCGACGTCGAGGAAGATCGACTCGAGCGAGGCGGCGCGGGCCGAGAGGTCGGCCAGCTGGACGTCGTACCGGTCCGCCCAGCCGAGCAGGGTGGTCAACGTGTGCTGGAGGTTGTCGGTCTCCACGAGGGTGTGGTCGGCCTGGTGGATCACCCTCCCCGCCGCGAGCGAGGGCGCCTCCCGGTCAGGGGTCCGGAACGAGATGACGGAGGGTTGGCCGGCGACGATCTCCTCGCGGGTGCCCGACACCACCACCCGGCCGGCCCGCATGATCGAGATCCGGTCGGCGAGCGCCTCCGCCTCGTCGAGGTAGTGCGTGGTGACCAGCACCGCGACACCGTCCTCGCGCAGCGACCGGATCAGCTCCCAGACGCGGTGCCTGCTCTCCGGGTCGAGGCCGGTGGTCGGCTCGTCGAGCATCAGGACCTCCGGGCGGCCGGTCAGGGTGCAGGCCAGGTCGACCCGGCGTTGCTCACCGCCGGAGAGCGCCCGCATCCGTACGCCGGCCCGCCCGGCCAGGTCGAGCAGGTCGAGCGACTCCTCGACCGGGCGGGGATCGGTCACCGTGGCGGCCCACATCGCGAGGGTCTCGCGGACCGTGAGATCGCCCGAGAACCCGCTGCGCTGGAGCAGCACACCGACCCGCCGGCGTACCTCCGGGCGGTCCGTGATCGGGTCGAGTCCGAGCACCCGCACGCTCCCGGCGGACGGCTGGGCGAGCCCCTCGACGACCTCGAGCAGGGACGTCTTCCCGGCTCCGTTCACTCCCAGCAGTGCGTGGACGGTGCCGGGCTCGACGCGGAGGTCGACCCCGCTCACGGCCTCGAAGGCTCGGCTCCCGCTGCCGTAGGAGCGATGGAGGGCGAGAACTTCGATGGCAGCTTCCGTGTCCTGGTGCATGGGTCCAGCCAACCGCCGCTTCCGTGCCGGCAGTAGTGCGGCGTGTCACCGGTCGCGCTGACAATTGTCACGCCGTCGCGTGGGCGCCCGTTCCGGCCGGCCGGTGCTCACCGGCGGATGGTTATCGGCGGATGGTCACGGGGACGTCTCCGCCAGCATGGACTGGAGCTTGCCGATCCCCCGGGACGTGTGGCTCTTCACCGTGCCGGTGGAGATGCCGAGCTCCGCCGCGGTCTGCTCGACCGACAACCCGAGCCAGTGCCGCAGCAGCACGGTCTTGCGCTGCATCGGCGGCAGCGCCTGCAGGGCCTCGAACAGCGCCGAGCGCTCCTCGTAGGGGAACTCGGCGCGGGCGGCACGGTCGGCCCCCTCCAGGCCGGACCTCTCGCGTCGCCACGGTCGGCGCGACTCGTCGATGTTGGCGCGGACGATGATCTGCCGGGTGTACGCCTCCTCGCGACCGTCACGGTGCAGCCGGGGCCACGCGACGTACAGCTTGACCAGCGCGGTCTGCAGCAGGTCCTCGGCACGGTGCCAGTCACCGCAGACGGCGTACGCGATCCGACGCAGGTGCGTCTGCCGTGCGGCCACGAACTCGGCGTACTCGCGGTCCAGCTGCTCCCGAGATGCTCGGCTCATCGCAGGCCCTCTCCCGAGGCGTACTGCGACCTGGCGTAGCTGAGCAGCTCGGCGAAGGTGGCGCCGACGACGTCCTGCGGGGGTACGACGACCACGTCCAGCTCGCCGTCGATCACCCGCCACACCACGAAGTAGCTCGTGTCGTCGCCGTCCACCACGACCACCGCGGCGCCGGTCGGGGTGCCGGCGGGGGCGAAGTCGGCGCCCAGCTGCGGGTCGTCGGTGCGCTGCAGGATCTCGGCGCCGGCCGCGGCCACCACCCCACCGTCCGGCCTCAACGTCACCGTCTCCGGCCAACCGCTGTTGGTGCCGAGGGTCGACCCGGGCTGGTCCGCGACCCAGTCGGCGAAGCTGGCCCACCCGGCGCTCGGCGCGCTCGTCGAGGAGCTTCCGCCCCGCCCGGTGACCTCGACGATCGTCCAGAGCCGGGACCCCTGCCACGTGACATCCAGGGCGACGGAGTACGAGGGCGGTTCGTAGCCGTAGGGGTTGTCGATGCGCTCGTGCACCTGGGCGCCCGGACGGATCTCGAGGCTGCCGTCCTCAGCGAACCGAGCCAGTTCAGACCTCTCCCACGGCACCGGAGACGGGCTGGGCTCGGGGGTCCGGGGCGCACCCGAGGCAGTCACGCTGGGCTCGGTCGCCACCCGGCCGGGAGTTGCCTGGTCCGGCCCCGGCAACGCCACGGCGAGGGTGGTGCCGAGCACCGCGACGGCCCCGACCGCCGTGATGGCGGCGGCAGCCCGCCGACGCCGGAGCGCTCGACGACCCGCGGCGATGCGCTCCTCCACCGGGCGGTGCGCAGGCCCCGTCCCGAAGGAGCGCTCGATCTGCTCGTCCAACATCGTGGTGCCCCTCGTCTCGTCCTCGGACCCTGTCACAGGAAGAGACGGAGACCACGGGGCAGGGGTTGTCCGGTCGCGGTGGCTACGGGGCCGGGATGGACGTCCGGCCAGAGTGGTCCGGCCGGTGCGGGCCCCGTCGTCAGCGCAGCACGCACCGCTCGAGCTCGCGCTGTCGTTCGCCGAGCCGGGGCACGGTCGCGTCCCGCGGCGGGCGGCGATCGTCCTCCACCCAGTCGACCATCCGCACGAACGCTCGCCGGGCGCACGGCAGCAGCGGCCGCACCCGGTCGCCGTACTCGCCGCGCAGGCCGTCGACGTGGGTGCCGCCGCGGACCCGGTAGTAGCGGTGCAGGTCTCCCCGGCCGCGACGCTCGATCATCCGGTCGTAGACGTCGGAGTCGGTCCGGATCGGCAGCAGGGCGTCCCAGGTGCCGTGCACCGTCAGCATCGGCCGCCGCAGGTCACCGGTGAGGGCGACCTTCGCCAGTGCCCGATGAGCGACAGGCCGCTCGGCGTAGTCGTAGTCGGCGTCGCAGGCAGGGATGGTGCCGCTCTGGCAGAACGGGGTGCCGGCCTCGCGGTCGCCGTCGTACCCGGGATCCAGCTCCTCGCGGTAGAGCCGCTGGGTGAGGTCCCAGTACACGCCGTAGTGGTAGTCCCAGGTGAACTCCGAGCCCCGCTGGAACCCGGCGCGGATCATCGCGCGGTGCGCCCGGTCGTCGCCGGTCGCGGCGTACGCCGGGTAGTTCCGCAGCGCGGTGGGCAGGTAGCTGAGCAGGTTCGGGGGAGCCGACCGGTAGAGCGTGCCCTCCCAGTCCACCCCGCCGTCGTAGAGCCACGGCTTGTTCTCCAGCTGCCAGCGGACCAGGTAGCCACCGTTGGAGATCCCGAACAGAAAGGTACGCCGGGGCGCGGTCCCGTACCGCTGCTCGGCGACCGCGCGGGTGGCCTTGGTGAGCTGGGTGACCCGCCGGTTCCACTCGGCGATCGCGTCGCCGGGCCGACGCCCGTCCCGGTAGAAGCTGCTGCCGCTGTTGCCCTTGTCGGTCATCGCGTAGGCGTAGCCGCGGGCCAGCAGCCAGTCGCTGAACAGGAAGTCGCCGGCGTACTGGGTCCGGGTGCCCGGTGCCCCGCTCACGACCACGCGGCCGTTCCACCGGTCCGGCAGCCGGATCACGAACTGGGCGTCGCTGTTCCAGCCGTGGTGGGTGTTGACCGACGAGCTGTCGGCGAAGTGCCCGTCGACCTGGATCCCCGGCACCCCCGACGGGTTGGTGGTCCCCGGTGCGTGCAGGCCGGCCCAGTCCGCCGGATCGGTGTGGCCGGTCGCCACGGTCGAGGCGGTGGTGAGGTCCTCGAGACAGTCGACCTGCTGCCGCTCGGCACGAGGTACGTCGATCCGGCCCTGCCGCGCGCAGTGGTCTCCGGCCTCAGCCGTGGTTGGCGCGGCCGCCGCGCCGTCGACCCCCGTCCCGGCGGACAGCAGCAGAGCGAGCAGGAGGGTCACCGAAGCGGGAGCACGCATGCGGCGAGTCTGCGGGTGATCGGCGTCACGGTCGATGTGTGCTGGCGCCACATTCGCGGAAGACCGGTGGAGGAGCCGCACACCCCCCGGCGAAGCGGAGTCACCCGGCGACGTCAGCGGCCTGCACGGCCGCGGTGGGCACCACCAGCGCGTCCAGGGCCCGGCACCCGTGCTCGTCCACGACCAGCGGGTTGATGTCGAGCTCGGCGATCAGGTCGCCGACGTCGGCGACCAGGTCGGAGAGGGCGACCAGCGCCGAGACCACGGACGCCTTGTCCGCCGGGGGACGGCCCCGCACGCCGTCGAGGATCGGCGCCACCGCCAGCTTGTCGAGCATCCGAGCAGCGATCCGGGCGTCGATCGGGACGAGACCGAGCTGACGGTCGCCGAGCACCTCGATGAACACACCGCCGGCCGCGACGAGCACCATCGCCCCGAACTGGGGGTCACGGACCACGCCGAGGGCCAGCTCGATGCCCCCCGTGTTCATGGGGGCGACCAGCACCTCCGGTCCCAGCCGGGCGGTCAGCCGACCGTGGGCCTCGCGGAGCTCGTGCTCGTCGGCCAGGTTCAGCAGCACCCCGTCGACCTCGGACTTGTGCAGGATCCCCGGTGCCGCCGTCTTGAGCACCACGGGGTAGCCGACCTCCCGTGCGAACCCGGCGGCCGCCCCGACGTCGGTGACCACGGCATGCGGGATCGTCGGCACGCCGTAGTCGCCGAGCAGCTCCAGCCCCTCGCTCTCGGTGAGCAGGTCCGGCCGCGACAGCCGAGCCCGCCACCGTTGCGTGACCGCCGGCTCCGGTGCGGTGGCAGGTGCGATCTGCGGGCGCCAGGTGAAGTCCCGGTAGGCCAGCACGTTGCGGATCGCGACCAGACCGGCGACGGTGCCGTCCACGACCGGGATGCCCAGATCGGTCAGCCGACGAGCCAGGTCCTGGCTGTCGGTGCCGATGTGGTTGGTCAGCACCGCCATCGGCTTGTCGGTGCGCCGGTGCACGCGTCGGCAGATCCGGGCGAACGACTCGTGCAGGAAGAAGCCGGACGTCAGGTCGATGACGAACACGCCGATGGCGGTGTCGTCGTCGTCGAGCAGCGCCTGCCAGCAGTGCTCGAAGACGGTCTGGTGGTCGTGGCCGGTGCCCCAGGCGTCCAGCGGGTTGATCGGCTCCAGGCCGTGGTCGAGCTGCTCGGCCAGCACGCGCGTCGTCTGCTCACCGATCTGAGCGAACGGGACCCCGACGTCGGCCGCGAGGTCCAGCAGCAGCTCGCGCTCGCCGCCGGAGTCGTGGATCGTGGCCAGTCCACCCGGCCCGGGGCGGCGTACGTCGGAGAGCAGCAGCGCCGAGGCCGCCAGCTCGTCGATCGAGGAGACCGGGAGCACGCCGTACCGCTCGAAGAGGGTGCGGTACGCCGCGTCGTTCCCGGCGATCGCGCCGGAGTGGCTCAGTGCCAGCGTGGCGGCCTGCGGGGTGCGGCCCGCCTTGAGCGCGACCACCGGGACGTCGCGGGCGGCGGCCTTCTCCAGCGCCGCGACGAAGGCCTCGGGTCGGCGCACCGACTCGATGAACAGCGCGATGACCCGGGTGGTGTCCTGCTCGAGGGCGTAGTCCATGTACTCCGAGACCGTGGTGACCAGCTCCTGGCCAGGGGAGATGGCCAGGTTGAAGCGCAGCTTCTGGTTGTTCCACAGCAGCGAGGTCAGCACCGACCCCGACTGGGCGATGAGGGTGACGCCGCCGGGCTGCAGCTCGTAGGGACGGTGGAACGGGAAGGCGCGGAACCAGGCGTCGACGTTGTAGAAGCCCATGCAGTTGCCGCCGACGATCGGCAGGTCCGCGGCCAGGGCCATGGCGCGGATCCGGCCCCGCAGCGTCGACTGACCGGTGTCGCTGGGCAGCAGGGCACTGCCCGGGATGACCAACCCGCCGACGCCCAGGTCGACGGCGGCGGCGACCTGCTCCTCGAGCCGGTCGTTGCCGACGCTGAGGACGGCGAGGTCGGGGACCTCCGGCAGCTCGTCCAGGTCGGCGTAGCAGGGGTAGCCCTCGACCTCGGCGTACCTGGGGCTCACCGGGTACACCGCACCGGGGTAGCGGCTGACCTGGAGCTCGAGCACCATGTCGTTGCCGGGGGTGTTGAGCACGTTGGAGGCTCCGACCAACGCCACCGACGAGGGCGACAGCAGCCGGGTGAGACGGTGCGGCTCGGTCACGCCGACGAGCCCCTCACATCGGGAGCACTTCGAAGTGCGCGGCGTAGGTGGTGCCGAGCCGGCTGCCGATATGACGAGCCATCCCCTCGAGGAACTCGCGAGCGTCGAAGTTGTCCTGGCCGAGTCCGTCGATGTAGGCGCGGTGCGCCTCCAGCGAGGCCACCCCGGTCTCGAAGGTGTCGGTGGTGTCGACGGCGTGACCGGCCTTCGGGGTGGCGAACGCCCACACGGCTCGCACCCCGTTCCACGGCTCGACCTCGCCGGTCAGCTGCTCGGGGAAGACCCAGCGGTTGCCGGCGTCGCGAACCGCGTCCAGCACGGACCGGCCGACCGCGATGTGGTCGGCCTGGTTGAGGTTCGCCCCACCCCAGGTCTCCCGGAAGTTGCCGGTGACGACGATGTCGGGCCGGAACCGACGGACCGCCTCGGCGATCGCCGACCGCAGCGGCAGGCCGTACTCCAGCACCCCGTCGGGGAACCCGAGGAACTCGACATGGGTGACGCCGACGATCGCGGCGGAGGCGATCTCCTCGGCCTCGCGGAGGGGACGGGTCTCGGCCGGCTCCATCGCGTCGATGCCGGCTTCGCCGCTGGTCACCATCACGTAGCCGACGGTCTTGCCCTGCCCGGTCCAACGCGCCACCGCCGCCGCGGCGCCGAACTCCATGTCGTCGGGGTGGGCCACGATGCACAGGGCGCGGTCCCAGTCCTCGGGGAGGGTCTCGAACGATTCGTTCTCCATCCGAGGAGGATGTCACCGAAACCCGTTGCCGTCGCCTCCCCCCTTTGGTTGGCTTCCCGACGTGGAGGAGTACGTCGCTCTGGGGCCGCGGCTGCCGTCGACGACCACCCGCTGGCGGACCGACGCGTTCGCGCGGGAGCTGACCGACTGGGTGAGCGAGCAGGTGGCGGGCTCGACGTACATCGAGCGTGAGGGCAAGGACGAGTCCCACTGGCGGGTGGTCGAGTTCGAGCGGCCGAGCGGCAACGCCATCGGCCAAGGAGCTGATCGAGAGCTCGCGCAGCGACCGCTGACCCGGTCGACGGGTTGGCGGATCCTCAGCCCTCGAGCCGCTCGATCAGCGCCAGGGCGTCGTGCGGCGCGAAGCCCTTGGCGTCGTTGTCGAAGTAGACGTGGACGTCGTGGTCCTGGGCCCACCCGCGGCACCGGTCGGCCCAGCTGTCCAGGGCCTCGGCGGAGTAGCCGCTGGCGTAGAGCTCGGTGTCCCCGTGCAGCCGCACGTAGACCAGGTCGCTGGTGACCTCGAACGTCCGGGGCCAGCGGCCGGCGCTGTCGGCGACCACGCAGCCGATGTCGTGCTCGCGCAGCAGCTCCAGCGCCTCGGGGGCGCAGTAGCTGTCGTGCCGGAACTCCAGCACGTGGCGCAGCGGACGGTCCTGCTCGGTGGTGGTGAGGGCGCGGTCGGTGGGGACCTTGTCGTCGTGGTGGCCGGCCAGCTCCGCGGCGGCGGCAGTCGAGCGGGGGAGCAGGTCGAAGAACGAGGCGAGCCGCTCCGCGTCGTACGGCAGGGTCGCGGGGAGCTGCCACAGGAACGGTCCCAGCTTCGGACCGAGCGCGAGGACGCCGGAGGCGAAGAAGTTGGCCAGCGGCGTCTCGACGTCGCCGAGCTTCTTCAGGTGGGTGATGAAGCGGCCGCCCTTGACCGCGAACACGAAGTCGTCGGGGGTCTGCTCGCGCCAGGAGGTGTACGACGTGGGGCGCTGCAGCGAGTAGAAGGAGCCGTTGATCTCGATCGAACCGAGCCGTTCGGCGGCGTAGCCGAGCTCCCGGCGCTGCGGCAGCCCCGCGGGGTAGAAGTCGCCGCGCCACCCGGCGTACGTCCAGCCGGAGATGCCCACCCTGATCTGTCCCACCCGCCGAGCGTAAAGGGCGGGCCACGGGGTACCTCCACCTCATGAGCTACCGACTGTCCCGCCTGATGTCCACCGCCACCGCCGGGTACGGCACGTACGCCCTCGTCCAGCCCGACCACCTCGGCAAGTCGCTGCAGGCCGACCGCAAGGACCTGGACGGCTACGCGCTGCTGGCCCAGACGTACGGCGTGCGCGACGTCGCGATCGGCGCGCTCGGCATGTTCGGTCGCTCCCCGAAGACCGTCAAGACCGCGATGAAGATCCGGATCGCGATGGACCTCGGCGACGCCGCCCTGCTCTCGTCCCGCACCGACGACGAGGAGATCCGCAACAAGATCCTCGCGATCACCCTCGGCTGGGCCGCCCTGAACGCACTTGCCCTGGTGATCGACACCGTCCGCAACGAGGGCTGATCCGGGTTAGGCTTCCGCCCCGGACGCCCCTCGCGGGGCTTCTCGGGGCGGTAGCTCAGTCGGTCAGAGCAGAGGACTCATAATCCTTGGGTCGTGGGTTCGAGCCCCACCCGCCCCACCAGCGTTCCCGCAGGTCCCCGTTGGTTGAGGTGCGAGCGAAGCGAGCCTCGAAACCAACGACCGGCGCTGCAGTCCGCACGTAGTCCGCGGGCGCCAGAGCCGCGGCGTTGTCGAGGCGGCCGGCGACGGCGAGTCCTGACCTGCGGAAGGACGCTGGTGTTGAGGTCCTGGGTGATCTGCGTCGAGGAGTGACCGAGGTCGTGCGAGACGACCTTGATGTCGGCGCCGGCCGCGAGTGCGAGCGTGGCGGCGCCGTGCCTCAGGTCGTGCAGCCGCACCGGCGGTAGATCGTGGCGGACGACCAGGCGGTCGAAGCGCTGGGAGACCGAGTCGGGGTTGAGGGTCGAGCCGTCCTCCTTCGTGAAGACGCGGCCCGAGTCGACCCATGCCTCGCCCCAGGTCGAGCCGATCGGCGTCCTGACCGGCCCGGTGGGCTCGGAGAACAGCGATGGTGTGGGCGTCGAGCCCGATCGTCCGGCTCCCGGCGGCGCTCTTGGGCGTCCAGCCTCCTCTCGTCGGCCTGCTCACGGATCGTGGCCTGCCCCGCGTCGAGGTCGACGTCAGCCCACAGGAGGTGCACGGCCTCGCCACGCCGCAGACCACGGTGCGCGATGAGGTGCCACAGCGGATACAGGCGGTCCGGTTCCACATGAACCAGGAAGGCGGCTGTCTGCGCCGGAGTCCAGACCATCACCGCCGACGGCCGTCGCCCTGTGCTGCGCCACTGGGCGACACGCTCGGTCGTCCACACGAGTGCGCGCGGCGCCTTGCCTGACTCGAGCTCGAGGTACTGCGCGGGGTTGTGCGCCAGCTTCCGGCGGCGCACGGCGCTGTTGAGAGCCGACATCACGGTCGAATGCACGCGGCGGATCTGGGCGGGGGACAGCGGCCGCTGCGCTTGCGGGGTGTCTGTGCGCGCGTCCAGCAGCCGCGTCAGCATGTGCGACCGGCGCCCGCCCGGGGCCAGCCGGCCGATCAGACGCATCGCTCCGTACAGCTCCTCGAAGTCATGGTCCCGCAGCGCCGACAGCTCCAGATGTCCGAGGCCGGGCCTGAGGTAGAGCCTGATGTGGGTCTCGTAGGAGCGTCGGGTGGCGGCCTTGAGCTTCGCCTTCCCGTTCAGCCACTGGTCGAGGTAGTCGCTGAAGGTCTGGCGGTCGAGCTCGACGTAGGTGCCGCGGTTGATCCTCTCGAGCACGCTGCCGAGGGCGGCCTGCGCCTCGCGTTCGGTGTTGAACGGTCCGAGCGTCGGCTGGATGCGCTTGCCGTTCCGCGGGCCCGGCGCCTGGTAGCGCGCCCACCATCTGCCGTGCGACCTACGGCTGAGCTTCGGGCAGCGGGCCCCGAGCTGCTTGCCCGTCTCCGGGTCGCGGCAGCCGCAGCGCTTGAAGGTGTGGCCAGTCACGTCAACCAGCCCTCCTGGGTGCACGCTCAACGCTCAGCAGATCGAGCAGGGGAGCGGTGGGGATCCTGATCAGTCGCCCCACTCGGAGAACCGGTGTCGGCCATGCTCCGGTGCGGACCAGCTCGTAGGCACAGGTGCGGCCGATGCCCAGCACGCGGGCCGCGGTCGTCAGATCGACGACTGCTGGAAGGGCAAGCAGCTCCTCGCGGGTCATGTCGGGGCGTGTCCGTGCCGAGGAGCTGATCTGCTGCTCGGCCATGTCGTCGTCCCCGTCCCGGCTCGCTCTGAGTCCCAGTTCGATGGAACACGCGTCGTCCGCGCAGGGGAAGTTGGCATCGGTTAACACCGCTCCTGCTAACCGAGTTATCCACAGGTTCGGTCGCGGCTCATGCCGCCTGTCGGTGTCTTGTGCTGCACTCGTAGGAACCAGCACTCGGGCTGGAATCGGGGGCGGTCGAGATGGAGACGAGACTCAAGGCGGCGAGAGAGTCGAGGCAGTGGTCGCAGCTGCGGCTGCTCAGCGAGCTGCAGAAGCGTGGCCGCGCCCGGGGGCTTCCGATGCCGAGCCAGGCCAGCCTGAAGACGGCGATCTCCCGATGGGAGAACGGGCATCACGTGCCGCAGGAACCGTACTGCGACCTTCTCGCGGAGATCTACGAGACGACCCCTGCCGATCTCGGGCTGGTGCGTCCACCCGGCCTGTCGTCACCCACGCTCACTTCGACGATGTCGACGGCTCGGTTGACGCCAGAGGCGATCACGTTCCTGGACACGCTGCTCCAGAGCTACGCGCGTGCTGACAACGCCATCGGCCCGGTTCACCTGCTTCAGGTCGCGTGCCATCACGTCGTCCAGCTGGAACCTCTCCTCGTCACGGCGAGAGGCGGGCTCCGTGAGGAGGGGCTTGCAGCTGTGCTCACGGTTCGCTGAGTTCGCGGGCTGGTTGTGCCAGGACGCCGGCGATCTGTCCGCGGCGCAACACTGGACCGACCGCGCGCTCGACTTCGTCGAGGAGGTCGGTGACGCCGGCGCGCGAGCATACGTACTGATGCGCAAGAGCGGCATCGCCGCCGACAGACGCGAGTTCGGCCGAGCCGTCAGCCTGGCCGAGGCGGCGTGCAGGGATCTCGATCGATTCCCCGCGCGTCTTCAAGCTCTGAACCTGAGGCAGCGCGCCATCTCACTCGCCCTGGCCGGCGAGCGCGATGAAGCCGAACGAGCCATCGAGCAAGCGCTTGATGCCGTGGCGACGGCCGTAGATGACGGGGAGGACCAGTTCGCTTACTGCACCCCTGCCTACGTGGCGATGGAGTCTGGTGTCAGCGCCTATCGACTAGGGCGGCACGACCTGGCCGCGTCGCGCCTCGCCGATGCCAACGCCAGCTGGCCGGACGGTTTCGCTCGAGACCGCGGACTGTGTCTTGCCCGCTTGGCCCTCGTCGAGGCCGCTCGCGGCAACCTCGAGGTTGCCTGCGAAGTGGGACGCGAGGCGATCGGGGTGGCCACGGTCGCTGACTCTGCTCGCACGCGGGCGGTGTTGGTCTCTTTGAACCGGCGTCTTGCGCCGTACGATCGCAATGCGTTGGTATCAGAAGCCAGAAGCGAGCTGACCAACTTCGGCTGACGGAAGCGACGGAGGACATGGACGCATTGCCCCGGGCCACCTCCACGGAAGTCGCAGAGCTCAACCCGTCCGTCGCGGTCCTGCCGGTGGGCAGTTTCGAGCAACATGGGCGGCACCTCCCGCTA
>CAVWMP010000008.1:0-8167 GCA_963756135.1 uncultured Actinomycetota bacterium
GGAGAACCGACGCCGCACGCCGCCGCTCCCCAGAGGACGGTGGCGGCAAGTAGTCCCGCGAGGAGGCAACGCCCACATGACGGCACAGACATCAGATGGGTAGCCTAAGCCGCGCACGGACCCCGACCAACGCTTCCAGCGAAGGAGTCCCTGATGGCTGAACCCTTGGCGATCCTTCTCCTGGTCTCGCTGGGAGGCGTGGGCGGTCTACGGCTGCTGGCCAGGTGGACGGCGGTCTCCCCGCAGCCGTTCGAGGTCGAGCCCTGGCTGTCGGGGCACTTTCCGACCGAGCACGCACTGTCTCGTCACCACGCCCGCTGGTACACCGCCAGCGTGGTCTTCCTCGCCTTCGACGTCGAGATGCTGTTCATGTATCCGTGGGCGCTCGTCGTCGGACACCTCGGGCCGGGCGCAGTGGTGGAGATGTTCGGGTTCTTGCTGATGCTCCTGCTGGCCGTGGCCTGGGCCCGCCGCGAGGGGGCGTTCAGATGGGCCTGATCGAGGTCCTCTCTCGCGCCGCCAGCTCCCGCGCGCACGTGCTGATCGCGGAAGCGCCGGGTGCATTCAGGCAGCGGGTGGCGCTCGAGCGTGCGCTGGACCGACGGGGCTGGTGCCGGGCCGAATCGGTGGCGGACGCAGACGTTCTCGCCGTCGTCGGTGAGCCGGCCGAGGCCCTGGCCGACGTGGTCGAGCACGTGTGGGGACAGATGTCGGAGCCGCGAGCGCGGATCCACGTGCGCGACGAGGCCGTCGTGGACGAGTTGCTCACCGTCGCAGCGGAGCAGTTGCGTGGAACGACCGGGCGAATCGCCGAGTCGGAGCTTCGACTGGGGTTCACGCCGTCCGCGGACGACCTGACGCACGAGATGTCGGGCGGGGACCACGGGGACCACGGGGGTCAGGACATGGCCGGCGGCCATGACCACGCGGCGATGATGCCCGACGGCATCTCCCTCGCAGAGGGGGCCGAGGACCGGGACGGCCTGGAGATGGATGAGCTGCACCTGCCCCTGGGACCGGTGCTCGCTCACTGGCCGGCCGGCCTGGTGCTGCGCGTGACCCTGCACGGTGACGTCGTGGTCGACGCGACGGTCGAGCAGCTGACGGACCAGGCGGGGCCTCCGCCGGCTGCGGACGACATGACCACGCGCGCGGCCCGGCTGCTCGACGCTGCCGGCTCGGTGCTGACACTCGCGGGTCTTCCGGCCGAGTCCGCCCGAGCCCGGCGGCTCCGTGACCGGTGCCTGGACGGGGACGTGACGAGCGGGCGCGACGTGACGACGCTCGGCGAGAGGATCGCTCGCCGGCGATCGCTGCGCTGGGTCCTGGGCGGGCTGACGGCGACCGGCAGCCATGGCGGTGCCGAGCGGCTGCAGGACCGGCTGGTCGGTCTCTTCGAGCAGGCCGGCGCCGCGCTCGATGGCGAGGAGCCGCTCCCGTCGATCGGACCAGGGGCCCTGCCCGAGCTGGTGCGCGGGCAGGAGCTGGCGGCCGTGCGGCTGTGGGTGGCGGCGCTGATGCCTGCACTCGCCGACGACCGGGGGAGCGTTGCGCATGACTGACTCCCTGTCCCTGCTCTTCGCCGCACCTGTCGTGGCGGCGCTCGGCCTCGTGGCCGTGGCCGTGGCCGGGGTGTCCGCCGCTCTCGAGGCGCGAGACGCCGGTCGGCCCCCGAGCTCGGGTTTCACGATCCCGTTTCGCGAGACGGCGCGACTGCTGCGTCAGCGGCCGCGTCGCACCGTGTCCGCGGACCGGTTGTTGTGGCGGTCCGCCTCGACGGCCGTCATCCCGCTGGCAGTTCTGATCGTGGCCTTCGTGCCGCTGGGGGCCCATGCCCTGGTGGACCACCCTCTGGGCGTGGTCTGGGTGAACGCCCTCGACGTCGTCGCCTGGGCGGTGATGTGGCTGATCGGGTGGGGAGCCAACTCGGTCACGAGCCTGGTGGGCGGCTACCGGTTCCTCGCACTCGCGCTGAGCTATGAACTTCCGCTGATGTTCGCACTGACCGCCCCGGTGATCGCGGCGGGCAGCCTGGACCTGGCACTGATCTCGACCTCGCAGGAGGGCCTGTGGTTCGTGGTCTGGATGCCGATCGCCTTCGCGGCGTACTGCTGGGGCGTGGTGGGGTTCTCGCTCCGGCCGCCGATGGACCCCGGCGCCGCCCCGGACCTGGGCGGCGGGATCCTCGCCGAGCTGGCCGGGGTGGACCGGCTGCTCGTTCTCGGAGGCCGCTACGCCCTGCTGGTCGCGGGCTCGGCGGCCGCGGTTCCGCTGTTCCTCGGCGGAGGCGCCGGGCCGCTGCTCCCCGCGTGGGTGTGGGTGCTGGCCAAGACCGTTGTACTGAGCGTGTTGCTCGTGCTGGTCGGCCGCCGGCTGCCGACCCTTCGCCCCGACAAGCTCCTCGAGCTCGGGTGGGTCGTGGTGCTGCCCCTCGTGGTCGCCCAGATCCTCGTCGTCGCGCTCATCACTCTCGCCACTGACTGATCCGCCCCAGACCCGAAAGGAGATCCCCATGACCTCGACCGACGTGGCCTTCTGGCTCTGCGCCGGGGTGTCCGTGGTGGCCGGCGCCCTGGTGTTCTACGTCGACTCGATGGCTCGGGCGACGTACGCGCTGGCGGTGTCCTTCGTCGCGGTCGGGGTGGCGCTGCTGCTCATGGGTCAGGCCTACATGGGGGTGATCGTGATCTTGATGATGGTCATGGAGATGGCGGTGATGGCGGTCTACATGGTCATGTTCATGGGCATGAACCCGGCGCTGATGCCGATGAGCATGGTCCACTCCCACCGCTCCTCGTTCGCCGCCGCGATCGGGACGTTCGTGCTCCTCGGCGCGGGCGCCGTGCTCGTGCCGTGGCCGTCCCGCCGTGGCGTCCCCGCTGCCGACGTCACCGCTGCGCTGGGCGAGGCGATCATGGAGTCGCACATGATCGTGATGATCGCGATGGGTGCGGTGATGGTCGCCACCATCGTCGCCGGAGTCGCGCTCTCGTCGCACCGCACTCGCTACGACCGGCTCGGCGACGACCTCGACCGGCGCCCCGCCGACGATCCGCAGCCGGGGGGTGTCGGTCGATGACCCTGGAGACGGTCCTGCTGGTGTCCGCCGCCCTGTTCGCGGTGGGGGTGTACGGCGCCCTGTCGCAACAGGTGGTCGTGATGGTGATGATGGGCCTGGAGCTGATGATCAACGGCGTCATCCTCGCCGCCGCGGGCATGTGGTGGTTCCTCGCGCCGGACCCGTCCGGACAGGTGCTGCTGCTGGTCGTCATCGCGGCGATGACGGTCGAGATGGCCATGGGGTTCGCCGTGGCCACGCTGCTCCATCGCCAGGCCGGTCACGACATGACCGACATGGCCGGGGAGCTGCACGGCTGATGCTCGACCTCATGCTGGTGGCCCTCGTCGTGTGGCCCGCCGCCGTCGGCGCACTCCTGCTGCTGGCAGGGGGTGTGGCCGACCGGATGGCCGGCTGGGTCAGCGTGGGATCGTCCGGTCTGCTGGCGGTGGTGTCGTTCTTCGTCGCGTTCCCCGCCGGCAGCCGACCATCGGTCGCGACCCCCTTCATGGCCGGGGCCGAGCTGGGTCTGGGGGTCGACGGCCTCGCCGCACTGGTGCTGCCGACGGTCGCCGTGGTCTCCGCGTTGGTGCTGCTCGGCGCCACCGGCGTGCCTGACCTGCGCACCGCGCGCTTCCACGGGCTGATGCTCCTGTTCGTCGCCGCGGCTCTGATGACGGTGCTCGCCACCGGCCTGGCGACGCTGCTCCTGTCCTGGGAGGTGATGGGGGCGACGTCCTTTGCACTCATCGGATACCACTGGCGCGACCGGGAATCGGTCGGCTCGGGCACGACGGCGTTCCTGACCACGCGAGCCGCGGACCTCGGGCTCTACGTGGCCGCGGGGGCCGCGCTGGCCGGCGGCGCCGGGCTCGGGTTGTCGTCGCTGCCGGACGCATCCGACGGGTGGCGTGACGTCGTGGCGGCCGGCCTGCTGGTGGCCGCACTCGGGAAGGCGGCCCAGCTGCCCTTCTCCTTCTGGCTCTCCCGGGCGATGTCCGGACCCAGTCCCGTCAGCGCGCTGCTGCACTCCGCCGCCATGGTCGCGATGGGCGGCTATCTGCTGCTGCGTGTGGCCCCCACACTCGCGGCGACCGGCTGGGCCGACACGACAGCGGCGTGGGCGGGCGTCGCGACCGCCGTACTCCTCGGGCTGGTGGCACTGGCGCAAACGGACCTCAAGCAGCTCCTGGCCGCCTCCACCGCTGCCCAGCTCGGCTTCGTCGTGCTGGCGGCCGGGCTGGGTGCGAGTGCCGCCGGGGGCAGCCATCTGGTGGCGCACGCCGCGGTGAAGGCCGGGCTGTTCCTCGCGGCGGGGATCTGGTTGGAGGCACTCGGCACCAAGCGGCTCGCCGCTCTCACCGGGGCCGCCCGGATCTGGCCCCTGGTCGGCGCCTGCTCCGCGGCGGCGCTGCTCTCCCTGGCCGGACTCCCACCGTTGGCGCTGTGGGCCACCAAGGACGGGGTCCTGGCCGCAGCTGCGGAGCAGTCACCCGCTCTGTACCTGGCCGGTCTCATCGGCGCAGCACTGTCGGCTGCCTACGCCGGCAAGGCACTCGTCGTGCTGACCCGGCCGTTGCCCGAGAACGTGGAGTCGGCGTGGGACGACGAGCGCCAGGGCACGCGCTCAGCGGCGACGTCCGCCTGGATCCCGCTGCTCCCGCTGGCGGGCGGCGCCGTCGTCCTCGGCGGCCTGGCGCTCCCGCCGCTCGCGGACCGGGTGCGCGAGATGGTCGGTGGGTCTGGTCCGGAGCCCGGAGGCCTTGAGCTGGTGGCTTCGGCCCTGATCGCGACGTCCGTGCTCGCGGTCACTGCGGCGCTGGTCGTGCGTGGCGTCGAGAGCAGGCGAACCCGCTGGCCGCGAGCGCTCACGGACTGGTTGTTCCTCGAGTCGCTTGCGCACCGCACCGTGGTCCGCCCCGTCGAGCGGTTGGCGCAGCGGTGCGCCCATCTCGACGATGCCGTCCTGGACCGGATCGTCGAGTTGACCGCGGGTGGGACGGCTCGACTGACCCGGGGTGCCTGGCTCGTCGAAGACCGCGGGATCGACGGCGGCGTCGACGCGGTCGTGGTCGGCGTACGACGCCTCGGCGGTCTGGCCCGCAAACCGCAGACCGGGCAGCTCCACCAGTACTACCTCCAAGCGCTGGCCGTGCTGGCCGGTGTCCTCGTCGTTCTCGTCCTCGTGAGGTGAATGTGCTTTCAGTCCTGGTGTTCCTCCCCCTCCTGGCGGCTGCCGCGCTGCTGGTCCCGCGGGTGGACGATCGGCTCGCGCGCGGCGCCTTCGTGGCGGTGACGTCGGTCGAGGTGCTGCTCGCTGGTCTGGCGTGGGCGAGGTACGAGACCCCGGCTGACGGCACATTGGCGCTCGAGCAGCAGGCCCGCTGGATTCCCGGTGTCGGGTCGAGCTACCACGTCGGGGTCGACGGGCTCTCGCTGCCGCTGGTGGTGATGACCACCCTGGTGTTCTTGGCCTGCGCGGTCCACGCGGTGCGTGAGCAGCGACGAGCCCGGCTGCAGGCTGCGCTGTTCCTGTTCCTGGAGAGCGTGTCGCTGGGCCTCTTCGTGTCCGCGGACCTGATCTTGTTCTTCGTCTTCTTCGACCTGTCGATCGTGGCCATGTACTTCTCCATCAGTGGCTGGGGGCACGGTCAGGCGGCCAAGTCGGCACTGAAGTTCTTCCTGTACACCTTCCTGGGATCGCTGGCTCTGCTGCTCGGCTTCGTGGGCCTGTACATCGCCTCGGACCCGCACACCTTCGACATGGTCGAGCTCGCCGCCAGCCCGCCGCTGCAGGGCCAGGGCCTCGCGGCCGGACTCGTGCTGGGTGCCCTGCTGCTCGGCCTGGCGGTCAAGACGCCGACCTTCCCGTTCCACACCTGGCTTCCCCCCGCACACAGTGACGCACCAGCCATCGGCTCCGCGGTCCTGGCGGGAGTGCTGCTCAAGATGGGCACCTACGGCTTCGTCCGGATCGCCATGCCGATGCTGCCCGACGCGTGGCGGGCCTGGGCGCCGGTCGATGATCGTGGTCGGCATCATGTCGGTGCTCTGGGGCGCTCTCGTGGCCTACGCCCAGACCGACCTCAAGCGGATGATCGCCTACACCTCCGTCAACCACATGGGCTACGTCGTCCTCGCGGTCGGAGCCGCTGGAGTGCTCGCGGACGGAGCCGACGAGGCCCGGCGGGTCGCGGTGACCGGAGCGGTCACCCAGATGGTCAGTCACGGTTTGCTCACCGCAGCGCTGTTCCTGCTCGCCGGCAGCATGTTCGAGCGGACCGGGAGCTACGCCCTCGACGCGTACGGCGGGCTGGCCGGACCGGCTCCGCGCTACGCCACCCTCTTCACCGTCGCCGCGTTCGGGTCGCTGGGTCTCCCGGCGCTGTCCGGGTTCATCGCGGAGTTCCAGATCTTCGCCGGCAGCATCGCGACGGTGCCCGTCACCGCGGTGGCCGTGCTCGGCATCCTGATCACGGCTGCGCTGTTCCTGCGCGCGCTGCAGCAGATGTTCACGGGTCCGACGGCGGGCCTCTCGGTGGGGTTCGCCGACGTCACCCCGCGCGAGTGGACGCCGGTGGCGCTGCTGCTCGCCACCTCGGTGCTCATCGGGGTGCTACCGCGTCCGCTGCTCGACCTGATCGAACCGGCCGCTGCGACCCTCGCCGACCTCGTGGGTCGGTGAGCCATGTCGATGGGTGTTGACCTGCTGGCGCTACTGCCGGAGGCGCTGCTCTTCCTGGGCGGGATGGTGACCCTCGTCGGCGGCTCGTTCACCCCGCGGACCCGGCAGTGGCGACTGCGGATCGCCGCCGCCGTCGCCACTACAGCGAGCCTGGGCACGAGCGTGCTCGCCCTGTCCGGCGATGACCGCAGCGTCCTCTCCGGCACCTTCACCGTGGACGCGTCGACCAGCGCGGCCCGTGTCGTGGTCATGGTGTCTCTCCTGCTGATCCTGCTCATGGGGACGGGGGAGCTGCGCGACCATCCCCGGGAGAGCGAGACCTACAGCCTGCTGCTGTTCGGCGCTGCGGGGGCGCTGCTGCTCGCGGGCGGCACCGACCTTGTCGTGCTGGTCGTGGCGTTCCTGCTCTCGAGCATCCCGCTGTACGGCCTCGTCGGAATCATCGCGCGACCCCACTCGGCCGAGGCGGCGTTGAAGACCTACCTCGTCGGCGCCCTGTTCGGAATCCTCCTGATGCTCGGCGCCGTCCTGCTCTACGGGCTCGCCGGCACCACCGGCTACGACGCCCTCGGTGCCGAGCTCGGGAACGCTCCCAGCGCGGCCGTCAGTGCCGGCGCGCTGCTGGTGCTGATGGGGCTGCTCTTCAAGGCGGGCGGTGTCCCCGCCCACTTCTGGGTCCCGGACGCCACCCAGGGGGCGGCGGTGACTGCGGCCGCCTTCCTCACCACGATCCCCAAGATCGGGGCCCTGGTCGCGATCACCCGCCTGGTCACGGTCCTGCCGGGCGAGCTGCGCTGGGCCACGGTGCTGGGCGTGCTCGCTGTGGCGAGCATGACGGTCGGCAACCTGGCAGCCCTGGCCCAGACTGACGTACGACGTCTCCTCGGCTGGTCGACCGTCAGCCAGGTGGGCTACCTCCTGGCGGCGGCAGCGGTCACCCTGCTGAGTGACCTCGGGCAACCCGCCCTGCTGTTCTTCCTGGGGGCCTATGCCGTCTCGAACCTGGCGGCCTTCGCGGTGGCCGCGGCGGAACCACATCGGCGTTCACTCGACCAGTGGGCCGGGGTCGCCACCACGCGACCCGGCCTCACCGCAGCCCTCGTGGTCGCCCTGCTCGGGCTGGTCGGGACGCCGCCGACCGCGGTCTTCGTCGGCAAGCTCACCACCATGGGAGCGACGTGGGACGCAGGTCTCGCATGGCTCGCGGTCGCCCTGGCGGTCAACACGGTGGTCAGCCTCTTCTACTACCTGCGCTGGATCCGCGCAGCCCTGCGAGCGCCCAGCAAGACCGACGAGGTCGTGGATGCGCAGGACACCAGTGCCACGTGGGCGGCCGCTTCCGCGGCGACCCTCTCGATCGTCGTGGGGCTGGCCGCCGGACCGGTGTGGATGTTCCTGTCGTGAGCGAGGCGCAGCCGCCCGGG
>CAVWMP010000009.1:0-147332 GCA_963756135.1 uncultured Actinomycetota bacterium
CCAGTGGGCTGCGAGCATCTGCCGAATTGCATGGGCTCCAACGTGACAAACGTCGGTCGTGACAGTTGAGACGGCTGTGACTCGACTCCAGGCCGCAGGCGGAACGGATACTCGCGATCGCGGAACCATCGCTCGGCTCCTCATCGGTGCCCCTCTGGTGGCGCTGCTCGCGTTCTCCTGCCTGATCTCTCTCTCGTGGACGGGTTGGGGCGTCGAGACCGACCCTGCTGCTCAGTTGCTCCGCGACGCACCCTGGGTCGCTCTCGCCGGGCTCACAGGAGCGGGCGCAGGCACGGTCGTCGCATGGGCCGTCGGCGGCAGGCGCAGCCTGCCCATGGCCGTTGGCGCCGCCCTCGGCGTCCTCCCGGCGGCAGTCATGGTGACGGCCTACTTCACCGACGCCTATTGATCGGGTGACCGCGCGCCATCCAGATTTCCACGATCGGCGCCTCGACGGTCCCTGCGTCATCGCGCCGCGTTGGGCGGCGGCTACGCACACCACGCCACAGGACTTGACCCAGAGGCTGTCATGCTGAGCGATGTGGAGTCTGAGCCCTCGGCATCTCGATACCGCCTCGCCGTGCTCGGGATGGTTCCCATCGTCTTGCTTCTGGTGAGTGTGAACATCGCCCCGCGAGTGACCACCCTGCTAGGGCTTCCGCAGGGGCTAGTCGTCCTCGTCGCGTTCCTGCTTGCGGCGGTCGCTTTCTTCGCCTCTCGCGCCATCCTCAGACGAGGATTCGCCCCGAGCAACCCCTAGCGCCGGCGTCCGTCGCGCGCATGCAACCGCACGCCGCTGGCTGGCTGGAGGTGACTGGAATCGCCGTGCTCGGCGTCGTCACGACCGTGCTCGTAGGTGCCGTGGTCTGGGCGTCAACAGCCGTGAGCACACCCCTCGTCGGTGAGCGGATACGTCCTTTCGCTGCGTTCAGACTCGTGCCCGCGACGTTCTCGAGGCGGAAGCTGGACCCCCGGGTTCCGAAGCGAGGTGCCATCGTCTTGCAGGTCGAGGACAGGGAGGCAGCTGCGGGTCGCGAGCGTTCTTGACGCGAATCCAGCGTTGCCGCAGGCCCCGCTTCTCTCCACCGTCAGTGACGCCTCGAGGTCCCACAGGCCGATCGGGCAGCGGGACGTGCACGATGCCAGGGGAACTCCGTGCTCGGGCAGTGCGTTGTCTGACTACGTTCTTGAGTGAGAACACCGGGAGGCGCCTCACACGTGAATGTTTCTCAGACTGCGCTGCCGAACGCGCCGGAGCAGGCCGATCGGCTCATCAGTCTCGGCGTGCATGAGATCGCCGGGATGACGGCGCCCGAGTTGCGCGCGGTCGACTGCGGCACGGATGCCCTCCTGGTCGTCCATCCGCGGCTCGCGCCGGCCTCTGCTCTCGCGACGCTCCTCACACGATGCGGCCGGCGCGGCTTCGTCGTGGTGGACATGCCTGACGTCGACCAGTTCCTCGCGATCGAGGAGGCGACGCCCCCGGACTCGCGCGTCTACGCCGTGCACGGCGTCGATCGTGGCGACTCGATGGCGAACTGGAGCCCTGCCGAAGCCCTCCCGGCGATTCTCGCGGCGCAGCGCACGCCGTTGACTCTGACCGAAGGCATCTTCTGGCTGTTGCAGCAGCCAGAAGTACTGGAACGCAACCACTGCTTCATGACGATCGGCTCCCGGCTGCGCAAGGGCTCCGGGAGACTGGATGCGCGCACCCCTGCCCTGTGGATCAGCAACGGAACCGGCCGCGACGGCAGTGCGAACCGTGACGCGCCGAAGGTCGGGTGGTGCTGGGCCGGGAATCGGCACACCTGGTTGGGATTCGCCTCGGCCGCTGATCGCCGCCCGCTGGACGCCTGACCCTCGGCCCCCTCGCTCGGGAGGAGGACCTGCCCGCCCGCCACTGGCGGGCGGAGCGGCTCGTCGGGGCCGACTGGCTGTCCTCCGCGACCGTGACCGAGGACGGCGTCTGACCGCTCGGCTCAGGCAAGGCACAGCAACCACCTCCCGATGAGGCGCGTGACCCGCCAGCCGCAGCGGTTCCCTCGCCACACCGGGCAGTCGGTCAACCAGTCCACGGTACTGGCGATCACCGTCGGTCTGGACCTGACCGAGGACACCGACTGGGACGAGAGCAGCGAGTCGCTCGACGCCAGCTACCGGCGTACGGCCGGATCGAGCAGGGCCGCGCGGGCCACGTCGCGGCCCGGCGTGCGGCGTAGCCCCTCGCCGATCGTGCGGGCCAGGTGCGGGGCAGGGCCGTCGAGGACGGCGCGCACGGCGGCACCCAGGTCCGCGGACGTGACCACGTTGGGGTCGAGCGCTGCCCCCAGCCCGGCGGTCTCGATCGCAGCCGCCCCCGCGAACTGGTCGGTGGAGAACGGCAACACCACCATCGGCACCCCGGCGGTGAGCGCCTCCGTCACGCTGTTGTTGCCGCCGTGGGTGACCAGCACCGCCGTCCGCTGCAACAGTGCGACCTGCGGCAGGTAGGGACGCATCAACCAGTCGGGCGGCACGTCCGGCAGGCCGGTGGCGGAACCGGTCGCCACCGCGACCCGAAGGCCGAGCGGTCGCAGCGCGTCCAGCACCGTCGCCAGCACGTCACCGCGCGCCGACAGGAAGCTGCCGAAGCTGACGTAGACCACCGGCCGGTCGTCGGCCTCCAGCCAGTCCCGGACGTCGTCGGCCGCCGGCTCGGCTCGCACGGCCGAGCCGAGGAACGCGTGCGGTGGCAGCAACGCCGTGCGTGCCGGGTCGTGCAGAGCCGCCGGGTAGTTGAGCATCAGCACGTCACCGTGCTCGGCGAACGCGTCCGCCGACGGCGTGGCACCGGGTGCCAGCACGCGCAGGGCGGTGTTCCACTCCGCAGTGAAGGAGTCCCGGACGTCGCGGCACAGCCGGTGCAGGGCGGCGAGGTCGGATCCCGGCGGGGTGAAGGCGGCCGGCCAGACGGGCGGGTAGCCGTACACCTCGTCGCCGACCGGCAGCGCGGACGGGTGGCCGAGCACGACATCGGCGTGCGGGACGCCCGCCACGGCGAGCGCGAGGCGGGCGCTGAACGCCAGATGGTCGACGATCACCTGGTCGGGCCTCACCCGGTCGACGACGTCCAGGACGGCCCGGGCTCGGTCCACCGGCTCCCACAGCAGATCGGTGCGCCGTGCATCGGCCTGGTAGCGCAAGGTCTCCACCATGCCCTGCCGGGTGGCGGCGAAGAAGCCACGCAGCGCGGCGTCCTCGCCGGGTGGCTGCTGTTCGGCCCGGATGACGCCGGGATTCGAACCCCGGCCCAGCACCAGATCGGCACGGTCGAAGCCGAACCCGGCGACGATGCCGGCGGTCGCCGGGCCGGTCGCCACCACCACCGACTCGCCCGCGTCCCGCCAGGCCGTCGCGAGAGTCGCCAAGGGCAGCAGGTGCGAGGCGTAGTCGGGACTGATCACCAGCAGGGTCACGCGAGCAACCGTGTCACGAGCGGCCCGCCGTACGGGCGGCACCGGCGTAGATCGTGCTCAACCGGTCGGCCATGGCCTGCACCGTGAAGTCGGCGCTGATCCGCTCCAAGGCCCGGTCCATCCGCTCGGCCTGACCCGGCGCGGTGGCGAGGTCGAACGCGGCCCGCATCCCACGGGCCACCTCGTTCGGCCGGCGGGTGTCGACGAGGACGCCGGTCTCCCCGTCATCGATGTAGGTAGCCGGTCCGCCGGCTGCCGGGCCCACCACCACCAGCCCCGAGGCCAGGGCCTCCAGCAGCGCCAGGCCGAACTCCTCCTTGAGACTGCTGCACACGTACACCCCGTCCGGCCCGATGCCGCCCGCCCTGCCCGCCCGCGCGGCCGCCAGCCAGACCGCCACCACGTCGTGGGGGCGGTGACCGGGCATCATCAGGCCCGCGGCGGCCGCGGGGAACCGCGTCAGCACCTCGGCGATCAGATCGAGCTGCTCGCGTTCGTCCGGGGAGGGATCGGCCAGGTCGCCGCCGACGATCAGCAGGTTGGACCGCTCGGCCAGCTCAGCATCGCCCGCCCACGCCTCGACCAGGGTCGCCATCCCCTTGACCCGGTGCAGGCGACCCACGCTGATCACCAGCGGCAGCCGCCTGCGGTGCTCGGGCAGCGCGGCGACGAGCGCGTCGAGCTCACCCAGCGCCGGACCCCTCGCACCGGGCTGCTCGAGCTCGGCGGCGGCCGCAGCACTGACCCTCAGGTCGATGCCCTCCGGCACCACGGTGAACCGGCTCTGCTGCCCGGCCACGTCGAGGCCGAGCAGCTCGCGCATGTCGTGCTCCAGCTCAGGGCGGGGAAAGAGAACGATGTGTGCCGCATCCTCGGTCAGGCGCTGCACCAGGCGGGCACGGAACCAGTAGTGCTCGCGTTCGTCCTCCGTGCCGAAGTTGCCCCGGTGCAGGCCGCCGGTCATGTCCAGGGCATGGATGACGGCGTGCGGGTCGGGCGCGAGGGTGAACACCACCGGGATGCCCAGCTCGCGGGCCACCTCAGCAGCGGCCAGGCTGCCCACCTCCGCCATCCGCAGATGCAGTACGTCGGCGCGGTGCGTCCGCAGCACGCGGCGGATCCCGCGTTCCGCCGCGACTCGCGACGGCCAGGCCTGCGCGGCGGAGGCGGCCTCGGCGAGCAGGGGCACCGGGGTCAGAAGGTGCCCCTCAGCCGGGGTCAGTGCGTCCAGGGCGGCGCGGGCGGTGCCGCGGGAGAGGGTCAGCACCCGGCCCACACCGGGCCCGGTGGTCAGCGCGTCACCCAGCCGGACCAGCAGCGTGGCGACGCCGCCGTTGTCACCGGCGCCCGCCCGGCTGAGATCACGGTCGATGTCGGCGTGCAGGAAGAGCTGGGCGACGGTCAGCCCAGGCCCGGCCACGCCACGCTCGGCCCCGTCGATGCCCAGGTCGATCGCGGCAAGCCTGGCGACGGTTCCCACGTCACCGTCGGCCGTGCTGAGGTGACGCACCGCCGCCACCGCGGCGGCGTCGGCCGGGCGGTCACCGAGGGCGGCGACGGCGGTCAGCCGTACCGTCGGGTGCTCGCCGGGACCGACGGCGAGCTGGACCAGCGCGCGGCCGGCGATCGGACCGGGAACCAGGCCGAGGGTCTCGACCAGCCTGCTGCGGACCGCCGGACCGGTCGCCCCGGCGAGCGCACCTTCGATCGCGAGCGCGACCTGCCCCGGCGCGGAGTCGGCCCACCGGGCCAGCGTGCGCTGGGCGAGGACTCCGGAGAACCCACCGCTCACGACGACTCCGACCAGCCTGCCGATCGCCTCGAGGCGGGGCAGCCGGGCCTTGAGCGCCCAGGCCGCGTGCTCGCGCAGGAACGCCCGCGGGTGCGACAGCAGCTCGGACAGGACGGCGTCGGCCCCGTCGTCGAACACCCGGGCAAGGGCGTGTACGGCCGCCACCGCGGTCAGCTCGTCGTCCTCATGGATCACTGCCGCGAGCAGCCGGACCGGTTCCGGTCCCCGCTCGCCGCCTGCGGCGGCCGCGAGGCGGTCCCCGCTGCGCAACACGTCCACCACGAACGGTGCCTGCTGGACCTCGTCCAGGGTGTGCCTCAGAGAGAGAGCCATGTGATGCGTTCGGAGCCGGGCACCGCATCGGTTTGCCGGGATCGGGTGATCTTGGCCACCGGCCACCGGCCACCGCACCAGCGACCTCCGCTGAATCGGGGTGAACAGCCGCGCCCTCGCCATGCTCGTCGCGGCGAGCGTGCTCGACGGTGTCGTGGTCCGGGACGCGTGCATGCGCGCAGCCGCTGGTCAGCCGGCCGGGTCTCCCACCTCGTCAACGGTCGCGACCGTCGGGAACAGCTGACCGCAGCAGCTTTCAGCGGTCCAGGCGAGCCATCGTTCCGGGGTGCTGCCGTGTTCGCTCACCATCAAGAGGTAGGAGTCCTCGCTGATGACGGTGTAGGCGACCCCGATGGCGTCCTCGAGCGTCAGGTCGGGGTTGAAGCCGGAGCGGGTGGAGAGGGTGTCGAGGATGCGCCGGTAGGCGGTGTAGCGGAGCCGCTTGTTGCGGTCGAGCATCTCACCGACTTCGGGATCGGCGGAGGCCGCTCGCATCACGTCGAACAGAGGGGCGGCGCGCCCGATCACCTCTGCGGACCCGGAACACATGAGGCGAAGGGCTGCCCGACCGTCGGTGTCGGCAAGGACCTGCGCGAACCACTCCTGCTCGGTGATGTCGGTCTCGGCGTCGCCGCGAAGCGCATGGTCGAAGGCGGCTTGCAGGATCGCGGTCTTGTTGCCGAAGGCGAGGTACAGGGTCTGCACCGCCACGCCTGCTTCCTTCGCGATCGCCGCCATGGTGGTGGTGACGAAGCCGTCGCGGAGAAAAAGGTCGGTCGCGGCGTGGACGACCTTGTCCCGGGTCGCCGCCGCCTGCTCGGCCTTGCTGGTGCGGTTCTTCGTCCGTGATCCGGCAGCCACGACGTACATCCTCCGGTATCGGTTGACAGACACTGTAATCGCGTTCTAGCGTTCGATGCTGTAACGCTATTACACCATGTGATGACACCACAGATCGACGCGTCGACGAGGCGGGCCACCCCGCCAGTGAGGAGCACCGTCCATGACCGAGCACCTGACGATGAACACCGTTGTCCATGCGGCGTTCCGGCGTACGATCTCGCGCTTCGACGCCGCTCTGGTCGCGTTCCCCGACGGATCCCAGCAACGCGCCGACGAGCTCAAGCGGGCCTGGGACTTCTTCGACGAGGAGCTGCACGACCACCACAGCTACGAGGAGCTGTACTTCTGGCCGGCGCTGCAGCAGACCGACGCCGACCTGAGCGTGGTGGCCGACCTCGACGGTGAACACGACGCGATGCGAGCCGCCCTCGAGGTGGCCAGTCAGGCGATGGCTGCCCTGCAGCGCGACCCACGCAGCAGGTGTGCGGATGAGGCGCGCGCCGCTGTCGAGCAGCTCGGCACGGTGCTGTTCGACCACCTCGCCCACGAGGAGCGCGATCTCGAGCCCATCTCCGCCGCGTACCAGGACGCGCCCCCGATGAAGGCCGCGCTGAGGCAGGTGAAGAAGGCGCATCTCACCAAGATGGGGAACCTCGTCGAGTGGTTGCAGGACGGTGCCGATGAGTCGGACCTCGCGGGGATGCGCAAGGAGCTCCCGCCCGCGGTGATCTTCCTGTTCGGCACGATCGCGGGACGCCGCTACCGCCGTGAGATCGCACCGACCTGGTCACGGACCGCCCGAGGCGCCGCATCACCGTCGTGACGGAGGACGGCCGCCGCCCAGGTCAGCGGTAGTTGGTGAACTGCACCGCGAAGTCGTAGTCCTGCTGCTTCACCAGCGCCTGGACGGCCTGGAGGTCGTCCCGCTTCTTCGACGAGACCCGCAGCTCGTCGCCCTGGATCTGCGCCTTGACGCCCTTGGGGCCCTCGTCGCGGATCAGCTTCGAGACCTTCTTGGCGTCCTCGGAGGAGATCCCCTCCTTGAGGGTGATCGTGATCTTGGACTGCTGGCCGGACTGTCGCGGCTCGGAGGCGTCGAGCACCTTGAGGCTGACGTCGCGCTTGACCAGCTTGCCCTTGAACACGTCCAGCACCGCGGTGGCTCGGTCGTCGGCCGAGGCCGAGATCTCGATCGCCTGGTCGCCCTGCCACTCGATGGTGGCGCCGGTGCCCTTGAAGTCGAAGCGGGTGGCGATCTCGCGGGCGGTCTGCCCGAGAGCGTTGTCGACCTCCTGGCGGTCGAGCTTGCTGACGATGTCGAAGGAGGAGTCGGCCATGGTTGGATCACCTGTTCTGGTCGGGGTACGAGGCGGGCCGGGAGACCGGCGGATTTTCTTCGTGCTGAGCGGCTGCGCTATTGTTTCGTCTCGTTGTCGGCCCGCCAAACGCAGGGCCGTGACACCCCAGGCAGGTTGCCCGAGCGGCCAATGGGAGCGGACTGTAAATCCGTCGGCTTTGCCTTCGAAGGTTCGAATCCTTCACCTGCCACGGGAAGGCCCCGGGTCTCCACCGACCCGGGGTTTTCTTGTTCCCGCAGCGCGCGGGGGGAGCCGGTGAGGGAGTCACGTGTCAGCACGGAAACTTTGACGCACCAGGTGCGGCGAAGTTTCCGCGTTGTGCCCCGGGGTCCTGGCTCCCGGACCAGCTGCCCGGCCCGCGAGACCCCGTCGTACGTCGGGGTACCGTGCCGCATGACGTTCGGTCGGGCAGCGCTCGGGCTGCTCGGGGCGGCCCATGCCGGTCCCACGGCGGCCGTGACCGTGCTGTCCGCGCTGATTGCGGTCTCGGTAGGGCTGGGGCCGGGCACCACCGCACTGGTGGTGGCCGCGGTGTGCACCGGACAGCTCTCGATCGGCTGGTCCAACGACCTCATCGACCTCGGCCGCGACCGCGCGGTCGGGCGTCGCGACAAGCCGCTGACCCGCGGTGACGTGCCGGTGGGGGTAGCCACCCTCGCCTGCCGCCTGGCGGTGCTGGCCACCGTGGTCCTCTCGCTGGCCACCGGCCTGGTGCCCGGGCTGCTGCACCTGGTGCTGGTCGCCGCCGGTTGGGCCTACAACCTGGGGCTGAAGTCGACCGTGTGGAGCTGGGCGCCGTACGCCGTGGCGTTCGGCGGGCTGCCGGTCTTCGTCGTGCTCGCCGGTGGCGCACCCCCCGCGGTGTGGATGCCGGTGGCCGGCGCCCTGCTCGGCGTCGGCGCCCACCTGGTCAATGTGCTGCCGGACCTGGCCGACGACGAGGCCACCGGGGTGCGCGGGCTGCCGCACCGGCTCGGCGCCCGCCGGACGCAGGGACTGGCCGTCCTGGTGCTGGCCGCGGCGTCGCTGGTGATCGCGCTCGGCGCCGCGGTGCCGGGCACCGTGGTCGTGGTCGGCCTCGGGCTGGTCGCCGGGCTCGCCGTGGTCGCCGGCGTCGCCGCCGGCCGGGCCCCGTTCCGGGCCGCGGTCGGCATCGCCCTGGTCGACGTGGTGATGCTCGTGGTGGCCACGTGACCGGCGGCGTCGACGATGCTGCGTGCGAGACCGCGGCAGCCGTGGAGGACTGGGACGTCGTGGTGGTCGGGGCCGGACCGGCCGGGGCCAGCGCCGCACTCGCCGCCCGCCGCGCCGACCCCGGGCTGCGGGTGCTGCTGCTGGACCGGGCGGACTTCCCGCGCGACAAGTGCTGCGGTGACGGCATCGCCTGGCACGTGCTGGACGCGCTGGACGAGGTCGGCGCCGGAGACGTCGCCGAGGGCTGGGCGCCGCTGCGCCGGCTGCAGCTGTCCCGCGGCGCGACCGAGGTCGCGGGCGCGATGGCCCGCGACGTGCACGTGATCCCGCGTGAGGTCTTCGACGCCCGGCTGGTCGAGCGGGCCCGTGCGGCCGGTGCGGTGCTGCGCCGGCACCGGGTCAGCCACCTCGAGCAGACCCCCGACGGCGTCCTGGTCGACGGCCGGATCCGGGCTGCGGTCCTGGTCGGTGCCGACGGAGCCCAGTCCCGGGTCCGCGCCTCGCTGCGCGACCGGGCGACCCGGTCGTCGGGCGCTGGCCATCCGCGGCTACGCCCCCACGCCGGCGGCCCGCCGCGCGGTCCAGGTGATCCGGTACGGCGAGCGGCGGCAGCCGTCGTACGCCTGGGCCTTCGACCGCGGCGACGGCCTGTCCAACGTCGGGTACGGCGAGCTGCTCGGCGCCGCGGGGGAGCACCCGTCGAGGGCGCTGCTGCTGGACCAGCTGGAACGGCTGCTGCCCGGCACCGTCGCCGACGGCACCGGCTGGCGGGGCCACCACCTGCCGCTCTCGGGCTTCCGGTGGCACCAGCCGGACGGGCCGGTGCTCCTGGTGGGCGACGCGGCCGGACTGGTCAACCCGATGACCGGCGAGGGCATCTACTACGCGGTGGCGACCGGGATCCGGGCCGGCCGGGCGGCCGCGGCGGCCCTGACCGACGCCAGCCCCACCACCGCCGGGCGGCGGCACCGGGTCGCGGTGCGGTCCCTGCTCGGTCGGCACCTGCGGCACACCTGGCTCACCTCCCGGCTCTCCACCCGCCCGCCGGTGGTCGAGGCCGGGATCCGCGCGGCGTCCCGGCGCCAGGGGGTCTTCGACGACCTGGTCGAGATCGGGCTCGGCGACGGGCTGGTCACCCCGCGTCTGGCCGGAGGACTGGCGGGCGCGCTGCTGCCCGGCCGCCCAGGCGGACGCCCCCACCCGCACCGCTGACCACCCACCTGCTACGAACGTCACGAGAGCGAGGAGCCGGATCATGGAGATCTTGTCCGTCCGAGGAGCAGTACCCGAGCACGTCCACCCCCAGGACGAGATCACCGACGCCTTCGCGGGGGTGATCGCGACCGACGGCAGCCTCGACCAGAAGGTGCTGCGCCGCTTCCACGCCAACGCCGGCGTCGACCAGCGCCACCTGGCGCTGCCGCTGGCGGCGTACGGCGAGCTCGGGGGGTTCACCGAGAGCAACGACCTCTTCATCGAGCACGCCGTCGACCTCGGCGCCCGGGCGCTCCAGGATGCGCTGAAGGCGGCCGGGCTGACCCCCACCGACGTGGACCTGATCATCTGCGCCACCGTGACCGGGTTGGCGGTGCCCTCGCTGGAGGCCCGGATCGCCGCCCGACTGGGGTTGCGCCCGGACGTCAAGCGGGTGCCGCTGGTGGGCCTGGGCTGCGTGGCCGGCGCCGCCGGGCTCGCCCGGCTGCACGACTACCTGGTCGGCCACCCCGACCACGTGGCGGTGCTGGTCGCGGTCGAGCTCTGCTCGCTGACGGTGCAGCGCGACGACCTGTCGGTGGCGAACCTGGTCGCCAGCGGGCTGTTCGGCGACGGGGCCGCGGCGGTCGTCGCCCGCGGCGGAGCGCCCGAGCAGCCGGGCGGCCTCGACGTGCTGGCCACCCGCAGCCGGCTGTACCCGGACTCGGAGCGGACGATGGGCTTCGACGTGACCGGCAGCGGCCTGCGGATCGTGCTGGACGCCGAGGTGCCGACGATCGTCGGCCGCTACATCCGCGAGGACGTGGACGGCTTCCTCGCCGACCACGGCCTGTCCCGTGCCGACATCGACTTCTGGGTCTGCCACCCCGGCGGTCCGAAGGTGATCGAGGCGCTGGAGACGGCGCTGGAGATCCCCCGGGAGGCGGTCCAGCTCACCTGGGACTCCTTGGCCCGGGTCGGCAACCTGTCCTCGGCCTCGGTGCTGCACGTCTTCGCCGACACCCTGCGGGACCGTCCTCCGGCCCCCGGGTCGTACGGGATCGTGATGGCGATGGGCCCCGGCTTCTGCTCCGAGCTGGTGCTGGTCCGGGCCGCCGAGGCCGCCGAGGCCGCAGAGGCGGTCGGTGCCACCGGGGCCACCGGGGCCACCGACGTCGCCGAGGCCACCGCGTGACCGGGCTTCTCGCGTTCACGGTCCTGGTCGCCCTGGTCGGCCTGGAGCGGATCGCCGAGCTCCGCGTCTCCCATCGCAACGCCGCCTGGAGCTTCGAGCGCGGTGGCACCGAGACCGGCCAGGGGCACTACCCGTTCATGGTGGTGCTGCACTCCGGCTTCCTGGTCGCGATGCTGGTCGAGGCGTGGGTACGCCGGCCCGACGTCCCGGCCGCTCTCGCCTGGTCGATGCTGGCGCTGGTCCTGGCTGCGCAGGCGCTGCGCTGGTGGTGCATCACCACCCTCGGGCCGCGCTGGAACACCCGGGTGATCATCGTGCCCGGGCTGGCGCCGGTGGCGAGCGGGCCGTACCGGTTCCTCTCCCACCCCAACTACGTCGCCGTGGTGCTCGAGGGCGTGGCGCTGCCGCTGGTCCACGCCTCCTGGATCACCGCCGTGGCCTTCACCGTCCTCAACGCCGGGCTGCTCACCGTCCGGCTGCGCAGCGAGAACGCCGCGCTGGCCACCCTGCCCCGCAGCCCGATCGCCGAGCAGGCCGATGCGTGACCTGGTCGTCGCCGGTGGGGGACCGGTGGGACTGGCAGCGGCCCTGCACGCCCGGGCGGCCGGTCTCGACGTCGTCGTCGTGGAGCCGCGGGCCGGAGTCATCGACAAGGCCTGCGGCGAGGGGCTGATGCCCGGCGCCGTGGCCGGTCTCCGGGCCCTGGGGGTGCGGACTCCACGGGCACCGGATCAGCGGGATCCGGTACGTCGACGGGGCCCGCACCGCCGAGGCGCCGTTCCGGCACGGGGACGGTCTCGGCGTCCGCCGCACCACCCTGCACGCCGCGATGCGCGAGGCTCTCGCCGCAGCGGGCGTGCCGACCGAGCAGCGGGCGGTCCGCACGGTCGAGGACCGCGGCGACCACCTGCTCGTCGACGGGGAGCCGACCCGCCACCTGGTGGCCGCCGACGGTCTGCACTCCCCGGTCCGCCGGCTGCTCGGGCTGGACCGGGCGACGGCCCCGGCCGCTCGCTCCTGGCAGCGGTACGGCCAGCGCTGTCACGTCGAGCTGCCCGCGTGGACCTCCTACGTCGAGGTGCACTGGTCGCGGGCCGGCGAGGCCTACGTGACCCCGGTCGGCGACGGGCGGGTCGGGGTCGCGGTGCTCACCGCCCAGCGCCGCCCGTTCGAGGACCTGCTGGGCGAGTTCCCGGCGCTGGCGGAGCGGCTCGGCGACGCCCCCCGCTCGGCGGTGCGCGGGGCCGGTCCGCTGCGGCAGACCTCGCGGCGCCGGGTGTCCGGTCGGGTGCTGCTGGTCGGCGACGCTGCGGGGTACGTGGACGCGCTCACCGGTGAGGGCATCGCGCTCGGCCTCGCCCAGGCCGGGGCGGCGGTCGCGGCCGTCGCCGCCGGCCACCCGGGGCGCTACGAGTCGGCGTACCGCCGGCTGGGGGTTCGCCACGAGCTGCTCACCCGCGGCCTGGTGGCGGCGACCCGGCACCGCTTCGTCCGGGACCGGATCGTGACGGCCGCCGCGGCGCTGCCGGTCGTCTTCGGTGCGGCCGTCAACGAGCTCGCGAGGCCGGCGTGACCGCCCGCACGACCGAGCGGGTGGTGCTGCTCGACGAGTCCGGCCATGCCAGCGGCACCGCCGCCAAGGCCGAGGTGCACCATGCCGACACCCCGCTGCACCTGGCGTTCTCCTGCTACCTGTTCGACCCGGCCGGAGCGCGGCTGCTGCTCACCCGGCGGGCCCGGCACAAGCGCACCTTTCCCGGGATCTGGACCAACAGCTGCTGCGGCCACCCCGGCCCCGGCGAGGACCTCGCCGAGGCCGTCACCCGGCGTCTGGGGCAGGAGCTGGGTCTCGAGGTCGACGGGCTCCGCCTGGTGCTGCCGGGGTTCCGCTACCGCGCCGAGATGGGCGGCGTCGTCGAGAACGAGATGTGCCCGGTCTACGTCGGCGTCGCCGCCGGTGACCCGGAGCCGGATCCCGACGAGGTCGACGAGGTGCTCTGGGTCGACTGGGCCGAGTTCCGCCGGACCGTGCTGGCCGGCACCCGTGAGGTCAGCCCGTGGTGCCGCGAGCAGGTCGAGGCGCTGCCCGCCGAGCCGTGGCGCGCCGACGCCCGCCCGGACAGCGAGCTGCCACCGGCGGCCCGCCCCGGCTGAGGGTCGGTCGGCGATGGGGGCGAGGCCTCAGGTCTCGGCGTTGAACGGCGAGTCCTTGCGCGAGATCAGCTCGCGGCGCTCGGCCCGGCTCAGCGCCTCGGCCTGCGCCACCACGTCGGCGGGATAGCCGAGCACCTCGGCAGCCTCGCCCAGCGGCACCACCGAGCTCACCACCCGGTCGGCGTACAGGTGACTCATCGAGAACGCCTGGTGGCCGTCCACCCCGGAGAGGAACCGGTCCAGCGGGGCCGGGTCGGCGGTGTAGCAGCTGGCCGAGGACACCGAGACCGGGATGCCGGCGAAGGTGGAGTGGGTCGAGAAGTGGACGTGGCCGCCGAGGATCAGCCGGACGTCGCTGCCACGGAGCACGTCGGCGAGCCGCTCCTGGTCGGCCAGCTCGATCAGCTCGCCGGCCCGCAGCATCGGCAGCGGGATCGGCGGGTGGTGCACGGCGAGCACCGTGCCGTGCTCGGCGGGGCTGGCCAGCACCTCGGCCAGCCAGGCCAGCTGCTCGTCGCTGACCTCGCCGTGGTGGTAGCCGGGCACGCTGGTGTCCAGCGAGACGATCCGCAGCCCGCGCACGTCGTACACGCGGTCCTGGCTGGCCTCGGACTCCTCGCCGAACAGCTCGCGGGAGTACGCCGCGCGCTCGTCGTGGTTGCCCATCACCCAGACCACCTGCGCTCCCGTCGCCCCCATCGCGGCAGCGGCCGGCTCCACCAGCTCGCGCAGCCGCCGGTACGCCGCCGGCTCGCCGAGGTCGGTCAGGTCGCCGGTGATCACCAGCGCATCGGGAGCCGGGTCGAGGCGAGCCAGCCGTCCCAGGGCCAGGGTGAGCCCTGACTCGGTGTCGACCACGCGGTACTGCCGGCGGCCACCGGGCAGCAGGTGGGTGTCGCTGAGGTGTGCGATCGCGAACGTGGGGGCGGGGTACTCACCGAGCTGCACCCCGGCAGGCTACGCGGAGCGGCGGTCGTCGCCCGACCGGGCTCAGCCGGGCAGAAGGCCCAGTCGCACCAGATCGTCCCGGGGCTCGGTCACCGAGCAGGAGCCGAACGAGGTGAACCAGCGGCGGGTGCCGGCGACGTCGATGTCGCCCACCGCGGCGGCCAGCGCCTCGGCGTCGGTCAGTCCCAACGTCGCGACGACCTCGTCGGTGCCGGCCCCGTCGAAGGCCCGCCGGGTGGCGAGCAGCACGTTGAGGAACCCGTGCTGCGGCCCGTCACCACCGGTGCTGCGCCGGACGGCGTGGTGCAGCCCGGCCGTGCACTTGAACGCCGTCTCGCGGTCCAGGGCGGCGTCGATCCACGCCGCGAGCAGGGCGGCGGACGGCACCTGGTGCTGCTCGACGCCGCCGGTGCGGAACTTCAGCCGCAGCTCTGCGCCGGCCACCTCGTCCGCGGCGGCCAGCCAGGAGTACGACGGCTCGTCGGCGGGCAGCTCGACACAGATCGGCACGTCGTCGTCGAGGACACCCTCGGCGCGGGCCGCGTCCACGGCGGCCAGCACCCGCCGCACGTTGCCGACCAGGTCGTCGAGGTCGCGCAGGGCCACCTCGATCCCGGCCACCCGCAGGCCGCGGCGGGTCGCCAGCGCTGCCGGCCCGGCGATCTGGCCGGCGCCACCGGTCACGACCAGCGAGACGGCCAGGCCCTCGGGCGCCCGGTCGGCCACCGCCGGGACGTCGGTGTCCCGGACGACGAACGAGCCGACCAGCGCGGCGTGTGGACCCGCGGCGTGCTCGGTGTGGGCGGCGAGAGCGGCGCCGAGCTCGGCATCCCCGGGCGGGAAGGTCGCGGCGTCGTCGACCAGTCCGCTCCACGGGAGCGGTACGGCGGATCCGGTGCTGCTGGACATGGCCCCACCCTAGCCAGCCGGCGCCGGCACGGGGATCATCGAGCCATGGACAGCGGGAGCACCGGGGCGGACGTCGACGGGGTCCGCGCGGGGTACCGGTTCGACGCCGAGCTGTGGGAGTGGACCGCGACGCGCGGCGAGGCCACGGCGTGGGTCTTCCTCACCGTCCCGCCCGAGGTGGACGAGGAGATCCGGCTGCGCGCCGGCCCGCCCCGGGGATTCGGATCGGTGCGGGTGGAGGTGAGCGTGGGCGCCACCACGTGGCGCACCTCGGTCTTCCCCGACAAGGTCCGCGGCTTCGTGCTCCCGGTCAAGAAGGCGGTCCGCCGGGCCGAACACCTGGAGGTCGGTGACCGCGCCCCGGTGGTGCTGAGGTTGGTCTGACCCGCCGGGCCGGTCAGGCCAGCACGGTGAGCGGGAGGTCGTCGCAGCGCAACGCCGCCGGGTAGGCCGCGACGTCGACCCGCCGCCCCGAGGGCAGGGCCGGGTCGGCCGCCGTCACGCATCGGCCCTCGTCGGTGACCAGCACCGCGTCCGCGGCGGTCAGTGCCGGCGCCAGCAGCTTCTCGAGGTCCTCGACCAGGGTGTCGGCGCCCACCACGCCGAGGGGGGTGGCGCCCGAGAGCACCGGCACCGAGGTGGTCATCACGAACTCGGCGCCCAGCAGGTAGCCGATGTAGGGGCCGGTCAGGTGCCGGCGACCGGTCCGGATCGGGCCGCGGAACCACTCCTGCCGGGTGTAGTCGAGGCCGTCACCGGTCGCCGGGGCGACCGGGGCGTCCAGCGACTGCCCGCCGCCTCGCTCCCACCACGCCAGGTGCAGGTCGCTGTCGGCGACGGTGCCGTGCCCTGCCGCGAAACCCGCGCCCAGGATCCGGTGCCGGTCGACGAGCCGGGTTGCCGTCGGACGCACCAGCTCGTCGAGCCTCGAGGCCGGCGTGGGCGGGACGGGGATGCCTGGGCCGGGGATGCCCGAGCCGCCGATGCCGGCGACGATCCGTTCGGCCAGGTCTGCCAGGTCGGCGGCCAGGGGAGCGAAGTGCGCCACCACCTGATCGGCGCAGCGGGCCAGGTCCGGGGCACGCCTGGTCGCGGTCAACCGCACCTCCGGAGGTCACAGGCGATGTCGTCGGCGGGGCGTCAGTGTAGCCGGGCGTGTCTCCTCGCCAGGGCGGCGACCAGGCTGTCGAGCTGGGAGCGGACCAGGGCGCGGGCCCGGCCGGGGTCGGCGGAGACGACGGCGTCGACCAGCGCGTGGTGGTACGCGCGGGTGGCGTCCCTGACCGGGGGCTCGTCGAACGGCAGCCGCAGCAGCAGGCCGGTGTCCGCCTCCAGCCGCATCACCGCCCGGGTGAGCCGGGCGGACTGGGTGAGCCCCGCCAGGCTCAGGGTCATCTCGGTGTCGGCATGCCGCCAGCGGGCCGGGTCCACCTCGTCCGGTGGCAGCAGCAGCTCCTCGAGGCCGCGCGCCTCGGCAGGAGTGGCGCGTTCCGCGGCGAGCTCGGCAGCACCGGCCACCACCAGGGCGTAGTGGGCGGCTTGGTCGTGGAGGTCGACCCGAGAGACGGCTCGCAGTCGTTCCAGGGCAGCCGTCTCCTCGACCCCCTCGGGGCGCCGGACGAAGCTGCCGCCGCCGCGTCCGCGGGTGGTGCTGACCAGCCCGCGGCTGCGCAGCGCTGCCAGTGCCTCGCGAGCGGTGACGGTGGCGACACCCAGCGCGGTGGCCAGGTCGACCTCGCTCGGCAACCGTTCCCCGTCGCGGAGCAGGCCCGTCCGGATCGCGTCGGCGAGGCGACGCTCGACGCGGCCTGAGCGGCTCAGGTCGCCCAACGGCGCGAAGACGGCGGTCCGGATCGGCCCGGCCGCGATGTCGGTCACCCTCGCCAACTCTCCTGGTCGGTCACCCTTTCGGGTGAATGCTATAGACATATATCATCTGGGTCTATATGTTACTAGCAATCAGCGAACCCGGGAAGCCGGCGGAGGCTGAGCAGGAGCGGGTCGTTTCCCGCACCGGAGAACGCCCCGGTCCTTCGCTGGTGCCGACGACGACCAGTGCCCACCCCCTGGGCGGTCCCGGCGAGGCGACGACCGGTGGTTGTTGCTGCTCGGGGGTGGCCCCCCAACTACCCCGAGCAGCACCTCCGGGTCCCCCTGGTCACGCGGCTCGGTCGCCAGGTGGTGCGATCGGCGGTGCTGCTCAGGCGGCGATCTGGCCCCCGGTGAGCTTCCGATACGTGTACGCCGTCCCCAGGAGCACCACGGGCACCGAGACCAGGGCCCCGACGCCGCACAGGATGAACCCGGCGCCGGCGACCAGGCCACCGACGATGTACCAGACCAGCGTCGCGGCGAGGTTGTCCTTGACGAACAGGACGCTGGCCTTGATCGCCTCGACCGGGGGCAGGTCCTGGTCGAGCAGGAAGTACAGGGTGTAGGAGGTCACGAAGCCGACCACCAGCCCCGGCAGGTAGCACAGGATCGTGCCGACGAAGCTCGCGGCCGCGATGATCAGCGTGGCGACCAGCACCGGGCCGAGCTTGTCGGTGCGGACGAGCTCCTGGAACTGGAACGGCCGGCCGTCGGCGACGCCGAGCGCCCCGCGGACGAAGCCGGCGCCGATCAGGCTCGCCACGATGAAGATCAGCGCACCGGTCAGGGCACTGACCACGATCGAGGCGATGAAGCCGCTGCCGGTGTCGATCTCACCGGTGGTCTGGTTGATCTGGGCCGGCTCCAGCAGCGCGGCCTGGATGCCGATCCCGACCCCGACCATCACCCCGATCGCCAGCAGCAGCACCAGCGCCGCGAGGAGGATCTGTCCGACGTTGGCCTGGAACTTCGCCCACCCGTACGAGAGCGCGTCACCGAGGCTCCAGGCCGGCGCCGGGGCGCCGTACCCACTCGGAGCCCCGTACTGACCGGGCCCGCCGGGCGGGGGCGGCGGTGCGCCGTACCCACCGCCGGACGGCGGGGGCGGTGGGGGCGGCGGTGGCGGTGCGCCGCCCTGGTCTCCGGCGCCGGGCTGGTTCGGGTCGTTCGGCGGGGGATCGTAGGACGACATGTCATCTCCTCGGTGACCCGCGCGTGGGGGCGGGCGGTGGCGGTCGAGACCCTTGGCAACCTAGTGGGTCGGGCAGGTGGCGCAACAGAGCCCGCTCGGACCATCGACACCTGGGGCAGCACCTGGCAGGTGGGTGCGCCCCGCGGTCGTCGTTGCGGTGCGCCGAGCCTCTGGCGAGGATGGGGGCCATGAGGTCACGAGCCGCGGAACGCCCCCGATGAGCCAGCCCGGATGAGCAACCTGGAGTCCCGCCCCGACGAGATCACCTGCACCGCCAGCCCCGGTCCCGCGGTCGAGGTGATGACGCCGCGGGAGGTGCCGCTCGGGGGCCTGCGGGCGATGACGGTACGGCGCACCCTGCCGCAGCGGGAGCGGTCGCTGATCGGCGCCTGGTGCTTCGTGGACCACTACGGTCCGGACCGGGTCGCGGAGACCGGCGGGATGAGCGTGGCGCCGCACCCGCACACCGGTCTGCAGACCGTGAGCTGGCTCTTCACCGGCACCGTCGAGCACCGGGACAGCGCCGGACACCACGCCTGGGTGCGGCCCGGAGAGCTCAACCTGATGACGGCCGGTCGGGGGATCAGCCACTCCGAGCGGTCCACCGAGGAGACCGCGACGTTGCACGGTGCTCAGCTGTGGCTGGCGCTGCCGGAGGCGACCCGGCACGCCGACCCCACCTTCGAGCACTACGCACCCGAGCCGGTCGTCCGCGACGGGGTCACCGCCCGGGTCTTCCTGGGGTCGCTGCTGGGGGACACCTCGCCGGTGGCCGGCCACACCCCGCTGCTGGGTGCCGAGCTGTTCCTGGAGCCCGGCACCGTGGCCGAGCTCGCGCTCGACCCGGCCTTCGAGCACGGCGTGCTGGTCGACCACGGGTCGGTCACCGTCGACGGGGTGCCGGCCCGCGCGCACGAGCTCGCCTACGTGCCCCCCGGCCGAGAGTCGCTCACGCTGAGCGCCGAGACCCATCCCGTCCGGGTGCTGCTGCTCGGCGGCGTCCCGTTCCCGGAGCCGATCGTGATGTGGTGGAACTTCGTCGGACGCAGCCACGAGGAGGTCGTGGCGTTCCGCGCGGAGTGGCAGCAGCAGATCACCCACGACGGCGCGGTGGTGCCGGCCGCGGACGACGTCGCCGCCGGCCGGTTCGGGGTGGTCACCGACGACCCGGGGGCGCCGATCCCGGCGCCGGCGCTGCCGCACGTCCGGCTGCGGGAGCGCGGCGGGCCCCCAGGACCGGCCCGATGACCGGTCCCGTCACCGGGGACGACGGCCGGGACCGGTGCCCCTGGGCGGGTGGGCCCGGCCCGATGCGCGACTACCACGACGGTGAGTGGGGCGAGCCGATCCGCGGCGAGGCGGCGTACTTCGAGCGGCTCACGCTGGAGGCGTTCCAGTCCGGGCTGTCCTGGTCGACGATCCTGGCCAAGCGGGAGGCGTTCCGCGAGGTCTTCGCCGGCTTCGATGCCGAGGCGGTGGCGGCGTACGACGACGCCGAGGTGGCGCGGCTGCTCGCCGACGCCCGGATCGTCCGCAACCGGCGCAAGGTCGAGGCGGCGGTGGTCAACGCCCGGGCGACCCTGGCGCTGCGCGAGCACGGAGGGCTGGAGCAGCTGGTGCTCGCGCACGCCCCGGCCGACCCCCCGGAGCCGCGGACCACGCAGGAGCAGGCCACCACCTCGCCGGAGTCGGTCGCCCTGGCCCGCGAGCTCAAGCGCCGCGGGTTCGCCTTCGTCGGGCCGACCACGATGTTCGCCCTGATGGAGGCGACCGGCGTGTTCGACCCGCACCTGGTCGGCTGCTTCCGCCGGGGCCTGGCTCCGGCGCAGGACTGACGTCCGCGGAGCCCGACCTCAGCGCAGCGGGGTGGTGGCGGCCGCCAGGTCGGTGATCCGCTGCCAGTCGCCGGCAGCCATCGCGTCGGCCGGGGTGAGCCAGGAGCCACCGACGCACCCGACGTTGGGCAGCGCCAGGTAGCCGCCGGCGGTCGCCGCCGTGATCCCCCCGGTCGGGCAGAAGCGGGCCGCCGGGAGGACCGAGCCGACCGCCTTGAGGTACGCCGCACCCCCGGAGGCCTCGGCGGGGAAGAACTTCAGCTCGGTGCAGCCCGCCTCGACGGCCGCGAGCACCTCGGAGACCGTGGCGGTGCCGGGCAGGAACGGCAGGCCGGTCTCCCGCATCGCGGCCAGCAGGCCGGGGGTGGCGCCGGGGGAGACCAGGAACTGCGCCCCGGCCCCGGCCGCGGCCTCCGCCTGGGCCGGCGTGGTGATCGTCCCGACGCCGAGCAGCACCTCGGGCACCTCGGCGGCGATCGTCCGGACCGCGTCCAGGGCGACCGGGGTGCGCAGCGTCAGCTCGATCACCGGGACGCCGCCGGCGGCCAGGGCCCGAGCGACCGGCACCGCGTGGGAGAGGTCCTCCACGACCACCACCGGGATCACCGGGACGCGGTCGAGGAGCGAGCCGGCGGTGGGGATGGCCGCCTGGCTCGTGCTGGTGGGGTGGTGCTCGGTGGGGCCGGTCTCAGTGCTGGGCAACGGTCTGCTCCTGCTGGTGGGCCAGCTGCTGGTGGGCGGCCTCGCGAGCGAGGGCGGCGTCGGTGGTCTGGTCGGCGAACACGCTGGCGCCGGCGTCCGCCGGTCCGACGGTAGCCCGGAAGGCAGCGAACAGGTCCCGTCCGGTGCCGGTCCACTCCTGGGCGGTCGGCGCCCGGCCGGTCGCCGGTCGACGGGCCAGCTCGGTCTCGTCCACGTGCAGCTCCAGCCGGTTCGTGGTCGCGTCGACGGTGATCAGGTCGCCGTCCTGGACCCGGCTGAGCGGACCACCGAGGGCGGCCTCGGGGGTGATGTGGATGGCGGCCGGGACCTTGCCCGACGCGCCGGACATCCGGCCGTCGGTGACCAGGGCCACCGCCTGCCCGCGGTCCTGGAGCACCCCGAGCGCCGGGGTCAGCTTGTGCAGCTCCGGCATCCCGTTGGCCGCCGGGCCCTGGTAGCGGAGCACCGCGACGAAGTCGCGGGCGTCCAGCCGGCCCTCGCCGAAGGCGGTGAGGAAGTCGGCCTGGTCGTCGAAGACGATCGCCGGCGCCGAGACGCGCTGGTGCTCGGGCTTCAACGCCGAGGTCTTGACCACCGCGGTGCCCAGCGCCCCGTGCAGCACCCGGAGCCCGCCGTCGGGGGAGAAGGGCTCCTCGGCACCGCGCAGCACGTCGGTGTCCAGAGAGACCTTCGCCCCCTCCTCCCAGGCGATCCCGGGCTCGGTGCGGGTGGCACCCAGGCCGTCGGGGGAGAGCCGCGGCTCGGTGGTGTAGCGCCACAGCCCGCGACCGGCGACGGTCTGGACGTCCTCGTGCAGCAGTCCGGCGCGCAGCAGGCTGTGCACCAGGAAGCCGATCCCGCCGGCGGCATGGAAGTGGTTCACGTCGGCGGTGCCGTTGGGGTAGATCCGGGTGAGCAGCGGCACCACGGCCGACAGGTCCGCCAGGTCGTCCCAGGTGAGCACGATGCCGGCGGCCCGGGCCATCGCGACCAGGTGCATGGTGTGGTTGGTCGAGCCACCGCTGGCCAGCAGCGCCACGCAGGCGTTGACCACGACCCGCTCGTCGACGATCTCGCCGATCGGGGTGGGCTCGCCGCCCTGCCGGGTGATCTCGGTGACCCGGGCGGCGGCGGCGCGGGTGAGCGCCTCGCGCAGCGGCGTACCCGGGTTGACGAAGGAGGAGCCGGGCAGGTGCAGCCCCATCACCTCCATCACCAGCTGGTTGGAGTTCGCGGTGCCGTAGAACGTGCAGGTGCCGGCGGAGTGGTACGACGCCGCCTCGGCGTCGAGCAGCTCGGCGCGGCCGACCTTGCCCTCGGCGTACAGCTGACGGACCCGCGCCTTCTCCGCGTTCGGCAGCCCCGACTCCATCGGGCCGGCCGGCACGAAGACGGTGGGCAGGTGACCGAAGGACAGCGCCCCGATCATCAGACCGGGCACGATCTTGTCGCAGACCCCGAGCATCAGCGCGCCGTCGAACATGTCGTGCGACAGCGCGATCGCGGTGGACATCGCGATCACGTCGCGGGAGAACAGCGAGAGCTGCATCCCGTCGCGACCCTGGGTGATCCCGTCGCACATCGCCGGTACGCCGCCGGCGACCTGACCGATGCCGCCGGCGCGGATGATCGCCTGCTTGAGCTTCGGCGGGTAGTCGACGAAGGGCTGGTGGGCCGAGAGCATGTCGTTGTACGACGTCACGATCGCCACGTTCGGCTTGGTGCCGCGCCGCAGCGCGGTCTTCTCGCTGCCCTCGGCGGCCGCGAAGCCGTGGGCGAGGTTGGCGCAGGCGAGCTTGCCGCGGGCCGGGCCGCGGTCGCCGGCGGCGCGGATCCGCTCCAGGTAGGCGGTGCGGCTGGACGCGCTGCGGGAGCGGATCCGGTCGGTGACGGCGGCGAGGACGGGGTGGACCTCGCCGGTCCGGTTCGGGTGGGTGCTCATTGGTCTGACTCCTGCCAGGATCGGCCGTCGCGCTCGATCAGCGTGCCGGCGGTGGTGGGACCGGGGGTTCCTGCGGGGTACTTCTTCGGCCGGTCGGCGTTGCTCGCCCACCGGGCCAGGATCGGCTCGACCCAGGCCCAGGCGGCCTCGACCTCGTCGCGGCGCATGAACAGGGTGGGGTTGCCGCGCACGACGTCCATCAGCAGCCGCTCGTAGGCCTCGGGGCAGCGCTCGGTGAAGGTGGTCGCATAGCTGAGGTCCAGCGAGACCGGCTTGAGCCGGTAGCCACCGGGACCGGGCTCCTTGGCCGTCATGTGCATCCGCATCCCCTCGTCGGGCTGGACCTGGATGTGCAGCCGGTTCGGCTCGGAGGTGCCGGCGCTGTGCGGGAAGACGGCGTGCGGGGGGCGTTTGAAGACCACCACGATCTCGGAGGTCTGCTGGTCCATCCGCTTGCCGGTGCGCAGGTAGAACGGCACCCCGGCCCAGCGCCAGTTCTGGACCTCGGCGCGCAGCGCGACGAACGTCTCGGTGCTGCTGCCACCACGCCCGATGTCGCTGCTGTACGACGGGACCGCGGCACCCTCGACCAGCCCCTCGACGTACCGGCCGCGGACGGTGTCGCGGTCCACGGAGTCGGGGGTCATCGGCCGCAGCGCCTGGAGCACCTTGAGCTTCTCGTCGCGCACGTCCTCGCGGCCGACCTCGATCGGCGGCTCCATCGCGACCAGGCAGAGCAGCTGGAGCAGGTGGTTCTGCACCATGTCGCGCAGCGCCCCGGACTGGTCGTAGTAGTCGCCGCGCTCGCCGACCCCCAAGGTCTCGGCCACGGTGATCTGCACGTGGTCGATCCAGTGCGAGTTCCACAGCGGCTCGAGGAAGATGTTGGCGAACCGGGTGACCAGCAGGTTCTGGACGCTCTCCTTGCCCAGGTAGTGGTCGATGCGGAAGATCTGCTGCTCGGCGAAGACGGCTCCGACCGCGTCGTTGATCGCGCGGGAGGAGGCCAGGTCCCGGCCGATCGGCTTCTCCAGCACCACCCGGGCGTGCTCGTCGACCAGGCCGAGCCGGTCGAGGTGCTCGCTGACCGGGCCGAAGAGGCCGGCGGCGACGGCCAGGTAGAAGACCCGCACCGGCGACTCACGCCCCTTCCGCGGCTGCGGACGGTCCTTGAGCAGCCCGGCCAGCCGGTGCCAGTCGTCGGCGACGGTGATGTCCAGCGTCGCGTGCCGCACTCGCGCCAGCAGCCGGTCCACCGCGTTCAGGTCGTGGTGCTCGGGGGCGACGTGCCGGGTCAGGGCGGCCCGGACCTGGTCGCGGTAGCCGTCGTCGTCGAGGTCGGTGCGGGAGACCCCGATGATCCGGAAGTCGTCGGGGAGCTGTCCCTCGAGGTCACGCTGGTAGAGGGCCGGCATCAGCTTGCGCAGCGCCAGGTCACCGGTGCCACCGAAGACGACGAAGTCGCACGAGGGGGGGACGGCCGGGGTGGCCGCGCTCTGGGTCATGACTCCACGGTCGCATCACTTTTGGATCGATACAAGTCAATCTTACGTTTTTCTACGTTCAAAGTGGGAAGAGATATGATGTGATCCAGACATATGACCCGACGAATGAGTGCGGATCCTCCGCGGATCTCGTGCCCGACGCTCCCCGTGAAGGGCGTGAGATGACCCAGCTCGACGTGTACTTCGACGCTCGTGAGGGCGGCGGGGTGGCCACCGCCGGGGACCTGCTGGACCTGGTCCGGACCGGACGCGCCACCACCCGCTCCGACCTGCGCGAGCTCACCGGCCTCTCCCGGACCGCGGTGGTCTCGCGGGTGGCGATGCTGCTCGACGCCGGGCTGCTCCGGCTCGGCGAGGAGCTCGCCTCGACCGGCGGCCGTCCGCCCGGTGCGCTGGTCTTCAACCACGACGCCGGCGTCGTGGTCGCCGTGGCGGTCGGCCGCTCCCGCAGCCAGCTCTCGATCTTCGACCTCGAGGGCCGCGAGCTCGTCGGCGACAGCCGGGACCACGAGGTGGGTGTCGGTCCGAACGTGCTGCTGCCCGAGATCGTGGAGCGGCTGGGGACGATGCTCGCCGCGATCGGCCCGCCGGTGCTCGGGATCGGGATGTCACTGCCCGGCACCGTCGACGAGGTGCGCCGGGTCAGCGTGGAGTCCCCGGTGATGGCCGGCTGGCACGACATCGAGCTGGCGCCGTACTTCGCGAGCCTCACCGACGCTCCGCTGTACCTGGCCAACGACGCCGACGTACTGGCCCGCTCCGAGCTGTTCGGTCCCGGCGTGCGGCTGCGCGACGTGCTCGTCGTCAAGGCCTCCACCGGGCTCGGGCTGGGCGTGATCGCCGACGGTCGGGTGCTGCGCGGGCACCGCGGGGCCGCCGGAGAGATCGGGCACACCCGGTTGGAGACGATCGAGCAGCTGCCGTGCCGCTGCGGCGCCACCGGCTGCCTGGAGACGGTCGCCGCCGGGTGGGCGCTGGTGCAACGCCTCGTCGACTCCGGGGTGGAGGCCGGCCACGTCCGCGACCTGGTCGCCCACGCGCTGCGGGGCGACGCGGTGGCCCGGAGCCTGCTGCGGGAGAGCGGCCGCTACCTGGGCGAGGTGCTCGCGGTCGCGATCAACCTGCTCAACCCGCAGGCCGTGGTCATCGGCGGGGACATGGGTGCCGCCTTCGACCTGTACACCGCCGGGGTCCGGGAGAGCGTCTACGCCCGGTCCACCGCGCTGGCCACCCGTGACCTGCAGTTCCTGCCCGCCACCCACGGCGACTCCGCAGGGCTGGTCGGCTGCGCCGCGCTGGCCATCGAGCACGTCCTCAGCCCGGGTGCCGTGGACGCCGCCCTCTCCGGCTGAGCAGCTCCCCGTCCGCTGCCTGCTGGCAGGATCGCTGGCAGGATCATCGGGTGATCACGGGACTCACCTGGCTGCTGGCCTGCCAGCTCCTCGGCGAGGTGCTGGTCCGGGTCACCGGGCTGCCGGTGCCCGGGCCGGTGCTGGGGATGGTGGTGCTGTTCGCCGCTCTCCAGGTACGCCGCGCCGGGGACGAGGCGACGCCGGTGCGCGCCGCGGACGCGCTGCTGCGGCACCTGCAGCTGTTCTTCGTGCCGGCCGGGGTCGGCGTGGTCGCCTACCTGGCCACGATCCGGGACGCGGCACTGCCGATCCTGCTCGGGGTCACGCTCTCCTGGCTGCTCGGGCTGGTCGCGGTCGGCTGGACCGCGCAGCTGCTGACCCGGGGCGGCCCGTCGGGATCGCCGGAACGGTCGGCCCGGTGAGCGAGATGGCCGAGACCGGCGACTGGCTGCTCGGCTCGCCGCTGTTCTGGGTGCTGGTCACGCTCGCGGCGTACCGCCTGGGCCGCGAGCTGCGGGACCGCACCGGCGGCCACGCGCTGGCCCAGCCGGTGCTGGTCGCCATCATCGTGGTCGGCGGCCTGCTGCTGGCCCTCGACGTCGACTACGCCGGCTACCGCGCGGACGTCGAGCTGATCGCGTTCTGGCTCGGGCCGGCCACGGTCGCGCTGGCGGTGCCGCTGCACCGCCAGGTCTCCCGGTTGCGTGGCTTCGTGCTGCCGATCGCGGTGGCGGTCCCGCTCGGGGTGGTCGTCTCGGTGGGCAGCTCGCTGGGCCTGGTGCTGGCGCTCGGCGGCGGAGAGGAGCTGGCCCGGACCCTCGCGCCCAAGGCGGCCACCACCCCGGTCTCGATCGCCCTCGCCGAGGCGAACGGGGGGATCGCCCCGCTGACCGCCGCCCTCACCATCGGCGTCGGCATCCTCGGCGCGGTCGCCGGCCCGGCGGTGCTGAGCCTGGCCCGGGTCCGCGAGCGGCGGGCCCGGGGGCTGGCGCTCGGTGCGGTCTCGCACGGCATCGGCACCTCCCGGGCGCTGGCCGAGGACGAGACCGAGGGGGCGTTCGCGGGGCTGGCGATGGGGCTCACGGCGCTGGCCACCAGCCTGCTGCTGCCGGTGCTTCTGGTCCTCCTCCGCTGACCCGAACAGCACCGCTGACCTGCGGGTTCACCACCGTGCGGACCCGGCCCGAGGACCCCGGCCCGACCGATTTCCGGTTCACCGCGGGGCGTGTGTACAGTTCTCCGTCGTTGCCCCTTTAGCTCAGTCGGCAGAGCGTCTCCATGGTAAGGAGAAGGTCTACGGTTCGATTCCGTAAAGGGGCTCTGGGCACGGTGTCGGGACCGGGATCTGCGGTCCGCGGCCGGGCCCCTGTGGCGGGGTAGCTCAGGTGGTTAGAGCACACGGCTCATAATCGTGGTGTCGCGGGTTCGAGTCCCGCCCCCGCTACTCAAGTACCGACCCAGAGACGCCCACACACGCAAGGACTTCCCGTGGCCAGCAAGAGCTCCGACGTTCGCCCCAAGATCACGCTCGCCTGCGTGGACTGCAAGGAGCGCAACTACATCACCAAGAAGAACCGCCGCAACGACCCCGACCGGTTGGAGCTGGCGAAGTTCTGCCCGCGCTGCCGCACGCACACCGCGCACCGCGAGACCCGCTGACCCAGCGCCGTCGGTACGCCGCTACCACGGCGTGCCGCTCCGTCGCGCCCCGACGACCCGCCCGGACACCCGGGCGGGTCGTCGTGCGTTCCGGGCTAGGTTGGGGTCCATGCCGATCGACCAGAGCCTCGTCGGGAAGACCTTCCCACCCACCTCGCCGTACGGCGTGACCGCGGAGAAGATCCGCGAGTTCGCCGCCACCGCCGGTTCCGAGTGGGACGGCGGTCCCGCTCCCGCCACGTTCCCCATCGTCCTGGCCTTCGCCGCGATGAACGACTTCCTCACCGCCGAGGACATCGAGCTTCGCCGGATCATCCACGGCGACCAGCGCTTCAGCTACGAGCGACCGGTCCGGGCCGGCGACGAGCTGAGCGCCGTCCTCACCGTCGCGAGCCTGCGCCAGATCGGCGGGAACGACATCATCGGGACCACCAGCGAGATCACCGACGCCGACGGCGCCCTGGTCTGCTCGACCAGCGCCACCCTCGTCCACCGGGGGGCCGACGCATGAGCCTGCCGACCCACACCTTCACCGTCACCCGGGCCGACCTGGTCCGCTACGCCGAGGCCAGCGGCGACCACAACCCGATCCACCAGGACGAGGCGGTCGCCGTCGAGGTGGGGCTCCCCGGCGTGATCGCCCACGGGATGTACACCATGGCGCTGGCGGCGCGTGCCGTCGCGGAGTGGTTCCCCGACGCCGAGGTGGTCAGCTTCGGCTGCAAGTTCACCAACCCGGTCGTGGTGCCCGCCGAGGGCGGCGTCGACGTCGAGGTGGCCGGCGAGGTCAAGCAGACCGACGGCGACCTGACCACCGTCGCGCTCACCGTCACCTGCGAGGGACAGAAGGTGCTGGGGATGCCGAAGGCAGTGGTTCGTGGCTGAGCTGCTCCGGTGGCACACCACGCTCCGCCTCGGCGGCGCCGCTGACCGCTGGGTCGAGGCGAGCGCCGAGACCGACCTGGTCGCCGCGGTCGCGGAGGCCGACGCGGCCGGTGAGCCGGTGCTGGTGCTCGGCGGCGGCAGCAACCTCGTGGTCGCCGACGCCGGCTTCGCCGGCCGGGTGGTGCAGGTCGCCACCCGGGGTGTGGTCGCGGACTCCGACGACGACTCCGGCGCGTCCTGCTCGGGCGTCACCGTGCGGGTCGCGGCCGGCGAGGACTGGGACGCCCTGGTCGCCCAGGCGGTACGCCGCGGTTGGGTCGGTGTCGAGGCGCTCTCCGGCATCCCCGGGTCGGTCGGCGCCACCCCGATCCAGAACGTCGGCGCCTACGGGCAGGAGGTCGCCCAGACGATCGCCTCGGTGCGGACCTGGGACCGCCGCGACGGAGCGATCCGCACCTTCGCCGCTGCCGACTGCGGGTTCGGCTACCGGACCAGCCGGTTCAAGCAGGAGCCCGGCCGGTTCGTGGTGCTCGAGGTGACCTTCCAGTTCCGACAGGGCACCCTCGGGGCCCCGGTCGCCTACGCCGAGCTGGCGCGCACGCTGGGCGTCGAGCCGGGCCGGCGCGCACCGCTGGGCGACGTACGGGACGCGGTGCTGGGGCTGCGCCGCGGCAAGGGGATGGTGCTGGACGCCGAGGACCACGACACCTGGAGCGCCGGCTCGTTCTTCACCAACCCCGTGGTGGACCCGGACGTCGTCCCGGCCGGGGCGCCCGCCTGGGCGCAACCCGACGGACGGGTCAAGACCAGCGCCGCCTGGCTGATCGAGCACGCCGGCTTCGGCCGCGGGTACGGCGAGGGCCCCGTCGGGCTGTCCAGCAAGCACACCCTGGCCCTGACCAACCGGGGCGACGCCACCACCGCCGACCTGGTCTCCCTGGCCCGGGAGGTCCGCGACGGCGTGGAGCAGGCCTTCGGGATCCGGCTGGTCAACGAGCCGGTCCTCGTCGGCTGCGAGCTCTGACCCCGCGCCGACTTGTCAGGGGAAACCTCCACTTGTCAGGTGGTGTATGCCCCGACAGGTGGAGGATTCCCCGGCCAGCCGGGGAATCCGCCTGACGTGACGTGTCAGGGAACGTCGTCGTGGTCGTGCTGACGCCGACGACGACGAACAACCCGATCACCAGCACGATGGCGAGCACGGCGAGCACCAGCAGCACGGTGCCCACGATGCCCATGATCCGACCCGCGTTGGCCTGGTCGCGTCCGCCCCAGCGCTGCGGCTCGGCGTCGATCTCCCGCAGGACCCGGGAGCCCATGCTCCAGGCGAAGGGGGAGAGCACCAGCAACAGTCCGCCGCAGACGACGATGCTGGCCAGCCCGACGATGCCGAGCACCATCGAGGTGGTCGCCTGCGGATGGTTCGGCAGCGGGGCGGCGTACCCGGGGAACGGGGGACCGGGATGGGTCATGGGGCCAGTGTGGCAGCGCGGAGGTCCGGACCGGAGAGCCACGCGTCGATGCCGGCGAGAATCTCGCTCCGGACGCTCTCCGGCGCCCGGGACGCCCGCACCGACATCCGGGCCAGCTCGGCCAGCTGGGGATCGGTGAGGCCGTGGGCGGCCCGCATCGTCGTGTACTGACCGGCCAGCTGGGAGCCGAAGAGCAGCGGGTCGTCGGCGCCGAGGGCCACCGTGACGCCGGCCTGGAGCAGCGTGGGCAACGGCACCGAGGTGAGGTCGCTGTAGACGCCGAGCGCGACGTTCGAGGTCGGGCACACCTCCAGCGCCACCCCCGACTCCGCGATCCGCTCCAGCAGCGCCGGGTCCTCGACCGCCCGCACCCCGTGCCCGAGCCGATCCGCGCCCAGGTCGTCGAGACAGGTCCGGACGCTGGCCGGACCCTGCAGCTCACCCCCGTGCGGGGTCAGCAGCAGGCCCGCTCGCCGGGCGATCGCGAACGCCGCGGTGAAGTCCGCGGTGCGGCCCCGCCGCTCGTCGTTGGACAGACCGAACCCGGTGACGCCCCGGTCGGCGTACTGGGCGGCCAGCCGGGCCAGGGTCCGCGCGTCCAGCGGGTGCCGGGTCCGGTTGGCGGCGATCACCAGCCCGATCCCCAGCCCGGTCTCCCGCGAGGCCGCGGCGACCGCGTCCAGCACCAGGTCGGTGAACGCGGTGATGCCGCCGAACCGGGGGGCGTACCCGCTCGGGTCGACCTGGATCTCCAGCCAGCGGCTGCCGTCGCGGACGTCGTCCTGCGCGGTCTCGGCGACCAGCCGGCGTACGTCCTCCGGCGTGCGCAGCACCGACCGGGCCACGTCGTAGAGCCGCTGGAAGCGGAACCAGCCCTTCTCGTCCGCCGCGGAGAGCTGCGGTGGCCAGTCCGCGACCAGGGCGTCCGGCAGCACGTGGCCGTCCCGCTCGGCGAGCTCCAGGAGCGTCGCGTGGCGCATCGAGCCGGTGAAGTGCAGGTGCAGGTGTGCCTTGGGCAGCGCCCGCAGGTCGCGCCGGGACCGGGGCGCCACTCAGGCGAAGAGCTTCTGCAACCGGGTGATGCCCTCGACGATGTCGTCGTCGCCGAGCGCGTAGGAGAAGCGCAGGTAGCCCGGTGAGCCGAACGCCTCGCCGGGGACGGCGGCCACCTCGGCCTTGTCGAGGATCAGCTCGGCGAGCTCGGCCGACGTCTCGACCTGCACCCCGTCGTAGCTCTTGCCGAGCAGCCCGCGCACCTGCGGGTAGGCGTAGAACGCGCCGGTCGGGGTGGGACACAGGACGCCGTCGATCTCGTTGAGCATCGCGGTGATCGTCCGGCGGCGCCGGTCGAAGGCGGACTTCATCTCCTCCACCGCGGTGAGGTCGCCCTCCAGGGCGGCGATCGCGGCGCGCTGCGAGACGTTGGCGACGTTGGAGGTGGCGTGCGACTGGAGGTTCGTCGCCGCCTTGACCAGGTCGACGGGCCCGATCATCCAGCCGACCCGCCAGCCGGTCATCGCGTAGGTCTTGGCCACCCCGTTGACGATGACGCAGTAGTCGGCCAGCTCGGGGCAGAGCACCGGCATCGAGCCGGTCTCGACGCCGTCGTAGACGAGGTGCTCGTAGATCTCGTCGGTGAGCACCCACAGCTCGTGCTCGGCCGCCCAGGCGCCGATCTCGCGGATCTCGTCGGCGGTGTAGACCGAGCCGGTGGGGTTGGACGGCGAGACGAAGAGCAGCACCTTGGTCTGCTCGGTCCGGGCCGCCTCGAGCTGCTCGACGGTGACCTTGTAGTCCTGGGTCTCGTCGGCGAGGACCTCGACTGCGACACCGCCGGCCAGCTGGATCGACTCCGGGTAGGTCGTCCAGTACGGCGCGGGCACGATCACCTCGTCGCCCGGGTCGAGCATCGCCGCGAACGCGCCGTAGATGGCCTGCTTGCCGCCGTTGGTCACCAGCACCTGGGCCGGCTCGATCTCCAGGCCGCTGTCGCGCCGGGTCTTGGCCACGATCGCCTTCTTCAGCTCCGGCAGCCCCCCGGCCGGGGTGTACCGGTGGTTCTTCGGGTCCCGGCAGGCCTCCACGGCCGCCTCGACGACGTAGTCCGGGGTCGGGAAGTCCGGCTCGCCGGCGCCGAAGCCGATCACCGGTCGACCCTCGGCCTTGAGGGCCTTCGCCTTCGCGTCGACCTTGAGGGTCGCGGACTCGGCGATGCCACCGATCCGCTGGGAGACTCGTCGGGAACGGGGTCCGGAGGCGGGCGTCGAGGTCATGCGACTCATCCTAGGGGCCGCCCCGGGCCACCGTTTTTGGTGGCCCGCGGCCCGAGTGCGTAGACTCCCGGTTTGGTGGTTCCCCACATGCTTCGTCCTGCCCGGGTCCGTGCTGATCCGTGGGTACGAGGCGCGCGGAGCCGCGGAGGGCACTAGCTCAACTGGCAGAGCATCGGTCTCCAAAACCGAAGGTTGGGGGTTCAAGTCCCTCGTGCCCTGCAGAACCAGCAAGACAGACCCAGCAACACACCAGCAAGACCAGACGCGAGCAGCACCAGCGCACCACGAGGAGAAGTGACGTGTCGGACAGCAAGGCGGTGCCCGGTCCGCGCGACAGCCGGACCGAGAAGCAGCGCACGAGCATCCCGACCTTCTACCGCCAGGTGGTGGCCGAGCTCCGCAAGGTGGTCTGGCCGACGCAGGAGCAGCTGGTCACCTACTTCGCGGTGGTGATGGTCTTCGTGGTCGTGATGATGGCGATCATCGCCGGCCTCGACCTCGGGTTCGGCAAGCTCGCCTTCGAGGTCTTCGCAGGTTCGAACGCCCAGTAGCCACCCCGGCCCGCGGGGCCGGATGGCTTACCAGCAGCAAGCAGTGACGGAGCAGCGCGTGTCGGAGCAGCACCAGCCGGTCGAGACCGAGTCCCCGGTGGACGAGACGACCCTCGAGGTCGAGGAGTCCGTCGAGGTCGAGGAGTCCGCCGCCCCGGAAGCAGAGCAGGACGCCGCCCCGGAAGCCGAGCAGGACGCGGCCCCGGAAGCCGAGCCCGACGCCGACGACCCGCTGGAGATGTTCCGCCGCGAGCTGTGGGCCAAGCCGGGCGACTGGTTCGTGGTGCACACCTACTCCGGCATGGAGAACCGGGTGAAGTCGAACCTGGAGAACCGGATCATCTCCTTGAACATGGAGGACTACATCCACGAGATCGTGGTCCCCACCGAAGAGGTCGCGGAGATCAAGAACGGCCAGCGCAAGATGGTCAAGCGGACCGTCCTGCCCGGCTACGTCCTGGTCCGGATGGACCTCACCGACGAGTCCTGGTCCGCCGTGCGGCACACGCCGTCGGTCACCGGTTTCGTCGGCCACAGCCACCAGCCGGTGCCGCTGAGCATGAGCGAGGTCGAGAACATGCTGGCCCCCGCCGTCGTCGCGCGTGCCGAGGCCGAGGCGGTCGCCGCCGGTACGCCGGCCCCGGCCGGCTCGACCGCGACCAAGAAGCCGGTCGAGGTCGCCGACTTCGACGTCTCCGACTCGGTGATGGTGGTCGACGGGCCGTTCGCCACGCTGCACGCGACGATCACCGAGATCAACGCCGAGTCCCAGCGGGTCAAGGCCCTCGTCGAGATCTTCGGCCGGGAGACCCCGGTCGAGTTGAGCTTCAGCCAGATCCAGAAGGTCTGAAGCACGTAGGTGGCAGAGGGTGCGTCGTCACCCTCGTCATGACCACGAGAGAGAAAGAGAAGCAGAGCAGATGCCTCCCAAGAAGAAGAAGATCGCTGCGCTGGTCAAGGTGCAGTTGCAGGCCGGCGCCGCGACGCCGGCCCCGCCGGTCGGAACCGCGCTCGGTCCGCACGGCGTGAACATCATGGACTTCTGCAAGGCGTACAACGCCCAGACGGAGTCCATGCGCGGCAACGTGATCCCGGTCGAGATCACCATCTACGAGGACCGGTCCTTCACCTTCATCACCAAGACCCCGCCGGCCGCCGAGCTGATCAAGAAGGCCGCCGGGCTCCAGAAGGGCTCGGGCGTCCCGCACAAGGAGAAGGTCGGCAAGCTGACCAAGGACCAGGTGCGCGAGATCGCGACGACCAAGCTTCCCGACCTCAACGCCAACGACGTCGAGGCCGCCATGAAGATCGTCGAGGGGACCGCCCGCTCCATGGGCGTCACCGTCGACTGACCCGCCGGCGCCGAGCCGCGCCGGGAGACCGGTCGACGACGAGGCGACGAACCACCTGTGGCAGAGCCGCGCTGGCTCACCTGACCACGACTGGACCCTGAGGAAAGAGAACCAGACATGCAGCGCAGCAAGACCTACCGCGCGGCCGCCGCGTCCTTCGACAAGGACGAGCTGCACGCCCCGCTCGACGCGATCAAGATCGCCAAGACCGCCAGCAAGAAGAAGTTCGACGAGACCCTGGACGTCGTGATGCGCCTGGGCGTCGACCCGCGCAAGGCCGACCAGATGGTCCGCGGCACCGTCAACCTGCCGCACGGCACCGGCAAGACCGCCCGGGTCCTCGTCTTCGCGAACGCGGAGAAGGCCGAGGCCGCCCGTGAGGCCGGCGCCGACGTCGTCGGTGGCGACGAGCTGATCGAGAAGGTCAGCGGTGGCTGGCTCGACTTCGACGCCGTGGTCGCCACCCCCGACATGATGGGCAAGGTCGGTCGTCTCGGCCGGGTGCTGGGCCCCCGCGGCCTGATGCCGAACCCGAAGACCGGCACCGTCACCCCGGACGTCGCCAAGGCCGTCTCGGACATCAAGGGCGGCAAGATCGAGTTCCGCGTGGACCGCCACGCGAACCTGCACTTCATCATCGGCAAGGCGTCCTTCTCCGAGATCCAGCTCGCCGAGAACTACGCCGCCGCCCTCGAGGAGGTGCTGCGGCTCAAGCCGGCCAGCTCCAAGGGCCGCTACATCCGCAAGGTCACCGTCTCCACGACGATGGGTCCCGGGGTCCAGGTCGACCCGAACCGGACGAAGAACGTCGCGGTCGAGGACGAGGCGTCAGCCTGACCGAGCACGACCCGCACCACCGACCCGGCCCGCCGAGCTCCACGCTCGGCGGGCCGGGTCGTTGGGCGTCGGCACCGCCTGGGACACCCAGGTCGCGGACCGGGACGTGATCGTGGCCCACCAGCCCGCCTGATTTGGTGCCCGGGTCGCCCGGCCCTAGACTTCCCCACGAAACCAGAGACCGCCGGTAGTCAGGCTGCGCATGCAGCTCGACCGAAGGTTCCGCTCCCGCGGACGGCCAGCGCAGGTGTCAGAGTCAGATCCCGGAGCAGATCCTCTCCGGATCCCACGCCCTGAGCCTGCGCTCAGGGCGTTCGTCGTTCCGGGCCCATCGCGGCGGTCTCCTGAGTCCGGAAGGAGACCCATGGCGCGGGCAGACAGGCAGGCAGCCGTCGCGGAGATCGTTGAGTCCTTCAACGACGCCGACGGTGCCGTGCTGACCGACTACCGCGGCCTCACCGTCAAGGAGCTGCAGAACCTCCGCCGCTCCCTCGGCGAGAACGCCAACTACGCCGTGGTCAAGAACACGCTGGCCAAGATCGCCGCCAACCAGGTGGGCATCTCCGGCTTCGACGACATCCTGGTCGGTCCGACCGCGATCGCCTTCATCAACGGTGACGTGGTCGAGGCGGCCAAGGGTCTGCGTGACTTCGCCAAGGCCAACCCCGCCCTGATCATCAAGGGCGGTGTCCTGGACGGCAACATCCTCGACGCGAAGGAGATCGCCAAGCTGGCCGATCTCGAGTCCCGCGAGGTGCTCCTGGGCAAGCTGGCGGGCGCGATGCTCGCTTCGCTCAGCCAGGCCGTCTACCTGCTCAACGCCCCGATCGCCCAGGCCGCCCGTCTCGCGGGTGCGCTGCAGGCCAAGGCTGAGCAGGACCCCTCGATCCTCGCAGGTGGTGCCGGCTCCCCGGTCGCCGCCGAGGAGGCCCCGGCTGACGCCGAGGCACCCACCGACGAGGCCGTGACCGCCGACGAGGCTCCCGCCGAGGAGACCCCCGCCGCCGAGACCGCCTCCGACGAGGGCGACACCACCGAGGCCTGAGCCCGCGCTCAGCCTCGGACACCACCACCTGAAACCCGGCCCCCGAGACCCGCGGGCCACCGAACGGAAGGAACCGCCACCATGGCGAAGCTCACCACCGACGAGCTGCTCGACGCGTTCAAGGAGATGACCCTCCTGGAGCTGAGCGAGTTCGTGAAGCAGTTCGAGGACACCTTCGGCGTCACCGCTGCCGCCCCCGTCGCCGTCGCCGCCGCGCCGGCCGCCGGTGGCGCCGCTGCCGGTGCCGAGGCCGAGGCCGAGCAGGACGAGTTCGACGTCGTCCTCGAGGCCGCCGGCGAGAAGAAGATCAACGTCATCAAGGAGGTGCGCGCCCTCACCTCGCTCGGTCTCAAGGAGGCCAAGGAGCTGGTCGAGGCCGCCCCCAAGGCGGTCCTGGAGAAGGTCGACAAGGCTGCCGCCGCGAAGGCCAAGGACGCCCTCGAGGGCGCCGGCGCCACCGTCACCGTCAAGTGACGACTGCCTGACCCAGCTGCATCCCGCCAGGGGCGGCCATCCGGAGACGGGTGGCCGCCCCTGCGGCGTTCCCGGGGGTGCTCCCGGTGTCTGTCCCGGCCGGCTGTTCTCCCTCGGCGGGGGATTCTCCGGTTCGCCGGACTACCCGGTGGTCGCCGCGATAGCCTCTGGGCGCCCTGCCGGTGATGGGGGGCACACAGATGCGTAACCTGCCGACGTCATCGGCGTTGTTACTGATGAGTGGGAAACGCGGACACGCGACTGCTCGGTGGGGCCGGCAGGGGCAGCGCGACGGGCACGGAGAGGGATTCTCATGGGCGTGGAGATTCAGGTCGAGCACCTGAGCAAGTCGTTCGGCAAGCAGCTCATCTGGGGCGACGTGAGCCTGACGGTGCCGGCCGGGGAGATCTGCGTGATGCTCGGTCCCTCGGGAACCGGCAAGTCGGTCTTCCTCAAGACCCTGATCGGTCTGCTCAAGCCCGACCAGGGCTCGATCGTCATCGAGGGCACCGACATCGCGAGCTGCTCGGAGAGGGAGCTCTACGAGATTCGCAAGCTCTTCGGGGTGCTGTTCCAGGACGGCGCGATGTTCGGCTCGATGAACCTCTACGACAACGTCGCCTTCCCGCTGCGCGAGCACACCAAGAAGTCGGAGTCCGAGGTCCGCGACGTCGTCATGGAGAAGCTCGACCTGGTGGGCCTGCTCGGGACCGAGCACAAGCTCCCCGGCGAGATCTCGGGCGGCATGCGCAAGCGGGCCGGCCTGGCCCGTGCCCTGGTGCTCGACCCCGAGATCGTGCTCTTCGACGAGCCGGACTCCGGTCTGGACCCGGTCCGCACCTCGTTCCTCAACCAGCTGATCGTCGACCTCAACGCGCAGATCGACGCGACCTTCCTCATCGTCACCCACGACATCAACACCGCCCGGACGGTGCCGGACAACATCGGGCTGCTCTACCACAAGCACCTCGCCATGTTCGGCCCCCGCGAGATGCTGCTGAGCTCCGAGGAGCCGGTCGTCCGCCAGTTCCTCAACGCCCAGAAGATCGGCCCGATCGGCATGTCCGAGGAGAAGGACGCCGACGAGCTCGAGGCCGAGTCCGACCAGGAGCTGCCGCCGCTGCCGCCGATCCCGATGCAGCTCGAGCCCTCGAACGGGATCCCGCGCCGCAGCCAGCGCGAGCCGGGTGCCTGGTGCCGCGACAACGGCATCACGCCGCCGCCGGGCTCCTTCGAGGAGAACATGACCATGGTGACGGGAAGCTGATCGGGTCCTGATGGCATCCTTCACTGCGAGCAGAGCCCTCGCCCCGGTCGGGACGGCGGGCAAGCTCTTCGCCTTCGGCCTCGACGTCGCGCGGGGCCTCTTCCGACGACCCTTCCAGCTGCGGGAGTTCCTCCAGCAGGCCTGGTTCATCGCCTCGGTCACGATCATCCCGACCGCGCTCGTCGCGATCCCGTTCGGCGCGGTGATCGCGCTGCAGGTGGGTGGTCTGATCAAGCAGTTCGGCGCCCAGTCCTTCACCGGGTCGGCGGCGGTGCTGGCGGTGGTCCGGGAGGCGGGACCGATCGCGACCTCGCTGCTGATCGCCGGCGCGGGCGGCTCGGCGATCGCGGCCGACCTCGGCGCTCGCAAGATCCGCGAGGAGCTCGACGCGATGATGGTGCTCGGGATCGACCCGATCCAGCGCCTCGTCGTGCCCCGGGTGCTGGCCTGCATGCTGGTCGCGGTCTTCCTCAACGGCCTGGTCAGCGTCGTCGGCGTCGCCGGCGGCTACGTCTTCAACGTGGTCCTGCAGGACGGGACACCAGGGGCCTATCTAGCGAGCTTCACCGCGCTCGCCCAGCTACCAGACCTGTGGCAGGGCATGCTGAAGGCGCTCGTCTTCGGTCTGGTGGCCGCCATCGTCGCCTCGTACAAGGGCATGAACGCCAACGGCGGCCCCAAGGGCGTGGGTGATGCCGTGAACGAGTCGGTGGTCATCACCTTCATGCTCCTGTTCGTCATCAACTTCGTGATGAGCGCGATCTACTTCCAGCTCGTCCCACCGAAGACGGGTTAGCGCCATGGCCAGCATCAAGACGGTCTACCAAGCACCGCTGCGCACCCTGGACCACCTGGGGGAGGAGCTCTCCTTCTACCTCCGGGCCCTGGCGTGGACCCCGCGCACCATCCGGCGGTACAAGAAGGAGATCCTGCGTCTCCTCGCCGAGGTCACCCTCGGCTCCGGGTCGCTGGCGGTCATCGGCGGCACGGTCGGCGTCATCACCGCGATGACGTTCTTCACCGGCACCGAGGTGGGGCTCCAGGGCTACGCGGCGCTGAACCAGATCGGTACGGCGGCCTTCTCCGGCTTCGTCTCGGCGTACTTCAACACCCGCGAGATCGCCCCGCTGGTGTCCGGGATCGCGCTGGCGGCCACGGTCGGCTGCGGCTTCACCGCACAGCTGGGTGCGATGCGGATCTCCGAAGAGGTCGACGCGCTCGAGGTGATGGCGATCCCGTCGCTGCCGTTCCTGGTCACCACCCGCATCATCGCCGGTCTGATCGCGATCATCCCGCTGTACGTCGTCGGGCTGCTGTCGTCGTACTTCGCCACCCGGCTCACGGTCACCCAGTTCTTCGGCCAGTCCGCCGGCACCTACGACCACTACTTCAACCAGTTCCTGCCACCCGGCGACGTGCTGTGGTCCTTCGGGAAGGTGCTGATCTTCGCCGTGGTGGTCATCCTCATCCACTGCTACCACGGGTACACCGCCTCGGGCGGTCCTGCCGGGGTCGGCGTGGCCGTGGGCAGCGCGGTGCGGACCAGCATCGTGGCGATCAACGTGATCGACCTGTTCCTGTCGATGGCCATCTGGGGCACCACCACGACCGTCAGATTGGCCGGGTGAGCCAGATGAAGGCTCTCGCCATGCCCAAGGTCCTCGGCATCGTCTTCCTGGCCATGCTGGTCGGGGGAGTGTGGTTGACCTACGGGATCTTCACCAAGAAGTTCACCGACTACGACGAGGTCGCCATGAAGACCTCGAAGATCGGCCTGCAGCTCCCGGCTCGCGCCGACATCAAGATCCGCGGCGTCATCGTCGGGGAGGTCCTGGACGTGGCCAGCGTCGAGGACGGCGCCGAGATCACGCTGGGCATCTGGCCGTCCCAGCGGGAGACCATCCCCGCCAACGTGACCGGCTCGATCGTCCCCAAGACGCTCTTCGGTGAGAAGTACGTCAGCCTGGTCGTCCCCGACCAGCCGGCGTCCGAGCCGATCGAGCCCGGGGACACCGTGGACCGCACCGTGGTGGCCACCGAGGTGGAGCAGGTCCTCAACGACCTGTACCCGCTGCTGCGCACCGTGGAGCCGGCCGACCTGAACATGACCCTCAACGCGCTGGCGACCGCGCTCGAGGGCCGCGGCGACCAGCTCGGCGAGAACCTCGAGACCGTCGACAGCTACCTCAAGCGGTTCAACCCGCAGCTCCCGGCGCTGGTCGAGGACCTCCGGCTCACCGCCGACGTCTCCGAGGTGTACGCCGACGTGCTGCCCGAGGTGGCGACGATCCTGGAGAACACGATCACCACCACCGGCACGCTGGAGTCGCGGGAGAAGAAGCTGAACGCCCTCTTCAAGGACGTCACCGCCTTCTCCAACACCACCCGCACCTTCCTCGACGACAACGGGGACAACCTGATCCGGCTCGGCGAGATCGGCCGCGAGCAGTTCCGGGTCTTCGCCAAGTACGCACCGGAGTACCCCTGCCTGCTGCGAGGCATCGTCAATGCCGGCGTCCGTCAGGCAGAGGCGTTCCGCGGGTTCACCCTGCACATCGTGCTGGAGACGCTGCCGAACCAGCCACGCCCCTACACCGCCGCCGACCAGCCGCGCTACGGCGAGGACCGCGGGCCCAGCTGCCTGCACCTGCCGTCGCCGAACAGCAGCCAGGAGCGCCCGTTGCGTAGCCAGCCCGACATGAACGACGGCGTCGACGAGCCGACCGGGAAGGGAACCAGCCGGACGGCCACCGGCTTCTCCCGCCTGGGGTCCGGTCTCGCCGGCAGCCCCGCCGAGACCCAGCTGCTGAACTCCTTGATGGGTCCCGGGCTGGGCGTCTCCGCCCAGGAGGTGCCCGACCTCGGTGCGCTGCTGGTCGGACCGATGGCCAGGGGAGCGACGGTGTCGCTGCGATGAAGCTCCTCGATGCCAAGACCACCGTTGCGCTGGTCAAGCTGACCATCTTCATCGTGGTCACCACGCTGGCCACCAGCATCCTGGTGATCACCATCGGCAACCTCTCCTTCGCCGACAGCCGGGAGTTCAAGGCCGAGTTCGTCGACGCCACCGGCGTGGTGAACGGCGACGACGTGCGGATCGCCGGCGTCAAGGTCGGCACCGTCTCCGGGGTCGAGATCACCAACCGGACCCGGGCCACCGTCACCTTCTCGGTCGAGTCCGCCGTCCCGGTCACGATGGCCACCAACGTCGCCATCCGGTACCGCAACCTGGTCGGCCAGCGCTACCTGACGCTGTCCGAGGAGATCGGCAGCGGCAAGCAGCTCGCCGCCGGTGCCACCATCCCGGTCTCCAAGACCTCACCCGCGCTGGACCTGACGGTGCTGTTCAACGGCTTCAAGCCGTTGTTCCAGGCGCTCTCCCCCGACGACATCAACAAGCTGTCCTACGAGATCGTCCAGGTCTTCCAGGGCGAGGGCGGGACGCTGGAGAGCCTGCTGGCGCACACCGCTTCGGTCACCGACACGCTGGCCAAGCGGGACCAGGTGATCGGCTCGCTGATCACCAACCTCGACGACGTGCTCGACAACCTGGGCGACCGTGACCAGCAGCTGTCCCGGTTGATCAAGACCTTCAAGCGCTTCGTGGGCGGGCTCAAGTCCGACCGGGCCGCGATCCTGGACTCGCTCGACCAGATCTCGGACCTGTCGGTGCAGACCGCCGACCTCGTCAAGGGGGTCCGGCCCTCGTTCGTCGAGGACATCAAGCAGCTGCGCAGGCTGACCACGAACATCGACCGCAACAAGGGCGAGCTGGACCGGGCGCTGCAGGTGCTGCCGATCAAGCTCACCAAGGTCGGTCGGACGGCGATCTACGGCTCCTGGTTCAACTTCTACCTGTGCCGGTTCCAGGGCAACGTGAAGCTGCCCGGCAACGTGACCGTCCCCGTCGAGTACAAGACCGGCTCCCCAAGGTGTGATCTGGGATGAGTACCCCCTTCCGTGAGCGCAATCCCGTCATCATCGGGGCGGTCAGCATGACCGTCATCGCGGTGATGATCCTGGCCGCCTTCCGGGCCCAGGACCTGCCGTTGATCGGTGGCGGAGACACCTACTACGCCAACTTCAGCGAGGCCGGCGGGCTCAAGGCCAACGACGAGGTGCGCGTCGCCGGCGTCCGGGTCGGCAAGGTCCAGTCCGTCGACCTCGAGGACGGCGAGGTGAAGGTGACCTTCCGGGTCAAGACCGACTCGGGCTTCGGCACCGAGACCGGCGCCGCGATCAAGGTCAAGACGATCCTCGGCGCCATGTACCTCTCCCTGGAGCCCGAGGGCACCGGTCAGCTGGAGGACGGGTCCACGATCCCGGTCGAGCGGACCAGCTCGCCGTACAACGTGGTCGACGCCTTCGAGGGTCTCGCCGAGACCTCGGCCGACATCGACACCGAGCAGCTGACCCAGTCCCTGACCACGCTGGCCGACCTGACCCGCAACACCCCCGAGGAGTTCCAGTCGGCGCTGAGCGGTGTCTCCCGGCTCTCCAGCAACGTGGCCAAGAAGAACGACCAGATCAACTCGCTGCTGAAGAACCTCAAGCGGGTCTCCTCGGTCCTCGACGACCGCGACCAGGACATCGTCAAGCTGATGCGCGACGCTGACGTGCTCTTCCGCGCGCTGGTGGCCCGCCGCGAGTCGGTGCACGACCTGCTGGTCTCCACGGTCACCCTGTCGCGGGAGCTGACCGCGCTGATCAAGGACAGCCGGGCGGACCTCAAGCCGGCGCTGACCCAGCTCGACCGGGTGGTGGCGGTGCTCAACAAGAACGAGGACAACCTCGACAACAGCCTGCGGCTGATGGCCCCGTTCTACCGGGTCTTCGCCAACACGCTGGGCAGCGGTCCCTGGTTCGACACCTATATCCAGAACCTGCCGCCCGTCCCTGCTGCGGGAGGTGCTCGATGAACCTGCTCAAGCGAGCCGCTGTGCCGCTCGTCGTCCTGGCCCTCGTCGTCGCTGCCGGGTTCGTGCTCTTCAGCGGTGGCAGCACCAAGACGCTGACCGCGCACTTCCCGCGCACCATCTCGATCTACGAGGGCAGCGACGTCCGGATCCTCGGTGTGCCGGTGGGCACCGTGGACACGGTCGTCCCCTCGGGCACCGACGTCGTGGTCACCATGTCCTACGACTCCGACGTCCAGGTCCCCGAGGACGCGTCCGCGGTGATCATCGCCCCGTCCGTGGTCGGCGACCGGTACGTCCAGCTCACCCCTGCCTACGAGGAGGGGCGGGTGCTCGACGACGGAGCGGTGCTGGAGACGGACCGCACCGCGGTGCCGCTGGAGCTGGACCAGATCTACGCGAGCATCGACGAGCTGATGGTGGCCCTGGGCCCCAACGGCGCGAACAAGAACGGCGCCCTCACCGACCTGCTGGAGGTGACCGCCGACAACTTCGGTGGCCAGGGCCAGCAGTTCAACAAGACGATCCGCAACTTCAGCAAGCTCAGCGAGACCCTCGACGACAACAAGGACGAGCTGTTCGGCTCCCTCGCCGAGCTCCAGGGCTTCATCAGCACGCTCGCCGAGAACGACGAGACGGTCCGGGCCTTCAACCAGTCCCTGTCCGGGGTCTCCACGATGCTGGCGGGCGAGCGCGAGGAGCTGGCGGCCTCGCTGACCAACCTCGCCAGCGCGCTGGGTCAGGTCTCGACCTTCGTCAAGGACAACCGTGAGGTGCTGGGCAAGAACATCCGGGGCCTGAACCGGGTGGCCAAGGTGCTGGTCAAGCAGCGCAAGGCGCTCGACGAGACCCTCACCAACGCCCCGCTGGCGCTGAACAACCTGTACCTCACCTACAACCCGGAAGCCGGCACGTTGGACACCAACGCGAACCTGGCCGAGATCGAGAACCAGATCGTCTCCGATCCCTCGGTCTTCCTCTGCGGCATCCTCAACCAGGCCAACCAGAGCGGCGAGCTGTGCGAGACGGTCCAGGGCATCTCCCGGCGCACCGGGACGTTCGCCCAGGGCGCGGGCCGCGTGGACCAGCGCTCGGACCTCACCCTCGGCGGCCTCGTGGAGGTGACCCGATGACGCGCGGACTCCGGCTGCTCGCCGGCGTGCTGCTCAGCGCCGTGTTCCTCACCGGCTGCGACTTCGACGTCTACGAGCTGCCGCTGCCCGGCGGTGCGGACACCGGTGACGACCCGATCCAGGTGCACGTCGAGTTCGTCGACGTCCTGGACCTGGTGCCCAAGTCCACGGTCAAGGCCAACGACGTCACGGTCGGGATGGTCAAGGACATCAAGCTCGACGGGCAGATCGCCGACGTCACGCTGGAGCTGCGCAAGGACACCGAGCTGCCGGCGAACGCGCTGGCCGAGATCCGCCAGACCAGCCTGCTCGGCGAGAAGTTCGTCTCGCTCAAGGCCCCGCTCACGGGTGCCAGCAGCGAGCCGCTGGCCGACGGCGACCTCATCCCGCTGGAGCGGTCCGGACGCAACCCCGAGGTCGAGGAGGTGCTCGGCGCGCTCAGCCTGGTCCTCAACGGCGGTGGCGTGGCGCAGCTCAAGACCATCGCCGCCGAGCTGAACAAGGCGCTCGAGGGACGCGAGGACTCCGCGCGGTCCGTGCTCAGCCAGATCCGCATCTTCGTGCGCACCCTGGACCAGAACAAGGTCGACATCGTCAACGCCATCGAGTCCCTGAACCGGCTCGCCCGCACCGCGAAGCGCCAGCAGCCCACCATCAACGCGGCGCTCGAGGAGCTGCCCAGCGCGTTGGTGAGCATCGACAAGCAGCGTCAGGACCTGGTCAAGATGCTCCAGGCCCTCAACGATCTCGGCGACGTCGGGGTCCGCGTGATCGAGGCGTCCAAGGACTCCACCATCGAGACCTTCCGGCTGCTTCAGCCGACGCTGACCGAGCTGGCGAACTCCGGTGACGCCTTCGTCGACGCCTTCAACGTCTTCCTCACCTACCCGTTCGTGGACGAGGTCGTCGGGCGGGACCCCCAGGTGGCCCGCAACCTGCACATGGGCGACTACACCAACCTCTCCGTCGAGCTCGACCTCGACTTCAGCGACCAGGGCGGCCCGGACGTCCCCGGCATCCCGGAGGTGGCCTGCATCCCGTTCAAGGACCTGGCCGACATCCTCGACCTGCCGCCGCTGGAGGAGCTGTGTGACAACGCCCGCAAGCGCGTCACCGCCTGCCTCAACGACCTCAAGGACGGCGACGTCGACATCAAGGAGTGCGAGCGCCTCATCAACGGCGCCGTCGAGGACGTCATCGACACGCTGTGCGCGACCCCGATCCCCGGCTTGCCCGCCGATCTCTGCGACGGTGACGGCGGTGGCGGTGGTCGGCGGCGGCGACAGCCCCCTCCCGCCCCTCCCGCCGGTGCCCGGGGGGATCGGTGGTGGGATCGGCAACGGCCTCGGCGGTCTGGGCCGCGCGGCCACCGGTACATCCGGTGCCGGAACCGGCGTCACGATGGGTGAGCTGATGTCCCGCTTCGACCCGGCCCTGGCCAGTCTCCTCGTCCCCGGGATGGTGCTGCGATGATCACCCGTCGTACCAAGGTCCAGCTGGTGATCTTCGTGATCATCACGCTGGTCGGTGTCAGCTTCGTGGGCGCCCGCTACGCCCGGTTGGACCGGTTGTTCTTCGACGACCGCTACACCGTCGTCGCGCACTTCTCCGAGTCCGGCGGCATCTTCGCCGGCGGTGAGGTCTCCTACCGCGGGGTCGGCGTCGGCCAGGTCGAGAAGATGGTGCTCACCGACGACGGCGTCGACGTGCACCTCGGCATCGACAAGTCCTACGACTCCATCCCCGCCGACGCCCTCGCGGTGGTGGGCAACCGGTCCGCGGTCGGTGAGCAGTACGTCGAGCTCCAGCCGCAGGTCAACAACGAGCCGTACCTGGAGGACTCCTCGGAGATCCCCACCGAGGACACCCGCACCCCGATCGCCACCGAGACCCTGCTGGCCAACCTCTCCACGACCGCCGCCTCGGTGGACCAGGAGTCGTTGCGCACCACCGTCTCCGAGCTCGGCGACGCCTTCGGCGGCACCGGTGAGGACCTGCAGCGGATCATCGACACCGGGAACTCGTTCCTTCAGGAGGCGGACGCCAACTTCGACGTCACCACCGCGCTGATCCGGGACAGCAACACGGTGCTGACCACCCAGCTGGACTCGGAGAGCGCCCTGCGCACCTTCGCCCGCGACATGTCGCTGTTCAGCACCGCCCTGGCCGACGCCGATCCCTCGCTGCGCAAGCTGATCAACACCGGTGGCATCGCCGCCACCCGGCTGCGGACCCTGATCGAGGAGAACCGGGTCGAGCTCGGCGAGCTGATCAACAACGCGGTCACCACCGGCGAGATCGTGGTCCGCAACATCCCCGGCATCCGCCAGGTGCTGGTGATCTACCCCTACGTCGTGGAGGGCGGCTTCACCGTCGTGTCGAAGTCCCCGGAGACCGGGCTGTACGACGCCCACTTCGGCATGATCATGACCGACAACAAGGTCTGTCACGACGGCTACCAGTCCACCGACACCCGGCCGCCGCAGAACGGCGACAACCGTCCGATGAACACCGACGCGCGCTGTACCGAACCGCCGACGGTGAGCAACGCCCGCGGCGCCCAGAACGCGCCGGGACGTCGCGCCGGGGTGGCCTACCGCGCCCCGTTCGCGGACTCCTCGGCCCCGGTGGCGTCCTACGACCCGGAGACCGGCAAGCTGACCTGGGGAGCCGATGTGGCCCCCGAGCTGGCCCCGACCGGTAGCGTGGCTCCCCGTACCTTGGGGAAGGAGTCGTGGAAGTGGTTGTTCCTCCAGCCCCTGACCAACGCGCAGGACTGACGAACGACGCTGCTTCCACCCACCCTCGGGCGCTGAACTTCCGGGTGGTGCTGCTCGGCGTGCTGGTCCTGGCCGTGCTGGCCTCGGCCGGGACGCTGGTCTGGCTGCTCGCCGACCGGCGCGGTGAGGCCGTCGAGGAGCAGGCCCAGCGCGAGCAGGTGATGTCGCAGGCCCGCCAGTTCGTGCTGCGGGTCAACACCTACGGGCCCGACCTGCTCGAGGGCGAGGAGATGCCGGAGTACCGCGAGCAGGTGACCGAGGTGATCACACCCAAGTTCTCGGAGTCCTTCAGCCAGGGCGTCACCGCGGCCGAGCAGACGGTGGCGCAGGCCGGTCTCGGCCGGACCGCCGAGGTCTTCGGGGCCGGTGTCGCCAGCCTGGACGCCGACTCGGCGACCGCGCTGGTCGCCGGCTCGTTCGTGAACTCCTACCCGCGGACCAACGCCCAGGGCAAGGTCACCGACCAGCGCATCGACGACGAGCCGGTGCCGCTGCGGCTCAGCCTGAGCCTGCGCAAGATCGACGGGGAGTGGCTCGTCGACGACTTCGAGCCGGTCACGGGGGAGGGCGGATGAGCGACCCGGTGCTGAGCTGGTACGACGTCCTCGACGTCGACCCGAGCGCGTCCCCCGAGGAGGTCCGTCTGGCCTGGCGGGACGCCGTGTCCGAGCTGGGGCCGACCGACCGCCGGTTCCGGGTGCTCAACCAGGCCGCCGAGGTGCTGCTCGACCCCCAGCGACGGGCCGTCCACGACGCGGAGCTGGCCGCGGCGGAGCACGCCGAGGCGGCCGCGGACGAGACCCCGGTCCTCGCCGCCGAGCCGGTGGACTGCGCCGACCCCGCCCCGAGATGTCGGGCCGGTGGACGCCCCCGCGGTGCCGGTCGAGCCGGCGAAGGCCGAGCCGGTCGCCCCGCCGGTCACTGATGTGAGCGGGGGGCCGCGCCGGCGTACCGTCCCCGCCTGGCTGCTGGCCGGGCTGGCGGTGCTCACGGCGGTGCTGGTGGGACTGTGCGCCTGGCAGTGGAGCTCGCCCGCGGACACCGAGGTCCGCGACGCCACGGTGGCGGCGCAGGGCGCGGCGGAGCGGGCCATCGTGCCGGTGCTCTCCTACGACTACCGCACCCTGGAGGAGGACCAGGCCACGGCGCAGTCCTACCTCACCGACTCCTACCGCAAGGACTACGACGAGCTGTTCGAGTTCCTCCGGGAGAACAGCCCCAACACCGAGACGGTGGTCGAGGCCGAGGTGCTCGCCTCCGGGGTCGTCCGCTCCGGCGTGGACCGGGTCCAGGTGCTGCTGTTCGTGAACCGCCCGACCACGAACAAGCAGTCCGAGGAGCCGGTCATCTACAAGGACCAGGTGACGGTGACGATGGTGCAGCGCGACGGCGACTGGCTCGTCGACGACCTGGAGACGACCCCGCTCCAGAACTAGGCTCCGACGACTCGTTCCGCCGGGGTACTTGACCAGAGCGCCTGCGCGCCGCATGATCTTCCGCAACGCTCGTCGGACCGGCGCACGCAGATGTTGAGTCGCGCCCTCTGATCGGCTAGGGTGGCGCATTGCGCCTGCCCTCATATGCGAATCTCCTGCCCGGTGGCTGGATTTGTGGTGGGTCGGCGCCTCCGAAGAGCGAACTCTCGAAGGACCCCCTCTTGGCCTCGCGCAACACCTCCGGTAACCCGCACCGCATCTCTTTCGCAAAGATCAGCGAACCCCTCGAGGTTCCGCAGCTCCTCTCCCTCCAGACCGACAGCTTCGACTGGCTGATCGGCAACGACAACTGGAACGCCGTCGTCGAGCGTCGGCGCGCCGAGGGTGAGGACGTCTCGAGCAAGTCCGGTCTGCAGGAGATCTTCGAGGAGATCTCGCCGATCGAGGACTTCTCCGAGACGATGTCGCTGTCGTTCGAGAACCCGGTGTTCTACGACCCGAAGTACTCGGTCGACGAGTGCAAGGAGAAGGACTTCACCTACTCCGCCCCGTTGTACGTCTCCGCCGAGTTCACCAACAACGACACCGGCGAGATCAAGGGTCAGACGGTCTTCATGGGCGACTTCCCGCTCATGAGCGACAAGGGCACCTTCATCATCAACGGCACCGAGCGGGTCGTCGTCTCCCAGCTCGTCCGCTCGCCCGGGCGTGTACTTCGAGCGCACCGCCGACAAGACGTCCGACAAGGACATCTACACCGCCAAGATGATCCCGAGCCGGGGCGCCTGGCTGGAGTTCGAGATCGACAAGCGCGACATGGTCGGCGTCCGCCTCGACCGCAAGCGCAAGCAGAACGTCACGGTGCTGCTCAAGGCCCTCGGCTGGACCAACGAGCAGATCCGCGAGGAGTTCGGGCAGTACGAGTCGATGATGCTGACCCTGGAGAAGGACCACACCCAGGGCCAGGACGACGCGCTGCTCGACATCTACCGCAAGCTGCGTCCGGGCGAACCGCCCACCCGCGAGGCCGCGCAGACGCTGCTGAACAACTACTACTTCAACCCGAAGCGGTACGACCTGGCCAAGGTCGGCCGCTACAAGATCAACAAGAAGCTCGGTCTCGTCGAGGCCTTCGACCAGCAGACGCTGACCATCGACGACATCGTCGCCGCGATCCGGTACATCGTCGCGCTGCACGACGGCCAGGAGCAGGTCGAGTCCCCGCAGGGTGCCCTCGACATCGCCCCGGACGACATCGACCACTTCGGCAACCGCCGGATGCGGACCGTCGGCGAGCTGATCCAGAACCAGCTGCGCACCGGCCTGGCCCGGATGGAGCGCGTGGTCCGGGAGCGGATGACGACCCAGGACGTCGAGGCGATCACGCCGCAGTCGCTGATCAACATCCGGCCCGTGGTGGCGGCGCTGAAGGAGTTCTTCGGGACCTCCCAGCTCAGCCAGTTCATGGACCAGACCAACCCGATCGCGGGGCTGACGCACAAGCGCCGGCTCTCGGCGCTGGGCCCGGGCGGTCTGTCCCGTGACCGCGCCGGCATGGAGGTCCGTGACGTCCACCCGTCGCACTACGGCCGGATGTGCCCGATCGAGACCCCGGAGGGCCCGAACATCGGCCTGATCGGTTCGCTCGCGTCGTACGGACGGATCAACCCGTTCGGCTTCGTGGAGACGCCGTACCGCAAGGTGGAGAACGGTCAGGTCACCGACCAGATCGACTACCTGACCGCGGACGACGAGGACCGCTTCGTCATCGCCCAGGCCAACGCCACCCTCGACGACGACATGCGCTTCGTCAGCGAGCGGGTGCTGGTCCGTCAGCGCGACACCGAGGTCTCCGAGATCCTGGCCGCCGAGATCGACTACATGGACGTCTCGCCGCGCCAGATGGTGTCGGTCGCGACGGCGCTGATCCCGTTCCTCGAGCACGACGACGCCAACCGCGCGCTGATGGGCGCCAACATGCAGCGCCAGGCGGTGCCGCTGATCAGGAGCGACTCGCCGCTGGTCGGCACCGGCATGGAGTACCGCGCCGCGGTGGACGCCGGTGACGTGGTCACCGCCACCGCAGCCGGTGTGGTCAAGGACGTCTCCGCCGACATCATCGAGACGATGAACGACGACGGCAGCTACTCGACGTACCGGCTGGCGAAGTTCCGCCGCTCGAACCAGGGCACCTGCATCAACCAGCGCCCGCTGGTCAAGGAGGGTGACCGGCTCGAGGTCGGCAGCCCGATCGCGGACGGTCCGTGCACCGACGACGCCGAGATGGCGCTGGGCACGAACCTGCTGGTCGCGTTCATGCCGTGGCAGGGCCACAACTACGAGGACGCGATCATCCTCAGCCAGCGGCTGGTGCAGGAGGACGTCCTCACCTCGATCCACATCGAGGAGCACGAGGTCGACGCCCGCGACACCAAGCTCGGCCCCGAGGAGATCACTCGGGACATCCCGAACGTCTCCGAGGAGATGCTGGCCGACCTCGACGAGCGCGGGATCATCCGCATCGGCGCCGAGGTCACCACCGGCGACATCCTGGTCGGGAAGGTCACGCCCAAGGGCGAGACCGAGCTGACCCCGGAGGAGCGGCTGCTGCGCGCGATCTTCGGCGAGAAGGCCCGCGAGGTGCGCGACACCTCGATGAAGGTGCCGCACGGCGAGTCCGGCACGGTCATCGGCGTTCGCGTCTTCGACCGTGAGGAGGGCGACGAGCTGCCCCCGGGGGTCAACCAGCTGGTGCGCGTGTACGTCGCGCAGAAGCGGAAGATCTCGGTGGGCGACAAGCTCGCCGGCCGTCACGGCAACAAGGGCGTCATCGCGAAGATCCTGCCGATCGAGGACATGCCGTTCATGGAGGACGGCACCGCGGTCGACGTGGTGCTCAACCCGCTGGGTGTGCCGCGCCGGATGAACATCGGGCAGATCCTCGAGCTGCACCTCGGCTGGCTGGCCAAGCAGGGCTGGGACCTCAACCTGCATGCGGACGCCGAGGACAGCGACTGGAAGCAGCGGCTGATCAAGATCCACGCCGAGAAGGCCGAGGCGAACACCAACGTCGCCACCCCGGTCTTCGACGGTGCCCGCGAGGACGAGATCACCGGGCTGCTCGGCTCGACGATCCCGAACCGGGACGGCGTGCGGATGATCGGCGAGAACGGCAAGGCGAGCCTGTTCGACGGGCGCTCCGGCGAGCCGTTCCCGGACCCGGTCTCGGTCGGCTACATGTACATCCTCAAGCTGCACCACCTCGTGGACGACAAGATCCACGCGCGCAGCACCGGCCCGTACTCGATGATCACGCAGCAGCCCCTGGGCGGCAAGGCCCAGTTCGGAGGCCAGCGGTTCGGCGAGATGGAGGTCTGGGCGATGGAGGCGTACGGCGCCGCCTACGCCCTGCAGGAGCTGCTGACGATCAAGTCGGACGACGTGCCCGGTCGGGTCAAGGTCTACGAGGCGATCGTCAAGGGCGAGAACATCCCCGACTCGGGGATCCCCGAGTCGTTCAAGGTGCTCGTCAAGGAGATGCAGTCCCTGTGCCTCAACGTCGAGGTGCTCAGCCAGGACGGATCGCAGATCGAGCTCCGTGACGCGGAGGAGGACGTCTTCCGCGCCGCCGAGGAGCTCGGCATCGACCTGTCCCGTCGCGAGCCCAGCAGCGTCGAAGAAGTCTGACCGGGAAACGCGCGGAGCGCCTGTTTCCCGGAACCGAGAAGCAGTCGCGCTCCGCGCGTCCACCCCAGTCGGTCCACAGCTTTGATTCACGAACTAACGAAGGACAACAGCCATCGTGCTTGATGTGAACTTCTTCGACCAGCTCCAGATCGGCCTGGCCACCGCGGACGACATCCGCACCTGGAGCCACGGCGAGGTCAAGAAGCCGGAGACGATCAACTACCGCACGCTCAAGCCTGAGCGTGACGGCCTCTTCTGCGAGAAGATCTTCGGTCCCACCCGGGACTGGGAGTGCTACTGCGGCAAGTACAAGCGGGTCCGCTTCAAGGGCATCATCTGCGAGCGCTGCGGCGTCGAGGTGACTCGTTCCAAGGTGCGGCGTGAGCGGATGGGCCACATCGAGCTGGCCGCCCCGGTCACCCACATCTGGTACTTCAAGGGTGTCCCGAGCCGGCTCGGCTACCTGCTGGACCTGGCCCCCAAGGACCTCGAGAAGGTCATCTACTTCGCGGCGTACATGATCACCTCCGTCGACGAGGACGCTCGCCACCGCGACCTGTCCGTCGCTGGAGGGCAAGGTCCAGCTGGAGCGCGAGCGTCTCGAGAAGCGGCGCGACACCTCCATCGAGGACCGCGTCAAGAAGCTCGAGGAGGACCTGGCCGCCCTGGAGGCGGAGGGCGCCAAGGCCGACCAGCGCCGCAAGGTCAAGGACGGCGCCGAGCGGGAGATGAAGCAGCTGCGCGATCGTGCGCAGCGCGAGATCGACCGGCTCGACGAGGTGTGGAACACCTTCAAGACGCTCAAGGTCCAGGACCTCACCGGTGACGAGATGCTGTACCGGGAGATGAAGAACTGGTTCGGCAAGTACTTCGAGGGCCACATGGGCGCCACGGCGATCCAGAAGCGGCTCCAGAGCTTCGACATCGCCGCCGAGATCGAGTCGCTGCGCGACACGATCGCCAACGGCAAGGGCCAGAAGAAGGTCCGGGCGCTCAAGCGGCTCAAGGTCGTCGACGCGTTCCGCAAGACCGGCAACCAGCCCCAGGGCATGGTGCTGGACGCCGTCCCGGTGATCCCGCCGGACCTGCGCCCGATGGTGCAGCTCGACGGCGGCCGGTTCGCCACCTCGGACCTCAACGACCTGTACCGCCGGGTGATCAACCGGAACAACCGCCTCAAGCGGCTGCTCGACCTCGGTGCCCCCGAGATCATCGTCAACAACGAGAAGCGGATGCTCCAGGAGGCCGTCGACTCGCTGTTCGACAACGGCCGCCGTGGCCGTCCGGTCACCGGGCCGGGCAACCGGCCGCTGAAGTCGCTCTCGGACATGCTCAAGGGCAAGCAGGGTCGGTTCCGTCAGAACCTGCTCGGCAAGCGCGTGGACTACTCGGGTCGTTCGGTCATCGTGTCGGGTCCGCAGCTGAAGCTGCACCAGTGCGGTCTGCCCAAGCAGATGGCGTTGGAGCTCTTCAAGCCGTTCGTGATGAAGCGCCTGGTCGACCTGTCGCACGCGCAGAACATCAAGTCCGCCAAGCGGATGGTCGAGCGCGCCCGCCCGGTCGTGTGGGACGTCCTCGAAGAGGTCATCACCGAGCACCCGGTGCTGCTGAACCGGGCGCCCACGCTGCACCGCCTCGGCATCCAGGCCTTCGAGCCGCAGCTGATCGAGGGCAAGGCCATCCAGATCCACCCGCTCGTCTGCTCGGCGTTCAACGCCGACTTCGACGGGGACCAGATGGCGGTGCACCTGCCGCTGTCCGCCGAGGCCCAGGCCGAGGCGCGGATCCTGATGCTGTCGACGAACAACATCCTCAAGCCGTCCGACGGTCGCCCGGTGACGATGCCGACCCAGGACATGATCATCGGTCTGTTCTTCCTCACCACCGACCGGGACGGCGAGCTGGGCGAGGGCCGTGGCTTCTCCTCGCAGGCCGAGGCGATCATGGCCTTCGACCGGGGTGAGATCACGCTGCAGAGCAAGATCCGGCTCCGGCTCGACGACGTCGTGCCGCCGCTGGAGCTCGACCTCGGCGAGGACTGGGAGCAGGGCCACACGCTGACCCTGGAGACCACCCTGGGTCGGTCGATCTTCAACGACACCCTGCCGGCCGACTACCCCTTCGTGAACTACGAAGTGGGCAAGAAGGCCCTCGGCGCGATCGTCAACGACCTGGCCGAGCGGTACACCAAGGTCGAGGTCGCGGCGTCCCTGGACGCGCTCAAGGACACCGGCTTCCACTGGGCCACCCGCTCGGGTGTCACGGTCTCCATCGAGGACGTCGTCACCCCGAACGACAAGGCCGCGATCCTCGGCGCCTGGGAGGAGAAGGCCGCCAAGGTCCAGAAGCAGTTCGAGCGCGGTCTGGTCACCGACGACGAGCGCCGCCAGGAGCTCATCGAGATCTGGACCGAGGCCTCCAAGGAGGTCGGTGACGCGATGGAGAAGAACTTCGACCGTCGCAACCCGATCTACATGATGGTCGACTCGGGCGCGTCCGGAAACATGAACCAGATCCGTCAGGTCGCCGCCATGCGAGGCCTGGTGGCGAACCCCAAGGGCGAGATCATCCCGCGGCCGATCAAGTCGAACTTCCGCGAGGGTCTGACCGTGCTGGAGTACTTCATCGCCACGCACGGTGCCCGGAAGGGTCTGGCGGACACCGCGCTGCGGACCGCCGACTCCGGCTACCTGACCCGACGGCTGGTCGACGTCTCCCAGGACGTCATCATCCGCGAGGACGACTGCGGCACCGAGCGTGGTCTGCCCAAGCGGATCGGGGAGCGCACCAGCGAGGGCAGCGTGGTCAAGGCGGAGAACGCCGAGACCGCGGCGTACGCCCGCGCGGCGGCCACCGAGGTGATGCACCCGGAGACCGGCGAGACCCTCGCCGCCGCCGGCGAGGACCTGGGTGACGTCAAGATCGGTGAGCTGGTCGCGGCCGGCATCGAGGAGGTCAAGGTCCGCTCCGTGCTGACCTGCGACGCCCGGACCGGCACCTGCGCGAAGTGCTACGGCCGTTCGCTGGCCACCGGCAAGCTGGTCGACATCGGTGAGGCGGTCGGCATCATCGCCGCCCAGTCCATCGGTGAGCCCGGCACGCAGCTGACGATGCGGACCTTCCACACCGGTGGTGTGGCCTCGGCCGACGACATCACCCAGGGTCTGCCCCGGGTGGTCGAGCTGTTCGAGGCGCGCTCGCCCAAGGGTCGTTCGCCGATCTCCGAGGCGGCCGGTCGGGTCGAGATCGAGGAGACCGACAAGTCCCGCAAGATCCTGGTCACCCCGGACGACGGTTCCGAGGTCCAGGAGTACCCGGTCTCCAAGCGGTCCCGGCTGCTGGTCTCCGACGGTCAGCACATCGAGGTCGGTCAGATGCTCACCCTGGGCACCCCCGACCCGCAGGACGTCCTGCGGATCCTCGGCGTGCGCCGGGCGCAGGAGCACCTGGTCGACGAGGTGCAGAACGTGTACCGGTCGCAGGGTGTGGCGATCCACGACAAGCACATCGAGATCATCGTGCGGCAGATGCTGCGCCGGGTCACGGTGATCGAGTCGGGTGACACCAACCTGCTGCCCTCCGACCTCGTGGACCGCGTGATCTTCGAGGAGGAGAACCGCCGCGTGGTCTCCGAGGGCGGCAAGCCGGCCTCGGGTCGTCCGGTGCTGATGGGCATCACCAAGGCGTCGCTGGCCACCGAGTCGTGGCTCTCGGCCGCCTCCTTCCAGGAGACGACCCGCGTCCTCACCGACGCGGCGATCCACGGTCGCTCGGACTCGCTGCGCGGCCTGAAGGAGAACGTGATCATCGGCAAGCTGATCCCGGCCGGCACCGGCCTGGAGCGGTACCGCAACATCCGGGTGGAGCCGACCGAGGAGGCCCGGGCCGCGGCGTACAGCGTCACCGGCTACGACTCCTACGACTACGAGTTCGGTGCCTCCGGCGCCGGACAGGCAGTCGCTCTGGACGACTTCGACTTCGGGTCGTACCAGAACTGACGTCACCACCGACGTCTGTCGGACCCCCGTCACCCCTCTGGGGGTGGCGGGGGTCCGGCCTTTCTGGGCGGTTCCGGAGAGTCGCGAGAACCGCTTGAAGACCGTGGTTCGCGTCATAGGGTGGTGCGCATGAGCGAGGAGACGACCGCCCAGGAGACCGACGAGCACGCCACCGGCGACCAGCCGACCGGCGACCCCGACGGCCTCAGTCCCGAGGAGGTCGAGGAAGTCCGCCAGGAACGCCTCGACCCCGAGAACCGCCCCGAGAACGTGGAGATCGACAACACCCCGCGCGAGTTCGACGCCCAGAAGGGGCTCTTCACCGACTCCGAGGGGTACGACGACGCCCCTGTCCGCTTCCCGCCTGTCTCCGAGCAGGGCACGTAACCCCGGACGGCGAGCCACCGGAGACACCCCGCCCTGGCACCGGTGGCCCCGGGCTGTGAGCACGACCCCGGGTCCGCCGGCCGGGCGGTCATGATCGTCGTCGCTTGCGGAAGCGGAAGTCTCCGTCGGGGAGCCGCTCGGTCGTGTAGTCGGGGTCGTGGGCGCGGTGGTGGTGCCAGGGGCACAGCAGAGCGCCGTCCTCGATGTCGGTGTCTCCGCCGTCGGCCCAGGACGTGCCGGCGTGGTGCGCCTCGCACCAGTCGCCGGGGATCGTGCAGCCCTCGGCGCGGCACTCCTGGTCGCGGATCATCAGGGCCAGGCGCTGGGCGTCGGAGAAGTCCCGTCGGCTGCGACCGAGGTGAAGCACCTCGCGTCGGCCGTTGAGGACGGCCGGGACGATCCCGGCGGTGCAGGCCAGCCGGAGCGCCTCGGTCGCCGAGATCCGCTGGCCGTTCATCAGGCCGGCGGCGCCGACCTGCTGCCGGAGGCGCTCCAGGTCGATGGTGACCACCACGGTGGTGGGGGAGCCGCCGTGCCGGGGAAGCCTGTCGCTCGGGATCGCCTCGAGCATCGAGCAGAACGCCCGGCCCAGCAGCACCGGGTAGCCGATCCGTTCGCCGGAGGCGGGGTCGGTGTGCTGGGCGGCCGGGTCGAGATGGCCGCGGCGCGGAGCGGCGTACGCCTCGAGGTAGGTGCGGAGCCGGTGGGCTGCGGCGTCGGCGAGCCGGATCGAGACGTCGGTGGTGCCGTCGCCGCGGGACCGCATCGTGAGCCGGGTGGTCTCGCGGGCGTGGCGTTCCTCGGCCTCGAGCTGGCGGCGTTCCTCGTCCTCGGCGATCTCGGGGGCGACGATCTCGAGGATGCGACGACCCAGGACCCGCAGCCCGGGCGGGTCGATGAACGCGGCCTGCTCCACCAGGTGCAGCTCGGCCTTCTCCCGGGTCTCGGCGTCGAGGTGGCCGGGGAGCCTGTCCAACGCCGCCACGATCGCTGCTGCCTGGTCCACGCTCACGTCGCCGGCGAGCACCCCGGCCTGGAGGTGGCGGTAGCGGGAGTCGAGGGCCTCGGCGAGCCGGCCCTCGGCCGCTGCCACCGGGTAGGGCGTGCGGGTGTGGTGGCCCAGCCAGGCGGCGGCGGACCTGGCCCCGGTCTCCTCGGCCACGTCGCCGGCGGTGGCCAGGACCCGCATCAGCAGGCCCCGGGTGCGGTGCACGCTGGTCGAGAGCGCCCGCAGCACCGCCGACTTGTCGGCGGTGGACAGGTACATCGGGTCGACCTCGGCGGCCTGGTCGAGCAGTGCGGTCATCTGGCGGGCGCAGGCCACCAGTGGGTTCTCCCCGGCCCCGGGCGGGCCCTGCTCGATCTCTGTCGCCATGTGAGAAGACTAGAGTCGACCACCGACACTTCTCGAGAAACCGTTCGACCCTGTGCACAACGCGGGGCCGCTCTCGCCTGTGGACCGAAAGCGGGCCGAAGCCCCCGTAGCCTGCAACGCTGGAGCTACCTCGGACGACAGGAGGGGTGTGACGCAGTCGGAGAAGGCGACGCCCGCTTCGGGCATCGAGGAGGCGTACCGCGACCACCGAGTCGCGCTGCTCCGTCTCGCCTACCTGATGTGCGGCTCGCACCAGGTCAGTGAGGATGTCGTGCAGACGGTCTTCACCGACGCGCACGACCGGTGGGACACCATCGACGACCCGCTGCCGTACCTCAAGCGAGCTGTGGTGAACCGGGTCAAGGACGGTCAGCGGCGCCGCTTCCGGCTGGCCGGACGCGCGCCGATCGAGCCTCCGCCCGCGGTGCTCCCGCCCGAGGTCGACGAGACCTGGGCGCTGATCCAGCGGCTGCCGTGGACCCAGCGGGCGGTCGTCGTCCTGCACTACTACGAGGATCTCGCCCTCACCGACGTGGCTGCCCTGCTCGAGCGCGCATCCTCCACCGTCAGGTCCGATCACCGCCGCGCTCTCGAGAAGCTCCGGAAGGCACTGTCATGACCACGAGCACGGACCAGTTCGAGCAGCGGCTCCGCCGCACCCTGTCGACGGTGGCCGCGACCATCACCGACGCCCCCACCCTGAGCCCGGCCCCGGCCCCGAGCCCGACCGCAGAAGAATCCCTCCAGCCGCACCGAGGACCCAGGGGACGCCGGCGGCGGCGGATCGGCCTGGGCGTCGTCGCAGTCGCGATCCCGGCCGCGCTCGTCGCCGCGGCGGTGCTGCGGCAGGGGCCGGAGTACGTCGACACGATCCCGCCGGAGACGATCGTCGTCGCTGGCAGCATCGACGGCAGCCGGTACCTGCTGGTCGAGTCGCGGCGTAGCAGCACGTGCGGCCCGGTCGGCGGTGTCGAGCTGGTGGAGGAGCGGGAGAACCTCCTCGGCAGCGAGTGGAACACCGTCGGATCGGGGTGGGGCGAGCCGAACGGCTGCGGCGTCCCCGTCCCCACCGAGCGTTGGCTCGCCGATCCGTCGCGGTACGACGACGGCGGCACCCGGGTCGGCGACTCGTTCGTCTGGCTGTGGGCGGTGCACCCCGATGTGACGGCGGTGCGGATCACCGCAGGGGAGTACGTCGAGGAGCTCGAGGTGTACGCCGTGGACGGCGCCGGTTACGCGCTGTTCGAGGTGCCCAGGCGGCTGGAGGAGTACACCGCGGAGCTTCTCATCGACGGCGAGGTCGTGCCCGGGACGACCGAGCAGCACACCGTCCCCGAGCCGTAGTGCGGGTGGCTGCGCCGGCTAGAAGATGGACCACTCGGTCCGGGTGGTGAACAGGTCGAGGGCAGCCAGTCCGGCCGCGGAGTTGCCGGACGCGCTCAGCCCCGGGCTCCACACGCAGATGGTGCACACGTTGGGGACGACGGCGAGGATCCCGCCGCCGACCCCGCTCTTGCCGGGCAGCCCGACGCGGTAGGCGAACTCCCCGGCCGCGTCGTAGGTGCCACAGGTGAGCATCACCGCGTTGATCCGCTTGGTCTGGCGGGAGGAGAGGATCCGACTGCCGTCGGACAGCACGCCGTGCCGGGCCAGCAGCCCGGCGGCGAGCGCCACCTCGCGGCAGCTCATCGAGAGCGAGCACTGCCAGAAGTACTGGTCGAGCACGTCCTCGACCGAGCACTCCAGGTTGTCGTGACTGGCGAGCAGGTGCGCCATCGCGGCGATCCGATGGCCGCGTTCCGCCTCGGACCGGGCGATCCGGGGGTCGCCGTCGACCGTCGGGTTGCCGCTCTCGCGGCGTACGAAGTCGCGCAGGGTGGCGGTGGCGTCGCCGGTGACCCGGTGCAACCGGTCGGTGACGACCAGGGCGCCGGAGTTGATGAAGGGGTTGCGCGGGCGGCCCTGCTCCTGGTCGAGGTGCAGCAAGGAGTTGAACGGGTTGCCCGAGGGCTCACGAGAGACCCGGCGCCAGACCTCGTCACCGTCCCGCGCCATCACCAGGGCCAGGCTGAAGACCTTCGAGATGCTCTGCACCGAGAACGGGGTGTCACAGTCACCGACGGCGTGGATGCTCCCGTCGTTCATCGCCACGACCATCCCGAACTGGTGGGGGTCGACCGAGGCGAGCCCGGGGATGTAGTCGGCGACCTGACCCGAGCCGACGTACGGCGCCACGTCCGCGTGGATGTCCGCGAGCACGGTGTCGAGGTCCATGGCGGTGATTGTGCCCGGCTGACCTGATCCACGGATCGACCGGCCTCGTCGCGCGAGGAGCCAGACACGCCCCTGATCGCAGCCGGAACCGCGGGGACGACGAGCGGCACGGCCTACGTCGAGAGGCGTCGCTGCCCCGGTCGGCGTCGCCAGGGATCGCCCGCTCCCCACACGAGCGCGGCCGCGCCGAGCGCGCCGACGACGGTCCACGAGGCAGTCGTGTCGTTCCAGCGCTCGGAGACGTCGTAGACCGCCAGATCACCGGGCAGGGGCAGGATCAGCAGACCGAGCACGACCACCACCGCCGACGACGCCACGAGAGAGCCCGGCTCTCCGGCCAGGGCTCGCCCGGACGCCGCCGCAGGTCCCGCGACGGCGAGCACCAGCGCCGCGCCGACCAGGACCAGCGCGAGCCAGGAGACCGCCGCCCCCGTCGGTGCGCTCGCCGCAGCCACCCTCGCGACGTACCCGCTCCACGCCGCCAGGGCTCCGACGGCGACCAGCAACCGCGCCGCCGTGCGCCACCACTGCCGAGTCGGCAGCGCGCGGGTGAGCGTGGCGGCGGGGTCGTCGAGGGCCACGGCCACCGCCCCCGCGAGCAGGCTGGCGACCAGCCACAGCAGCTCCGAGCCGGGACCGCCCGGCCAGATCGTCAGGTCGAGCGCCGCGAGCCCGGCGGCCGCGGCCAAGCCGCCGACCACCGGGCTCCAGTGCACCGCGCGCAGCTCGGCGAGGAGGGTCGAGGTCACCGGTCGTCCCAGCTGTAGTAGCCCTCCGGTCCGAGGAACGCGCCGATCGCCAGGATGGCCACGGTGAGGACGCCGAGCGCGATCGCCCAGCGCACCTGCCGGCGGCGCAGCTCGCCGTCGCTCCCGTGCGCACAGGCGGCGATCACGGCCAGGCCGCACAGCCCGGCGACGTACGGAACCCGCCACAGCCAGCTGCCGCCGAGGTGCCAGGACCAGTCGTCGCCGTTCGAGGAGACCAGCGTGAACGGCGTGGCGAGGTGGTTGAGGGTCAACAGCGGATGGGTGTCGTTGATCAGCCCGACGATCGTCCACACGATGAGCAGCACCGCGGTGACGGCGCCGGCCGTCGGCCACGGCCACCAGCGGGCGGTCACCACGCCCAGCAGCGATCCCCCGAGGGCGGCGAGCACACCGCAGGCCATGACCGCGGCCAGCTCGAGGTTGCTGAACTCCCCCCAGTTCTCGGTGTGCACCGGCGGGTCGACCATCCAGGCCACGTAGACGTAGACGGCGCCGGACAACGCGAGGCCTGCCGGGACGAGGCAGGCGAGGCAGAGCGCGAGGGTGCGTCGCGGCTCCGACATCGGCGCCGCGTGCAGCACCTCCCCGGAGCGGCCGGAGCTGCTGGTGATCCGGTTCATCGCGATGAGCCCACCGAGGCCGAGCAGGAAGGCCGGCATCAGCGGCCAGTCGAGGTTCGCCTCGGTGCCGTGCGGAGGGGCCGGATAGTCCGCGTTCGCGTAGCTCTGGAACGGCGCCGTCACTGCGCCGTACAGGTAGATCAGGGTCGCGACGGCGAAGACCGGGTGCCGGACGAGGCGCCACGCCTCGTAGCGGGAGACCATCCACAGCGTGCTGTGCCCGGCGAGTGCCTCCACGGGTGGGGGACCCACCGTCATGGCAGTCATGCCGACACCTCCCGCTGGTCGCGGCCGGCCCTGGCCCGCAGCAGCAGGTAGGCGTCCTCGAGGCTCGGATCGGTGGTCTCGACGGCGACCGGCGGGTCGAGGGCGACATGGCGGTACCGGCCGGTGCCGGTCCGCCACGACGACAGTGCGCTCGGATCCTCCTCGCCGGCGAGCCAGACCTTGCCGGCGGCGGTCGCGACGAGGTCGGTGACCCGCCCGTCCCACAGCACCCGACCGCCGTCGAGGACGATCACCCGCTCGCACAGGGCGGCGACGTCCTCGGTCTGGTGCGTGGCCAGGAGCATCGTGGACCGATGCCCCGCACCGGAGAGCACGCCGCGCAGCGATGCCCGCTGCTCCGGGTCGAGACCCGTGGTGGGTTCGTCGAGGACCAGCAGATCAGGAGCCCCGATCAGGGCCTGGGCGAGTGCGGCTCGTCGACGCTGTCCACCCGAGAGCGTGCGCATCCGCTTGCCCGCGAGGTCGGAGAGCCCGACCAGGCCGAGCACCCGGCGCACCTCGCGGTGTCGGGCCTCGCGCTCGGTCCACTCCTTGAGCGCGGCCACGTAGTCGACGAAGCGGAAGGCCGTGAAGCCGCGCGGGTAGCCGTTCTCCTGGGGCAGGTAGCCGAGCCGGCGTCGGATGTCGGTGCGCTGCTCGGGATGGTCGGGGTCGAGGCCGAGGATCCGGCAGCTGCCGGAGCTCGGTGCCAGCACGGTGGCCAGGATCCGCAGCAGCGTGGTCTTGCCGGCGCCGTTCGGGCCGAGGAGTCCGGTGACTCCGGTGGTCAGGTTGAGATCCAGTCCGTCCAGCACGGTCGTGGAGCCGTAGCGACGGGTGACGTGGTCGAGGGTGATGGTGGCGTTCACGGGTTCCTCCCGAGGAATGAGAGCTGGTCGTTGCGCATCCAGAAGGTGACGGAGGCGACCACGCCGATGGCGAGGTAGACGGGCAGTGCCGGTGCGGCGAGCACCGCCACCGCGTGACCCGAGCCGGATCCTGCGATGATGACGACCGTCCCGACCCACCCTGCGGAGATGGCCGCGGCGGCGTGCTGGACGGAGATCCAGGTGGAGAGCGCGAGGGTGAACGCCGCGCACGCGAAGGCAGGCAGCAGCCAGGCGCCCGCCAGCCATGGCGGCCCGGGGAGGACCGGCGCAGCGATGAAGGCGAGCGGCAGGGCCACCGCCACCACCGACATGGCACGCAGCAGCAGCAGCCGCAGCGAGGGGTACGGCGCGGCCAGGGTGACCTCCCAGATCGGGTCGGCCTCCTGCCCGTAGGCGAACGCGACGGCACCGACCGGCAGCAACGGTGCGACGCACAGGAAGGTCAGCCCGGCACGCGCCTCCCCCTGGGCCACCGCGATGACCGACACGAGCAAGCACAGCAGCAGCGCGAGCAACCAGGACCCGCGGAGCGCCGGTGCCGCCGCGACCAGCAGGGCGTCGCGGTCGCTGAGTCCGAGCCTGGCAGCGACCCTCTCGGTCCTGCTGCGGGGCGGGACCTGGAGCTCGTCCGCGACGCCGTCCCAGACCTTGCGGAGCGGAGCCGGATCGACGAGGACCGTCAGGGCGCTCCGGCAGCGCCCGCAGCCCAGCAGGTGCATCTCGACGGAAGCGGTCACCGGCAGGGGGGTCCGGCCGGCGACGTACGCCGCGAGCAGGTCGTCGTCCGCATGCCACTGGACGTCGGTGTCGTTGGTCACGGGATTCCTCCTGCCAGGTCCTGGCGCAGTTTGGCCTTCGCCCGGTGGAGCCGGGTCTTGACCGTGTTGACAGGGATGCCGAGCAAGCGTCCGGCCTCCTTGCTGGTGAGCCCGTCGAGCACCGTCGCCTCGACGACCGCCCGCATCTCGGGGCTCAGCCGCCCCAGGGCGTCCGCGAGACCGCCGTACTCGATGCCGAGCAGCACCCGCTCCTCGGCGCTCGGGTCGGCTCGGGGGGAGGCAGCTGTCAGCTCGGAGGAGAACGAGGTGCGGACGGTCAGCCGAGCCAGGGTGCGGTCGCCCGCCCGTAGTCGCGAGATGAGGCGGCGTACGGCGATCCCCCAGAGCCAGGCCGCCACCTCACCGTCGCCGCGCCAGCGGCCGCACTCCTTCCAGACCGCGACGAAGCAGTCCTGCAGGGCGTCGGCGACCACATCGGGATCACTGCAGCGGCGACTCAACCGGACCGACAGCCACGCGGAGTGCCGGTCGTAGAGCTGGTGCAGCGCCACCAGGTCGCCCTGCACAAGAGCTGCGACCAGCTCTGCGTCCGGGACCTCCTGGGGCTCCATACTCCGACTGTCGCACCGGAGGGCCGGAATGGTTCCCGGACATCGGCTGGATCTTTTCCCGACCGAGGCGGGGAGCGGTCACACCCGGGCGACCGCCGTGCCGGTCGCCGCCCCCGTGGGGTCGGTCGGTTCCGTCCCCACCGAGCGGAGCGACTGACCGATCACCCCCCAGGCCAGCATCATCGGCCACATGCTCAGCGCCATGGTCGAGACCTGGACGAGGGCGAGGCTGAGGGGCAGGTCGAGCAGGATGACCCAGGCGGCGAACTGCGGCCGGAAGCCACCCCGCAGCAGCCCGACCCCGAGCAGGATGCCGCCGGGGATGCCGACGAGCAGGCCGAGCAGCACCACGCCGTACGCCCAGTCGCCCAGGGACTCACCACGGCCGGTGACCTGCCACCAGGTCCCGAGCACCCAGTAGAAGGCGAGGTGCCCGACCAGCGTCAGGCCGAAGCCCGTCAGCGTCAGCCGCCACCCCCATCGTTCTGCCCAGCCGGTCGGTGACGGGCGCAGGCTGCGTGCGGCGACAGCGCAGGCGAGGACGGCGACCATCGCGATGGCGTAGAACTTGCCGTAGGTCAGGTAGACGACGTCGGGGGAGGCGAAGTCGAGGATCCGCGGGCCGAGCGCGCGCAGGGCGGGCTCGGCCCACCACGCGGCGTACCCGCTGTCCAGGTCGCTTCGGCCGGACTCGGTCTGCATGCGGGCCAGGGCGTTCAGCGGAGCCAGCACGAGGCTCGCGGTCGCGAGGACCACGGTGCTGAGCCCGATGGCACGGACAGTCTGGTTCTTCATCGCCTTCGCCTCCGTTCACGTACTCCGAGGCTAGGCACCCGGGCGGCCGCGCGCATCGGCCCCAGGGCTACCGCGACTCCGACCTCGGGTGGAGCCGGCGTCCTCCGATCGGCGTACGCGCGAGGGTGAGGACGGGCTCCTGGGGGCCGGCCCAGCGGCGCCGAGCGGTGGCCGCTTGCGGCCCGCCTCCATGCCTGCGGCGGCATCGCGAAGCCACTGGAACAACGCGGGCCCGGTCGGGTCGTCGATGTCCTCGCACCACGCGAGCTCGGGGTGCCACTGGACCCCGAGCACCGGCCACCCACCGCCGCTCCACTCGATGGCTTCGACGATGCCGTCGCCGGCCCAGGCGGTGGGTCGCCAGTGGGGGGCCGGCTCCAGGATCGCTCGATGGTGCAGGGCGCGGCCAGGCCGGCGCGGAGCACTGACCCCTCAGGCCTGTCGAGCACCTACCTCGTCGAGAGGTCCGGGGTCCCGACCACCAACCGGACCAGGAACCCGTCGGGAGACCTGGAGATGCCGACGTGGTCGCAGAGCTGGTTGGCGATCCAGAGACCGCGACCGCCCGGCCGGTCGGGCTCGACCGGGGCCAGCCCGACGGTGACGTCGTGGATGCCGGTGCCGCCGTCCTCGACCGTGGCGACGATCCGATCGGGGCAGTCCCACAGCCGCAACCGGACCGGGGGGCGGCCATAGCGCTGCGCGTTGGTCACCACCTCCGAGAGCGCCAGCGCCAGGTTGTCCGCGGTCTCCGCACCGAACCGGGGGCGGGCGAGGGCGAGGCCCGCGCGGCGCGCCTCGGTGGGACTGGGGTCGGTCAGCTCGACCAGCGGCTCGTCCGCCTCGAGGGGGTCGATGTACGGGTAGGAGCGCTGACCCAGGAAGGTGGCCGGCGACACGTAGCCGTGGTTGGAGGCGTGCCGGCCGGCCGCATCGGCCACGAAGGGGTGCGTGCGGAGGACTTCGTCCACGACGCCCGCCGGGGTCCTGCGCGCGTCGTAGGTGCAGATGGCCCACACCGGCAGGGTCGCGAAGATCTCGTTCACCGCGGACTCGTAGTGGCCCCACCAGTCCCACGCCGACCCGAGCCCGGGGTGGGGGACCTCGGTGATGAAGCGGACCTGCTCGGCGCCTGCCGCGACCTCGGCGCTCACGACGTCGAGGTAGCCCTTCACCGTCGCAGCCGGGTTCACGTAGACGTCGGTGGCAGGGATGTAGTGGAGCCCCTCCGGCTCGCCGAGCTCGCGGCGCAGCAGGTCGTTCTCCTGCGGACCGAGGACGACGTACGTCGGCTCCTGCGCGTCGAGTCCCTCGACCAGGAACGGCAGAGCCGTCTCGCGCAGCTCCGCATCGGAGGCGTAGATCGACGCCTCGTGGAAGATCCCCTCACAGGCAGACGCGGCTCCGGTCCTCATGCGAGCACCCCGTCGGCCGTGACGCGCTCGGCCCGGATCCCCGCGATGCTCAGCAGCCCGATCAGCCGTCCCGGCAGCTCCGAGCGGGTGCGGAGCACCACGGTGGCGCCGGAGCGTCCCGCGAAGTCGCGAAGACACTTCAGACCCCGGTGGTCGACGAAGCCGAGCCGCGTGCCGTCCACGACGAGCTCGCGGGGCAGCTCCATCCTGGTCCGGTCCAGACACTCGCGGAACGAGGCGATCATGGGCATGTCGAGGTCCCCGGCCAGGGCGAGGTCGGCAGGCTCGTCCGAGGCGTAGATCCGGAAGGGGGTGATCCCCGCCCGGGACGCCGGGTGCAGGCAGGCCAGCGCGACGGTCGCCGTCGCGGTGAGCTGGGTCCGGTCGAACCCGCACATCGCCGAGAACGGGTGTCCGGTCATGTAGCGGTCGGCCCGGTGCTCCCACGCCGCGAAGGCGGCGAGCTGCTCCGGCGATCGCAGCAGGGAGGTGGCGTCCGCGGCGATGCGCAGCCCGGCGTACCCCTCCGCCAACGCCTCCTCGGTGGCGGCAGCGAACGTGACGAGCGTCTCGTCGGGATCGACCGGTGCGCCCTCCTGGTAGAGGTCGCCGAGCACGCTGAGGACCAGGGCGCCGCGGTCGAGCGCCGACTGGAGGTGCGGAAGGCCGGCCAGGTCCTCCTCGAGGAGCTCACGGGGACCGTCCGCGGCGTACACGCAACGGAGCCCCAGGTCGAACCCGTCGCTGAGGAACTCACCGACCCGCCGGCGGAACTCGGCGCGATCGAGGAAGGGCCAGGACAGATGATCCTGGACTCCGAACCCTCTGGCGTGCTGGGCGCACCCCACCGACCGCACGACTCATGGTAGGACTGCGCGGGGTTGCCGACGCACCCGTCTGGACCGCTTCCCCACCCCTCGCCGGTTCCGGCTCGCGACCGCCCGTCTGGGAAGATGACACGGTGAACCCCGCCACCACCGCAGCCGTGCCGACCAGCACCGACGTGCTCGTCGTGGGCGCCGGTCCGGCGGGGTCCGCGGCAGCCGCGTGGGCGGCGCGGGCCGGCCTCGACGTGGTACTGGTCGACGCGGCCACCTTCCCCCGGGACAAGACCTGCGGCGACGGCCTCACCCCTCGCGCGGTGGGGGAGCTGCAGCGGCTCGGGCTGGAGGACTGGCTCCGCGCGCACGCCGTCAACACGGGTCTGCGCGCCCACGGCTTCGGCCAGGTGCTGCACCTGCCCTGGCCCGGCGGCACCCTGCCCGAGTGGGGCAGCGCGGTGGCCCGCACCGAGCTCGACGACCACCTGCGCACCGTCGCGATCAAGTCCGGCGCCACCGCCGTCGACGGCCTGCGGGCGGTCGACGTACGCCTGGACGGGTCACGGGTCGCGGCCGTCATCCTGGAGCGGCGCACGCCCGAGGGGAGGCAGCGCGTCGAGATCGCCTGCCGCCGCCTGGTGGTGGCCGACGGGGTTCGGTCCGGTCTGGGCAAGGTGCTCGGTCGCGAGTGGCACCGGGAGACCGTGTACGGCGTCGCCGGCCGCAGCTACGTCGAGTCCGGCCGGTCCGACGACCCGTGGATCAGCTCGCACCTCGAGCTGCGCGGAGTGGACGACGAGATCCTCTCCGGGTACGGCTGGATCTTCCCGCTCGGCACCGGCGAGGTGAACCTGGGCGTGGGCACCCTGGCGACCGCGAAGCGCCCCGCCGAGATCGCGCTGCGGCCGCTGATGGCCCACTACGCCGAGCAGCGCCGCGAGGAGTTCGAGCTCACCGGCGACCTGCGTGCCCCCACCTCCGCCCTGCTCCCGATGGGTGGCGCCGTCTCGCACGTCGCCGGAGCCAACTGGGCGCTCATCGGCGACGCCGCCGGCTGCGTCAACCCGCTCAACGGGGAGGGCATCGACTACGGACTGGAGACCGGCCGGCTGCTCGCCGAGATCCTCGCCGACGACACCGACCACGCCGTCGACCTGGCCACCGTGTGGCCCGCCCTGCTCACTGAGCACTACGGCGAGGCGTTCTCCATCGCCCGCCGACTGGCCGGGCTGGTGACGGTGCCCCGACTGCTGCCGACGCTGGGTCCGGTCGGCATGCGATCGGAGGCGATGATGACCCTCGCCCTGCGCTGGATGGGCAACCTGGTCACCGACGAGGACCGCGACCGCGCCGCCCGGGTGTGGCGCTGGGCCGGCCGTCGCTCGCTGCGACGCGACCACCGCCCGCCCTTCTCGTGAGGCGCGCCCCTCGCCCCGGGGCGTCGGTCGGACGGCGCCGCCGGGAGCCGGTGTACGCCGCCACCGTGCTGGGTGGCCGGGTGCTCCTGCGCGCCCTCGACCTGCGGGTCCGCGCCCAGGGTGCCGAGCACGTGCCCGCCACCGGGCCGGTGGTGCTCGTCGCCAACCACGTCTCCTTCCCCGACTTCGTCTTCGTCGGCCGGGCACTGCCGCCCGGTCGGCGGGTGCGGTTCATGTGCCGCCACGACATCTGGGGCAACCCGCTGCTGGCGCGGGCGATGGATGCGATGGACCACATCCCGGTCGACCGGGCGACTCCGGCGTCGGCGTACCTGAAGGCCCGCCGGCTCCTCGATGACGGGCAGGCCGTCTGCGTCTTCCCCGAGGGCGGGATCTCCACCGCGCTCACCGTCCGTGCCCTGATGCCGGGGGCGGTCGCGCTGGCCCGGGAGACCGGGGCGCCGCTGGTCCCGGTGACGCTGTGGGGCGGCCAACGTCTCTGGCCGCAGCGGCAGGCCCTCGGTGATCCGCTGCCCCGTCCGGTGCTGAGCCGCGGCCGACTGGTCGACGTGCACGTGGGCGTCCCCTGGGCCGTGCCGCCGGACGCCGACGTCGTCGGGACCACCCACCGGCTCGGCCACCACCTGCACCGCCACCTCGAACGGCTCCAGCAGCTTCCCGAGCACCGGCCGCAGCCGGGCCGGCACGCCCCCTGGTACCCGGCCCACCTCGGCGGCCACGCGATGCCCCGGGAGCAGTCGTTCGTGCTCGACCAGATGCCGACCGTCGCCGTCGGGCCGACCTGGGGCCCGGGCCTGACCGACGCCGACTCGTCGGTCGCCGACGTGCAAGGCTGAGCGGGTGGCCGAGCTACCCCTGGTGCAGCGGGTCGCGTCGTACGCGGTGATCCTGCGCGACGATGCGATCCTGCTCAGCCGACTGCGGCGGAAGCGGAGCCGGGGGCCGCTGTGGACCCTGCCCGGTGGCGGCGTCGAGCGGGGCGAGGACCCCCGCGCCGCGGTGCTCCGGGAGATCGCCGAGGAGACCGGCCTGGACGCCCACGTCGGGGAGACCGCCCGGGTCTACTCCGAGCACCGGCCCCGGGCCTGGCGGGGCGGCCGCCGGGTCGAGGCCCACTCGCTGCGCATCGTGTACGACGGCTGGGTCGCCGTCGACGCGCCCGAGCCGCGGGTCGTCGAGGTCGGCGGGTCCACCGAGCACGCCGCCTGGGTGTCGATCGCCGACGTGGTCAGCGGCACGGTGCCCACCCTGCCGGTGGTGCTCGACGCCCTGGCCGACCACCGCCCGCAGCGCAAGCAGCGGGTCGCGGCGTACGCCCTGGTCCGCCGCGGCGAGGAGGTGCTGCTCACCCGGGTCTCCGCGCGCGGCTTCCACTCCGGGGCCTGGACCCTGCCCGGCGGCGGGATCGAGCACGGGGAGTCGCCGCGGGAGGCGGTCGCCCGGGAGGTGCGCGAGGAGTGCGGCGTCGCCAGCGAGGTCGGCGAGGTGCTGGAGGTGCACAGCGACCACTTCCGCGGCACCGCGCCCTCGGGTCGCGACGAGGACTTCCACGCGGTCAACCTGGTCTTCGCCGTCCAGGTGCCGGTCGACGCCGCGCTGCGGGTCACCGAGCTCGCCGGCACCACCGATGCGGTCGCCTGGGTGCCGATCGACCACGTCCGGGACGGGTCGGTGCCCACCGTGGAGGTGGTCGCGGCAGCCCTGGCTGCGGCCCAGCGGCGCAGCCCCACCGGGGTGGGCACCGCAGGCTAGGTTGTGCCGGTGAGCGAGACGATCTTCACCTATGCCGCTCCGGCGCTGAAGTTCGGAACCGGTGCCTCCGCCGAGATCGGGCACGACCTGCGGGGGTACGGCGCCCGCCGGGTGCTGCTGGTCACCGACCCCGGCGTCGCGGCCACCGGCCACCCCGCCCGGATCGCCGAGCAGGTTCGCGGCGACGACGTCGAGGTCGTCGTCTTCGACCGGGTCCGGGTCGAGCCGACCGACGAGTCGATGGCCGAGGCGATCGCCTTCGCCCGCGACGCCGGTCGGATCGACGCGATCCTCGCGGTCGGTGGCGGCTCCAGCATCGACACGGCGAAGGCGGTGAACCTGCTGCTCACCAACCCCGGCGAGCTGATGGACTACATCAACGCCCCGGTCGGCCGGGCGAGCGCCCCGACCCGCCCGCTGCTGCCGCTGGTCGCGGTGCCGACCACCACCGGCACCGGCAGCGAGAGCACCACGATCTGCGTGCTCGACGTGCTGTCCCTGCACGTGAAGACCGGGATCAGCCACCCCGCCCTCCGACCGACGCTGGCGGTGGTCGACCCGGCGCTGACGGTCAGCCAGCCGGCGATGGTCACCGCCGCGGCCGGCCTGGACATCCTCTGCCACGCCCTGGAGAGCTACACCGCCCGGTGGTACGCCGACTTCGACGCCAAGCGTCCCGAGCAGCGGGTGCCGTACTGCGGGGCCAACCCGATCGCCGACCTGTGGGCCGAGAGGGCGCTGACGCTGATGGCCGGGGCGTTCCGGGACGCGGTGGCCGCCGGCCCCGACCCGGACGGCGATCCCGGTGCGGTGAGCCCCGCGCGGGAGCAGCTGGCGATGGCGGCCACCTTCGCGGGGCTCGGGTTCGGCAACGCCGGCGTGCACATCCCGCACGCCAACGCCTACCCGATCGCGGGCCGGGTCCGCGACTACCGACCCGCGGGCTACCCCGACGACGGGCCGATCGTGCCGCACGGGATGGCCGTCTCGCTGACCGCTCCCGAGGCGTTCCGGTTCACCTTCGAGGCCGCCCCCGAGCGTCACCTGCACGCGGCGCGACTGCTGGACCCCCAGCAGCAGTACGTCGAGGCGCGCGGCGCCGACCTGCTGCCGCGCGTGCTCACCGGGATCATGCGCGACGTCGGCATCCCCAACGGTCTCGGCGCGGTCGGGTACGGCGAGGCCGACGTCGAGGCCCTGGTGGCCGGATCGCTGCAGCAGCAGCGGCTGTTGGCCACGTCACCTCGCCCGGTCACCGACGACGACCTCGCCTCGGTGTTCAGGGGCTCGATGGAACACTGGTGACCGTGCGCGCAGCGTTCGGGGCGAGCGTCGTCGGGTACGCCGTCGCGCTGGTCGTCGCGGCGTTCGTGCTCCCGGATCGCGTGGCGATGCACCGCGACGCCACCGGGCGGATCGATGGCTGGGCAGGACACACGGAGGCGGTCGTGACGATGGGCGTGGTCGGCGGCGCTGTCGCGCTGCTCTTCGCGGCGCTCGGCGGCAGCGCGTCACGGTTGCCGATCTCCTGGATCAACGTGCCCGGCAAGCAGTGGTGGACCGCCACCGAGGAGCGCGAGTCGCTGCTGCGGCACCGGCTCCGCGACGACCTGTACCTGCTCGGTGCGCTGACGATGGGGCTGTTGGTCGGCATCGTGCTGCTCACGATCCCGCTGTCCCGGTCCGGCGCACCCGCCGGTGGCCTCGCCGAGGGGGTGCTGGTCGCGGCGTACCTGCTCGCGGTCCTCGCCTGGACCGGGTGGGCCGTCACCGTCCGCTACCGACCGGGGGACCCGGCGTGACCTCGACCGCGGACCTGCTCGGCGAGCTGCGCCGTCGCGGCGTCACCGACGTCGACGACTCGGCGCTGACCCGGGCGCTGTACTCCTCCGACGCCTCGCTGTACCGGGTCCTGCCGCAGGCCGTGGCTCGGCCGCAGCACCCCGACGAGCTGCTCGCGGTCCTCGACGTGGCTCGGACCGCGGGGGTCCCGGTGACGATGCGCGGTGCCGGCACCTCGATCGCCGGCAACGCGGTCGGTCCGGGCCTGGTGGTCGACACCCTCAAGCACCTGAACCGGGTCGTCTCGATCGACGCCGAGACCCGCACCGCGGTCGTGCAGCCCGGCGTCGTGCACGCCGACCTGCAGCGGGCCGCCGCGCCGTACGGGCTGCGGTTCGGGCCCGACCCCTCGACGCACACCCGCTGCACGATCGGCGGGATGATCGGCAACAACGCCTGCGGCTCCCGGGCGCTGGGCTACGGCCGGACCGCCGACAACGTGGTCGGGGTCCGGGCCGTGTTCGGCACCGGGGAGGAGCTGGTCACCGGCGGCAGCTCGCCGGGAGGCTCCCGTGGTGGCGTGGCCGGGCGGCTGGACGAGCTGGTCGCCGACCACCTCGGCCACGTCCGGACCTCCTTCGGCCGGTTCACCCGGCAGGTCAGCGGCTACTCCCTGGAGCACCTGCTGCCGGAGAACGGTCGCGCGGTGGAGCGGTTCCTGGTCGGCTCCGAGGGCACCCTCGCGGTGGTCACCGAGGCCACCGTGCGGCTGGTCGCCGAGGAGGCCCAGCGGCTGCTGGTGGTGCTCGGCTACCCGTCGATGGCCGAGGCCGCCGATGCGGTGCCGGCGCTGCTGGCTGCCGCGGACGGCCGGATGGTCGCCTGCGAGGGGATCGACGCCCGGATCGTCGACCTGGTCCGGGGCCGGGGGAGCGCGGTGCCCGACCTTCCCCGCGGTGCCGGCTGGCTCTTCGTCGAGGTCACCGACCCCGACCTGGCCGCCCGGGTGTCCGCGGAGTCCGGGGCGCTGGAGTCCCGGCTGGTCACCGACGCGGCGCAGGCCGCCGCCCTGTGGCGGATCCGTGAGGACGGCGCCGGACTGGCCGCGCGCAGCCTCGGCAGCCCGGCGTACTCCGGCTGGGAGGACGCCGCGGTGCCCCCCGACCGGCTCGGGGCCTGGCTGCGCCACTTCGACGACCTGCTTCGCGAGCACGGCCTCGACGGGGTGCCGTACGGCCACTTCGGCGACGGTTGCGTGCACGTCCGGATCGACTTCGGTCTCCGACCCGGCGACGAGGGCAGCCGCCGGGCCTTCCGCGACTTCCTCACCGCGGCCGCGCTCGCGCTGCGCGAGCACGGCGGGTCGCTGTCCGGCGAGCACGGCGACGGCCGGGCCCGTTCCGAGCTGCTCCCGCTGATGTACGACGCGGAGTCGCTGCGGCTCTTCGGCGCGGTCAAGGCGATCTGCGACCCGGACAACCTGCTCAACCCCGGCAACCTCGTCGACCCCGCGCCGCTGGACGCCGACCTGCGTCCGGTCCGGCCGCGCCGACCGGTGAGCACCGCGCTGCGCTTCGTGCACGACGGCGGCTCGCTCGGCGACGCGGTGCACCGGTGCACCGGGGTCGGCAAGTGCGTGGCGCCGCGGACGACGGGCGTGATGTGCCCCTCCTACCTCGCCACCCGCGACGAGAAGGACTCCACCCGGGGCCGCGCGCGGGTGCTCCAGGAGGCGGTGGACGGCTCGCTGGTCCAGGGCTTCGCCGATCCGGCCGTGGAGGCCGCGCTCGACCTCTGCCTGGCCTGCAAGGGGTGCGCCTCGGACTGCCCGACCGGCGTCGACATGGCCACCTACAAGGCCGAGGCGCTGCACCAGCGCTACGACGGCCCCGACGCGACCGAGCGGAGGCCACGCAGCCACTACCTGCTCGGTCGGTTGCCGAGGTGGGCCGCGCTCACCGCGCCGGTGGCGCCGGTCGCCAACGCGATGATGCGGCTCGCACCGGTGGCCCGGCTGGCCCGGGCCACCGCCGGCATCGACCAGCGCCGGTCGATCCCCCCCTTCGCCCCGACCACGCTGCGCCGCGGCGTACCCCGCGACCAGCGCCGGACCTCCCCGAGCGAGCCGGTCGACGTGTGGGTCTGGGCCGACTCGTTCACCGACCACTTCTTCCCGGCCAGCGGCCGTGCCGCGATCGACTTCCTGACCGCGGCCGGGCTGCGGGTCCGGGTGATCGGCGAGGACGCCTGCTGCGGGCTGACCTGGATCACCACCGGCCAGCTGACCGCGGCCCGGGCGATCATGGCGCGCACCGTGGCCACGCTCGCGCCGTACGTCGCCAGCGGCGTCCCCGTCCTCGGCCTGGAGCCCTCCTGCCTGGCCACGCTGCGCAGCGACGCCGTCGAGCTGACCGACGACCCGCGGGCCGCGGAGGTCGCGGCCGGCGTGCTGACGTTCGCCGAGGCCGTGACCCGGCTCGGCGTGCCGCTGCCCGACCTGACCGGCGTGCAGGTCGTCGCCCAGCCGCACTGCCACCAGTCGGCGATCCTCGGCTGGGCCGCCGACCAGGCGCTGCTCGAGAGCGCCGGCGCCACCGTCACCCGGGTCGCCGGCTGCTGCGGGCTGGCCGGCAACTTCGGCGTCGAGAAGGGTCACTACGAGGTCTCGGTCGCGGTCGCGGAGACGTACCTGCTGCCGGCGGTGCGGGCGAACCCGGGCGCGGTGGTGCTGGCCGACGGGATGTCCTGCAAGGTCCAGCTCGACGACCTGGCCGGGGTGACGGCGCTGCACCTGGCCGAGCTGCTCGCCTCCCGGGTCCCGGCCGCGCGGGCCCCGCAGGCCTCGCGGGGTCGGCGATGAACCCGCGGTACCGACGGCTGGTCATCCCGGTCGCGCTGGTCGGTCTGCTGCTGCTGGTGGTGCTGGCGGCGGTGCTGTGATGCGGCATGGCGAGGAGCGCCGTGGCTGAGCCGCTGCTGCGGGTGCTGGCGCAGCTGCGCGGGCACCTGCTCGATCCCGACACCCTGGTCCGGGCCGTCGCCTCGGGACGCCGACGCGGCCAGAGCCCCGCGTGGCGCCGGGTGGAGCTGCGCTACGTCGACCTCAAGGCCGGCCGTCACCTCCAGCTGACCTGCTACGACGCCACCCAGGCCCACACCACCAACCACGCGGTGGGCGACGCCGCCCGGGACGCCGTGGACGGGCTGCTGGACGAGCCGTTCGGCAACTGGAACGTCGACACCGCCACCCACACCCACCAGGTCCGGGTCACCAAGAAGCTCGAGGCGTTGCTGCACACGACCGAGCGGACCGGTTCGGTCGAGGTCGAGCGCAGCCACGACCGCGGCAAGGAGCGGCTGCTGCCCGAGGACGACCCGGTGCTGCGGGTGCTCGGCCTCAGCGACCACGAGGGCCGGATCAAGCCCAGCCGGCAGGCCAAGTACCGCCAGGTCGAGGAGTTCCTGCGGCTGCTCGACTCCGCGATCACCGACGCCCTGGAGAAGGGGCACCTGCGCCGGCCGACCGCCGAGGACCCGCTGCGGATCGTCGACCTCGGCTGCGGCAACGCCTACCTCACCTTCGCCGCCCAGCGGTACCTCACCGCGGTCCGCGACCTGCCGGTGGTGGTCACCGGCGTGGACGTCAAGGACCAGTCCCGCGAGCACAACAGCGCGGTCGCCGGCGAGCTCGGGGTGGCCGCGGAGTTCGTGGTCGGGTCGATCTCCGGGGTCCGGCTGGAGACGGCCCCGGAGGTGGTGCTGGCCCTGCACGCCTGCGACACCGCGACCGACGAGGCGCTGGCCCGGGCGGTGGAGTGGGAAGCGCGGCTGGTGCTGGCCGCCCCCTGCTGCCACCACGACATCGCCGCCCAGCTGCGGCAGGCGCCGACCCCGGCGCCGTACGCGATGCTCACCCGGCACGGCATCCTCCGCGAACGGTTCGCCGACACCCTCACCGACGGCCTGCGTGCCGCGCTGATGCGGTTGGCGGGGTACCGGGTCGACGTGGTCCAGTTCGTGGAGAGCCAGCACACGCCGCGCAACACGATGCTCCGGGCGGTCCGCACCGGCGCCCCGGTGCGCGGCGGCGGAGCCCGGCGGGAGTACGACGACATGGTCGCCGCTTGGGGTGTCCGGCCGCGGCTGGCGGCGCTGCTCGAGCACGGCACCCGGACCGGCAGCGGCGGGGCCGACCCGGATGCGTGACCGGACCCTCGCGGTGGCGCTGGTGGTGCCGTTCCTCATCGGCGGCTACGGCATCGGCGCGGTCGGCCTGCTCGGCGGCGACCGGGTGGTGGCCGAGCCGCAGGGGGTGCAGGTGGCGTTCAGCTTCGCCGACCCCGAGATCATCGAGTCCAGCGGGCTGGCGCTGCTCGCCGACCCAGCCGAGCCGGCCCCCGCGACGGCGCCGGTGCTGACCGTCAACGACTCCGGCGACTCCGGCCGGGTGTTCGTGGTCGACCCGAGCACCGGGGAGACGCTGGGGGAGACCCGCTGGGAGGCCGACCCCGAGGACGTCGAGGCGCTCGCGACCGGCCCCGACGGGGACGTGTGGGTCGGCGACATCGGGGACAACACCTCCTCGCGACCGTCGGTCTCGGTGTTGCGGGTGCCGGTCTCCACCGACGACGCCACCGTGGACCCGGTCGTCTACCCGCTGACCTACCCGGGCGGCGCCCGGGACGCCGAGGCGATGCTGGTGCACCCGGGCACCGGCCGGGTCTACGTGGTCAGCAAGAGCATCTTCGGCGGCGGGATCTACGCCGCCCCGCGCCGGCTCTCGCCGGACGGCAACCGGCTCGAGCAGCTGGGGGACGCGCCGGCGATCGTCACCGACGGTGCCTTCTTCCCCGACGGTCGCCACCTGGTGCTGCGCGACTACAGCCGTGCGGTCGTCCTGGCGTTCCCGTCGCTGGAGGAGGTGGCCGGCTTCGGGCTGCCGAGCCAGGAGCAGGGGGAGGGGATCGCCGTGCTCGACGACCGGACCCTGCTGGTCAGCAGCGAGGGACGCAACGCCGAGGTGCTGGCCGTCCCGCTGCCCGCCGACGTCCGTGCCGCGATGGCCCCGTCGCCCAGCCCGACCCCGTCCCCGACCGCCACCGGGCCGACGCTGCCGGCGCCGACCCCGCCGCCGGCCTCCCGCGAGGGTCTCGAGGTGCCCGAGGTCACGACGACGGAGCGACCGGTGTGGCCGTGGTTCCTCACCGGGTGGCTCGGCCTCGGCGTCATCGTGCTGCTGATCTGGTCGCTGCGGCGGCGCTGAACGTGGTGAGGTGCGGCACGGTTTGGCGGGCCGCGCCTGCGGCTACCGGCCGGTCGTGCCCCGGCTCCGCAGGACCTCGCCCGACCAGCCCGGCTGGACCCGGCGACGGTCCGGCCGGGGCTTCGTCTACCTCGACCAGCAGGGCCGACGGCTGCCCGAGGAGGACGTCCAGCGGGTCCGGGACCTGGTGATCCCGCCCGCCTGGCGCGACGTGTGGGTGACGCCGTACGAGAACGGCCACCTCCAGGCCGTCGGCACCGACGACGCGGGTCGGCGCCAGTACCTCTACCACCCGGCGTGGCGCGCCCGCCGGGACACGGAGAAGTTCGAGCGGATGACGGCGTTCGGGGAGGCCCTGGCCGATGCCCGGACCCGGGTCGTCGCCGACCTCGGCCGCGAGGGGATGCCGCTGGAGCGGGCCTGCGCGGTCGCCGTACGGCTGCTGGACCTGGGCTACTTCCGGATCGGCAACGACGTCTACGCCGACACCAACGGCAGCTTCGGGCTGACCACCCTGGAGCGGCGGCACGTGCGGCGTCGTCAGGACCGGCTGGTGTTCGCCTTCGTCGGCAAGTCCGGGGTGGAGCACCGGATCGAGATCGACGACGCGGTCGTGGTGGAGACGGTCGACATCATGCGGCGCCGCCGCAGCCGGGACGACCCGCGGCTGCTCGCCTACAAGCTCGGCCGCTCCTGGCGCTCGATCCTGCCGGACCTCGTCAACGAGTACGTGCGCGCCTCGACCGGCCTGGAGGCCACCGCCAAGGACTTCCGCACCTGGCACGCCACGGTGCTGGCCGCGGCGGCGCTCGCCGAGACCCCGGAGCCGGGGCGGTCGGCGGCCTCCCGGAAACGGGCCGTCTCCGGGGCGATGAAGGAGGTCGCCTCGTTCCTCGGCAACACCCCGACGCTGGCCCGTTCGGCGTACGTCGACCCCCGGGTCGTGGAGGCCTACGAGGAGGGCCGGACCATCGCGGAGGTCACCGCGCGCGAGTACGACAGCCCGGACGAGCGGCAGGCGGCGTTGGAGCGTGCCACGCTGGCGCTGGTGAAGGAGGCCTGATGGAGATCCTCGTGGTGCAGGGCGACATCACCGAGCAGCGCGTGGACGCGGTGGTCAACGCCGCGAACCGGGCGATGCGGGGCGGTGGCGGGGTGGACGGCGCCATCCACGCCGCCGGCGGGCCGACGATCCTCGAGGACTGCCGTCGCCGATTCCCGCACGGCCTGGCCACCGGCGGGGCCGGCTGGACCACCGCCGGCGACCTGCCGGCGCGCTGGGTGATCCACGTGGTCGGGCCGAACCACCGGGCCGGGGAGACGGACCGGTCGCTGCTCACCTCCTGCTACGCCGGTGCCCTGGCGGTGGCCGACGAGCTCGGCGCCCGGGAGCTGGCGTTCCCGCTGGTCAGCGCCGGGGTCTACGGCTGGCCGAAGGACGACGCGATCGCGGTGGCGCTGGAGACCCTCGGGTCCACCCGGACCGAGGTGACGTCCGCCCGGCTGGTCGCCTTCGACGCCGCGACGTACACCGCGATCGAGGCTCAGCTGCGCTCGACCACGTAGTCGACGCAGCGGGTCAGCGCCGCCACGTCGGCCGGGTCGACGGCCGGGTACATCGCGATCCGCAGCTGGTTGCGGCCGAGCTTGCGGTACGGCTCGGTGTCCACGACGCCGTTGGCCCGCAGGGTCGCCGCGACCGCGGCCGCGTCCACCTCGTCGGTGAAGTCGATGGTGCCGATCACCAGGGACCGGTGGGCCGGGTCGCTGACGTAGGGGAAGGTGTACGCCGTCCGCTCGGCCCAGCCGTAGAGCGTCTCGGAGGACTGGGTGGTCCGCTCGACCATCCCCTTCAGACCGCCGTGGGCGTTCATCCAGTCCAGCTGCTCGGCCATCAGGAACAGCGTGGCCACGGCCGGGGTGTTGTAGGTCTGGTTCTTCGCGGAGTTGTCGATCGCGGTGGGCAGGTCGAAGAAGGCCGGGACGTGCCGTCCCGAGGCGGCGATCCGGGCGGCACGGTCCAGCGCGGCCGGCGACATCAGCGCGATCCACAGCCCGCCGTCGGAGGCGAAGCTCTTCTGCGGGGCGAAGTAGTAGACGTCGGTCTCGGTGAGGTCGACCGGCAGGCCGCCGGCCCCGGAGGTGGCGTCGACGAGGACCAGGGCCGACTCCGCGGTGGTGCCGGCGGGGCGGCGCACCGGTGCCATCACCGCGGTCGAGGTCTCGTTGTGCGCCCAGGCGTGGACGTCGACGCCGTCCTCGGCCTCCGGGCTCGGCAGCGACCCGGGCGGCGCGGTGATCACCGACGGATCGGCCAGCCACGGGGCGTCGGCGGCGGCCTGGGCGAACTTCGCCGAGAACTCGCCGAACGAGAGGTGCTGGCTGCGGCGCTCGATCAGCCCGTACGTCGCGATGTCCCAGAAGGCGGTGGCGCCCCCGTTGCCGAGCACCACCTGGTAGCCCTCGGGCAGCTCGAACAGGCTCGCCAGTCCCTCGCGGACCCGGCCGACCAGCCCCTTGACCGGTGCCTGGCGGTGCGAGGTGCCCATCAGGGACGTGCCGGTCGCGGCGAGCGCGTCGAGGTGCCCGGTCTGGATCTTCGACGGCCCGGCGCCGAACCGCCCGTCGGCGGGGAGCAGGTCGGCGGGGATGCTGATCGGATCGGCCACGGGGGGACACCTTCCGGGGGATCTCGGCGGGTCGGGCGTGACCACGGTCGAGGCTTGCGTCGGTGCCGCCTATTGTGGCATCGCGTACCGCACCCCCAGCCCGAGGAGACGCATCGTGAGCATCGACCGCCCCGCCCACGACGGCGCTCGCGCCACGCGACTCAGCACCGGTCGCCGGGTCCTGATCGGGGTGGGCACGCTGCTGCTGCTCGGCGGGCTGGCGGCGGTCGTGATCGGCTTCGGGAGCTTCGTCGGTGCGATCGGCGCAGGCGGCGGGGAGCAGACCGTGCTCAGCGACGACACCGCCGGGATCCCCGACCTGCCGGACCAGCAGGCGGCCCCGGAGGACACCACCGGCGGGGACCTTGCCCTCTTCGCCGGCGGCGGCCTGGTGATGGTGGTCGGGCTCGGCGTGATCGCCTTCACCCGGGTCTCCTCGGGGTCGGGCGGCTACTCCCGGGTGACCATCGAGCACGGGGTCGGGCCCGGCGGCGGCTGGGGCGGCGGTGGTGCCCGTGGTCTGACCGGCGGGGTCGCCGGTGGTCTGAGCGGCGGGTCCGCTCGGCGCCGGTGCGAGTCGTGCGGCCGGGAGAACGGCGAGCAGGACACGTACTGCGGTGGATGTGGACGGGTCCTCGGCTGAGGCCGGCGTACCGCTCCGGCTGGAGCGGGTCTCGATCGCGCACCCTGACGCCGCGCTGCTGATCGAGGAGGTCCAGGCCGAGTACGTGCAGCGCTACGGAAGCCGCGACGACAGCCCGATCGACCCGGGCCACTTCGAGCCGCCGGAGGGGGCGTTCTTCGTCGGGTACCTCGACGCGGTCCCGGTGGTCAGCGGGGCCTGGCGGCGCTCGACCGTCACGGCGTACGGCACCAGCCGCACCGCGGAGATCAAGCGGATGTACGTCGTCCCCGGCGCCCGCGGGCGAGGGCTCGCCCGCGCGGTGCTGGCCCGTCTCGAGCTCAGCGCCGTCGAGCACGGGGCCGAGGCCATGGTGCTGGAGACAGGGCTGCGGCAGCCGGAGGCGATCGCGCTGTACGAGTCCTCGGGCTACCTCCCCGTCCCCGGCTTCGGGTACTACCGGGGCGAGCCACTGTCCCGCTGCTTCGCCAAGGCCGTCCGGGCGTCGGCGCATCCTGAGGGCTGACGCACGACGCGGATGGTGCCGACTCGAGGTCGAGGCGTAACGGTGAGCGGGTTGCTGCGTTGAACTCCTCGAGCGGCGGGGGGCTGCTCGTGCTCGCGGACCCAAACCGTCATCGCGACGGACAGGACGAGGTCGATCAGATGCACAGCCCCTATGACGCCAGAGAGATCCCCGGTGCGACCCCTGCGGTCCCGACCCGGGACGCCCGGTTCCGCCACCCGGTCAGCGGCCGGTGGCTACCGCTGGTCGGCGAGGCGGACCCGGAGCGGCCGGACACCTGGCGGGACGGGTCCACCGTCGGGTGGAGCGTCTACGTCGGCGAGTGTGGCTGGGCCCCGCTGGTCCCGGAGTCGGCTCCACGACGGACGGTCTCACCGCTGGACTGGGTGGTGCTCTCGGTCGGCCTGCTGATCATCTTCGGGGTGGTCGTGCTGGGCACCGGCCTGGGCGGACAGGCACTGCCACGGCCGACCGAGATGGCCGAGATGTCCGGCACCTCCGGTTCCACCGGCACCTCCGGTTCCACCGGCTCCACCGGCTCCTCGGGCCCGGCGGCACCGGCACCCGGCGCCGGCCTGGGGACGGACCCGGTCGAGGTCGGCGACTGAGAACGACGTACCGCTGCTCTGTCAGCCGAACACGCCCCCTCTCCGTCTCGAGGTGGGAGGCCGCCACCTGGACGTCCTAGCCGGAAATGGCCGATCGGTCATGACTCCGAGGGGCCTGGAGCATTCCTCGGACGGGGGCGGAAGCCGCTGCCTACCGTCGCGGACATGTCCCCCGCCCCCCGCCCCCGCCCCGACCTGCACCGCCACGGCCCGGCCCCCACCGGAGTCATCGGCAGCGTCGTCCACGCCGCCTGCAACCTCACGCTCGTCCTGTCCGCGGCAGCGCTCGTCGTCGCGCTGCTGACGGTGACCGCCGGGTCCGCCTCGGCCGCTCCGCTCGAGGACTACGCGGACTACGAGCCCGCCTCGCGGTGCGCTCCCCGGGCCAAGCCCGGAGCCACGGTGCTCGGCCAGACCCTGGAGCGCCGGTTCGGCGGCGCCTTCGGCGGCGTCTCGCGTCCGTGCGGCCGGGACGGCGTCACCTCGGAGCACGAGGAGGGCCGCGCCATCGACTGGACCCTCGACGCCGACGCGGAGGTCGACCGTGCCGCCGCCCAGCGCTTCCTCGACTTCGTCTTCAGGACCGACCGCAAGGGCCGTACCCACGCGAAGGCTCGCCGGATGGGCATCATGTACCTCATCTGGAACGACCAGATCTTCTCTGCCTGGCACGGGTTCGAGGCGCGCCCCTACCTCAACAGCGGCTGCGTGGAGCCGTCCACCTGCTCGGACACCCTGCGACACCGCGACCACATGCACATCTCGCTGACCCGCCAGGCCGCGGCCGGCGGCACCAGCTGGTACGCCGGACGGCTGTGAGACGGCCGGGCCCGGGTCAGTCGCCCCAGGCCTCGCGCCACCCCTCGACCGCGTCTGCCTTGCGCTGGGCCGGGCCGGCGTAGACCGCCGAGGGCCGGATCAGTCGACCGGTGAGCTTCTGCTCCAGGATGTGCGCCGACCAGCCGCCGGTCCGCGCGCAGGTGAACATCGAGGTGAACATCGGCGCCGGCACCTCGGCGAAGTCCAGGACGATCGCCGCCCAGAACTCGACGTTCGTCTCCAGCACCCGGTCCGGGCGGCGCTCGCGCAGCTCGGCGAGCGCGGCCTGCTCCAGCGCCTCGGCCACCTCGTACCGCGGTGCGTCGAGCTCCTTGGCGGTCCGGCGAAGCACCCGGGCGCGGGGATCCTCGGCGCGGTAGACGCGGTGCCCGAAGCCCATCAGCCGCTCGCCGTCGTCGAGGAGCTGCTTGACGTACGACGCGGCGTCGCCGTCCCGCTTCTCCACCTCCTCGATCATGTGCAGCACCCGGGACGGGGCGCCGCCGTGCAGCGGCCCGCTCATCGCCCCGATCGCGCCGGAGAACGCCGCGGCGACGTCTGCCCCGGTCGAGGTGATCACCCGGGCGGTGAACGTGGAGGCGTTCATGCCGTGCTCGGCCGCGGAGGACCAGTAGGCATCGATCGCCTTGACGTGGGCCGGGTCGGCCTCCCCCTTCCAGCGGATCAGGAACCGCTCGGCCAGGGTCCGGCCCTCGTCGACCTCGCTCTGCGGGACGACCGGCTGGTGCAGCCCCCGCGCGGCCTGTGCGGCGTAGGAGAGCACCATCACCGCGACCCGGCTCAGGTCCTCGCGGGCCTGCTCGTCGGAGATGTCGTAGGTCTGGCGGAACCCGAAGGCCGGCGCGAGCATCGCGATCGCCGCCTGGACGTCGACCCGGATGTCGCCGGTGTGCACCGGGATGTTGTACGCCTCGGCGGGCGGCAGGCCGGGGTCGTAGCAGCCGTCGATGAGCAGGCCCCACACGTTCTCGAAGGGCACCCGCCCGACGATCTCCTCGATGTCCACGCCGCGGTAGCGGAGGGCGGAGCCCTCCTTGTCGGGCTCGGCGATCTGGGTCTCGAAGGCGACGACGCCCTCCAGTCCGTGGTGCACCTCAGTCATGCGGCGCGTCTCCTTCGTCGGGGATGGAAGAGATCCAACGGGGCATTGTGCCCCGCATCCCCCGCGGGTGCACGCGCGCCCGCCGGGTGGGCCGACCGGGCTGGGGATCCCGGTCGTCGGTCGGCGCGGATCCCCCGCACTATCGTGGCGCCATGGCTGACACCGGGCACGACGGGACCGACCTCTCCGCGCTGCGTCGTGAGTACGCCGCGGCAGGGCTGGAGGAGACGGACCTCGCCGCCGACCCGACGGCGATGTTCGGCCGGTGGTTCGAGGACGTGACGGCAGCCGGCGTCCACGAGCCGAACGCGATGGTGCTCTCCACCGTCGCCGCGGACTTCGCCCCGTCGTCGCGGATGGTGCTGCTCAAGGGGTTCTCCGCCGAGGGGTTCGTGTTCTACACCAACACCCGCTCCCGCAAGGGCCGGGACCTGGCCGGCAACCCCCGCTGCGCCCTGCTCTTCCCGTGGCACCCGCTGGAGCGCCAGGTGCGGGTCGAGGGCGTGGCGGTGCTGCTCGACCGTGGTCGCGTCGAGGACTACTTCGCGGCCCGGCCCCGCGAGTCGCAGCTGGGCGCGTGGGCCTCCCACCAGTCGACGGTGGTCGCTGACCGCGACGAGCTGAGCGCGTCGTACGGCGAGGCGGAGGTCCGCTGGCAGGGGCAGGAGGTGCCGGTGCCCGAGGAGTGGGGCGGCTACCTGGTGCGGCACGAGTGCGTCGAGTTCTGGCAGGGCCGTCGGGGTCGGATGCACGACCGGTTGGTCTACCGGCGGGCCGGGGCTGACGGGGAGACCTGGGCGACGGAGCGGCTCTCGCCCTGAGGCACCCTCGTGAAGACTTGTGAGTGAGTGCTCACTCACTTACACTCGGCGGGTGACCACCAAGCGGGAGCGCGCCCGTCCGATGTCGCCGGCCGAGCGTCGGGCGGCGATCGTCGCGGCGACCGGACCGCTGCTCGCGCAGTACGGCGGCGACGTGACCACCCGACAGATCGCCGAGGCGGCCGGGATCGCCGAGGGCACCATCTTCCGGGCGTTCCCGGACAAGCGCGCGCTGTTCCTCGCGGTCGCCGAGGAGGCGGTCAACCCGCCCACCGGGCCGGCGGAGATGGCCACCGCGATCGCCGCCCGCCGGGGGCTCCCCGACCAGGTCGCTGCCGTGGTCGACCTGCTGGTCGCGAGGATGGAGAACAGCATGCGGGTGATGATGGCGCTGCGCCCGGTGCTGCTCGCCGAGGGCGCCGAGCAGACAGCTGCGGGCAAGCCGCCCGGGCCGCCGGAGTTCGTCGTCGAGGCCAACCGGCAGCTGCTGGGCACCCTGGCCGACCTGCTGTTCGGCCCGCACGCCGAGCAGCTCCGGGTGCCCCCGGTCCGCGCCGCGCTGGTGCTGCGCAGCCTGGTCTTCGGCGCCTGGCACCCGGGCATGCCCGACGCCGAGCACCGGCTCAGTGCCGCGGACATCGCCGACGTGGTCCTCGACGGGATCCTGGCCGGGGCGCGCGGGACGGGACCCCGCTGATGCTGCTCCGACTGCTGCGGATCCACCTCCGCCCGTACCGGACCTGGCTGTACGCCGTGGTGGCGCTCCAGTTCGTGGGCGTGGTCGCGATGCTCTACCTGCCCAGCCTGAACGCGGACATCATCGACAACGGCATCGCCCGCGGCGACACCGGCTACATCGTCCGGGTCGGCGCGGTGATGCTCGTCGTCTCGCTGGTGCAGATCGTCTGCGCCGTCACCGCGGTGTGGTTCGGCGCTCGGACCGCGATGAGCTTCGGCCGCGACGTCCGCGCGACCCTCTTCCACCGGGTCGGGACGTTCTCCACCCGCGAGGTCCAGCACTTCGGGGCGCCCTCGCTGATCACCCGCAGCACCAACGACGTCCAGCAGGTGCAGATGCTGGTGCTGATGGCCTGCACGATCGCGGTCTCCTCGCCGATCATGATGGTCGGCGGCGTGATCATGGCGCTGCGCGAGGACGTCGGGCTGGGCTGGATCCTCGCCGTCGTGGTCCCGGCGCTGTTCGTCAGCGTCGGGTTCGTGGTCAGCCGGATGGTGCCGAACTTCCGGCTGATGCAGGCGCGCATCGACGAGGTCAACCGGGTGCTGCGCGAGCAGATCACCGGGATCCGGGTGGTGCGGGCCTTCGTCCGGGAGCCGTACGAGACCGAACGCTTCGCCACCGCCAACGACGAGCTCACCGACGTCGCGGTGCGCGCCGGCCGCTGGATGGCCACCATGTTCCCGCTGGTGATGCTGGTCGTGAACGTCGCCAGCGTCGCGGTGATCTGGTTCGGCGGGCAGCGCGTCGACAGCGGGCAGATGCAGGTCGGAGCGCTGACCGCGTTCCTCACCTACCTGATGCAGATCCTGATGTCGGTGATGATGGCGACCTTCATGCTGATGCTGGTGCCCGCGCTCCTCGGTCTGCGGTGACCGGATCATGGAGGTGCTCGACACCGAGTCCTCGGTGGTCCCGCCCGCCGAGCCGGTCGTGCCCGACCCGGCCCGGCGTGGGTGGCTCGACCTGGAGCACGTGGTGTTCTCCTACCCCGGGGCCGAGTCCCCGGTGCTCAGCGAGGTCTCGTTCTCGGCGCGCCCCGGGCAGACGGTCGCGGTGATCGGCTCGACCGGCGCCGGCAAGTCCACGCTGGTCAACCTGGTGCCCGCGGCTCTTCGACGCCACCTCCGGCACCGTGCGCGTCGGCGGGCGTCGACGTACGCCGGCTCGACCCGGACTGCCCTGTGGGGCCAGATCGGACTGGTCCCGCAGCGGGCCTACCTGTTCACCGGCACCATCGCCAGCAACCTGCGCTACGGCAAGCCGGACGCCACCGACGACGAGCTCTGGGCCGCGCTCGAGGTGGCCCAGGCGGCGCGACTTCGTCGAGGCGCTGGCCGAGGGTCTCGACGCCCCGGTCACCCAGGGCGGCACCAACTTCTCCGGCGGCCAGCGCCAGCGGCTGGCGATCGCCCGGGCCCTGGTCCGCCGGCCCGGGATCTACCTGTTCGACGACTCGTTCTCGGCGCTCGACCTCGCCACCGACGCCCGGCTGCGGGCGGCGCTGCGGCCGACCACCCGGGACGCGACGGTGGTGATCGTGGCCCAGCGGGTCTCCACGATCATCGACGCCGACCTGATCCTGGTGCTCGAGGACGGTCGGGTCGTCGGCCGCGGCACGCACGACGAGCTGCTCGCCGACTGCCCGACGTACCAGGAGATCGTCACCTCGCAGCTGCGCGCGGGGGCGGTGGCATGAGCGAGGCCCGCCCACGCCCCGGCCCGCAGGCCGCCGCGCCGAAGGGCGTCGCGCTGCGCGCCACCGAGCGGATCGAGGCAATGCCACGGTGGCCCGGGCGCGGTCCGATGGGCGGCGGCATGGTCGCCCAGAAGGCGATGACCTTCGGCCCGTCCGCGCGGCGGCTGGTGGCCCGGCTGCGCACCCGACCGGCCCCGGGCGATCGCGATCGTCGGTGCTCGGCGGTGCTCAGCGTCGGCCTGATGTCGACCGGTCCCCGGATCCTCGGCCGGGCCACCGACCTGGTCTTCAGCGGCCTGTTCAGTCGCAACCTGCCCGCGGGGACGACCCAGGCCCAGGCGGTCGCCGACCTCCGGGCGCGCGGCGAGGACAAGCTCGCCACGATGCTCTCCTCGATGCAGGACATCGTCCCCGGGCAGGGCGTCGACTTCAGCGCCGTCGGGCAGGTGCTGCTGCTGGTGCTCGCGGTGTACGTCGTGGCCTCGCTGCTGGCCTGGCTGCAGGGCTACGTGCTCAACGCCGTCGTGCAGAACACCGTCTGACCGGATGCGCGCCGACGTCGAGGAGAAGATCAACCGGCTGCCGCTCGGGTACTTCGACCGGTCGCCGCGCGGCGAGCTGCTGAGCCGGGTCACCAACGACATCGACAACGTCAGCCAGACGCCTCCAGCAGACGATGAGCCAGCTGCTGACCTCGCTGCTCACCGTGTTCGCGGTGCTGGCGATGATGTTCTGGATCTCGCCGCTGCTGGCGCTGGTCGCGCTGGTCTCGGTGCCGGTCTCGCTGCTGGTCACCCGGGCGATCATGAAGCGCTCGCAGGGCCAGTTCGTCGCGCAGTGGCGGCGTACCGGCGCAGCTGAACGCGCAGATCGAGGAGGCGTACTCCGGCCACGCGCTGGTCAAGGTCTTCGGTCGCCAGCGCGGAGGTGGAGGCGCACCTTCGCCGAGGAGAACGACGAGCTCTACCGGGTCAGCTTCGGCGCGCAGTTCGTCTCCGGGCTGATCATGCCGTCGATGATGTTCCTCGGGAACCTCAACTACGTGGTGATCGCCGTCGTCGGCGGGCTGCGGGTGGCCAGCGGGCTCGCTGTCGCTGGGCGAGGTGCAGGCGTTCGTGCAGTACACGCCGCCAGTTCACCCAGCCGCTGACCACCGTCGCCTCGATGATGAACCTGCTCCAGTCCGGGGTCGCCTCGGCCGAGCGGGTCTTCGAGCTGCTCGACGCCGACGAGGAGCCCGCCGACCCGGCGGACCTGGCGATCCCGGCGCGCCCGGCACGGCGAGGTCGCGTTCGAGGACGTCTCGTTCCGCTACGACGAGGACGTCCCGCTGATCGAGGACCTCTCGCTGGTCGCCCGGCCCGGCCAGACGGTCGCGATCGTGGGACCGACCGGTGCCGGCAAGACCACCCTGGTCAACCTGGTGATGCGCTTCTACGACATCGACGCCGGGACGGATCACCCTGGACGGCGTCGACATCACCGCGATGCCCCGGGCCGCGCTGCGCGGTCAGATCGGGATGGTGCTGCAGGACACCTGGCTGTTCGGGGGCACCATCCGCGACAACATCGCCTACGGCCGCCCCGACGCCACCGACGAGGAGGTGATCCGGGCCGCCCGGGCGACGTTCGTGGACCGGTTCGTGCACTCGCTGCCGGACGGGTACGACACGGTGATCGACGAGGAGGGCTCCAACCTCTCCGCCGGTGAGCGGCAGCTGGTCACCATCGCCCGGGCCTTCCTGACCAACCCCGCGCTGCTGATCCTCGACGAGGCGACCAGCTCGGTGGACACCCGCACCGAGCTGCTGGTCCAGCAGGCGATGGCCGCGCTGCGCTCGGACCGGACCAGCTTCGTGATCGCCCACCGGCTCTCCACGATCCGCGACGCGGACCTGATCCTGGTGATGGAGGACGGCGCGGATCGTCGAGCAGGGCACCCACGACGAGCTGCTCGCCGTGCCGGGGGCGTACGCCGCGCTGTACGACTCGCAGTTCAGTCGCGGCGGTGGCCTGAGCCCGAGGGTGCCAAACCCCTTGTCCGACCCTGCGACGCCGACCTACCGTGGTCGCACACGGGAAAGGAGGTGGTCCGAGGAATGAATTCTTCAAGGACGCGTGAGGTGGCTGTCCGCTAGCAGCCCCAGCACCACGACCGGGCGGAAGCGCCCGTGACGCTGCTGGCGAATACCAGGCAGCAACCCGACCCGCAGGTGATCCGGCATCACGTCCGCCGGAGCGGACCTCCTCGGAGGTCCACGCCTGCGGGTCGCTGCGTTCCCCGCCGGTCGGCGCAGCTGAGGCTCGGTGGTGCGCTCCCGCGGGCGATTGGCAACCCCGGTCCGGGGGCCTACGGTTGCCGGCAACAACCGCTGCGCCGAAGGGCTGCCGTGTGCCCCGATCCTCCTGCGCGTCCTCCTTCTCGTCCTCCTTCTCGATCCTCATGGCGGCACCGCCGACCCCGGGCCGCTCCGGCGGTCGGGTTCGAGCGGAGTGACGCGGCCCGCGAGGCCGGTCTGCTCAGCCTGGAGAACGAGATCGGCGTGCTGATCCGGCGGGTACGCCGAGGCATCAGCGAGCGGGCCCGCGCGGTCCACGCCGACCTGCAGCCGGCGGCGTACCTGCTCCTGGCCCACCTGGCCTATCAGGGCCCGCACCGAGCGTCCGCGCTCGCCGAGGTGTTCGACATCGACAAGGGGGCGGTCAGCCGGCAGGTGCAGCACCTGCTCGACCTCGGGCTGGTGGACCGGCAGCCGGACCCGGACGACGGCCGGGCGACGCTGCTGACCCCGAGCAAGGAGGGTCGGCGCGGGTTGGACACGGTGACCCGGAGTCGGCGGATGCGGCTGGAGGAGCAGCTGGGCGATTGGCCCGAGGAGACCTGGCCCGGTTCACCGAGCTGCTCGGCCGGTACAACCGCGCGCTGGGCTGAGGCCTCGTGCGCCGAGCGCCGAGCGGCGGGGGTGGCGGTCAGGCAGTCGCGGTGTGCAGCCAGACCGCCGTGTCGCCGGGCAGTCTCCCCCCGGCGATCCGGGCGCTGGCGGCCAGCACCTCACCGTCGGGCAGTGCGACCGGGCTCGGGGCCACAGTTGAGCACCACGGTCAGGTCCCCGCGGCGGAACGCCAGGACCTCGTCGCCGATGCCCAGGTCGAGCAGGTCGACCTGCCGGCCCGCGGCCTTGGTGAAGGCACGACGCGCGCTCAGCGCGGCCCGGTAGAAGTTCAGCATCGAGCCGGGGTCCTTGGCCTGGGCCGCGACCGTGAGGCCGGCCCACTCCGCGGGCTGCGGGATCCACGGCTGCCCCTGTCCCGGGCCGAAGTCGAACGGCGGCGTGTCGTCGTGCCACGGCATCGGCACCCGGCAGCCGTCGCGACCGGGCTCGCCGGTCCGGAACCAGGACGGGTCCTGGCGGTGCTCGGGGGCGACGTCGACCTGCTCCAGACCGAGCTCCTCACCCTGGTACAGGTACGTCGACCCGGGCAGCGCCAGCATGGTCAGCAGCGCCGCGCGGGCGCGGGCCTGCCCCTGCTCGCCGCCGCCGTACCGGGTGGCGTGCCGGACGACGTCGTGGTTGCTGAGCACCCAGGTCGGGTCGGCGTCGCCGCCCTCGAGCGAGGAGAAGGTGCCGGTGACGACCTCGGCGAACGAGGCCGCGGACCACGGGCGCGCTGCAGCCAGGCGAAGTTGAAGGCCTGGCTCATCTCGTCCGGTCGGACGTAGCGGGCCAGCTCCTCCTCGGTCGGCGCCCAGGCCTCGGCCACGGTCATCCGGTCGCCGTCGTACTCGGCGAGGACGCCGTGCCAGCGGCGGTAGACGTCGTGGACCTCGGGCTGGTGGAACATCGGCTCGTCGGTGTCCGCCCGGTCCACCATCGAGTCGCCCTGCGCTCGGGACGGATCCACGAGCCTGGTCGCGGAGGCCCTCCTCCTTGAACAGCCCGTGGGCCACGTCGACCCGGAACCCGTCGACACCACGGTCCAGCCAGAACCGCAGGACGTCCTCGAACATGTCGCCGACCTCGGGGTTGCGCCAGTCGAGGTCGGGCTGGGTGGAGTCGAACAGGTGCAGGTACCACTGGCCGGCGTCGCCGTCCGGGGTCTCCAGCTGGGTCCAGGCCGGGCCGCCGAAGATCGACTGCCAGTTGTTCGGCGGCTCGTCGCCCTTGGGGCCACGACCGTCGCGGAAGAGGTAGCGCGCCCGCTCAGGGCTGCCGGGCTCGGCGGCCAGGGCCGCCTGGAACCAGGCATGGGCGTGGGAGGTGTGGTTGGGCACCAGGTCGACGATCACCTTCAGGCCCAGGTCGTGGGCGCGGGCGAGCAGCTCGTCGGCGTCGCCCAGCGAGCCGAACAGCGGGTCGACGTCGTAGTAGTCCGCCACGTCGTACCCGTGGTCGTGCTGGGGGGAGGTGTAGAAGGGGGTCAGCCACACCGCGTCGACCCCGAGGTCGCGCAGGTACGGCAGACGCGAGGTGATCCCGGGGAGGTCGCCCACGCCGTCGCCGTCGCTGTCGGCGAAGCTGCGCACGTAGATCTGGTAGACGACGGCGTCCCGCCACCACTCGCGGGGGACGATTGGATCGATCAAAGTCATAGCCACGAGTGTAGATCCTGCCCACGCTGAGCACGTCAAAACGTGGCGGGATCCACGCTGATCCAGACGTGCTGCGCGGTCGCGACCAGACCCCCGGCGGCGTCGTACAGGCTCGCCGCGGCGACGTTCTTGCGGCCCTCGGTCCCCAGCGCCAGGCCGACCACCACGTGCTCCTCGCCGATCACCGGCAGCCGGTCCACCCGGGTGGTCATCCGGCCGAGCACCATCGGCCGCTCGTCGATGCCGCTCGACCAGGCACTGATGCAGTCCAGGGCCGCCCAGGTCACCGGGAGGGCGGCGCACCGGGTGCCGGTCCGGCACTCGTGCCAGTCCTCGGTGAGGCTCGCGTCCGGCGTCCAGGTGGCGGCCACCCGGGCCCGACCCGCGTCGTCGTCCACCGGCCCCGGGAAGATCCGCAGGCCGTCCCCGGGCTCGCGGTCGGTCCCACAGGCGAAGCAGGTGGGGAAGGGGTGCGAGACCAGCCCGGGTACGCCGCCTGCGCGGCGCGCGCCCGGTCGCACGGGCACCGGGGACACCGGGGTGAGCACGGCGGAGGCGTCCTCCTCGGCCCGGGCCACCAGGGTCTCGCCGGCGTACGCCTCCGCCCACCGGGCACCGGGTTCGCCGCCGCGGCTGACCTCCAGCACGGTGTCCAGCGGTGGCGGCTGTCGCAGCGTCACGGTGACCGGCGGCCACGGCTGGTCGTGCTCCCCGGTGCGGCCCGCGAGCGTCGCTGCCAGCGCGCCGGCGGCGTACCCGCCATTGCCGGACCGGGGTGGGCCGTTGTACCGGGCGGGGAGCACCAGGCTCGTGCTGGTGGGGGTCATCGGATCGTCTCCCATCGGGCCAGGGCCTCCTGGCGCTCCTGCTGATGGTCCACCATCGGTTCCGGGTAGCCCACCAGAGCCCGGGTCTCCGGGTCCGGCTCGTGCGGGTCGGGGACCTGCTCGGGGTCCGCGAGCTCGGTCGACCCATCGCCGGACGTAGCCGCCCTCGGGGTCGAACCTGCGGCCCTGGCTGGTCGGGTTGAACACCCGGAAGAACGGCGAGGCGTCGGTGCCGCTGCCGGCGGTCCACTGCCAGCCGTGGTTGTTCGAGGCCAGGTCGCCGTCGACCAACCAGTGCAGGAAGTGCCGGGCCCCGTGCTGCCACTCCAGGTGCAGGTCCTTGACCAGGAAGCTGGCCACGATCATCCGCAGCCGGTTGTGCATCCAGCCGGTGGCGCGCAGCTGCCGCATCCCGGCGTCCACGATCGGGAACCCGGTCCGACCCTCCTGCCAGGCGGCCAGCTGGTCGCCCGGCTCGTCGTAGGGCAGCTCGGCGTACTCCGGTCGGTAGTAGTCGCGTGCCGAGTCGGGACGGCGGAACAGGACGTCGGCGTAGAACTCGCGCCAGGCGATCTCCTGGCGGTACGTCGCCGCGCCCTTGCTGCGCTTGCGGGACAGGTCGGCCAGCAGCGTGCGCGGGTGGACCTCGCCGTACTTCAGGTGCACCGAGAGCCGGCTGGTGCCGTCCACGCCGGGCTTGTCCCGATCCTCGTCGTAGTCGTCGATGCGGTCCACGAACTCCTGCCACCGCCGGCCCGCGGCCGCCTCGCCGGCCTCGGGAAGGGTGAGCCCGGCGGGCAGGTCGGGGTCCGGGATGTCGGTGGTGCCGTCCTCCAACGCACACCAGCTCACCCCGGTCGGGGCCTCGATCGGGTCCCGCCAGCCGTGGTCGGTCCAGGACCGGAAGAACGGGGTGAAGACCTTGTACGGGTCGCCGGAGCCGTTCACCACCCGGCCGGGCGCCACGGCGTACGGCGACCCGGTGCGCACCAGCTCGATCCCGGCGTCCTTCAGCGCCTCCTCCACCGCCAGGTCGCGCTGGTGGCCGTACGGCGCGTAGTCGGCCGCGACGTGGACCCGCTGCGCGCCGACCGCCTTCGCCGCCAGCACCACCCGGCGTGCCGGATCGCCGCGCACCACCGAGAGGCTCGCGTGCCGCTGGCGCAGGGAGGCGTCGAGGGACCGCAGCGAGGCACCCAGGTAGGCGCGCCGGGACGGACCGGCGGGGCCCCACAGCCGGGGGTCGAGGACGAACAGGGGCAGGACGTCACCATCGGCCGCCGCCGCGACCAGAGCCGGGTTGTCGCCCAGCCGCAGGTCTCGCCGGAACCACATCACCGCGCTCACCCGTCCCACCCTGCCACCGGGTTGGTGGGGGAGTCCGGTGGGGCGGCTGGATCGATGGGACACAATGCCGGGGTGAGCGATCTGATCGACACCACGGAGATGTACCTCCGGACCATCTACGAGCTGGTCGAGGAGGGCATCGTCCCGTTGCGTGCCCGGATCGCCGAGCGGCTGCACCAGAGCGGCCCCACGGTCTCGCAGACCGTGGCCCGGATGGAGCGCGACGGCCTGCTCACCATCGAGGGCGACCGGCACCTGGAGCTCACCGACGAGGGGTTGCGGCTGGCCACCCGGGTGATGCGCAAGCACCGGCTGGCCGAGCGGCTGCTCACCGACGTGATCGGGCTGGACTGGGAGCTGGTGCACGAGGAGGCGTGCCGCTGGGAGCACGTGATGAGCGAGACCGTGGAGCGCCGGCTGCTCGAGCTGCTCGACCACCCCACCGAGTCGCCGTACGGCAACCCGATCCCGGGCCTGGCCGAGCTCGGTCAGACCGCGGTCGGGGAGCAGTTCATGGACGGGGTCGAGCCGCTCACCGCGGTCGCGACCGCGGAGGAGGGCCGGGTCCTGGTCCGCCGGATCTCCGAGGAGATGCAGAAGGACGAGGTGCTGATGAGCGCGCTGCGCCGCGTCGGCGCCCTGCCCGACAAGACCGTCACCGTGGTGACCACCGAGCAGGGGGTCCTGGTCGGGGCCGGCGGGGAGAGCGCCGAGATCGTCCCGGAGGCTGCCGAGCACATCTTCGTCCGCCGGCTCTGAGCGGTTGTTCGCGGTTTCCGGGCCCCTCCCAGGAATCCCCGGTCGTCAGGGGTTCCCGACGGTTGTCAGGGGTTGCAACGGCCGACAACCGTGGGAAGAGACTGACAACCCCCTGGCGTCGCCCGAGGAAATTCGGCGACCCCGCGTCAGGCAGCGACCGGTCCGTCCAGCATCGCCCGGACCCGGGCGGCAGTGAGCTCGGGGGTGTACAGGTCGGCCCAGCAGATCCGGATGCACAGCCAGCCGGTGAGCTCCCTGATCTGGTCCTCGCGGCGCTTCTCTCGCGCCACGGCATCAGCCACGGTCTCGCCGGGGCGCAGGTACTTGACGTACTTCTGCCGCCCGTCGAACTCCATCCACACCCGCCGCTGCGGCCACGCGAAGTCGAGTCGGGCGACGATGTTGCCGCTCCGGTCCTTGACCTCGAACTGCGGCTGCGGGGCCGGCAATCCCTGTGCCCAGCACAGGAAGTACGCCCGGGACTCGCCCACCGACTCCAGCCGCCCATCGGCGAGGCGGACCACCAGGTCGTTGTGCAGCGTACGCGGCCAGCAGTCCTGGGTCGCCAGGCCCTGGGTGAGGAGCGGCTTCGTGGTCTCGCCCAGGTGCAGCAGGCTGTTGACCACCACCAGGCTGTGCTCCACATCGGACACACTGGCGACGTCCAGTGCGGTGCGAGTGCCACTGGTCACCGGGATGCCGTCGCGCACGGTGGTGTCCCCGACGCGCAGCACCCCACGGTGCTGCACCACCCCTGCCTCTCGTCGCCCGGCGCGCCCGTCGGACCGAGTCAGGTGGGCCAGCTCCGGCGGCTGCCACACGTCGGCGCCGAGGGCGTGGGCCGCGGACTGATGGGAGAGGAAGGCGTGGCAGCGGCTGTTGCGCAGGACGGCGCGGGCGAGAAGCAGACGCTGGGTCGCCAGCGGCGAGGAACGCCACAGCTCCCCGTCGACGTACGCGCCGCGGCGAACGCGGTGCCACGTGCCGTCGCTGAGGTGACGGTGGATGGCGCGGTCGTCGTACCCCAGCGCAATGGCTTCCTTGCGCAGGAACACTCCGTGCTGGGCGGTCAGTGCTTGCAGTCGTGGGTCCATGTCCGGACCCTGACGCGAGCAGGGGCGTCGGCGCGCGCCCTGGCGACGGGGCTGTGGACAGGGGGGCGGGGTCGGCGCGCTGTGGATGGGTGGTGGCCCGATGCGGAAGGCCCTGCGGGACTCGGGTTGTCAGGGATCGCCGACGGTTGTCGGCTGTTGCACCGGCCGACAACCGTCGGGAACCCCTGACATCCGGGGATCGCCACGTCGGGAACCCCTGACATCCGGGGATTCCCACGTCGGAATCCCCTGACATCCGGGGATTCCCACCAGGAAATCCGAAGCCGTCAGGCGGCAAGCGCGCTGAGGAACTCGCTGGTCCCGGTGTCGAGCTTGTACGTCGCGAGGTCGTCGCCGCGGGTGGCGCCCCGGTTCACGATCACCACCGGGATCGCGGTCTTGGCGGCCCGGCGGACGAACCGGAGCCCGCTCATCACGGTCAGGCTGGAGCCGGCGACCAGGAGCGCGCCGCCGGAGTCCGCGAGCGCCTCGACGGCAGTGAAGCAGCGCTGCACCCGGGGCGCCGGGACGTTCTCGCCGAAGAAGACCACGTCCGGCTTGAGGACCCCGCCGCACTGCTCGCAACCGGGGACCGCGAACCCGGCGGTCTCCTCCAGCGCGACGTCGCCGTCGGGGCGCATCGCCGCCTCGGCGTGCCGCTCGGCGAACCCGGGGTTCGCGACGGTCAGCCGCTCGTGCAGTCGGACTCTCGAGGAGGTACGCCGGCAGCCCAGGCAGACCACGTCGCTGATCCGGCCGTGCAGCGCGACCACCCGCCGGGACCCGGCCCGCTCGTGCAGGCCGTCGACGTTCTGGGTGATCAGCAGCTCCGGGTCGAGCCTCGGTCAGGGCTCGGTGCCCCGCGTTCGGCCCGGCGACCCGCATCCGGCCCCACCCCAGGTGGCTGCGTGCCCAGTACCGCTGCTGCGCGGTCGGAGCCGGAGACGAACTCCTGGTAGGTCATCGGCGCCCGCGACGGGGAGCCCGGCCCCCGGTAGTCGGGGATCCCGGAGTCGGTGGAGAGCCCGGCGCCGGTCAGCACCACCAGCGGTCGGCCCCGCAGGAACGCCAGCGCCTCGTCGTACGCCGGCAGCTCGACCGCCGCCGCCGCCGGTGCCGCCGACGTGGTGAGGTCGCCCGGCAGCCGGACCACCGGGGCGGTGGTCGTCGGCGCGGTGGTCATCGCGCGTACCGCAGCTGTGCCCGGGCCCGTGCCTTCTCCGCCTCGACCTCACGGTCCTTCGGCGGCGCGGTGGTGACCAGCCCGTCGAGCAGGTCCTCGGTGATCCGGGCGATCTGCGCCACCGCGGCGTCGAAGACCTCCTGGTTGGCCTGCGACGGCCGGGTGGTGCCGCTGACCTTCCGGACGTACTGCAACGCCGCCGAGGTGACCTCGTCCCGGGTCGCCGGCGGCTCGAAGTTGTTCAGCGGGCGGATGTTGCGACACATGGCTACGAGAATACGTCGGCCCGGCCACCTGCTCCGTTGCTGCGCGGGCCGGGCTGGCGCGGGCAGCTGTGGCGCGGCCGGCTGTCGTTTCATCACGGTACGTGGGTGAACCTGCACTTCCCCAGGTCCGTGCACCCCGGGAAGTGCAGGTTCACCTACGTACCGTGATGAAACCGCAGGGGGCCGGCCCGCCCTCACAGCTCGAAGAACGTCGCGTCGTCCCCGGTCACCAGCACCACCCGGCCGTCGGGCAACGGCACCGTCCGGACCTGGCCGACCTCGTGGCCGTACTCGACCTCGACCAGCCGCTGGCTCAGCCCACCGCCCTCGAGCCGGACCACCGAGACCGACCCGGTGCGGGCGCCGGACCCGCTGCTGATCACCGTCAGCAGCGTCCGTTCCGCCGGCAGCCAGGTGACCTGGCGCGGGTCGGAGGCCGCCTGTGCCACCGTGCCGTTGCCGTAGGAGAGCACGTCGATCCGGCGTACGTCGGTCAGGTCGGTGACGTCGAAGAGGCCCAGCTGGGCGCCCCAGCCGCGGGGGCCGGACCCGGTCGGGCCCTGGCCGATCCCGATCAGCCGGTCCGACCCCAGCGGGTGCAGGTACTCCGAGAAGCCGGGGATCTTCAGCTTGCCCAGCAGCGTCGGCGTGGCCGGGTCGGTCAGGTCGATCGCGTACAGCGGGTCGACCTGCCGGAACGTCACCATGATCGCCAGGTCGTCGAACCAGCGCATCGACTCGATGTTCTCGTTGACCCCGAGCTTGTCCAGCCGGCCCACCTCGACCAGCTGTCGCCGTCGCGGCGCAGCGTGATCACGGAGTTGAAGTTGCCGGTCGCCTCGGTGGCGCCGACGGCTACCCGGAGCACCCCGTCGTGCTCGTCCATCGCCCAGCGGTCGGCGATCCGGCCCTCGACCTCACCGGAGGCGGTGTGGGTGGCGCCGATCCCGTCCAGGGTGAACTCGTGGACCTGGCTGGTGCCGCGGGGACCACGGGGCGGGGCCGGGCGCAGCACGTCCGGACCCAGGGGCCGACCGAGTCCCCGACCGAGTCCTCGACCCAGCAGCAGCCACCCCACCAGCCCGGCGCCGTGGCGACGTACATCCGGTCGGCGGAGAAGTAGGCGAGGTCGGTGTCGACCGCGAGCCCGTCGACCGAGGTCCGGGCCGGGTCGGCGGCGTCGAAGCCGACCACGGACAGGGTGCCCAGCCCGCTGTCGTCGTCGCGGGGCAGCGCCACCGCGTCGCAGCCGACCGCCAGCTCCGGGTCGCCCCCGTCCACGCGTCACCTGCGGGCAGCCAGTCCTCCAGGGTGCTGCCGGCCACGACCGCACGGTTCTTCTCCAGCGCGGTCTCCTGGCCGCGCCAGGCCTGCGGGCTGGACGAAGTCGAGCCGCGGCAGTCCCTGCTGGAGCACCAGCCGCACCGTGTCGCCGTGCAGGCGAGCGGCGGTGAGCGCGCCGTCGTAGACCGCGGTCCGGGTGAGGCTCGGGGCCGCGGGGGAGGAGAGGTCGACGACCATGACGCGGGTAGCGGCTGCTCCCGCCCGGCCCGCGTCGGCGTCAGGTCCCAGGAGGACCGCGGTGTCCCCGACCAGCAGCAGCTCGGCGCCGTCCGCCAGACCGTCGAGGTTCCAGCGAGCCGAGCCGGACCACCTGGTCGCCGCTCACGTCGTAGGTCACCAGGTCACCGTCCTGCACCCGGACGAGGAGATCGCCGTCGGTCTTGACCACGTCCGGCTCGTCCACCCCGGCCTCCTGCACGTTGGTGCCGGTGGCGCTGCTGGTGGACCGGGTGACGCCGGGGGTCGGGGCCCGGAGCTCGCTGGTGGCCGCGCTGTCCCCCGTGGCCGGCATCGGGACGATGCCGCCCAGGTCGGCCCCGCCGCCCTCGGCCGCCCACGCGATGTCGTCCCAGCCCCACGGGCCGACCAGGTCGGTGCCGCGGTCGACGTACCACCCGAGCAGGTCCGAGCAGGAGTCCGCGGTGCCGAGCGTCCCGGTGAAGCTGACCTGCGCGGTGCCGGGCGCGGCCGCGACGACCCGGCGGGCCGGCGTACCGGTGTCGTCGCCGAGCGCGAAGCCGGCCACGAAGGCCGCGGTCATCCCCGCGACCGCGCCGACGACGGCAGCGGTGCGCGCGGCGGTGCGGGCGGGCCGGGGGGTGCGGGACGGGACGCTCTCGGTTCCGGGCATGCGGATCGGACGCGCCGTCGGGGCGTCGGGTTCCGCGTGGCACGATCGAGCCATGCCTCAGCGCGACTTCGACATCGTCCTGTTCGGCGCCACCGGGTTCACCGGCGGCCTGACCGCGGAGTACCTCGCCCACCACGCGCCGAGCGGTCTCCGCTGGGCGCTGGCCGGCCGGAGCCCGGAGAAGCTGGAGCGGGTCCGCTCCCGGCTGGCGGCGATCGACGAGCGGTACGGCGACCTCGAGCTGCTGCACGCCGACGTGACCGACCCGGCGTCGCTGGCCGACGTGGCCGCCCGGTCCCGGGTGGTGATCACCACCGTCGGGCCGTACCTCGAGCACGGCGAGCCGCTGGTCGCGGCCTGCGCCGAGGCCGGCACCGACTACGTCGACCTCACCGGGGAGCCGGAGTTCGTCGACCGGATGTACCTGGCCCACCACGCCACCGCCGAGAAGAGCGGCGCCCGGATCGTGCATGCGTGCGGCTTCGACTCGATCCCGCACGACCTGGGGGTCCTGCACGCGATGCAGCAGCTCGGGGCCACCGGCCCGGTCACCGCGCGCGGCGTGGTCCGCGCCAGCGGGATGTTCTCCGGCGGCACCTTCCACTCCGCGCTGAACGCGATGTCGCGGGCCAAGCAGATGCGGCAGGCCTCCGCCGAACGGCGCAGCGCCGAGCAGCGCCCCGAGGGGCGGTCCTCCCGCGCCGTCGCGGGCAAGCCGCACCGCGACGGCAAGCTCGGCCTGTGGCTGCTGCCGATGCCGACCATCGACCCGCTTCGTGGTGGCCCGCAGCGGTGCCGCCCTCCCGGTCTACGGCTCGAAGTTCCGCTACTCCCACTTCGCCGGCACCAAGACCCTGCGGTACGCCGCGGGCGGGGCCGCTGCGGTGATGACGCTGGCCGGCGCCGCGCAGGTCAAGCCGGTGCGCAAGCTCCTGCTCGGCCGGATCCCGCAGGGGGAGGGGCCCGACGAGTCGCGCCGGGAGAAGTCCTGGTTCACCGTCGACGTGGTCGCCGAGGGCGACGGTCGCAGCGTGCACACCCAGGTCCGCGGCGGTGACCCCGGCTACGGGGAGACCGCCAAGATGCTCGCCGAGTCGGCGCTGTGCCTCGCCCTGGACGACAATCCCAAGACCGCCGGAAATGGTGACCACCGCGGTCGCGATGGGCGACAACCTCACGCGCCGGCTCCAGGACGCCGGGATCGGGTTCGAGGTCATCGCGAGCTGAGCCGGTGTCCCGGAGCCACGGGGTCCGCCACTCGGCTTGGCGGCGGTCATTCTGCGGGTGATCTAAGCGGTACTGCCGGCCGTCCCAACGCGGCTGAGCCCGCCGTGCCCCCGGCGTGGAGGGGAACTAGTGATTCTCCAGTAAGGCGCACAAAAGGGGGAGCGGCTTTCACGGGCCAACCCAACCGGGTGGTAAAAAGCACCGGGCTGAGGGGTCGGGAGAGGGCTGTGGGTAGCCCCGACGGGCCATTGTCGCTGGATGTTGATGCGAGCACCATGCAAGGTGACCCGCTGGCGCCCACGTCCACCGGGTGGGCCCGGAGGTCTCAACATGAAAACAATGCACCATCACCTATCTCGTGGACGCAGGTTCGGAGTCGGTCTGCTGGCCGTCGCCATGATCGCCGCGACGGCGGCACTCTCGGTGGGGCCGGCGAGCGGATCGCTCGCCAAGGCGTCGCCCAGCGCGACCCAAGTCGAGGAGCAAATCGCTCCCGCCGGGACGGTACACGCCAAGAAGCCCGAGGTACGTCAGTTCCGGGCCGAGGGCCGCAAGGCCCTGCCCGACACCAAGCAACCACGCTTCCGGCCGACGATGCCGGAGGCTGCGTATCGCGCGGCCAAGGACGCCGCGAACAGCCTGGCCCCGACCACCAAGCCGAACGCCCCGAGCGGTCCGCTCGCACCTCCCTCGACGATCCAGCAGTTCAACGGACTGAGGCAGACCCAGTCCGGCGGGCTGCGGCCCCCCGACAACGACGGCGCTCATGGTGACCCGCCCGGGTACCTGAACCAGTACGTCGCGATCACCAACTCCGCGCTCCGGGTCTACAACATGAACAAGACTCCGCCGTCGGCTCCTCCGGTCATGTCGTTGAACTCGTTCTTCGGGTACACCGCGACGACGGTCTTCGACCCGCGGGTCATGTACGACACGATCTGGGACCGCTGGGTCGTCCTGGCCGAGGCGTTCCCCGAGTCGGCAACCGTGCAGCGGGTTTTCATCGCGGTCTCGCAGACCCCCAACGCCATGAAGGGATGGTGGATCTACAGCTTCGACCGTGGCGGGAGCGGGCCCGGCGAGGTGTTCTGGGACTACGGCCAGCTGGGCATGGATCAAGACGCTCTCCTGGTCACCGCCAACATCTTCCCGAACTCCGGAGGGTTCGCCGGAGCCGAGTTCTTCTGCTTCTCCAAGGCTGGGATGTACAACGGCCTCGGCGCGTCGTCGTCGCTCTTCAACGGACTCGACGCCACGCTGGCGCCGCCGCACGTCGTGGATTCCAACGCGAACACCTTCTTGTTGGCCGCGCCGAACAGCACCAGCAACTTGTCGTTGTACCGCTCCAACGGGTGTGGCAGAACCGGGAACACGCTGGTCAAGCAGGCCGACATCCCGGTTCCGGCATACAGCATCCCACCGGATGCGCCCCAACCCGGAACCACCGACCTGCTCGACACCATCGACAACCGGTTCCAGAACCGCAGCAGTCAGTACGGCGACCGTCTCTGGAACGTGCACACATTGGCGTTGGGTAGTTTCGCAGCCAACAAGTGGTACGAGATCAACACAGCGACCAACTCGATCGTCCAAAGCGACGTCTTCTTCCGCAGCGGTTCTTCGGACGACTTCAACCCCAGCCTCCACGCCTCGCCGGACGGGACGATGTTCGTGAGCTGGACGGCGACCGATCCCGGGGCCGGGGTCTTCCCGCAGATCCGGTATTCGGGTCGATTGGCCACGGACCCGGCGAACTCGACGAACGAGCCGGGAGTGGCGCTGTTCACCAGCCCGACGTTCTACAACGGAAGTTCGGACACGACCGAGCGGTGGGGCGACTACTCCGCCGTGGTCGACGACGACTCCACGTCCCTGCGCAGGGCCTTCCTGGTGAGTGAGAAAGTTGAGCCCGGCGGGCGCCTCGTGGGGTTCCCGGATCGGAAGGATCGGCTACTAGGCAGGTACGAACATGCAAGACCTGGAGGGGCCGGGGCACGCCGCGGCCCCTCCGGATCTTCTACGCAGTTCGCGCCAGCCTTTCGGCGGGCGCCTGAGGGAAAGGCAACTCGTGGTGCATCGTCGTGTTCGCGCCGCTCGGTGGTCGTTGTTGGCTCTAGGGGTGCTGTTCGGCAGTTTTCTGTCGGCGACTCCCAGCGTGGCGGACGAGTCACCGGCGAACGACGACTTCCTCTCCGCGGCGCCGCTCAGCGGTCTCACGGGCACCTGGTCGGGTACCACCGCGAACGCCACAGCCGAGCCCGGAGAGCCGGCCCACGGCGGAGTGGGTGCCGGCCGGTCGGTATGGCTGACCTGGACGGCGCCGGAGACCGGGAAGGTGACCTTCACCGCCCAGCCAGGGCCGGGGCAAGCCGTGGTGGCCGCGGCTTACACCGGAAAGACTGTCGACACCCTGACCGAGATCGACTCCGCGGTGCGCTCGGACGACGGCGGGCATCCCGTGCGGTTTCGGGTCGTGGCGAACCAGAGCTATCACCTGGCCTTGGACGCCGCCCCTGGTTCAACCCCGCTGACCGGACCGGTGAGCGTGGACTTCGTGCTCTTCGCGCCGCAGGGTGACGCCTTCGGCGACGCGCGACAACTCGAAGGTCGCTCCGACTCGGCGAGCACCACCACCTTCGCCGCCAGCCGACAGGCCGGCGAACCCGTTCACGCGTCCTCGGTGCCCACAGGTGGTTCCGTGTGGTTCACCTGGACGGCAACCCGCACGGGGACGGCCGCGATCTTCGCAGCCGGCCAGCACACGTCCCCCGCGGTCGCGCTCTACACCGGCGCCTCGGTAGACGCGCTGAACAGCATCCCGGGCAGCGGATGCGGCCCGGAGACGTGCTTCGCCGTGGTGGGCGGATCGACCTACCACCTGGCCCTCGCGCCTTCCACTGTGGACGCGGCGGGGGCCCCCCTCGAGGACGACATCGTCGTCCGGCTTCGGCTGGTCGCGCCATCGAACGACGACCTGTCCACGGCCTCGGATCTGCCAGGTGACGCCGGCCAGCGACGGGTCGTCCTGCGCGGCTCCGCCGAAGCGGGAGAGCCCGCACACGCGGGCGCGCCCGCGGACGCAAGCCGCTGGTATCGCTGGACCCCTGAGGCCGACGGGATCGCCGACATCACCCTGACGGGTGCCGGCCGACTGGCGGTCTACCTGCCTGGCGATGGCGGCGTTGACGACCTTCTGCCGTTGTCCCAGAGCGCTTCCCATGAGGATGCTCCAGCCGAGCTGTCATTCCCGGTCACGGCAGCACGGTCGTTACTGGTGGCCGTCGACGCGCCAGCCGGCGTCGCCGATCCCGCGCCGGCGGTCACCCTGCGCTACGCACTGGGCGCCCCCGCCAACGATCGGACCGCCGATGCGCAGCGGGTCCACGTTCCCGGAACAGCGACCGGGACGAACCTGGGCGCAACCGCGAAGGGCGGGCCCATCGTCCCGGGCGGTGACGGCCGGTCCGTCTGGTACCGGCTGGCGCCTCGCAAGGCGACGCCGCTGATGGCACAGACCGCAGGCAGCTCCTTCGAGACCGCGCTCGCGATCTACGAGCAGACCCGGTCGGGACTGCGGCTGGTGGCCTCCGACGCCGCGGCCGCGGGTCAGCCCAGCCTGGTGCGCTTCCGGCCGCGGCCACGCCGTATCTACTTCGCCGGAGTCGACGGCCGAGGTGACAGTCGAGGCGATGTGGTGTTCACAGTGGCCCGGGCCGACGTCGCGGTGATCACCGTCTCCGACATCGTCCTCACCGAGGGCGAACCGGCGCGGTTCCAGATCGGGGTCTCACCGGCGCCGCGCGGGCGAGCCTGGCTCGACTTCACCACCAGGAGCGGCGTGCGTGCGAAAGCGCCCATGGACTACACCTCGCACGCAGGCCGAATCGTCATCGCTGGCGGTCAAACGAGCCGGGGGGTGAGCGTCACCACAGTCGACGACGCGCTCGACGAGCCGCGCGAGACCTTCCGGCTGCGGCTCAAGAGTTCCTCACCGAAGTTGTGGCTAGCCCACCCAGCGGCCGTGGCCGTGCTGACCGACAACGACCTTGCACCCGAACTCACCCTCGGAGCCGGTGAGGAGAATGAACCCGACGGGCCGATCGAGGTCGACGCGAGCCTTTCCAGACGCAGCGGCCGGCCCGGTCACGGTGAGCCTGTCGACGGTTCAGGACGGGACTCCGCAGCCCAACTCGCCCGCGACCCTGGGCGCCGACTACGAGCCTGCCGCAGACACCCTGGTCTTGCCCGCCGGCTCGACAGACGCTCACCTGTCCGTGGACTTGCGCGACGACGCGCTCGACGAACCAACCGAACATGTGCTCGTTGCCGCCGGGCCAGTGCTGAACGCGCGAAACGCACCCACGAGTCTCTCCGCAGCCATCCTGGACGATGATCCGACTCCGACCCTCAGCGTCGCCGACACCGAGGAGATCGAGGGCGCCTCGGGCGCAGTGCGGCGAATCAGCATCCCGGTGACGCTCAGCGCTCCCAGTCAGAACCGGGTGTCGTTCTTCTTCACCTCCGTGAACGGCACCGCCGTGGGTCCCTTCGACTTCCGCCGGAACAGCGGTGTGCTGACGATCGAGCCCGGCGAGACCATGACGCCGGTGCACATCCTGCTCCGCCCTGACAACCTCGACGAGGGGGAGAGTGAGTACTTCTACATCGACATCTCCAGCCCGGTGAACGCCACGATTGCCGACGAGCGCGGACGAGTCCTCATCATCGACGACGACTAGGGCGCCAGGTGCAACCCCGATTGCACCCGAGTCCGATCGGTGTGGGCGCCGTTGTGAACCCGATAGGTGGTCTACGGTGACGGCGCCCAAGCGCGGGCTCTCGAATCCTCCGCGTTCCCGCAGGTCAGCGGCGACATCGGTGCCCCAGGCAGGAGTCGAACCTGCGACCTTTCGCTTAGGAGGCGGCTGCTCTATCCGCTGAGCTACTGGGGCCGGACCGGGCCACCCCCGCACCGGGAGGTGGCCTGCGTGTCGGGCACATCCTGACACGTGGCTGCCCCGCCGCGGCGATCGGCAGGGCGCCCCGAACCGGTCTCGACAGGCGACCGGACGGGCGACCGGACGGGCGGGCGGCGCTACCACATCCGGACTACGGTTTGGGTAACGGCACTCGGCCCGCGACAATGGTCACTTGTCCGTGTCTGGCACGCCTGGGGTCTCGGGACGATCCCCGAGCCCCGAGCCCTGGTGAAGGTGACCGATGTCCGAAGCTGAGCGCGAGGCTGCCCAGCAGGATCCGGACGTTGCCGGGGCACCCGGACGTCGACGCGCTCGCGGTCGCCGCCGGCACACCGTCGCGCGGGTGCTGCTCGCCACCGTGCTCGTCCTCGGCCTGGTCACCGGGCTGTCCGTGGTCTTCCTGTGGCGCCACCTCAACGGGAACCTCACCGTGATGGACGTGACCAGCCAGCTGGACAACCGGCCGGACAAGGTCGAGGTCGAGGGTCCCCAGGAACCGCTCAACGTGCTGGTGATGGGCTCGGACTCCCGCGAGGGCGACGGCAACAACATCGACGGGCTGACCGGTGGCGGCGCCCGGTCCGACACGACGATCATGTTCCACCTCTCGGCGGACCGGAACCGCGCCTACGGCGTGAGCATCCCGCGGGACTCGCTGGTCGATCGCCCCGAGTGCGTGAACGACGCGGGGGAGACCATCGCCGGCGGTACCGACGTGATGTGGAACGAGGCGTTCGCGCTCGGCGGCCCGGCCTGCACCATCCAGCAGTTCGAACAGCTCACCGGCGTCCGGATCGACCACTACGTGGTGGTCGACTTCAACGGGTTCCAGGACATGGTCGACGCGATCGACGGGGTGCAGGTCTGCATCCCCGAGGACATCGACGACCCCGAGCACGGCATCAACATCCCGGCCGGCACCCGCGAGGTGCGCGGCAAGGAGGCCCTCAACTACGTCCGTGCCCGCTACACCCTGGGCGACGGCTCCGACATCGGCCGGATCAAGCGGCAGCAGGCCTTCATCGCGGCGATGACCCAGAAGGTCATCTCCGGCGGCACCCTGGCCCGGGTCGACCGGCTGGTGCGCTTCCTCAACGCCGCCACCAAGTCCCTGACCACCGACCTGGAGAGCATCGACAAGATCGCCCGGGTCGGTCTCGGCTTCCAGGACATCGGGCTGGGCAACATCAAGTTCATCACCGTGCCGTGGGAGTACGAGACCCGCGAGGAGTACCGCGGCCGGGTGTCGTGGACCGACAAGGCGGACGTCCTGTGGCGCCGGATCGCCAAGGACGGCCAGCTGACCCGGGACCTCGACAACGAGGTGATCAAGGCGGACGCCGTTCCCGGCACCACGACCAGCCCGTCGCCGGACCCGTCCGGCTCCGGTACGCCGAGCGCGGGCGAGTCACCCAGCGCCAGTGGATCCGCCTCGGCCGCCCCGGACGAGCGGGACGCGGAGCGGGTCCAAGCCCTCGAGGCGGCGGGCCTGTGCACCTGAGGCCGGGCCCGTGAACGACCAGCCCCCGCACGACCAGCCCCCGCACGACCAGCCCCCGCACGACCAGGGCCGTGCGGGCCGGCGTACCGAGACCGACTGGCAGCGCCGCAAGCGACTCGCGGAGGTCTTCGGGGACGTGCTCCCCGAGACGACGGCCGACGAACGCGAACCCGGATCGGCCGGCGGCGGGTCGGAGCCCGGCGTGGACGCCGGAGAGGCCTGGCTGAGGGCCCAGGTCCCGCCGCACCACGGCTGACCCCGACCGGAGCCGCGGGCAGCCGTGGTGCGACTGGACCTGGGGGTCAGACCCCGGTGCCGCCGGAGCGCGAGGAGAGCAGGTCGCGGATCTCCTGGAGGAGCTTGATGTCCTCCGGGGTGCCCGGCTCGGGGCTGGGGAAGTACCTCTCCTTGGCCTCGGTGTAGGGCTTGACGACCAGGAAGTAGACGACGGCGGCCAGGATGACGAAGGCGATCACCGCGGTGATCCAGGCGCCGAGCGAGATGCCGCCCGGGCTGTAGTTGGAGAAGTCGGGCTGTCCGCCGATCTTGCCGATGACGTCCATCAGCAGCGCGACGGTCGCCTCGACCACCGTGGCGAAGGCGCCCGCCATGATGAAGGCCACCGCGAGCTCGACGAGATTCCCGCGAAGGATGAAGTTCTTGAAGCCGTCCATGTGTCCGTTCCTGTCTGAGACCTGAGTGGTGCATGGGCGCTCCCCCCTGGAGTGCCGCTCGACGCTACCGCGCGAACACGTAGGACAGGACACGCCCGACGGCGGTGCGGCTCATCGTTGTCACCTCGTGATCAGGCACCCCGAGCAGCACCAGGCGCCCCCCGAGTGGGTCAGGGACGCCGGATCCGGCGGTCGCAGGGGGCACCGCCAGCACCGTGACGTCGACCGCGACCGTCCTCGCGGAGCGTCCTCGGGGGTCGGTGGCGACCACGTCGAGGCGGTCCCCGGGGCGTAGCAGCCCCACCGCTTCGGCGTCCGGGAACCGGAGCGGGAGCGCTCGGGTGCCCGGTGCCACCACCAGCTCGGGGCCGACCAGCCGGGCGTCGGTGATGAGCTCGCCGTCGCGGACCGGGGTCGCCAGCTGTCGGCCGACCAGGTCCGGGGCCGAGGCCACCCCGACGGGCAGCGAGTCGGGCAGGAACGCGGCGCTGCGCAGGTCGCCCTGCGTGAGCACCTCGCCGGCAGCCAGGTCGGTGGCGGCGACCACGGCGATTCGGTGCGCCGGTGGCTCGACGGTGGCGGCCCGCAGACCCGTCAGCACCGCGACCCCGGCCAGCAGCGCGGCCAGCGACCGGCGACGGGTCAGGACGGCGCGGCGTACCCGTCGCAGGGCGGAGGAGAGGGCCGGCAGCGGGCCGCCGGGTCGGTCGCGGAGCACCCAGCAGACGCTAGGCGAGTCGGCGCATTGCTGCCGGCGTCATCCACAGGGCCGGGCCGACGGCGCGAGGGGCGAGCGCCGCGACGGTCAGCTGGCGGCGGCAGCGGCCTTCGTGCCGGACGAGCCCGAGGTGCCGTTCGCGGTGCCGCCGGACGAGCCGTTGGAGGAGGTCTTGGAGCCGCTCGAGCCGTTCGAGCCGTTCGAGGAGGTCTCGGAGGTGCCGTTCGTGGAGCCCGTCGAGGAGCTGTCCGCCCCGGACTTCGACGTCCCGTTCGTGGCCGCCGCGCCCGCGGTGGCCGGCTCGGAGGAGCCCGAGGACCGACCTTCGGTGCGGCTGTCGGTGCGGTAGAAGCCGGACCCCTTGAAGACGACGCCCACCGCGTTGAACAGCTTGCGCAGTCGGCCCTGGCACTCCGGGCACTCGCTCAGTGCGTCGTCGGAGAAGCTCTGGAACTGCTCGAACTGGTGCGTGCACTCGGTGCACGCGTACTGATAGGTGGGCACGGTGTCCTCCGGGCTGGCACTCGGCATCTGCGAGTGCCAATGATAGGGCACGGCACAATGTGGCGCACCATGACCGACGTCACCGCGGCGCCCGAGGCCGCACGCTCCCGCCGCAGTGTCTGGGCGACCTTCCGGGGCCTGCCGCGCGCGGTCCGGGTCTCGACGTACCTGGCCGCCGCCCTGGCGCTGCTCCTGGTGATCGGGCTGGTGACCGCGGTGGTGCTGGTGCGCCGCCCGTTCCCGGCGACCGAGGGCGCCCGGAGCCTGCCCGGGCTCGAGGCGGACGTCGAGGTCCTCCGCGACGCCCACGGGATTCCGCAGCTGTACGGCGACTCGGTCGCCGACCTGATGCGGGCGCAGGGCTACGTGCACGCCCAGGAACGGTTCTTCGAGATGGACGTACGCCGGCACGCGACCGCCGGCCGGCTGGCCGAGATGTTCGGCGAGCCGGCGGTCGAGAGCGACCGACTGGTCCGCACGATGGGCTGGCGCCGGGTGGCCGAGCGTGAGCTGGCGCTGCTGGCCCCGGACACCCGCGAGGCCCTGGACGCGTACGCCGCCGGCGTGAACGCCTACCTCGCCCAGCACGGGGCCACCGAGATCGCGGTGGAGTACACCATCCTGCGGGCCGGCGGCCTCGACTACGAGCCCGAGGACTGGTCCCCGATCGACTCGCTGGCCTGGCTCAAGGCGATGGCGTGGGACCTGCGTGGCAACCTGCGCGACGAGATCCAGCGGGTGCTGGCCATCTCGGCGGTCGGCACCCGGGCTGCACGCCAGCTGTTCCCGTCGTACCCGCAGGCGCAGCACCCTGCCGATCGTCACCCAGGGGGCGGTCGTGGACGGCGTCTTCGAGCAGGACGCCACCACCGGCGGCACCCGCAACCCGCAGCGCCCCGGCTGGACCGCCGACCAGGTCGACCAGCTGGCCCGGCTCGGCGGGGCGCTGGACCGGATGCCGGCGTGGCTCGGCCGCGGCGACGGGCTCGGCTCCAACGGCTGGGTGATCAGCGGCGAGCGGTCGGCCACCGGGGAGCCGTTGCTGGCCAACGACCCGCACCTGGGTGTCGGTCTGCCCGGGGTGTGGATGCAGCTGGGCCTGCACTGCCGGACCGTGGACGCCGACTGTGCGCTCGACGTCGACGGCTTCACCTTCTCCGGGGTGCCCGGGGTGGTGATCGGCCGCAACGCGGACATCGCGTGGGGGATGACCAACCTGGGCGCCGACGTCACCGACCTGTTCGTGGAGCGGGTCCGCGGCGACGAGTGGTTCTACGACGGGCAGTGGCGCCCGCTGGCGCGGCGTACCGAGGTGATCGGGGTGCACGGCGGGGAGGACGTGACGCTGACGGTGCGCTCCACCCGGCACGGGCCGCTGCTCTCCGACATCTCCGAGGACTTCACCGAGCTCGCCGAGGACGCTCCGCTGGGACCCCGGGCCGCCCGGCGGCCCACCGACGAGCACGCGTTGTCGCTGCAGTGGACGGCGCTGCAGCCGGCGCCCACCGCCGACGCCATCCTCGCCCTGGACCTCGCCAGCGACTGGGACTCGTTCCGTGCCGCGATCGAGTCGTTCTCCGTCCCCGGGCAGAACCTCGTGTACGCCGACCGGGAGGGCCACATCGGCTACCAGGCCTCCGGGCGGGTGCCGATCCGCAAGTCCGGCAACGACGGTCGCAGCCCGTCGGCCGGCTGGCTACCGGAGAACGACTGGACCGGGGAGTTCGTCGCCTTCGACGGGCTGCCGAACGTGTTGGACCCCGAGGACGGGCTGGTGGTCGCGGCCAACCAGGCGGTGGTCCCGCAGAGCTACCCGTACCACCTCACCGACGACTGGGACCGGGGCTTCCGCTCAGCGCGGATCCGCGAGCTGCTCGAGTCCCAGGAGCAGTGGTCGGTGGCCGAGACCGCCGACCTCCAGCTGGACGCCTTCCACCCGATGGCGCCGGTGCTGGTGCCGCACCTGCTCAACACCCGGATGGCGCAGGGGTACTACGCGGCGGGCCAGGAGCTGCTCGCGGACTGGGACTTCGCCCAGGACAGCGACTCGGCCGCCGCGGCGTACTTCAACGTGGTGTGGCGCAACCTGCTCGAGCTGACCTTCCACGACGAGCTGCCCGAGCAGGCGTGGCCGGACGGGGGCCAGCGGTGGTTCGCCGTGGTGACCCGGATGCTGCGCAACCCGACCAACGTGTTCTGGGACGACGTGGAGACCGAGCTGGTGGTCGAGACCCGCTCCGACGTGCTGCGCACCGCGATGCGGGACGCCCGCGACGAGCTGACCCGGCTCCAGGCGCTCGACGCCGAGGACTGGGAGTGGGGTCGCCTGCACGAACTGAGCCTGGAGTCCCCGACGCTGGGCGGCTCGGGCATCGGGGTGGTCGAGTGGCTGGTGAACCGGGACGGTTGGCGCCCCGGAGGCGGCAGCTCCACGGTCAACGCCACGTCCTGGGACGCCGCCGCGGACTACGGCGTGACCTCGGCCCCGTCGATGCGGATGGTGGTCTCGACGGCCGAGCCGAGCGAGTCCCGGTGGATCAACCTGACCGGGGTCTCGGGCCACCCGTTCAGCGACCACTACACCGACCAGACCGACCTGTGGGCCCGGGGCGAGACGCTGCCCTGGCCGGCCGGTCGTGAGGCGGTCGAGGCGGCGGCCGAGTCGCGGTTGGTGCTGCAGCCGGCGGACTGAGCCGCCGCCGGCGTACCGACGACCAGGCAACAGTGCCCTCGCGACGGTGGCTCCACGCCTGGACAAGGCCGCCAGCCACGGGCATCGCCTGTCGGTCGGGCCTGTGGAGGAGCGGGTGTGACGCGCTCCGGCGCCGTCCAGGCTGGCGGGGTGGAGATCATGGCGGCGCTGGCACGCCTCGGTGGGGTGGGGACAGCCGCTGAGGTGGTCGACCTGGCGTCGCGGCGCCAGCTGCGCCGGGCGCTGGCCGATGGCCGATGGCCGGATCGTGCGGCTGGCCCGCGGCCGGTACGCCGTGGCGTCCTGCCACCGGGACCGGAGCGCCGCGGCGGCGCTGAGCGGCACCACCTCGCACCTGGGACCAGGTGATGCTCTCCCCGGCGTACGTGCGGGACGTGCTGGCCGACCTGGTGGGCCCGGGCCAGCCGAACCGCGGGGTCGTGTGCCCCGTGACGCGCCGGGCCGCGCCGCCAGGCACACGACCCGGGAACCGGGGGGGACCGGGGGGACCGGGGGGACACCAGGGGACACCAGGGGAGGAAACCCGGGTGCGCCGGTGGGGCCTGGTGGCGGACAATCGCCGCCATGGGACACGTCGACGTCGCCGGGGTCCGGTACGAGCTGCCGGACGGGCGGGTGCTGCTCGACGAGGTGTCGTTCCGGGTGGGGGAGGGGGCCAAGGTCGCGCTGGTGGGCGCCAACGGCGCCGGCAAGACCACCCTGCTGCGGATCATCACCGGCGACCTGGCCCCGCACGCCGGCGCGGTCACCCGCAGCGGCGGGCTCGGGGTGATGCGGCAGATGGTGGGCGCCGGGCTGGGCGAGACGCCCACGGTCGCCGACCTGCTGCTCTCGGTCTCCCCGGACCGGGTACGCCGCGCGGCCGCGGCCGTGGACCGGTGCGAGCTGGCGCTGATGGAGACCGACGACGAGAAGTCCCAGATGGCCTACGCCACCGCGCTGTCCGAGTACGCCGACGCCGGCGGCTACGACCTCGAGGTCACCTGGGACGTGTGCACCGTGGCCGGTCTCGGCCTGTCCTACGACCGGGCCAAGTACCGCGAGCTGCGCACCCTGTCCGGGGGTGAGCAGAAGCGCCTGGTGCTGGAGTTCCTGCTCCGCGGCCCCGACGAGGTGCTGCTGCTCGACGAGCCGGACAACTTCCTCGACGTACCGGGCAAGATCTGGCTCGAGCAGCGGATCCGCGAGTCCGACAAGACGATCCTCTTCATCAGCCACGACCGGGAGCTGCTGGCCAACACCGCGACCCGGGTGGTCACCGTCGAGCTCGGCGCCGCCGGCAACCGGGTGTGGACCCACGTCGGCGGCTTCGCCTCCTACCACCAGGCCCGGCAGGACCGGTTCGCCCGCTTCGAGGAGCTCGGCAAGCGCTGGGACGAGGAGCACGCCAAGCTCAAGCAGCTGGTGCTGCACTACAAGATCAAGGCCGAGTACAACGCCGGGATGGCCTCCCAGTACCACGCTGCCCAGACCCGGCTGCGCAAGTTCCTCGAGGCCGGTCCGCCGACCGAGCAGCCGCGTGAGCAGCAGGTGACGATGCGGCTCTCCGGCGGACGCACCGGCAAGCGCGCGGTGGTCTGCGAGCGGCTCGAGCTCACCGGCCTGATGCAGCCGTTCGACCTCGAGGTCTGGTACGGCGAGCGGGTCGCGGTGCTGGGCTCCAACGGGTCCGGCAAGTCCCACTTCCTACGGCTGCTCGCGGCCGGAGGCACCGACCCGGACGTGGAGCATCGGCCGGTCGGCGACGGGGTGATCGAGCCGGTCCGGCACGCCGGCCGAGCCCGGCTCGGGGCCCGGGTCCGCCCGGGCTGGTTCGTCCAGACCCACGAGCACCCCGAGCTGCTCGGCCGCACGCTGCTGGAGATCCTGCACCGCGGCGACGGCCAGCCGGCCGGGCAGGGCCGGAGCGGGATGGGGCGGGAGCAGGCCAGCCGGGTGCTGGACCGCTACGAGCTGGCCCATGCCGCGGAGCAGCGGTTCGAGTCGCTCTCGGGCGGTCAGCAGGCCCGATTCCAGATCCTGCTGCTGGAGCTCTCCGGGGCGACGCTGCTGCTGCTCGACGAGCCCACCGACAACCTCGACGTCGAGTCCGCGGAGGCACTCGAGGAGGGGTTGGCCGCCTTCGAGGGCACCGTGCTCGCGGTCACCCACGACCGCTGGTTCACCCGCGGCTTCGACCGGTTCCTGGTCTACGGGGCGGACGGCGGCGTGTACGAGTCCGACGGGCCGGTCTGGGACGAGGGACGAGTGGCGCGGGCGCGATGACGGCCGACCGTGAGGCTGCAGGCGGGTTGCGGATCGTGCCGGTCGACCCCGACGACGAGGAGCTGGCGGGGCGCTGGCACGCGACGTACCTGGCCTCGGAGCGGGCGGGACGCGAGCAGGTCGCCGTCCCCTGGCACCTGCCGGAGGTGCTGGCCCAGGTCCGGCAGACCAGCCGTGCCCGGCGGACCGGGCTGTACGCCGGGCTGGACGGCGACCGGGTCGCGGTCGCCGGCTACCTGGGACTCCCGCTGCTGACCAACACCGACCACGCCGAGGTGATGGTGCACACCGCGCCGGACCGGCGCCGCCGGGGACTGGGCACCGCGATGCTCGACCACCTCACCGGCGTGGCGCGCGAGCACGGTCGCAGCCTGCTGTCCACCGAGGCGCACTGGCCGTACGACGGGGGGCCGTCCGGAGCGGGCCACGACGGCCCGGAGTTCCTGGCCGCGCGGGGCTTCCGCCTCGGCCTCGGCGACGTGCACCGGGTGCTGGGCGTGCCGGTCGAGGAGCGGCGGCTCGCCGAGCTGGAGGCCGAGGCGGCGCCGCACCACCCGGCGTACACGCTGCGCGCCTGGATCGGCCCGGTCCCCGAGGAGCTGCTGGTCAGCTGGGCACGGTTGTGGGCGACGCTGGCCACCGAGGCGCCGACCGGGGAGCTCGAGCTCGAGCCGGAGAGCACGGACCCGTCGGTGGTGCGCGAGGAGGAGGAGCTGGTCGCGCGGCAGGGCCGGACGAAGGTCAACTGCGTCGCCCTCGACGCGGACGGTCAGGTGGTGGCCTACACCGACATCGCCACGACCGTGCACGAGCCGGAGCGCGCCTTCCAGTGGGGGACGCTGGTGCACCGCGACCATCGCGGCCACCGGCTGGGCCTGGCCGTCAAGGTCGCCAACCTGCGGCAGCTGCAGGCCGAGTTCCCCCGGGTCCGGTCGGTGGTCACCTACAACGCCGAGGTCAACGAGCACATGGTCGGCGTCAACGACCTGCTCGGCTTCCGGCCGGTGGAGCGGCTGGGGGAGTACCAGAAGCACCTCGCCGACTGAGACGCCCGCCCGATGCCCCGGGTCGTGTGCCCCACGACGCGCCGGGACGCGTCCAGAGGCACACGACCCACGGACAGCAGGCCAGCGGGTGGTCACTCCGCGTCGGAGTCCAGGACCAGCGTGGTGGTCAGGGTCTCGCCGTCGCGGGAGTAGGTCACCTCGACCTCGTCGCCGGGACGGTAGGAGCGGATCGTGGCCACCAGCGAGTCGGAGCTGACGATCGGCTGGTCGTCGACCCGGGTGATGACGTCGCCCGCCTGGAGGCCCGCGCCGGCCGCGGTCGATCCGTCGCCGACCTCCCGGACCTGGGCGCCCTCGACGTCCGCGGTGTCCGTGCCGCGCTGCAGGCGACCCGTCCGGGCCCTCGACGAGCCCGGGGTCGGAGACCGAGATGCCCAGCCGGGCGTGGGTGGGGGTCTCCCCGTTCGCCATCTGGTCCACGATCGCCATCACCTCGTCGATGGGGATCGCGAAGCCGAGGCCGATCGAGCCCGCGGCGGTGCCCACCGCGGTGCCGGAGGTGCGGATCGAGGAGTTGATCCCGACCACGTTGCCGGCCAGGTCGACCAGCGGCCCGCCGCTGTTGCCCGGGTTGATGGCCGCATCGGTCTGGATGGCCGGGTACACGGTGGCGTTGCCCTCGGCGTCCGAGCCGACGTCGACCGGCCGGTTCAGCGCGCTGACGATGCCGCTGGTCACGGTGGACTCCAGCCCGAAGGGCGAACCGATGGCGACGACCGGCTGACCGACCGCCAGCGCGGAGGACTGTCCGATGGTGGCCGGGGTCAGCCCGGAGACGCCCTCGGCCTGGATCACCGCGGTGTCGGTGAGCGGGTCGGTGCCGAGCACCGTGGCGTCGGCTCGGGTGCCGTCGTTGAACGAGACGCTGATCGACCCGGCCTCGGCATCGGCGACCACGTGGTCGTTGGTGAGGATCTGGCCGTCGGAGCTCAGGATGATGCCCGATCCGGACCCGGCGCCCTGAGAGCCGACCACGTCGATCTTGACCACCGAGGGGAGCACCACCTCGGCCACCTTCTGCACCGTGCCGTCCATCGCGACCGGGGTCGGGGTGTCGACCACCGTCGACCGCGACGGTGAGTTCGTCGTCCCACCGCTGGTCGAGTCGTCGTCGAGGTAGTCGTACAGCGCGGCTCCGCCGAGACCCGCTCCACCACCGAGGATCAGCGCACCGGTCAGCACCGCCGCGGCGAAGCCGGCGCCGCGACGCCGGGGCTCGCGGGGCAGGGGCGCCGGGGCAGGCGGCATCACGAACGCGCTGGTGTGCTCCGGCTCGCTCGCAGCCGGCTGCTGCCAGGGCCCGAGCCGGGCGGTGTCCTCCCGGTCGGCGTTGTCATAGGAGGGCGCGACGGCTCCGCAGACGGCTCCACTGACGGCTCCGCGGAGGGGGTCTCGCGGGCAGGGTCGTCCGGGGTGCCGGCGGAGGGGTACTCGGGGGAAGGCGTGTCGTTCATGCTCCTACGGTGTCCCGCCAGCCTGTGATGATGCTGAGATCCCGCTGGGCACCGGTCAAGAAGATGCCGATCCCGCCGGCCGAACGGCCCCGGCGGCGCCCTCACGGGACCGGATCCGCTCCCGGGCGATGCTCTCCTGCGCCATCCGGCGCAACGCCAGCAGGGGGGCTTCGCCGAGGACGGTGCCGGTGATGGCGAAGGTGGTGGCGTCGTCCGCGTCACGGCGCCCGATGCCGGCCAGGTCGGCCCGGGCGACCAGCGCGGCGGCGTCGGCGTACGCCGCCAGCGCCTGCTCGCTCATCGGCTGGCCGGCCGCGGCCATCGCGTCCAGTCCCGCGGCGAGGGCACGGGCGTGGGTCTGGTCCGGGTCGCAGGCCCAGCCGCGCTCGTCGACCAGTCGTCGTACCCGCTCGGTCGACTCCTGCCCCGCCTGCGAGGGAGGGGAGAGCCGGTAGTGCGCCGCGCCGATCGACGCCTCGACACTGGTGCCGCTGTCGACGGCCGCGAGCACCGAGCGCACCCGGTCCAGTCCCATCCCGGCGACCTCGACGAGCGCTCGAATCAGTCGGAGCCGGGCCACGTGACCCTCGTCGTAGTGCGCCCGGGTGGCGCCGACGGCCACCCCCGGGGGGAGCAGCTCCTCCCGGAGGTAGTACTTCACCGTCGCCACCGGGACTCCGCTGCGCTCGGCCAGCTCCCGCATCCACACCTGATCATCTTGACATTGGGGAGTGAACTATCCAAACTGTTGGATAGTTCACTCCCCAACTAGTTGGAGGTCGATCGTGTCGGAGGAGTCGCGGATCCTCGCCGGGATCCTGGTGCTGTCCCTGGTCGCCGTCGAGACCGGCGGGCTGTACCTGGTCCGGGTGGTCACCGGACGGGCGGCGGTCACCGCGTTCCAGGAGAAGTTCGCCCGGGCCGGCCACGCCCACGCCGCGGTCCTGCTGGTGCTCGCGCTGGTCTGCCAGGTGCTGGCCGACGAGACGGGTCAGGCAGGGGTCCTGGACTGGCTGTCGCGCTCGGGGGTGGCGGTGGCGGCGCTGCTGATGCCGGCGGGCTTCTTCTTCTCCTCGATGGGGCGTGGTCGCAGCCGGCCGAACGGGTGGATCGTCCTGGTGTACGCCGGGGCGTCGCTGCTCGCGGCGGGGCTGCTCAGCCTCGGGGTGGGTCTGGTGACCGCCACCGGATAGCGGCCGGCCGACCCCTCGGGCCGGCCGAGCTCACACCGGCAGCCCGAGCCCCCGCAGGTCCGCTCGGAGCGTGTCGGCGTCGGTGAAGACCAGGCCGGTCATCCCCAGCGCGACGGCCGCCGCCACGTTCTGGGGCCGGTCGTCGACGAAGACCAGCCCGGTCAGGTCACGGCCGGCGCGGCGGGCCAGCACCGCGAAGATCGCGGGGTCGGGCTTGGCCACCCCCTCGGTGCCGGAGACCACCACGTCCTCGAGCAGCGCCAGCACCTCGAAGCGAGCCGGGGCGTGCGGGTACAGCTCGTCGGACCAGTTGGTCAGCCCCCACATCGGGACGCCGGCCGCGTGCAGCTCGCGCATCAGCGCCGAGGTGCCGGGGACCTCACCGCGCAACGAGTCGGCGAAGTGGGTCCGGTAGGCGCGGGCGTGCGCGGCCCAGTGCGGATGGGTGCGGGCCACCTCGGCCTCCGCGTCGTCCCAGTCGGCCCCGGAGTCGGGGCCGTGGTTGTAGGCGAAGAAGTCGAAGTCCTCCGCGGCCAGGAAGCGCTCCGCCTCGACCGGGCCGACGCCGGCCGCGATCGCGTGCACCGGCTCCCAGGCGATCAGGACGTTGCCGAGATCCCACACGACCCCGGACGGCGAACCGTCCGGGGTCGTGGGGAACGTGCTGGGGGTGCTGTCGGCCGCCGAGCTCAGGACCAGCGCTCCGAGGCGGGGACGAAGTCCAGGGTCCGGTCGCCGGTGTAGATCTGCTTGGGACGGGCGATCTTCTGCTCCTTGTCCTGCACCAGCTCCGACCACTGCGCCAGCCAGCCCGGCGTACGACCGATGGCGAACAGCACGGTGAACATCTCCGGCGGGAACTGGAAGGCCTCGTAGATCAGCCCCGAGTAGAAGTCGACGTTGGGGTAGAGCTTGCGCTTGACGAAGTACTCGTCCTCGAGCGCGATCTTCTCCAGCTCCTGGGCGATCTCGAGCAGCGGGTTGACCCCGGTCACCTCGAAGACGTCGTCGCAGGCCTTCTTGATGATCGTGGCGCGCGGGTCGTGGTTCTTGTAGACCCGGTGGCCGAAGCCCATCAGCTTCTCGTTGCCCTCCTTGACCCCGTCGATGAACGAAGGGATGTTCTCCTTCGAGCCGATCCGGCGCAGCATCCGCAGCACCGCCTCGTTGGCGCCACCGTGCAGGGGACCGAACAGCGCGGCGACGCCGGCGGAGACCGCCGAGTACGGGTCGACCTGCGAGGAGCCGACCGAGCGCACCGCGTTGGTCGAGCAGTTCTGCTCGTGGTCGGCGTGCAGGATGAACAGCACGTCGAGCGCCTTGACCAGGCGCTCGTCGGCCTCGAACTTCGACTCGCTCATCTTGAACAGCATCGAGAGGAAGTTGGCGGTGTAGGAGAGGTCGTTGTCGGGGTAGATGTACGGCTTGCCCTGCGCGTGCCGGAACGCCCAGGCGCCCAGGGTCGGCATCTTCGCGATCATCCGGACGACCTGCATGTGCCGGTTCTCGGCGTCGCTGATGTTGCGGGCGTCGGGGTAGAACGTCGACAGCGCGCCGACCGAGGCCATCAGCATGCCCATCGGGTGGGCGTCGTACCGGAAGCCCTGCATGAACGACTTGACGTTCTCGTGCACGAACGTGTGGTACGTGATCTCGTGGACCCACTTGTCGTACTCGGCCTTGGACGGCAGAGCCCCGTGGATCAGCAGGTAGGAGACCTCGAGGAAGCTGGACTTCTCGGCCAGCTGCTCGATCGGGTAGCCCCGGTACTCCAGGATGCCCTTGTCGCCGTCGATGAAGGTCACGGCACTGCGGCACGAGGCGGTGTTGACGAAGCCGGGGTCGTAGACCGCCAGGCCGGGCTCGTCCTCTCCGGGCTTGATCTTTCCGATGTCGGCGGCCTTGATCGCGCCATCGGTGATCGGGACGTCGTATTCCTGTCCGGTGCGGTTGTCACGGACGGTCAGCGAATCACTCACGCCGACAACTTAGACTGGCGCCGGTCGGCCTCGACAGCCGGTGTCCGTCCCACGGGCAGCCGCCGTGGTCGCCGCCCCGTGCGAGAGGACGTCGTACGGGGTGCGGCATCGTTTTGACCTGCGCAACCCGCCCTGCCTAGACTTGACGGTCGCGGCCTGCCCCGGGTGTCTCTCACCCGCGCGTGCCGGCCCGAACACCCCGTTCATGGACACAGCTCATCGACGAAGAAGGTACTCAGTCGTGCGTACGTACAGCCCGAAGCCCGGCGACATCCAGCGCGAGTGGCACGTCATCGATGCCGCCGACGTGGTGCTGGGCCGGCTGGCCGTGCAGGCCGCCAACCTGCTCCGCGGCAAGCACAAGGCGATCTTCGCCCCGCACGCCGACACCGGCGACTTCGTCATCATCGTCAACGCCGAGAAGGTCGCTCTCTCCGGCACCAAGAAGACGACCAAGATGGCCTACCGGCACTCCGGCTACCCGGGCGGCCTCTCGGCCACCCCGATCGGGGAGCTGCTGGAGAAGGACGCCCGCAAGGCCATCGAGAAGGCCGTGTGGGGCATGCTCCCCAAGAACAAGCTGAGCCGTGCCCAGCTGAAGAAGCTGAAGGTCTACTCCGGCCCGAACCACCCGCACCAGGCCCAGCAGGCCCAGGCGTACGAGATCACCCAGGTCTCCCAGTAAGCGTCTCCCGTAGGCATCGTCGTAGCACCGAGAAAGCTTGAGTGAGGATCAATAACTGTGGCTGACACCACCGAGGTCGAGGAGACCTACGAGGCCAACGAAGAGGGCGTCGCGTACAGCTCGGAGAGCGCGCCGTCCGCGGACTCCCCGGCCAGCAACGCCACCATCGCGCCGGCAGGCGCGACCGGGCGTCGCAAGGAGGCCGTGGCGCGGGTCCGCATCGTGCCCGGCACCGGTGTGTGGACCGTGAACGGTCGCACCCTCGACTCCTACTTCCCCAACAAGCTGCACCAGCAGGTCGTGAACGAGCCGTTCGCGAACCTGTCGCTGGAGGGGCGCTTCGACGTGATCGCGCGCATCCACGGCGGCGGCATCACCGGCCAGGCCGGTGCGCTGCGGCTCGGCGTGGCCCGCTGCCTGAACTCCATCGACGAGGAGGCGAACCGCCCGTCGCTGAAGAAGGCCGGGCTGCTGACCCGCGACGCCCGCGTCATCGAGCGCAAGAAGGCCGGCCTCAAGAAGGCCCGCAAGGCGCCCCAGTTCAGCAAGCGCTGACCGCGGCGACGCCAGGACGGGTTCTGCGATGACGCAGAAGCTCTTCGGCACCGACGGCGTCCGGGGTCTGGCCAACGGTCATCTGACCGCGGAGCTGGCCCTGGACGTGTCGGTCGCGGCCGCCCACGTGCTCGCCGATCGTGGCGAGTTCGCCGGGCACCGACCCCGTGCGGTGGTCGGGCGCGACACCCGCATCTCCGGGCAGTTCCTGGAGGCTGCCGTGGTGGCGGGCCTGGCCTCGGCCGGGGTCGACGTGCTCCTGCTCGGCGTGCTGCCGACGCCGGGGGTCGCCTACCTGACCGACGTGCTCGGGGTCGACCTCGGCGTGATGCTGTCCGCCTCGCACAACCCGATGCCCGACAACGGCATCAAGTTCCTCTCCCGCGGCGGCGTCAAGCTCGACGACGCCATCGAGGCGCAGATCGAGCGCCGGATGCGTGAGGACTGGCAGCGGCCGACCGGCTCCGGGGTCGGGCGGGTCACCGTCTACGACACCGCCGTCGAGGAGTACGCCGCGCACCTGGTCGCCACCACCGCGAAGCCGCTGCACGGGCTGACCGTGGTGCTCGACTGCGCCCACGGCGCGGCGTACCAGGCCGGTCCGCGGGCGCTGGCCGACGCCGGGGCGACCGTGATCCCGCTGTCCGCCGAGCCCGACGGGCTCAACATCAACGACGGCTGCGGCTCGACCCACCTCGAGCCGCTGCGTGCCGCGGTACGGCGGCACGGTGCCGACGCGGGCTTCGCGGTCGACGGGGACGCCGACCGGTGCCTGGCGGTCGACGCCGAGGGTGACGTCGTGGACGGCGACCAGATCCTGGCGATCCTGGCGCTGATGATGCGCGACCGGGGGGAGCTGGCGCGCGAGACCGTCGTCGCGACGGTGATGAGCAACCTGGGCTTCGTCCAGGCGATGAAGGAGAACAAGGTCGGCGTGCGCCAGACCAAGGTCGGCGACCGGTACGTGCTCGAGGCGATGAAGGCCTCCGGCTACACCCTCGGCGGCGAGCAGTCCGGTCACGTGATCATGAGCCGGTACGCCACCACCGGTGACGGGCTGCTGACCGCCCTGCACGTGCTGGAGCGGATGGCCGACACCGGGCGCGGCCTGCGGGACCTGGCCTCGGTGATGAGTCGGCTGCCGCAGGTCCTGGTCAACGTGGCCGGCGTCGACAAGTCCCGCGCCGACGAGGACCCGATCCTGGCCGCCGCGGTGGCCGAGGAGGAGGCCGTCCTCGGCGACACCGGCCGGATCCTGCTGCGCCCCTCGGGCACCGAGCAGCTGGTCCGGGTGATGGTCGAGGCGCCGTCCGAAGAGGTCGCGCACGGCGTCGCCACCCGGCTCGCGGACGTGGTCCGCAGCCGACTCGCGCTCTGACCTGATCGGCAGCGAGCCTGATCGGGACGAGCGCGAGACGACCGCGGGCCGGTCGGGTGCGGGTCGGGCTCAGGTCTGGTCGCGCCCGCTGAGGTCGCGTCCCTGCGCCATCCGCCACCCGAGCGGCACCAGCGCGACGAGCAGCAGCACATCCACGACGACCGCCAGCGGCGCGATCTCGCCGATCCGGGACAGCGGGAACGCCAACCCGCCGAGGATGAACGCGACGGCGCTCCACCGGGGTGCCAGGTGCCGACGCCACAGCAGACCGCCCAGTGCGATCAGGGTGAGGGGGCCCAACAGCCCGGGCAGCGTCGGCACGAGCGAGCCGGCCAGACCGCCCTCGTCGGCCAGCGACGGGCTGCCGAACTTCTCGCCGTGCAGCGCGTCGACCGCGAAGCCCATCCCCCCGGCCGCGAAGCCGAGCACGGCCAGGACCAGGAGGGCGGCCGCCGGCCGCGGCGCCCGCGGGGCGATGCTCAGGCCGATCCCGATCAGCCCGAGGACGATGACGATCGCGGCGTAGAACTGGAGCACCAGACGCAGCTGGTCGGCGCCGAACACCCAGGCCACCGAGCCCGCCAGCAGCAGCGGCGGTCCGACCATGGCGCAGACGCCGAGGGTGGTGCGGACCGGGGCGTACCCGCCGCTCGGGTCGGCGCCGGGTGGTGTCGCCGTGCCAGGTCGTGGGGCCGGCGGTCGGGCCCGTGGTCGGGCTGGTGGAGCCGGCGGTCGGGGCAGTGGAGGTGCTCATCGATTCTCTCCTTCGTCGGGGCCGCGGTTCGGCCGTGCCAGCAACGTAGGTCGGCAGGCAGGCGCGACGACACGAGGCGTTCACCCGTTCACAGCGGGTGCCGCACGGGGCTCCGGGGGTGAGGTTCTGCCCCCGCGCGACGCGGGGGTTCTCCGCGTCGACACCCGGCGCGCGGCGTACCACTATGAAGAGGTGGACGCGACCTTCCCCTCCCTGCGCGCCACCCGGGTGCTGCTCGGGGCGGGGGTGCTCTCGATCGTGGTCTGGGCGGTGCTGATCCTCCCGGCGATCGCCGACTCACCCGAGGCGGTGCTGTGGATCCTCCCGCCGCTGTCGGGCGTGGTGGCCGGGGCGATCGCGTTCCGGTGCAGGCCGCAGAGCATGGCCGGGCGTCGGCTGCTGCTCTTCGGCGTCGCCGGCATCTGGTTCAACGTCGTCGGCCTCTGGCTGCTGGTCGAGTTCGACCGGGACCCGGGCTGGGCGCTGCTGGGCCCGCTCGCGGTCCTCGTGCAGGTGATCGGACTGGCCACCCCGACCGCGCTGGTCGCGGCGATGGCGGTCTACCCCGACGGCCGGTACCACGCCCGGTACGAGGCGGTCATCGTCCGTGTGCTGACGGGGCTCGTGGTCGCCGTGCCGCTGGCGATGCTGGTGGTCCGGCCGACGATCGAGCCGCCGATCTGGTTCGAGTGGACCTACGGCGGCGAGGGCGGCGCCCAGGCGGAGTTCCCTCCGATCGACTCGCCGCTGTTCCTCGGTGGGCCGGGCGCGCTGGAGCCGGTGCTGCGGAGCTACTTCGGGATGATCCTCACCGCCGGGCCGCTGCTGGGCGCGGTGCTGGTGGCGCTGCGCTACCGGCGGCTCCGGGCGGACGGACGACTCCAGATCCGCTGGCCGCTGTACGGCGTGGCCGCCGGGATCATCCTCGGCATCGAGGGCGCCCTGTGGCAGGTGACCACGCTGCCGTCGGTGCTCTCCTCCGTCATCGAGATCTCCGCCCTGGTGGTGATCGCGGCCTCCCTGGCGATCGGCCTGGTCCGGCCGGACCTGTTCGACATCGACACCGCGGTGCTCCGGGTGCTCGTCTTCTTCCCGCTGTGGCTGCTGATCGCCGCCGCCTCGGTGGGGGTGGCCGCGATGCTCGGGCTGGCCGCCGCCGGGCAGGGCCTGGAGGTGGCCCTGGTGGTCGCGATCGTGGCCACCGTGGCCTTCGAGCCGGTACGCCGGCTGCTCACCCGCCGGGTCGGCCGCTGGGCGTACGGCGACCAGGTCGGCGGCGAGGAGCTGCTGCGCCGGCTCGGCAGCACCCTGGAGCACACCCACGACCTGGCCGAGCTCACCGCGACCGTGGCGGCGACCGCCCGGGAGGGGCTGGGGGTGGCCTGGGTGCGGATCACGGTGGCCGGGCGCGCCTCGGCGCGGGACGGCGCGACGTACCCCGCCGAGGCCGCGGTCGTGGTCCCGCTGGTGCACGGGGAGGAGCCGCTCGGGGAGCTGGCGTGCGGCCCCCGGCCGACGCGACTGGGGCGCCGTGGCGGACCGCCGGACCCGGACCTCGTGGACACGCTGGCCCGCCAGGTGGCCCTGGCCGTGCACAACGCGCTGCTCGCCGAGGACCTGGCCGGCAGCCTGGGCGCCATCCGCCGTCAGGCAGAGGAGCTGGCCGCCTCCCGGTCGAGGTTGGTGGCCGCGGAGGAGACGGCACGCCGTCGCCTGGAGCGCGACATCCACGACGGCGCCCAGCAGGAGCTGGTGGCGCTGATCGCCAGCATCGGACTGGCGCAGAACCAGCTGCGGCGGGGTGATCCCGGCGGGGTGGGGCGCACGCTGACCGAGCTGGCCGAGGAGGCCCGCGGTGCCCTGGACAACCTGCGCACGCTCAGCTCGGGGATCCACCCGGCGGTGCTCTCCGACCACGGCCTGGTGGCCGCCGTGCAGAGCCGGGCCGACGCGCTGCCGCTGCCGGTGACGCTGCGGGCGGGGCCGGGGCTGCGGACCCGACGGTTCGGTGAGCAGGTGGAGGGCACGGCGTACTTCGTGGTCTGCGAGAGCCTCGCCAACGCCCTCAAGCACGCCGACGCCCACCGGATCCAGGTCGCGGTGGACTGCCCGGACGGGCACCTCGAGCTGTCGGTCACCGACGACGGGCGCGGGTTCGTCGTCGGTGACCGGGGGCTGCCGGCGGAGGGGGCCGGCAGCGGGCTCGCGGGGCTGGGGGACCGGCTCGGTGCGGTGGGCGGCACGTTGCGGGTCGAGTCCAGCCCGGGGGAGGGCACCCGGGTCTCGGCACGGCTGCCGATCGAGGAGCCGGCGTGGCTGAGCCGCTGAGCGTCGTCATCGCCGACGACCACTACCTCGTCCGCGAGGGGGTACGCCGGTTGCTGGAGGACTCCGGGGAGGTCACCGTCCTGGACGTGGTCGGCACCGCCGACGAGCTCGAGGCATGCACCCGGGCCCGCCGCCCCGACGCGGTGCTCACCGACATCCGGATGCCTCCGAGCCACCACATGGAGGGGATCGAGGCGGCCCACCGGATCCGGGCCGAGCACCCCGGGATCGGGGTGGTGGTGCTCTCCCAGCACGCCGACGAGGCCTACGCCTATGAGCTGCTGCGGCACGGGTCCGAGGGGCTGGCCTACCTGCTCAAGGACCGGGTCGGGGACCTGGACGAGATGGTGCACGCGCTGCGCGCGGTGTGCGTCGGTGGCTCGTTCATCGACGCCCGGGTGGTGGACGCGCTGGTCCGCCGCCAGTCCCGCCGCGACACCCCGGACGGCCCCGAGCTGACGCCGCGGGAGCAGGACGTGATGCGGGCGATGGCGCGGGGGCTCAGCAACGCCGGCATCGCCCGGGAGCTGGTGCTCTCGGAGTCGGCGGTGGAGAAGCACGTCAGCGTGCTGCTGCGCAAGCTCGGCCGGCCCGAGGAGGACGGGGTGCACCGGCGGGTGGCGGCGGTGCTGCGCTACCTGCAGGAGGAGTGAACGCGGTCGGGTGGGCCGGCCGGGCTCAGAGCTTGCGCAGTCGCACGTAGCGCACCGAGTGGTCGCGGTCCTTGCGCAGCACCAGGGTCGCCCGGGATCGGGTGGGCAGCACGTTCTGGGTCAGGTTGGGCCCGTTGATGGTGTCCCAGATCCGCTGCGCCTCGGCGACCGCCTCGTCGCGGGAGAGCGCGGCGTACTTGGCGAAGTAGGAGCCGGGGTCGCGGAACGCCGTCTCCCGCAACCGCAGGAACCGGGAGACGTACCAGTCCCGGATGTGAGCGTGGCCGGCGTCGACGTACACGGAGAAGTCGAAGAAGTCGCTGACCGCCAGGCCGGTGCGGCCGTCGTCGCGGACCCGGGCCGGCTGGAGGACGTTGAGGCCCTCGATGATGACGATGTCCGGCCGGTTGATGAGCAGCTTCTCGTCCGGCACCACGTCGTAGACCAGGTGCGAGTAGATCGGGGCCAGCACCTCGTCCTTGCCGGACTTGATGTCGACGACGAACCGGAGCAGCGCCTTGCGGTCGTAGGACTCCGGGAACCCCTTGCGCTGGAGCAGGCCGCGGCGCTCCAGCTCGGCGTTGGGGTGCAGGAAGCCGTCGGTGGTCACCAGTGCCACGTTCGGGTGCGCGGGCCAGTGCGCCAGCATCTGCTGCAGCACCCGGGCGGTGGTGGACTTGCCGACCGCCACCGAGCCGGCCACCCCGATCACGAACGGGGTCCGCGGCGGGGTCGGCTGCTGGAGGAAGTCGCCCTGCTGCCGGTGCAGCAGCGCCGCGGACTCGACGTACATGCTCAGCAGCCGGGAGAGCGGCAGGTAGACCTGCTGCACCTCGTGCAGGTCCAGGGAGTCCCCGAGGCCGCGCAGGGTCCGGATCTCCTGGGCGGTCAACGGGCTCTCGGTCTCCTGCGCCAGCGCGGCCCAGGTGGCGCGCTCCAGCTCGACGTACGGCGAGGTCTCCCGTGCGAGGTCGTCGGTGCCGCCGCTGTGCGGACCCGCAGGGGCCCCGCCGCCGGGAGACATGAGGGCGATTGTGTCTCACGGCCCGCCTGAGGCGGCGACGAGGGGCCCTAGACTGCTGCCCCATGTGCGGAATCGTCGGGTACGTGGGTCACCGTCAGGCCGAGGCAGTGGTGGTCGACGGGCTTCGCCGGCTCGAGTATCGCGGCTACGACTCCGCGGGGATCGCGGTGATCGACGACGGGGAGATCACCGACCGGAAGAAGTCGGGGAAGCTCGCGAACCTGGAGAAGGCCATCGCCGACCACTCGCTCCCGGCCTCCTCGATCGGCATCGGGCATACCCGGTGGGCCACCCACGGCGCACCCAACGACACCAACGCGCACCCGCACCTGGGCCAGTCACGTCGGGTCGCGCTGGTCCACAACGGCATCATCGAGAACTTCGCCGGCTTGCGCCGCCACCTGGAGTCGGAGGGCCACGAGCTCGTCTCCGAGACCGACACCGAGGTGGCCGCCCACCTCCTGGAGGTCCAGGTGCGGGCCGGGCTCGACCTCACCGCGGCGATGCAGGTCGTGGCCCAGGAGCTGCAGGGCGCCTTCACGCTGGTGGCCGTCGACAGCCACGACCCGTCGCGGGTGGTGGCCGCGCGGCGCAACTCGCCGCTGGTGGTCGGGCTGGGCGAGGGCGAGAACTTCCTCGGCTCGGACGTGGCCGCCTTCATCGAGCACACCCGGGAGGCGCTCGAGCTCGGCCAGGACCAGGTGGTGACGATCACCGCCGAGGGTGTGGAGGTCACCGGCTTCGACGGCTCGCCCTCGTCCGGCACCCGCTACACGATCGACTGGGACCTCTCGGCCGCCGAGAAGGACGGCCACGACTGGTTCATGCGCAAGGAGATCTTCGAGCAGCCCCGCGCCGTCGCGGACTCGCTGCTGGGGCGGCGGACCGGGACCGGTGCCCTCCAGCTGGACGAGATGCGGCTCTCCCACCAGGAGCTGCGCGACATCGACAAGATCATCATCATCGCCTGCGGGACCTCGTTCTACGCCGGGATGGTCGCCAAGTACGCCATCGAGCACTGGTGCCGGGTGCCGGTCGAGGTCGAGCTGGCCTCGGAGTTCCGCTACCGCGACCCGATCCTCGACTACTCGACCCTGGTGGTGGCGATCAGCCAGTCCGGGGAGACCGCGGACACCCTCCAGGCGATCCGGCACGCCCGGACCCAGCGGTCCAAGGTGCTGGCGATCTGCAACACCAACGGCTCGACGATCCCGCGCGAGTCCGACGCGGTCATCTACACCCACGCGGGGCCCGAGATCGGGGTGGCCTCCACCAAGGGCTTCCTGACCCAGCTGATCGCCTGCTACCTGCTGGCGCTGTACCTGGCCCAGGTGAAGGGGATGAAGTTCGGCGACGAGATCGCCCAGGTGATGGCCCAGCTGGAGGCGATCCCCGAGCAGATCCAGTCGGTGCTGGACTCCGCCGAGGACGTGTACGCGCTGGCCCGGGAGCACCTGGGCACCCGGTCGGTGCTGTTCCTGGGACGGCACGCGGGCTACCCGGTGGCGATGGAGGGGGCGTTGAAGCTCAAGGAGCTGGCCTACCTGCACGCCGAGGGGTTCGCGGCCGGCGAGCTCAAGCACGGCCCGATCGCGCTGGTCGAGGAGGGCCTGCCGATCCTGTGCGTGGTGCCGCCCGAGGGGCGGGACCAGCTGCACGACAAGATGGTCAGCGGCATCCAGGAGGTGCGGGCGCGCGGCGCGCGCACCATCTGCCTGGCCGAGGAGGGCGACGAGTCGATCACGCCGTACGCCGACCAGCTGATCCGGCTGCCCCGGGTGCCGGTGCTGCTGCAGCCGCTGGTCGCGGTCGTCCCGCTCCAGCTGTTCGCCTGCGAGCTGGCCACCGCGATGGGCCACGACGTCGACCAGCCACGGAACCTGGCCAAGTCCGTCACCGTCGAGTGACCCGGCTCGGGGGTGGCCGGTGCGGGTGGCCGGTGGGGGTGGCCGGTGGGGGTGCTCGGGCATGGCGGTGATCGGCATGGCGGTGATCGCGGCATGGCGGTGATCGGGGTCGGCATCGACGTCTGCGACATCGAGCGGTTCGGGGTCTCGCTGGAGCGGACCCCGGCGCTGCGGACCCGGCTCTTCACCGCCGGGGAGATCGACCGGCCGCTGGCCTCGCTGGCCGCCCGGTTCGCGGCCAAGGAGGCGCTGGCCAAGGCGCTCGGCGCCCCGGTCGGGATGGAGTGGCACGACGCCGAGGTGGTCTCCGAGCAGTCCGGCCGGCCGGTGCTGACGATGCGGGGCAGCGTCCTGGCCCGGGCCAACGACCTGGGGGTGGCCTCGGTGCACCTGTCGCTGTCCCACGACGCGGGGATCGCGTCCGCTGTGGTGGTGCTGGAGTCCTGATCGGCCGGCCGGCGTCGGCGTCTCGCGGATCGGTCGCGGTGATCCGCTCCTGTCTCGTCGGGTCGTGGGTGTGCGGACGCGGTGGTGGTTCGTGGACTTGGTGGCCCCGGGTCGTGTGCCTCCCGACGCGGTGGTGGCCTGAGGTTCGCCCGGGTCGTGTGCCTCCCGACGCGGTGGGGCCTGTGGTTCGCCCGGGTCGTGTGCCTCCCGACGCGGTGGTGGCCTGATCCTGGGGGTCGTGTGCCTGAGAACGCGTCAGGCCGCGTCGTCAGGCACACGACCCGGCACTCCCAGGGCGATCAGGTCCCCCGCCACCTGGTCGGGTTCGTGGCGCAGCTCGAAGGCGGTGCAGCGCACCACGGTCCGTCGAGCCGTGGTCAGGCGGCGAGACCGGCGCAGGTCGTCGGCCCACTGCAGCACGTCGAGGTGGAACGACCCGTCGACCTCGAGCACCAGGACCCGGCCGTCGGCCAGCACCCACTCGCAGTCGGTCCAGCGGACACGGCCCGCGTTGTCGGTCCGCCGCTGCTGACTGCGCGGCCGCGAGATCCCGAACCGGCGGCAGAGCCGGCGTACGTCCAGCTCGGCCCCGGACTGGGCGCCCCCGGCGATGTCGGTCAACGTCGCTCGCAGGGCCTTGGCCCGTGCCAGCGGCTTGAGGAGGTGGATCCACTCCTGGCACCGTTCGGGGGTGGTGAGCCGTCGCTGGACGATCGCGGCCACCGCTGCGTGGCCGGTCCGTGGCACCGCGGTGTAGCCCGCGAACAGCAGCACCGCCGGCTCGAGATGACATGTCGGTACGCCGGGCCGCGGTGAGCGCAGCAGGGAGAAGGGCCGCCGGCTTCGGAAGAACCGGATCCCGGGGACCGGCTCGAAGCTGAGCTCGTCGTCGACGTACACGGTCACCACGTCCCGGTCCCACCCGGTCAGCCCGTGCACCCGGGCGGCGGACAGCCCGCCGAGCATGCTGGCCGGTCCGGCGTGCAGGACAGCCAGCCACTCCCGTTGCTGCTGGGTGAGCTCGCCGGTCAGGGTGCCGATGACGCGGGGGGTGTGCTCGACCCACCGGCCGGCCGCGATCTGGTTGCGCACCCGATCGGCGTCGATGCCGTACCGGCGCAGCTGTCGCCGCGCAACCATTCCGTGCTGGCTGGTGATCAGCTCGGTCAGCTCATCGTCGAGGGCTCTGCGCATGCGGGCAGGCTGCCCCGGATCGGTCCGCGGCCGCTCCGCTCCTCCACAGGCCGCCTCCCAGGGTGGGGGTCGTGTGCCTGCGGACGCGCCGCAGCGCGTCGTGGGGCACACGACCGCGGCCGGGCACACGAGCGCACCGGGCACACGACCGTGGCCGGGCACACGACGGCCGCCGGGCACACGACCGTGGTCGGGCACACGAGAGCTGCCGGGCACACGAGCGCCACCGGGCGGTCACGAGCCTCGCTAGGTTGGGTCTCATGAGGTCCGCGCACACCGTCGACCAGGTCCGCGCCGCCGAGGCCGAGCTGATGGCCCGGCTGCCCGAGGGGGCGCTGATGCAGCGCGCCGCGTACGGACTGGCCTACGCGGTCCTCGACGTCCTCGGCTCGGCGTACGGCCGCCGGGTGGTGCTGCTGGTGGGCTCGGGAGACAACGGGGGCGATGCGCTGTACGCCGGGGCGGTGCTGGCGCGGCGCGGCTGCGGTGTGGAGGCCTGGCTGCTGACCGATCGGGCCCACGAGGGCGGTCTCGCTGCGCTCCGCCGGGCAGGCGGCCGGGTCGTGTGCCTGAGCACGCGGCCCGACGCGTCCCCAGGCACACGACCCGAGGTGGGCGGCCGGCAGGCACACGACCCGAGGTGGGCGGACCGGGAGGCACACGACCCGAGGTGGGCGGACCGGGAGGCAGCGGACCGCGAGGCAGCGGGTTCGACGTGGCCGTCGACGGGATCGTCGGGATCGGCGGCCGCCCGGGGCTGAGGCCCGAGGCGGTCGAGGCCCTGGCCCGCCTGGAGGGCGTCCCGGTGGTCGCCGTGGACACGCCCTCCGGGGTGGACGTGGACACCGGCGAGGTGGACGGCCCGCACGTCACCGCCGCCGTGACGGTCACCTTCGGCACCCACAAGGTCTGCCACCTCCTCGACCCCGCCGCCCGGGCCTGCGGGGTGGTCACCCTGGTCGACCTCGGCCTCGACCTGCCCGACGCCGCCGTCGAGGCGCTCCAGCCCGCCGACGTCGCGAGGCTGCTGCCCCGACCCGGTGGCGACGCCCAGAAGTACTCCCGGGGAGTGGTCGGGGTCCGCGCCGGCTCCGCGCAGTACCCGGGTGCCGCGCTGCTCAGCGTGGCCGGCGCCGCCAGCGGGCTGGCCGGGATGGTCCGGTACGTCGGCAGCCCGGCCGTGGCCGACGTGGTCCGGCAGGTGCACCCCGAGGTGGTCGGTGCCGGTCGGGTGCAGGCCTGGGTGGTCGGCTCCGGCGGCGGCGAGTCCGCGGGCGACGAGCTGGCCGCCGCGGTCAGCGACGGCGTACCGGTGGTCGTGGACGCCGACGCGTTGACGCACCTGACCGGTCCGCTGCCGGTCCCGGCGGTGCTCACCCCGCACGCCGGCGAGCTCGCCGCGATGCTCGACGTACCCCGCGAGGAGATCGAGGCCGCACCGCTCGCGCACGCCCGGCGAGCCGCGGCCCGCTACCGCACCGTGGTGCTGCTCAAGGGCCGGCACACCGTGGTCGCCCACCCCGCCGGCACGGTCCGAGTCACCACCACCGGCCTGCCGTGGCTGGCCACCGCCGGGGCCGGTGACGTCCTGGGCGGGCTGATCGGTGCGCTGCTGGCGGCCGGGCTCTCGCCGTACGACGCGGCCTCGGTCGGTTCCTGGCTGCACGGCGCCGCCGCGACGCTGGCCTCGGCCGGCGGGCCGATCGTGGCGGGTGACGTGGCCCACCGGATCCCGTCCGTGGTGCGCGGGCTGCCCGTGCCCTGATCCGGGTGATGGGAGAATGGCCGGTCATGAGCACGCTGCCGCTCGCCCGCGCCGAGATCGTCGTCGATCTCGCGATGATCCGGCACAACGTGCGGACCCTGCGGCAGGCCGCCGGTGCCGCGGACCTGATGGTCGTGGTGAAGGCGGACGGCTACGGCCACGGCCTGGTCGAGGTGGCCCGCGCGGCTCGCGCCGCCGGCGCCCCCTGGATCGGTGCCGCCACCCTGGACGAGGCGCTCGCCCTGCGGGACAGCGGGGACACCGGTCCGGTGCTGGCCTGGTTGACCGTGCCCGGCGAGGACTGGGCGCCCGCGATCGCCGCCGGTGTCGACGTCACGGCGTACTCGCTCGCCGAGCTCGAGACGATCGCCGCGGCCGCGACCAGCGCGGGTCGCCCGGCCCGGGTGCAGCTCAAGATCGACACCGGGATGAACCGGGGCGGTGCGCTGCCCGAGGACTGGCCCGCGCTGGTCGGCCGGGCCCGCCGCGGCGAGGTCGAGGGCCACTGGCGGGTCACCGGCATCTGGTCGCACCCGGCCTGCGCCGACCAGCCGGACCACCCGGCCAACGCCGCGCAGGAGCAGGCCTTCGGCGACGCACTCGCGGTGGCCACCGACGCCGGGCTGAGGCCCGCGGTCCGGCACCTGGCGAACTCCGCGGCCACCCTGCTGCGCCCCTCGGTCCACTTCGACCTGGTCCGCTGCGGGATCGCCTCCTACGGCCTGGACCCGGCACCGGGCACCGGCCACGGCACCGCGCTGGTGCCGGCGATGACCGCCCGGACCCGGCTCGCGCAGGTCAAGCGGATCCCGGCCGGGGCCTCGGTCTCCTACGGCCACACCTGGACGGCGGACCGGCCGACCACCGTCGGCCTGGTGCCGCTGGGGTACGGCGACGGGGTCCCGCGGCACGGAGGCAACCGCGCCCAGGTGTGGATCGACGGGCAGCGCCGGCCGGTGATCGGCCGGGTGTGCATGGACCAGTTCGTGGTCGACCTGGGGCCGGGCTCCGCGGTGACGGCCGGGACCGAGGTCGAGCTGTTCGGCACCGGGCTCGCCGGAGGGCCCACCGCCCAGGACTGGGCCGAGGCCTGCGAGACCATCAGCTACGAGATCGTCACCAGGATCGGAGGCCGGATGACCCGGCGCTACGTGGACACCGAGAGCGACGCGGCCGGAGCCGGTCGACACCCCGACCCCACCGGCGCATCCCGGCCCAGCGAGGAGGCGACCCGATGAGCGCACGGTCGAGACTGATCGGCGCCGCGGCCGGCGCGGCGACGCTCGCCGCCGCCGGCGTGGCGCTCGGGATCGCCCGGCAGCGCCGGACCATCACCGAGCGCGGCGACGACCAGGCCACGCTCGGCAGCCTGCGCTCGACGCCGATCACCGTGGTCAGCGACGACGGGGTCGCCCTGCACGTCGAGGTCGACGAGCTCCCCGAGCACGCCGACGCCCCGGAGCCCACCCGCCGACGCCGTCGAAAGGACGCGGTCCCGGAGCCCCTGACCGTGGTCTTCGTGCACGGCTACGCCCTCAACCTGGACTGCTGGCACTTCCAGCGTGCCGCGTACCGGGGCCTGGTCCGCACCGTCTTCTACGACCAGCGCTCCCACGGCCGCTCGGAGCGGTCCTCGCTCGGCCATGCCACGATCGACCAGCTCGGCCGCGACCTCGCGCACGTGCTCGACGCGGCGGTGCCCGAGGGCAAGCTGGTCCTGGTCGGGCACTCGATGGGCGGGATGAGCATCATCGCGCTGGCCGAGCAGCACCCCGAGCTCTTCGGGGACCGGGTCGTCGGGGTGGCGCTGATCGCCACCACCGCCGGCGGCATCGACCCCAGCCGGATCCTGCTCCCGGTCGTCCCGGCCAAGGTCGGGCAGCCGCTCGCCTACCGCACGGTTGCCGCGCTGGCCCGCGGGCACCGGGCCATCGACGGCCTGCGCAAGGCCGGCCGGTCGGTGGCGATGGTGACCACGGACCTGTTCGCGTTCGGCGACAAGGTGCCGCCGGCGTACGTCGAGTTCGTCGACGAGATGCTCTCGGGGACACCGTTCGAGGTGGTCGCCGAGTTCTTCCCGAGCTTCCGCAGCCTGGACAAGTTCCACGTCACCGAGACGATCGCGCGGGTGCCGACGGTGATCATCGGCGGTACCCGGGACCGGCTCACCTCGATCGGGCACAGCCGCAAGCTGCACGCCCGGATCGAGGGGTCGCGGCTGCTCGAGTGCGAGCGGGCCGGGCACATGGTGATCATGGAGCGCCACGACCAGGTCAACGCCGCCCTGGACCAGCTGATCTCGGCGGCCGCACAGGTCGGGGCCCGGTGACGGTGACGCAGACCGCCGTACGGCGGATCGGCCCGGAGTCGGCGGCGGCGGTGCTCGCGGTGGTCCGCGAGGCCTTCGCGGCGCGACCGCCGATGGACCCGCCGGCCGATGCCCTCACCGAGACCGAGGACAGCATCGCCCGGCTGCTCGCCCGGCGCGGCGGCCTCCTGGCCGAGCTCGACGACCGGCCGGTGGGGGCGGTGGTGCTGGACCCGGTCGGCAGCACGATGTACCTGCGCCGGTTCGGGGTGCTGCCCTCGGCCCAGGGGCACGGCGTGGCCGGTGCGCTCATCGACGCCGCGGTGGAGGCGTCCGCGGGGTACGAGGACCTGACGGTGGTGGCCCGCGAGGAGCTGCCGGGGACGATCCGGTTCTGGGACCGCCGCGGGTTCAAGGAGATCCGTCGCCGTTCCCCGCTGGTCGAGATGCGCCGGCCGCTGCGCACCTGCGTCTACCAGGCTCCGGACTCCGACGCGATGCGGGCGCTGGGCCGCTCGATCGCCGGGCAGCTGGTCGCCGGGGACCTGCTGGTGCTCACCGGTGACCTGGGCGCCGGCAAGACCACGTTCACCCAGGGACTGGGGGCGGGCCTGGGGGTCCGCGGCCAGGTCACCTCGCCCACCTTCGTCATCGCCCGGGTGCACCCCTCGCTGATCGAGGGCCCGCCGCTGGTGCACGTCGACGCCTACCGGCTCGGCGGCATCGAGGAGCTCGACGACCTCGACCTGGACACCTCCGTCGAGGAGGCCGTCACGGTGGTCGAGTGGGGCGAGGGGCTCGCCGAGGGGCTCACCGAGTCCCGGCTCGAGGTCCGGATCGTCCGCTCCGACGAGCCCGAGGGGGACCTGGACCCGCGGCGGGTCGAGATCACTCCGATCGGGCCGCGCTGGCACGCGCTGTCCTTCCGGGCCCTGGGCTGAGCGACCCCCGCCGGCGGACCCGTCAGTGCGGTCGGTCGGCCGCCGCCCAGGCACCCTCGAGCAGGTGCACCGCCTCGGGGAGCGTCAGCCCGACGCGCCGCGCGTGCCCGGCGTACTCCTCGGCGGCGGTGTGCGCCGCGGGGCTCGCGGCCGCCGTCGTGGAGGCGATGAACGTGCCACGGCGGCCCTCGGTGACGATCACCCCGTCGGCCTCGAGCCGTCGGTACGCCTTGGCCACCGTGTTCACCGCCAGCTCCAGCTCGGCCGCCAGGGCCCGCACCGTGGGCAGCCGGGTGCCGGCCGGCAGGTCGCCGGCCGCGGCCCGCGAGGCGATCTGGGCGCGGAGCTGCTCGACCGGTGGCTCGGGGGCGAACGGGTCCAACGGCCGGACTTCCATGGTCGGAGACTAGCGAGGCCGGCCCCGATCGGCTGGGATGGACCGGTGGCTGAGGAACGGGACGTCCTGGTGGTCGGTGAGGCGCTGGTCGACATCGTGAAGGGGGCCGACGGCGGGCTGCTGGAGTACGCCGGCGGCAGCGCGGCGAACGTGGCGGTGGCGCTGGCGCGGCTGGACCGTCCGGTGCGGTTCGCGACGGCGTACGCCGACGACCGGCACGGCGCGATGCTCGCCGCGCACCTCGACGCGGCCAAGGTCCGGCTCGCGGTCGACCCGGGGTCGATCGAGCGGACCTCCACCGCGGTGGCGACGATCGGCGCGGACGGTGCCGCCTCCTACGAGTTCGACCTGGCCTGGCACCTGAACCCGGTGCCCGACGAACCGTCGCCGTTGGTGGTGCACGCCTGCTCGCTGGGCGCGGTGGTGCAGCCGGGTGCCGACGAGGTGCACGAGCTGCTGGCGCGGATCCGCGAGCACGCCACGATCAGCTACGACATCAACGCCCGGCCCAGCATCACCGGCACCGGCCCGGACGTGGTCGCACTGGTGGAGCGGGTGGTCTCGGTCTCGGACCTGGTCAAGTGCAGCGACGAGGACCTCGACGCGCTGTTCCCCGGCACCGGGCACGCCGAGGCCGCCCGCCGGCTGCTGACGCTGGGACCGGCCGCGGTGGTCGTGACCCGCGGTGCCGAGGGGGCGCTGTGGGTCGATGCCGCCGGCGAGCACGAGGTGGCGCCGCGGCCGGTGACCGTCGCGGACACGATCGGCGCCGGCGACACGTTCGGCGCCGGTCTGATCGACGCGCTGTGGCAGCGCGGCCGGCTCGGTGCGGAGAACCGGGAGGCCCTGCACGCCCTGCCCGCCGCGGAGATCGGTGAGATCCTCGAGCACGCCGCCGCCGCGGCCGCGATCACGGTCTCCCGGCCCGGCGCCGACCCGCCGTACCGCTCCGAGCTGAGCTGAGGGCCGGTCCTCCCGCCCTGGGTCGTGTGCCTGGTGACGCGCGCTGGCCCCGGCGGTGGCGCGTGTCTGGTGCCGCCTGGCCCTCGGGTCGTGTGCCTGGTGACGCGGTGGGGCGCGTCGGGGGGCACACGACCCCAGGTCGTCGGGGTCGACCGCGGGCTTGGCAGGATGGCTCGTCGTGCGGATCCGGATCGACCTGGCCTACGACGGGGGAGGCTTCCACGGCTGGGCGACCCAGCCGGGGCTGCGCACCGTCGCCGGTGAGCTGACCGCCGCGCTGACGACCGTGCTGCGGCTGTCGTCGGTCGAGGTGGTGTGCGCCGGCCGGACCGACACCGGCGTGCACGCCCGCGGCCAGGTGGTCCACCTCGACGTGACCCGCGAGGACCTGGCCGCCTGCGTCGGCCGCTCCACCGAGTCGCCGCCGGCGGCGCTGCTGCGCCGGCTGAACGGGATCCTGCCGCCGGACGTGCGGGTACGCCGGGTGGCCGAGGCCGCCGACGGCTTCGACGCCCGCTTCTCGGCGTTGTGGCGCCGGTACGCCTACCGGGTGGCCGACGCTCCCGGGGCCGTCGACCCGCTGACCCGCGGGCACGTGCTGACCTGGCCGCGGACGCTGGACCTCGACCTGATGTCGCGGGCCGCCGAGCCGTTGGTCGGGGAGCACGACTTCGCGGCGTTCTGCAAGCAGCGCGAGGGAGCCACCACGATCCGCACGCTGCTCGAGCTGTCCTGGCAGCGGGACAGCGACGGAATCGCCGTCGCGCTCGTCCGCGCCGACGCCTTCTGCCACAGCATGGTCCGGGCGCTGGTCGGCTGCCTGCTCGTGGTCGGGGAGGGCCGTCGTCCGCCCGAGTGGGCCGCGCAGGTGTTGGCCGCCCAGGTACGGGACCCGGCGGTGCCGGTGGCCCGGGCGCACGGGCTGACCCTGGAGGAGGTCTGCTACCCGGTGGCGGACGAGCTGGCCGCCAGGGCTCAGCTGACCCGGGCGAGGAGGGACTGATGGCCGAGGAGCACTACTTCACCGCCGACCCGTCGGTGCCGTTCACCCGGGTGCCGGTGACGATGACGGTGTGGGGCCGGGAGCTGGCGCTGGACACCGGCTCGGGGGTCTTCGCCCGCGGCCGGCTCGACATCGGCACCGCAGTGCTGTTCCGGGAGACCGAGCCGCCGGCGGGAGGCCGGGTCCTCGACCTGGGCTGCGGGTACGGCGCGATCGGCCTGGCCATCGCCGCCGCCGTACCCACGGCGCGGGTCACCGCCGTCGACGTGAACGAGCGGGCGGTGCTGCTCGCGAACGACAACGCCCGCTCCCTGGGGGTGGCCGACCGCTTCACTGCCGGCACCCCGGACGCGGTGCCACCGGGGGAGCGGTACGACGAGATCTGGTCCAACCCCCCGATCCGGATCGGCAAGCCGGCGCTGCACCAGCTGCTGCTGACCTGGCTGCCGCGGCTCACCCCCGACGGTCGGGCGGTCCTGGTGGTGGGCAAGAACCTCGGTGCGGACTCTCTGCAGCGGTGGCTGGGTGAGCAGGGCTACCCGACCGAGCGGGTCGGCGGGGCGAAGGGGTTCCGGGTGCTGGTGGCCCGGCGGGGGTAGGTCTCCGGGATCGTCCCGGGAATCCCCGGTCGTCAGGGGTTTCTTGCAGCGGGATCCCCGGTCGTCAGGGGTTCCCGACGGTTGTCAGGCCGCGCAACCCCTGACAACCGAGGGAAGAGCCTGACAACCCGGACCGCCCGCGGGCCAGACCGGATCCAGACCCGGACCCGCGTCCAGATCCACCAGATCCACCGCCAGCCGCCAGCCGGCCAGCTGCGCGGATCGCCCGGCACCCGTCAGACCGAGAAGCTCGCGGCCGGCCCCGGCGTGCAGCACCGAGCTCCTGGACGCGGTGCGGGCGCGTTGACCTTGGCCTGCTGATCCGGGTCTCTTCACCCGGGTCTCCCGGGTCTCCTCAGCGGTCGCCCGCGGGTCGTGTGTCCGTGGACGCGGTGGGGCGCGTGGTCAGGCACACGACCCGGAAGGTCAGCGACACGCGCGTGGCCAGGCACACGACCCGGAGGGTTCAGCGGTCGCCCGTGGGTCGTGTGTCCACGGACGCGGTGGGGCGCGTGGTCAGGCACACGACCCGGAAGGCCGGCGACACGACCGCGTGGTCAGGCACACGACCCGGAGGGTTCAGCGATCGCCCGCGGGTCGTGTGTCCACGGAGGCGGTGGGGCGCGTCGACAGGCACACGACCCGGAAGGCCAGCCACACGACCCGGAGCGGCACACGACCCGGGGGCAGCCACGACCCGGAGGGCCAGGCACACGACCCGGAAGGCCAGCGACACGAAACGGAGCGCCGCCCCGCCCACCCAGCACAGCCGCCGGGATCACTCCAGCGGGTCGAGCTCCTCGTGGTCGTCGAGGCCGGCGGACAGCGTCGCCAGCGGCTCGGTGCCGCCGCCGAGGAGCACCTCCAGGGCGGACAGGTGCGCGGCCATGTTGCCCACCGAGTACTCCGCGGTCATCGCGATGCCGCCGTGCAGCTGGATCGACTCCTGGCTGATGTGCCGTCCGGCACGGCTGACCTGCAGAGCCACCCGGGCCGCGGCATCGGCCACCGCCTCCGGGTCGCCGGCGGCCAGCACCATCGTGGCCCACTCGACCAGGCTGTGGGTGAGCTCCAGGGAGACGTACATGTCCGCGGCCCGGAAGTTCAGTGCCTGGAACGTGTTGAGGGTGACCCCGAACTGCTTGCGGCTCTTGAGGTACTCGGTGGTGGTCCGCAGCAGGGTCTGCATCCCGCCGAGCGCTTCCTGCCCGGCCATGATCCGGGCGATGTCGAGCACGGTGTCGATGGTCGAGGTCAGGTCGGCCCCGGGCTCGCCGAGCGGCTCCGCCGGGGTGGCCTCGAACCGCACCAGCGCGGCGCGGCCCCCGTCGTACGTCGGGTAGCCGGTGCGGGTCAGTCCGCTGGCGTCGCCGGGCACCAGGAACAGCCCGGTCCCGCCGCCGTCGGGCAGGGCCGCGCTGACCACCAGCAGGTCGGCCCGCGCCCCGTGCGGCACCGGCTCCTTGACCCCGTCCAGCACCCAGCCGTCATCATCGTGCCGGGCGCTGGTTACCCGCTCCGGAGAGGTCGAGGGCAGGCCACCCTCGGCGGCCGGCTCGAGGTGGGCGAAGCTCAGCACCCGCTCGCCCTCGGTGAGCGGGCCGAGCACCTCCCGGCGCTGTTCGGCGGTCCCGGCCGCCGAGACCAGGCCGCCGGCCAGGACCACCGAGACCAGGTACGGCTCCGGGGCCACCACCCGGCCCAGCTCCTGGCAGACGATTCCGATCTCCACCGGGCCGGCGCCGACCCCGCCGTCGTCCTCGCTGAACGGCAGGCCGAGGATGCCCATCTCGGCCATCCGGGCCCACAGCTTCTCGTCGAAGCCCGGGTCGGCCGCCACCGCCTGCCGGCGGTTCTCGTGGTCGGCGTACGCCTTGCCGACCAGTCCGCGCACCGCGTCCCGCAGCGCCTGCTGCTCGTCGTCGTAGCTGAAGTCCATCTCGCGTCCCCTCTACAGTCCCAGGATGGTGCGGGCGATGATCTGGCGCTGGATCTCGTTCGACCCGCCGTAGATCGAGGCCTTGCGCAGGTTGAGGTACGTCGGCCCCGCCAGTCGCGCCCACTCCGGCACCTCGGACTCCTCCGGGGCCCCGGAGGCGAGCCCCATCGGGCCGGCCACCTCCAGGGACAGCTCGCTGACCGCCTGCTGCAGCTCGCTGCCCTTCAGCTTGAGCACCGACGAGGCCGGGTGCGGCTCGCCGCCCGCGGAGTGCGCCACCACCCGCAGCGCGGTGAGCTCGAGGGCCAGCAGCTCGTTCTCCAGCTCGACGACCCGGGCCCGCAGCAGCGGGTCGGTGGCCAGCCGGGAGGCGGCGTGCTCCTTGAGCTGGGCCAGCCGGCGCTTGGTGGCGCCCACCGGGGCCACCCCGACCCGTTCGTTGCCGAGCAGGAACTTCGCGATCGTCCAGCCGCCGTTGAGCTCGCCGACCAGGTTCTCGGCCGGCACCCGGACGTCGTCGAACCAGACCTCGTTGACCTCGTACCCGCCGTCGATGAGCTCGATCGGCCGGACCTCCAGCCCGGGCGAGGTCATGTCGATGAGCAGCATCGAGATGCCGGCCTGCTTCTTGACCTCGGGGTCGGTGCGCACCAGCGTGAAGATCCAGTCGCCGTACTGTCCCATCGTGGTCCAGGTCTTCTGGCCGTTGACCACCCAGTCGTCGCCGTCCTTGACCGCCGTGGTCCGCAGGCCGGCCAGGTCGGAGCCGGCGTCCGGCTCGGAGAACCCCTGGGACCACCAGATGTCGAGGTTGGCGGTCTTCGGCAGGAACCGCTCCTTCTGCTCCTCGGTGCCGAAGTGCGCGAGCACCGGACCGATCATCGAGGCGTTGAAGGCCAGCGGCAGCGGCACGCAGGCACGCTGCAGCTCCTCGTGCCAGATGTGGCGGCGCAGCTGGCTCCAGCCGCGGCCGCCCCACTCCTCGGGCCAGTGCGGCACGGCGTACCCCCCGGCGTTCAGCGCCTGCACGCTGGCGACGTGGTGCTCCTTGGTGAGCTCACGGCCGGCGGCGACGGTGTCCCGGACCTCCTGGGGGACCTCGGTGGTGAGGAAGGTGCGGAGCTCGTCGCGGAACGCCCGGTCCTCCTCGGACAGACCCAGCTGCATGCCTGACTCCTTCAGTCTCGCCGGGAACCGTGACGCACGACGTCAACCCCGGGTGCCGGTCGCAGCCATCATGGCTGGTCGGTCAACACCGGGGCCGCGGACGAGCGATGCTCAGCCGAACCGGACCAGCCCGGACGGCGTGACCGCGGCACCCACCGACCGGTCGTGCGGCTCGCTCGGCACCTCGCGACCCACCTCGTCGTCGTAGAGCAGCACGCAGGTGAACGTCCCGACCGGCACCCGGGCCAGCGCCCGGTCGTAGCAGCCGGCACCGCGGCCCAGCCGCATCCCGGTCGAGGAGACCGCCAGCCCCGGCAGCAGCACCACGTCGGCGGTCGCGACGGCGTCGACCCCGAGCCGCTCGCCGAGCGGTTCCAGCAGGCCGCGCCCGGCCGGCCGCAGCGACGGCTCCCCGTCGTAGGCCGCCCAGTCCAGGTCGAAGTCGGGCCGCAGCACCGGCAGCAGCACCCGCTTGCCCGAGCCCCACGAGGCGGTCCCGGAGCTCCCCGGTGCCGGGCTCCCGACCCACCGAGGCGTACGCCGCGACGCTGGCCGCGCGGCGTACCTCCGGCACCGCGAGCAGGTGCTCCGCGATCGCCCGACCCCCCACCCCGAGCTCCAGCGGCGGCCGGCCCCGCCGGGCCGCCAGCACCTGGTCGCGCAGGGCGAGCTTGGCGGTGGCGGCCGCCGACCGGGGGGCGGGTGCGCCACCGAATCCTGGAGGTCCCTCACGCTCGGCCACCCGAGAAGCCTACGATCGGCAGCATGGGTAGCCCCGGGTTGAAGGTGGCGCGTCAGAAGATGGCGGACGCCGGCGTGGACGAGGTCGCGATCGAGACGTTCGCGCACTACTACCGGTTGCTGGAGCACGGCGAGACCGGGATGATCCCCGAGACCAGCATCGAGCCGGTCGAGATCCCGGCGCTGGCCGACGTCGAGATCTCCGAGGACGCAGGCGCCGAGGCGATCCGCCGTACCGCGGTGATCAAGCTCAACGGCGGGCTGGGCACCTCGATGGGGATGGACCGGGCCAAGTCGCTGCTGTGCGTCCGCCGCGGGCTGTCGTTCCTCGACATCATCGCCCGGCAGGTGCTGCACCTGCGTGAGGAGCACGGCGCCACCCTGCCGCTGCTGTTCATGAACAGCTTCCGCACCTCCTCCGACACGATGGCCGCGGTGGCGCGCTACGACCAGCTGCCCGTGAAGGGCCTGCCGCTGGAGTTCCTCCAGAACAAGGTGCCCAAGCTGCTGGCCAAGGACCTCTCCCCGGTCACCTGGCCCAAGGACCCGGACCTGGAGTGGTGTCCGCCCGGCCACGGCGACATCTACACGGCGCTGCGCGGCACCGGGCTGCTCGACCAGCTCCTCGAGGCCGGCTACCAGCGGATCTTCGTCTCCAACGCCGACAACCTGGGGGCGGTCCCGGACGCCAAGGTGGCCGGCTGGTTCGCCACGTCGGGAGCCCCGTTCGCGATCGAGGCGGTACGCCGTACCGCCTCGGACCGCAAGGGCGGTCACTTCGCGCGCCGCAAGGAGGACGGCCGGCTGGTGCTGCGGGAGACCGCGCAGACCCTGGCCAAGGACCAGGCGGCGCTCGCCGACCTGGACCGGCACCGGTTCAGCTCCACCAACAACCTCTGGGTCGACCTGGCCGCGCTCAAGCAGGCCCTCGACCTGCGTGACGGCATCCTCGGGCTGCCGCTGATCCGCAACGTCAAGAACGTCGACCCCGGCGACCCGTCCTCGCCCGAGGTGGTCCAGGTCGAGACCGCGATGGGGGCCGCGATCGAGGTGTTCGAGGGGTCGCAGCTGATCGAGGTCGGCCGGGACCGGTTCGTGCCGGTGAAGACCACCAACGACCTGCTGGTGCTGCGCTCGGACGTCTACGACATCGGCCAGGACTTCGTGCTCGACCAGGTCACCGAGCAGGTCCCCTACGTCGACCTGGACACCGACTTCTACAAGCTCGTCGGCGAGTTCGACAAGCGCTTCCCCGAGGGCGCCCCGTCGTTGAAGCAGGCGAGCTCGCTGCGCATCGACGGGGACTGGACCTTCGGGCACGGCGTCCAGGTGCACGGTGACGTGGCGCTGGAGTCGCCCTCGGCGCAGCGGGTCGCGGCGGACTCGGTGCTCGACGCCGACGCGCGCTCGGGCACCTGACCGGCGATGGCTGAGCCGACGCTCGCCACCGTCGAGGAACACCTCGCCCGGGTCCTGGACGGAGTCTCGCCGCTGGCGGAGTTCCCGCAGCCGCTGATGGACGCGCTGGGGTCCTCCTGCGCCGAGGACGTGCAGGCCCCGGTGGCGCTGCCGGCGTTCGACAACTCCGCGATGGACGGGTACGCCGTGCGCGCCGAGGACGTCGCCACCGCCACCGACGAGGCCCCGGTGCACCTGCCGGTCGTCGGCGAGATCGGCGCCGGACAGGGCAGCATCATCGCGCTGCCGCCGGGGACGGCGGCCAAGATCATGACCGGCGCGCCGGTGCCCTCCGGCGCGGACACGGTCGTGCCGTACGAGTGGACCGACCGGGGCCAGGCGCACGTGCGGATCGACCAGCCGGCCCGTCCCGGGCAGCACGTGCGCCGCGCCGGGGAGGACGTGGCCGTCGGCGACCTGCTGGTGCAGGCCGGCAGCCGGCTGGGGCCCCGCCAGATCGGGTTGCTCGCCGCGGTCGGCCGGTCCACCGTGGCGTCGCGGCCCCGACCTCGGGTGGTGATCATCTCCACCGGGTCGGAGCTGCGCGACCCGGGCACCACCCTGGGTCACGACTCGATCTACGACGGCAACTCCTACCTGCTCGCGGCGGCGGCCCGGCAGGCCGGGGCGATCGCCTACCGCGTCGGCATCGTGCCCGACCAGCCGCGGGCCTTCCTCGAGGCGCTGAACGACCAGCTGGTCCGCGCCGACGTCGTGGTCACCTCCGGCGGTGTCTCCCAGGGCGACTTCGACGTGGTCAAGGAGGCGCTCGCCCCGCTGGGCGTCTGGTTCGGACCGGTGGCGATGCAGCCGGGCAAGCCGCAGGGGTTCGGGCACGTCGGCGAGGACCGGGTCCCGGTGTTCACGCTGCCGGGCAACCCGGTCTCGGCGTACATCTCCTTCGAGGTCTTCGTGCTGCCCGCCCTGCGCAAGATGATGGGCCTGACGCCCTACTCGCGACCGGTGACCCGGGCCCGGCTGACCCACGGCGTCTCCTCGCCGCGGGGGCGGCGCCAGTTCCTGCGCGGCGAGTACTCCTGGGACTCCACCGGTGCCTTCGTCGCCCCGGTCGGCGGACCCGGCTCGCACCTGGTCGGCGACCTGGCCGCCGCCAACTGCCTGGTGGTGGTCCCCGAGGAGACCACCATGGTCGAGGCGGGGGAGCAGCTGCAGGTGCTGCGTCTGGACGAGGCGTTCTGATGGCCGACCAGGACCAGGACCAGGGGCGGGACCGGGACCGGGCCGGGCTGACCCACGTGGACGCGACGGGTGCCGCCCGGATGGTCGACGTCTCCGCCAAGCAGGTCACCGCCCGGACGGCGACCGCGTCCGGACGGGTGCTGGTCTCGGCTGCGGTGGTCGAGCTGCTCCGGGGTGCCGGCGTACCGAAGGGCGACACGCTCGCGGTGGCTCGGCTGGCCGGGATCATGGGCGCCAAGCAGACGCCGTCGCTGATCCCGCTGTGCCACCCGCTGTCGCTCTCCGGGGTGAGCGTCGACCTCGAGGTCACCGACGAGGCGGTGCTGATCGCGGCGACCGTCCGGACCACCGACCGCACCGGTGTCGAGATGGAGGCGCTGACCGCGGTCTCGGTGGCGGCGCTGACCGTCGTCGACATGGTCAAGGCGGTGGACAAGGGCGCGGTGATCACCGACGTGCGCGTCGAGACCAAGACCGGCGGCAAGTCCGGGGACTGGTCCCGGTGAGCGCCGTCGATGCCGGGCGCCCGTCCGAGGTGAGGATGGCCGCCGCGGTCGTGGTCGCCTCGAACCGGGCTGCGGCGGGCGTCTACGAGGACACCACCGGTCCGCTGCTCGTGGACTTCCTCGACGGGCTGGGGTTCACGGTGGCAGCGCCCGCGGTGGTGCCCGACGGGCCGGACGTCGGCGCCGCCATCGCGGCAGCAGCGTCCCAGGGGGCCCGGGTGGTGCTCACCACCGGCGGCACCGGGCTGACCCCGACCGACCGGACCCCGGAGGTGACCCGGGCGTTGCTCGACTACGAGGTGCCGGGGATCGCCGAGGCGATCCGGGCGTACGGCGTCAGCCAGGGCATCCCGACCGCGGTGCTGTCCCGGGGGGTGGCCGGGGTGACCGGCTCGTGCCTGGTGGTGAACCTCCCCGGCTCGCGCGGAGGCGTCAAGGACGGGGTCGAGGTGCTGCGGCCGATCCTCGTGCACGCGGTCGAGCAGGTCGTCGGGAGCGACCACTGATGTGGCCGATCCCCCCGGTCCGCCCGGACCCGCGACCGCGGGCCGCGGCTGCCTGGCCGGCCCGGCTGCGGCTGGACGAGCTGGTGCTGCGACCGCTGAGCTTCCGTGACTCCCGCGCCTGGCGCGAGCTCCGGCGCAGGAACGCGGCCTGGTTGTCGCCGTGGGACGCGACCGTGCCGCCGGGTGGTGACGGCCGACCGGCCACCTTCGGCACCCTGGTCCGTCGGCAGCGGGCGCAGGCCCGGGTGGGGACGACGTACCCGTTCGCGATCGAGGTCTCCGGTGCCTTCGCCGGTCAGGTGACGGTCAACAACATCGTCCGTGGCTCGGCGCTGTTCGGGTCGATCGGCTACTGGCTGGGCCAGGAGTACGCCGGCCGGTCGGTGGTGCCCCGCGCGGTGGCGCTGGTGATCGACCACTGCTTCGCAACCGGTCTGCACCGGATGGAGGTGGCGATCCGGCCGGAGAACTCCAACTCGCTGCGGGTGGTGGAGAAGCTGGGGATCCACGAGGTCGGCTACGCCCCGAAGTACCTGCACATCGATGGCGACTGGCGCGACCACCGGCTGTTCGCGATCACCCGGGAGGAGTGCCCCGAGGGGCTCGTGCGCCGGGTGACCTAGTTTCCGACCGATGGCGCGCCGGGGGGTCGTCACCTGTCCGGATCCGGTCGCGGATTCCCCGGTCGGCCGGGGAAACCGGAACTGGTCGGGGGGAGCACCCCCCGACAGGTTCCGGATTGCCCCGACAAGTCGGCGCGATTCGGGTGATCCAGGCGGATCGGACGCCGGGAGTCTTCACACCAGTCACACCAGCAATTTGCGACACACGGGAGCGCCTCCGGCTCCCGGTACCTCCCCGGTCATAACCTCGGTCGCGTGGACCTGAGCGCGCTGATCTTCGTCGCCCTTGCCGTGGCGTGGGCCGTCTACCTCGTCCCCAAGGCGCTCAAGCACCAGGACGAGGTCGACGAGACCCGCACGGTGGACAAGTTCTCCCACACGATGCGCGTGCTCGCCCGGCGCGAGCCGGTCGACCGCTCCTCGACCCGTCTCGTCGTCACCCCGGGTCGTCCGGCGTCGACCGCGACGGTGGTCACCGACGGCCCCGCCGAGCCCCCAGTCGAGTCCCCAGTCGTGCCCACAGTCGAGCCCCCAGTCGACGACACGGGCGGCACCACCGCGCCGGTAGAGGTCGCCGTCGAGGCCACGATCGCGGTCACCCGTCCGGTCTCGGCCAAGGCCCGCCGGTCGGCCGCCGCCCGCGCGGCCCAGCGCCGTCGCCGGGTGCTCTCCCTCATCACGCTGAGCCTCGCCGTGGTCGCCTCGCTCGCGGCCGTCGGGGTCCTCCATCTCTGGTACGTCGCCCTCCCGGCCGGTCTGCTCGTCGCCTGGCTGGTCGCCTGCCGGCTGATGGTCCGCCAGGAGCGGGCGGTCCGCACCGGAGTCGCCGGCCCCGTCCCGAAGGTCGCCGTGACCGCCGGAGTCGGCGGCGGAGTGACCGGGGAGATCGCGGTCACCTCTGCGGTCCCGGCCGACGCACCGGCCGGCCCGACCACCGGCCCGGACGGCGGACCCGCAGAGGCGGAGCAGCCGCGAGTCGTCACCTCGCAGGTCTCGCTGGACCCGACGCTGTGGGACCCGGTGCCGGTGACCCTGCCGACGTACGTCTCCAAGCCGGCGGCCACCCGCCGGACGGTGCGGACCATCGATCTCGACGACACCGGGGTGTGGACCTCGGGCCGTACCGAGGCCGACAGCCAGCTCGCCCGCGAGGCCGACCAGGCCCAGCGTGCGGAGCGTGACGCCGCCAAGCGCGAGACCGGCGGACCGCACGCCGTCGGCTCCTGATCCGATTCGGCTGCCCACCGAGCCTGGTGCTAACGTTCCGTTCCGCGCTGGTCGGGTGACTGGTCGGCGCGATGGGGCTGTGGCGCAGTTGGTAGCGCGTCTCGTTCGCAATGAGAAGGTCAG
>CAVWMP010000010.1:0-5755 GCA_963756135.1 uncultured Actinomycetota bacterium
GGGCGGCGAGCACGGTCGCGGGGTCGACCACGGTGGTCACTCCAACTCCAGGGCCACGGCTCGGACCTTGTACGTGGGCGTCGAGTAGGGCGGGAACAGCAGCAGCTGTTCTCCGGCCAGCATTCCCTGCGTGCCCGAACCGAGCGCGGAACCGGCGTCGTCTGGCAGGTCCCAGACCCGCTGCTGCGCGCCGGTCTCGTAGTCGAGTTCGACGACCTTGCTGAAGATCGAGCTCGACCACAGGACGTAGACGTGCTCACCGTCGTCCGAGACCCCGAGTGGTGAGCTGGAGACTCCGGCCCGGGCTCGGAACCCGGGCTCCCAGGCCCAGCTGAGCTCGTTGCGCGCCACGTCGTAGCGGGCGATGTTCGGGGTGTAGCCGAAACCGGAGGCGCCGGCCGCGCTGAAGACCTGGCCCTGCGCGGTCACCGTGGTCTCGAGGGCGAAGTCGTTCTCGATCCAGGCCGGGTAGCCACCCGGCGGGTCCCGTTCGAGGACGTAGGTCCGGGCCTTGGTGCGTCCGGTCTCGGGATCCGGCATCAGCAGCCGCGGCGTGGTGAGGCCTCCCTTTCGCACAGTGTCGAGCACGACTCCCCGCATGGCAGGGCGCATCGCCACCGGATCCAGTTCGGAATCCGGGCCGAACAGTCCGCGGGCGGTGTGTTGCCAGATCGACCTCCAGGTCGCCCGCCGCATCAGGTCGGAGTCCGAGGTAGGTGTCGCGGAGTTCGCCCGGCCCGGGGTAGGCGGACCGGGCGAGAAGCACGTCGCTGCCGGCGATGACGCTCAGCGTGTCGACGTAGCGATCCTCGGGCAGGTCGAGCTGGGCGGTCGCGACCCGCAGGTCGGATTCGCCGTCGGGTCCGATCCGGTAGATGCCTCGCTCGTCTGCCCACCACGTCCACCCCGCCGCGGTGACGGGTTCGCTCGCGGCGGCGCCGTAGAGGCCGGCCGTGGAGTGGTCGAGGTGGCTGCCGTCGGTCAACGAGTAGGTGTCGAGTTGTCCGCAGTAGAGCCCGCTGAACACCGTGATCGCGGTCGCGCCTGCGGGCGGCTCGGCGAGCCGGCAGGCGCCCGAGGCGTTGTCCTTGCCCGTGACCAGGTCGACCTGCCACTCCACGGAGAGGTCCTCACGGCTCAGCGCCACCAGCTGCTGGGTGTCGATCACCATGAGGAAGTGGTCCGGCGTCGCGACCGCCTGGGTCTGGGTCGTGGCCCGCTCGGCGCGTGCGTCGCTTCCCCCCGTGACCTCCGAGACGACCGCGAACGCGCCGTCTGGCAGCGTAGGGATCGTGGTGTCGGCGCCCTCGGGTGCCGCGGAGCCCGAGGAGCTCGTGGCATCCGGACTGGCGGACGACGCCTCCGGATCAGGCTCCGGTGAGACAGTGTTGGTGCACCCAGACATCATGGCCGCCGTGAGCAGAACCGATGCCACCAGTCCCCGAGACATGGCTGAGACCCTAGAACATCCGGGTGGGGATGCCGGCCGGATGTCGCGGATCGAGGACCGGTGATGGTGGCACACGCGGCGCGGGAGGTGAGCTTCGAGGCCGCCGAACCGCCGCGCTCGGGGGTCGTGGTGCTGGGCGAGGGTAGGTCGGCGACCCGGATGTCGGTCAGGGACGCGCTGCCGTGGCTGCTCCGCGCCGGGGTCGAGGCCCCGCCCAGCGTGCAGGAGCTGGCGGCTGCCGGGCTGGCCGGGCTGCGGCTGGTGGCGAGCGGACGCTTCGAACCGGCCGAGGATCACTGGCGACCCACGGTCGACGACGTCGCCGCGTTCACGGCGGCCGTCGTGGACGCGCTGCCGGATCGGCCGCCCGCCCCGACCCGCGAGGCCGCCCACATGGTGCGGATCGCGCTGCGGATCGAGGCCGACGAGGAGGAGCTGCTCGCGGGGTCGGTCCGGGTGGTGCCGCAGGTCCACGACGAGCAGGACCCGCTCCGCTTCTGCGATGCGGCCCTGCTGTGGACCGACGACGGCGGCGACCCACGGCTTCGGCGACCGGGCCCGCACCCACGCCGTCCTCGCCCTGCGCCGGGCGGCCGACGCGTGGCCGGTCCTCGACCGGCTGCTCGAGCTGCGGGTCCCCGACCGGATCACCCTGGACACCGACGAGCTGGTCAGCCTGCTCGACGACGGCGTCGCCGCCCTGGCCGCCAGCGACGTCGACGTGCTGTGGCCGCGCAGCCTGGGTCGCGACCTGACCGCCCGCGCGGTGCTCGACCGACGCGACAGGGGGCCGCGCGAGGAGCCGCTGCAGACCGGGCTGCTGACGCCGGACGCCCTGTTCGCCTTCAACTGGCAGATCGCGGTCCATGGTGACCCGCTGACGCCCGGAGGAGATGGATCGGTTGGCGGCGGCGGCCACCCCGATCCTCAAGCTCCGCGGCCAGTGGACCGTGGTCGACCCCGCGTTGGCCCGGCGCGCCAAGAAGCGGTTGATCCGCACCGTGGACCCGGTCTCGGCCGTCGCCGCCGCCCTCACCGGCGTGGTCCGGGTCGAGGAGGGCGTGGAGGCTGAGGTCGTCGTCGGCGCGAGCCTGATGCGCGTCCGTGAGCAGCTCCTCACGGCTGCGACTCGCGACCCGCTCGACCCGCCGGCCGGACTCCGGGCGACGCTGCGGGACTACCAGCGGCACGGCCTCACCTGGCTCGACCAGCTGACGTCCCTCGGGCTCGGCGCCTGCCTGGCCGACGACATGGGCCTCGGCAAGACGGTCACCCTGATCGCGCTCGTCCTGCACCGGTCCGAGCAGGGAAGCGGCACCGGGCCGACCCTCGTGGTCTGCCCCGCCTCGCTGCTCGGCAACTGGGAGGCGGAGATCCGACGGTTCGCCCCTGAGCTGCCCGTCCGGCGCTTCCACGGCCAGGCGCGTGGCCTCGCCGGTCTCGACGAGACCGGTCCCGGGTTCGTGCTGACGACCTACGGGACGATGCGGCTCGACGCGGCCACCCTGGCCGGCGTCGGCTGGGACCTGGTCGTGGCCGACGAGGCGCAGCACGTCAAGAACCCCCGCTCCGCCACGGCCCGCGAGCTGCGTGCCATCCCGTCGACCGCGCGGGTCGCGCTCACCGGAACGCCCGTCGAGAACGACCTGACCGAGCTGTGGGCGATCCTCGACTGGGCGACGCCCGGGCTGCTCGGCAGCCGCAACGCCTTCCGGCGTACGTGGGCGGCGCCGATCGAGGCCGGCGTCGATCCGGAGATCACCGCCCGGTTCCAGCAGCTGGTCGCGCCGTTCCTGCTGCGTCGTCGCAAGTCCGACCCCGGTGTCGCGCCGGAGCTGCCGCCGAAGACCGAGACCGACCACCTGCTGTCGCTGACCCGCGACCAGGTGGTGCTCTACGAGGCGTTCGTGCGCGACACGCTGGCGAGGATCGAGCTCGCCGACGAGACCAGCCGACGCGGGCTGGTGCTGGCGATGCTCACCGGGCTCAAGCAGATCTGCAACCATCCGGCCCACTTCTTGAAGCAGGGCTCACTGGGCCGGCCATCGGAGAAGGTCGAGCTGCTCGACGAGATCGTCGGGACCGTCGTCGCCGAGGGGGGTGCGGTGCTCGTGTTCACCCAGTACGTCGCGATGGCGCGGCTGCTGGAGGGCCACCTGTCGAAGGCCGGCGTGCCCCACCTGTTCCTCCATGGCGGGACGCCGGTGCGCGAGCGCGAGAGGCTCGTCGCGCGGTTCCAGGCCGGTGAGGTGCCGGTCTTCCTGCTGTCCCTGAAGGCCGGCGGCACCGGTCTCAACCTCACCGGCGCCGACCACGTGGTGCACTTCGACCGCTGGTGGAACCCCGCGGTCGAGGACCAGGCGAGCGACCGCGCGCACCGGATCGGGCAGACCCGGCCGGTGCAGGTGCACCGGATGATCACCACCGGCACCATCGAGCAGCGGATCGCCGAGCTGCTGGGCCGCAAGCGCGACCTCGCCGACTCGGTGCTGACCAGCGGCGAGACGGCCCTGACCGAGCTGAGCAACGACGAGCTGCGCGACCTGGTGACGCTTCGACCGGCGGACGGCGAGGACTGATGGCGACCCATCCCCGCATCGCCCCGCGCCGCGGTGCCCGGGCGACCACCTGGTGGGGCAAGGCGTGGGTGCGGGCCGTCGAGGAGGCGGCGTACGGCGAGCGCGACCTGGTGCGCGGCCGGACCCTGGCCCGCTCGGGCCTGGTCGGTGGCATCACCGTGGAGCCGGGCCGGTTCCTCGCGGCGGTGGAGGAGGGAGACGACGTGTTCACCGTCAGTGGTTCGGTGCCGATGCTGGGGCCCCAGGAGCGCGACGCGTTCGCCGAGACGGTGGCGGCCGAGGCGGGGCGCATCGGCGCGCTGCTGGCCGGCGACCTGCCTCACGGCCTGGTCGAGCACGCCGAGATGACCGGGGTCGAGCTGTTGCCGTTCGGCGGCGAGCTCGCCACCCGCTGCAGCTGCGAGCCCTGGACCGACCCGTGCCCCCACGCGTTGGGCGTTCTCTACCAGCTGACCTGGTTGCTGGAGGCCGACCCGTTCGTGCTGCTCGCGCTGCGCGGAGTCGAGCGCGACGACCTGCTCGCGCGGCTCCACGCGGTCGTGACCGAGACCCGTGGCCCGGCGTCCGACGCCGATGTCGCGCGGGAGGCCGCTGAGCGCGCACGTCACGTGCTCGCGGCGCTCGACGACCAGGATGCCCCGCTGGACTTCTCGTGGTGACGCCGGCGCAGCGAGCGCTGGCCGAGCTCCGCAGCCTGACGGAGCGGAGGCTGGCGGCCCTGGTCCGTGACCATGACGGCGTGGTGGCGGCGTCGCTGGACTCCAACGCCGACGACGAGCACGACCCCGAGGGCGCGACCATCGCCTTCGAGCGCTCCCAGGTGGGAGCGCTGGTGCGGCAGGCCCGCGAGCGGCTGGCCGAGGTGGACGCGGCCGAGCAGCGGTTGGTGGCCGGGACCTACGGCATCTGCCAGGTCTGCGACCGACCGATCGCTGCTGAGCGGCTCGAGGCGAGACCTGAGGCGCGCACCTGCATCGGCTGTGCCGCGACCTAGGACCGCACGCCCAGCGCGTCGCGAGCCATCTGTCGGAGCAGGTCGCGCATCGCGTCGTCGGGGAGCAATCCGCTGTGGGGCGTGGAGTTGATGAGCCCGAAGGCGACGTGCGCCATGGCCCGGGCCCGGTCGACGCCCAGCCCGAGGTGCACCTGTCGGAGCTCGGTGGCCCAGACGTCGACGTACTCCCGCTGCAGCGACCGGACCCGCTCCCGGGCCTGACCCGGGAGGGACTCCCAGTCCCGGTCCTGGACCACGATCAGCGCGCGGTGGCGCAGCGCGAAGTCGACGTGCCAGTCGATGAGCGCGGCGACTGCTCCGGTGGCGTCCGGCGCCGAGCCGACGCGCTCCCGTCCGACGTCGAGGAGCTCCTCGCTGATGGAGACCAGCATCTCGGCCAGGATCGCGTCCTTGGACGAGAAGTGCTTGTAGAGAGCCGGCCCTGAGATCCCGCACGCCCGGCCGAGCTCGGCCACCGAGACGCCGTGGAACCCGCGGGCCGCGAACAGGTCGGCCGCGGTGGCGAGCAGCTGCTCGCGACGGTTCGCTGCTTCGGTGGTCACCCCGGAAGGTTAGCGTTCGCTAACCCAGCCAGCGCGATGCCGCGGATTTCACCGTAAGGTGGTGCGGCGGGGGAAGCATCGAGAGGAACTTGTGGAAGCACTCAGAAGTTGGTTCACCTACGTTCAAGACAACTTCGAATACATCCTGGAGGCGACGATCGCGCACGCG
>CAVWMP010000011.1:0-12937 GCA_963756135.1 uncultured Actinomycetota bacterium
GCACGGTGACCGGCGGGTCGCGGGCCTACGTGGAGAAGGCGGCGAAGGGCCTGACCGCGGTGCAGACGGCGACCGGGATCCGCTCGCTCACCCGGCACGTGGACGGCGTCGAGCTGGTCGACGTCGACGGCGAGCGGCACGCGGCCGACGTGGTCGTGGTGGCCACCCACCCCGACCAGGCGCTCTCGCTGCTCGGCGACCCGACCGACGACGAGCGCGCCGTCCTCGGTGCCTTCTCCTACTCCCGCGACGAGACCCTGCTGCACACCGATGCCTCGCTCATGCCCACCGCACCCGCGGCCCGGGCGTCGTCGAACTACCGGATGCCCGGCTGCACGACCGACACCTCCGCCGTCCAGGTGACCTACTGGATGAACACGCTGCACGCGATCGACGAGCCGGTGGACTACCTGGTGTCGCTGAACGCCACCGACCGGGTCGACCCGGGCACCGTGCTGCGCCGGATGGTCTACGACCACCCCGAGTACACCCCGACCTCGGTCGCGGCCCAGCGCCGGTTGCCGACGCTCAACACCGGCCGGACGGCGTTCGCCGGGGCGTACCACGGGTGGGGCTTCCACGAGGACGGCTGCGCCTCGGGCGTGCGGGCCGCGGAGTCCCTGGGCAGCGGTTCGTGACCGAGGTCGGGCCCGCGACCGTCGACTGGAGCCCGCCACCCTGCCGGCGCTCTACGACGTCCGGGTCGGTCACCGCCGCACGCACCCGCTGGAGAACACGTTCGACCACGGGGGCTACCTGTGGCTGGTCGACCTCGACGACCTCCCGGTGCTGCCCCGTGGCCTGCGGTGGGCGGCCAGGTTCGAGGCCGCCGACCACCTGGGTGACCCGACGGCCTCCCTCAAGGCCAACGTGGTCGGCTTCGCCGAGCTGCACGGCGTGGACGACGTCGTCCGGGTGGTCATGGCGGCCAACGCGCGCAGCGGGCCCTACGTCTTCAACCCGCTGTCGACCCACTGGTGCTACCGGACCGACGGCTCGCTGGCCTGCATCGTCGCCGAGGTGCCAACACCTACGGGGAGCGGCACGCCTACCTGCTGCGACCGGACGACGCCGGCCGGGCGCAGGCGGAGAAGGACTTCTACGTCTCGCCGTTCAACACCGTCGACGGGCGGTACCTGATGCGCTTCTCCGGGCCGGGGGTCCAGCTGCGCGTGACGATGGCGCTGCAGGTGGGCGGGCGGACGCCGTTCGTGGCCACCCTGCGGGGCCGGGCGCGTCCGGCCACCGCGGGCGCCGTCGTCGCCACCGTCCTGCGCCGGCCCCACATGAGCCTGTGGGTGGCCTGGCTGGTCCGGTGGCAGGGGATCCGGCTCTGGGCACGCCGGCTGCCCGTCGTACCCCGGCCGCAGCACAGTCCGACACCCGGGGTGGGCACGAACACACCCCGGCAGCAGCATCCCCGGGCAACGGTCGAGGACAGGTCATGACCACGGTGCACCACAACGCGAGCCGGACGCAGGACGCACGGTTCCCCGTGCCCCGCCCGGACGAGGCGCACTGGCCCGGCCTGGCCACCCCGCCCCGCTCGCCGGCCCGCGCGCGGATCGCCGAGTGGCTCTTCGGGCACGCGGTGTCGACCCTGCCGGTGCGGGTGGTCCACCCCGACGGCACGGTGCTGGGTGCCGGTGACCGGAGCGCCCCGGTGATGCGGTTGGTCCGCCCGGCCACCGTGTTCCACCGGCTGGGGGCCGACGTCAAGATCGGGGTCGGCGAGGCCTACATGACCGGGGACTGGACGACGGGGCCGGGCACCGACCTCGCCGACCTGCTGACCCCGTTCGCCGGCCGGATGGCGTCGCTGGTCCACCCGGCGCTGCAGCGGCTGCGGCACCTCGCCGAGCGCACCCAGCCGATGGGCGAGGTGAACACGAGGGAGAACAGCCGGCACAACATCAGCCGGCACTACGACCTGTCCAACCAGCTCTTCGAGGCCTTCCTCGACGACACGATGAGCTACTCGTCGGCCTGGTTCGAGCCGGGTGACTCGCTGGCCGACGCCCAGCTGCGCAAGGTCGACGGCGTGCTGGACCTGGCCCGGGTGGCCCAGGGCATGCACGTGCTGGAGATCGGCTCCGGCTGGGGCGCGCTGGCCATCCGCGCCGCCCAGCGGGGTGCGCGGGTGACCACCCTGACGCTGTCGTCCGAGCAGCAGGCACTGACCCGCGAGCGGGCCGCCGGTGCCGGGGTGGCGCACCTGGTCGATGTCCAGCTCCGCGACTACCGCGACGCCCGCGGTCAGTACGACGCAGTCGTCTCGGTGGAGATGGTCGAGGCCGTCGGCGAGGAGTTCTGGGCCACCTACTTCTCGGCCCTGGACACCCTGCTGGCCCCGGGCGGCCGGGTCGGGCTGCAGTCGATCACCATGCCGCACGACCGGATGATGGCCACCCGGCGCAGCTACACCTGGATCCACAAGTACGTCTTCCCGGGCGGCATCATCCCGTCGATGCGGTCCATCGAGGACAACCTGGCCGCGCACACGACGCTGTCGGTCGTCGAGCGCCGGGACCTGGGCCCGCACTACGCGCGCACCCTGCGGCTGTGGCGGGAGCGCTTCATCGCGGAGTGGCCCTCGCTGGAGGACTCCTTCGACGGCACCTTCCGTCGGATGTGGGAGTTCTACCTGGCCTACTGCGAGGCCGGCTTCCGCAGCGGCTACCTGGGCGTCAGCCAGCTGGGCCTGGCCAGGGACCCCTTCCCCCGCTGACGGCGGGCCTGCCGGCCGGACGGCGGCGGAACCCAGCCGGAGCGGCGCCTGCGCCACGTGGAGGAGGACCGCACCTCGCCCTCGACCGGGTCCACCGAGACGGCCCGCACCTCCACCAGCAGGTCGTGCGGCCCGGGCGGGTCCAGCGGTGCCCGCCGGACCGCGACCCCGGGCCGATCAGTCGGTGACGGCGACGGCCCGGGTCGGGCCACCGTGGGCACCGCTGAGCTTGAGCGGGAAGCCCGACGAAGGTGAACCGGGTGTTGACGACCTGGTCGAGGTTGGCCAGGTTCTCGTAGTGGGTGATGTGCTCGCGGCGGCACATCATGTGGCAGGGGTAGCTGGTGCTGGCTCGGGTTGTCGGGGGTCGGGCTGTCGACGCCGAAGGTCTTCACGCCGCGGTCGACGATCCACTCGCTGGCCGACTCCCCGAGCCCGGCGAACTCGGACAGGTACCGCTTGTCCCCGGCGTACCTGTTCCAGGTCGCGGTGTGGAACAGCACGATGTCGCCGCGGCGCACCTCGACCGGCGAGTCGCTCTCGATGCGGTCGAGGTCCTCGGCGGTGATGTCGGTCTGCGGCGCGAACTGCGTGACGTCCAGGCAGACCGCGGTCCCGTAGAACAGGTCCAGCGCCATCTGGTCGATGGTCTGCGCCGACGGGTCCGGGTCGAGGTGGGAGAAGGAGTCGACGTGGGTCGGGCCGTTGTCGTTGAGCATGAAGCCGGTGGTCTGGAACGAGAACCCGCCGTCGAACCGCGGGGCGGTCTCCTCGTGGGTGACGTGCTCGAACTGCACGGTCTTGAGGTGCCCCGGGTAGACCTTCATGCCCTCGTAGATGTCCTGCGACAGGTCGATGATGCTTCATGCGTGGTCACTCCTCAGTACATGACGACGCCGGCGGAGACGTTCAGGTCTTCCCCGGTGATCGAGGCCGACGGTCGGAGGCGAGGAAGGCGCACACGGCGGCGACCTCCTCGGGCTGTGACGAGGCGGTCCAGCGGCGACGCGCGCGGTGAACGTCGGCGCGGGCCTCGGCCTCGCCGATGCCGCGCGCTGGCGGCCTGGCGGGCGATCACCGCGTCGATCCGCTCGCCCGCGATCGCCGCCGGGGCAGACGGCGTTGACCCGCACCCCGTGCGGCCCAGCTCCGTGGCCAGCGTGCGGACCAGGCCGATCACCCCCATCTTCGCCGCCGCGTACGGCGTGCGGCCGTGCAGCGGGCGCTTGCCGGTCATCGAGGAGACCGCGATCAGGGAGCCCTCGCCCGCGGCGATCAGCGCCGGGATGAACGCGCGGAAGGTGAGGAAGACCCCGTCGAGGTCGGTGGCCGCGGTGGCCGCGCCAGTCCGCGAGGCTGATCTCGTGCATCGGGCCGTCGGCCCGGCGATCCCGGCGTTGGCGACGACCGTGTGCACGCGTCCCCCAGCTCCGCGACGCGCAGCGGCCAGCGCGCGCCACCGACGCCTCGTCGGTGACGTCGACGCCGAGCGCCTCGGCCGTCGCCGCCCGCGGCCTCGACCTCGGCGCGACGGTCCGTCGGCGGCCGCGAGGTCCCGCGCGGTCACGGCGACGGCGAAGCCCGTCCGGCCCAGGTGCGACGGCGATCGACGCGGCCCGAGGCCGCGGTGCGCCGCCGGTGACGACCGCGACGCGGGACCGGCGACGCCGTCACCCGCCATCGGCGCGCTCGCCGACCCGCGCCGCGCGATGGCCTCCAGCAGGCGCGTGGGGGTGATCGGCAGCTCGGTGACGCGCACCCCGAGCGGGGCCAGCGCGTCGTTGACCGCCACGTTGATCGCCGCCGGCGCCATCATCCGGCCACCCTCGCCACCGCCCTTGATGCCGTGCGGCGTGTACGGCGACGGCGTCTCGTCGTGCCCGATCTTCATCGGGGGCATCTCCATCGAGGTGGGCATGAGGTAGTCCAGGTAGCTGCGCGGTGAGCAGCTGCCCGTCGTCGTCGTAGACGAACTCCTCGTGCAGCGCCGTCCCGATGCCCTGCGCGGTGCCGCCGAGGATGTGCCCGGCCAGCGACCGCGGGTTCACCAGGGTGCCGCAGTCGTGGACGGCGGCGTAGTCCAGGAACGTCGACGCCCCCGGTCTCGATGTCCACCTCGACCACCGGGACGTGGCAGGCGTGGCCCATCATCGGGTAGAAGACGCCGAGGTCGGTGCGGTCGTCCGACGGCATCGTCGTGTACGGGTGGTCGTAGACCTTGGAGTCCTCGAGTCCGGACTCCATGTCGTCGGGGAAGCTGTGCTTGAACAGGTGCAGCATCGACCGCGATCTCGGCGAGGGTCTTGCGCTGACGTCGGGCGACCCCTTGACCTGGTAGCCGCCGTCGACCCACTCGATGTCGTCGGGGTCGGCCTCCAGCAGGTGCGCGGCCGCCCGCAGGCCTTGGCCTTGATCTTCTCGGAGGCGCCCTCGACCGCGCCGGCGAGCATGACCGTGGTGCGCGAGCCGCCGGGGCCGGTCGCGGGCAGGCCGTTGCGGGTGCCCTGGTAGACGATCGACACGTCGTGCGGGTCGCAGTCGAACTCCTCGGCGACCAGCTGGGCCACCATCGTCTCCGGGCGAGTTGCCCCAGAACGCGCAGGAGTACATCGTGGCGGTGATGCCGCCGGTGGCGTCGACCTTGAGCGTCACGCTCTCGGGCATCGAGGTGACCGGAGCGCCCGGCTCGTCGAACCAGGAACCAGAACTCGGTGGCCGAGAAGACCGAGCGCTCCTGCGCGGTGATCAGCCCGATGCCGATGTAGCGGCCCTCCGCCAGGGCCTCCGCCTGCACCGGCGCGCCAGTGCGTCGTACTCCGGAGAGCTCCAGCGCGTTGTCCAGGACGCGCGTCGTAGTCGCCGGAGTCGTAGACGTTGCCGGTGGGGATGAAGTGCGGGAACTCCGGTGATGAAGTTGCGCCGGCGGATGCTCGACCGGGTCGATGCCCGAGCTCGCGGGCGGCCTTGTCGACGATCTGCTCGAGCATCCAGTTGTTGACCTCGGAGCCGAAGCCCCGGTAGGCGCCCTGCTGGTTCTTGTTGGTCAGCACGGCCTGGACGCGGTAGCGGACGCTGCCGATCGTCGTAGGGGCCCACGACCTGGGCGAGGGCGTTGCCGTGGTGGCCCACGCCGAACTGGATGTAGGCGCCGTAGTCGTCGATGCAGTCGATGTCCAGGCTCTGGAACGATGCCGTCCCGCTGACGGCCAGCTTGACGTCGTAGATCCGGTCGGAGCCGTGGTGGTCGCAGTTGGAGATGTTCTCGTAGCGGTCCTCGATGTAGGCCACGGGGCGGCCCGACCACCTTGCGAGCACATCCCGGCGATCACCGCCGGCTTGGTGGCGAAGAGCTTGGAACCGAAGCTGCCGCCGGCGGGTACGGGCTGGACGTCGAGCTTGTTGGCCGCTGAGCTTCAGGGTGCCGGCCACCATGAACATGTAGCTGGTGAAGCTGACGCGAGTTGGCCTTGATGACCATGTCCCCGGTGGACGGGTCGAAGTCGGCGATCGCCCCGACGGTCTCCAGCGGCTGACCGTTGGAGCGCCGCCAGCGCAGCCGGTCGGTGACGACGACGTCGGCGCGCGGCGAAGTCCTCGCTCGATCGGCGCCGAAGTCGAAGCTCCGCTCGAGGCCGATGTTGGTCCCCAGCCCCTCGTGCACGCAGCGGAGCGCCCGGCCTTCGTGCGCCTCCAGCATGTCCACGACCACCGGCAGGCCGGCGTACTCGACCTCGATGAGCGACAGGGCGTCCTCGGCGATGTAGCGGTCGTCGGCCACGACCACCGCGACGCCCTCGCCGACGTAGCGGACCTTGTCCACGGCCAGGCAGCGCCAGACCGCGACCGCCGGCCACCGGTCCGAAGTCGGGCATCGGGTCGGTGTGCTCGACCGCCTCGCGCCCCGGTGATCACCGCGTGCACGCCGGGCAGGGCCCGAGCGGCGGTCGTGTCGATGGAGGTGATCGGGCGTGGGCGTGCGGGCTGTGCAGGACGGCGGCGTGCAGGTGCGGTGGACTGGACGAGGTCGCTCGATGTAGCCGGCCCGACCGCGCAGCAATTTCGGGTCCTCCACCCGGCGGATGGACTTGCCGACCCACTTCCGGTCGGACTTGTGCGTCCGGACGGCCGGCGCATCGGCCGACCGGGGTCGGTGGGGATGTCCTCGGTCGGCAGCGTGGGGTCCACGCGGGGGTCCTCGGCGATGGTCTCGCTCACTGCACGCCTCGCTGTCTGCGCCCTCGCGCATCCGCTGCGCCGCGGCGACGACCGCTTCGCAGATGAACTGGTAGCCGGTGCAGCGGCACAGGTTGCTGGCGATGCCCTCCCGGACCTCGTCCAGGGTGGGGTCCGGGTTCTCCTCGATGATCTCCACGGAGCGCATCAGCATCCCGGGCGTGCAGTAGCCGCACTGCAGGCCCTGCTTCTCCCAGAACTCGTCCTGGAGCGGGTGCATGCGAGGGCCGTCGGCGAGGCTCTCGACCGTGCGGATCTCGGCACCGTCGGCCTGGACGGCGAACATGATGCAGGACCGGACGCTCCTGCCGTCCAGCAGGACGGTGCAGGTGCCGCAGACCCCCTGGTTGCAGCCGATGTGGGTACCCGGCGAGGCCCAGGTCCTCGCGGAGGACGTCGACGAGGAGCTTGCGCGGCTCCACGGCGACCTGGGTGGGCCGACCGTTCACGGTGAGGGACACGGTGTGGGTGGTCACGGGGTGGGTGGTCACGGCGTCAGTTCCCTTCTGCAGCGCGGGTCAGCGCTGACTCGATGCTGCGGCGGGCGCAGGTGCGCGCGATCTGGACCCGGGACGCCGTGCCGGCGTGCACGTCGGGCGCCGGGTCGAGGTCGGCGACGGCCGCGTCGGCGGCGGCGGCGATGGTCGCGGTCAGGGTCTCGGCGGTGACCGGGCTGCCGACGAGGGCAGCCTCGGCCGCCGTCGGCCCGGATCGGCGTGGCGCCGACGCCGCTCATCGCGATCGAGGCGGCCTCGACCCGCGCCGTCCCGCACGTCGACGCAGGTCCCCACCCCGACCAGCGCGAAGCTCCCGTTGGTGCGCGCGAACTCGACGAAGGCCTGACCCTGCCACCGACGGGGCACCCGGACGTCGACGAGGATCTCGTCGGGCCGGACGACGGTCGTGAACGGCCCGTCGAAGAAGTCGTCGGCGGCCACCACGCGCTGGCCGCCGGGACCCTCCAGGACCAGGTCGGCGTGCAGGGCCAGCGTCACCGCCGGCAGCTCCGCCGACGGGGTCGGCGTGCGCGACGCTGCCCCCGACGGTGCCGCTGTGCCGCACCGTCGGGTGGGCGACGTACCCCAGGGCCTCCGCGATGATCGGGGCGAAGTCGGCCACCTCCGGGGCGTGCTCAGCCGTGGCCTGACGGACCATGGCGCCGATCGAGAGCCCATCGGGGTCGAGGGTGATCTGCGCCAGGGAGGACACCCGTCGCAGGTCCACCACCACACCGGGCTGGGAGAGCCGGAAGTTCATCAGCGGCACCAGGCTCTGGCCCCCGGCGAGCATCCGGACGTCGTCGTCAGCGTTCTCCTGGAGCAGCCGGACGACGTCGGCGACGGAGTCGGGGGCGTGGTAGACGAACGGTGGCGGCTTCACGAGCGCCTGCTTCTCGACATCGGGACTCCTGGTGCTGGAAGGCAGATCGACGGCGGCGGCGTCGTGCTGGTGCGGGCGAGGTCAACGCTGCGCCCACTGGGGACGAGCGGTGGTCCACCTCACACACCGGTGATCATGCCGGGGCCGGCACGCCCGGCGCCATGTGCGTCGACACAAGGAACCGGCCGCTCCGTTGGGTCCTACCCTGAGTGCGGGCGACACTGGCATCGACCCGTCGCCGTGCTGGTCCGTCGAGGTGGGAGGAGCCGTCGCGTGTCCCGATCCAGCACCATCCGCAGCTGGATGAGCGCCATCAGCCAGATCGCGCGGGCGGTCAACGACGACCGGGAGCTCAGCTCCGTCCTCACCGGCATCGCCGAGCACGCCTGCGCGCTGATCGGGTTCGACTACTGCGCCGTCATGCTGGCCGAGGACGGTGGCCACCACCTCACCGTGGCCGGCCAGTACGGGTTGAGCCCGGACTACGTCGCCATGGTCAGCGCAGGTTCGGGGCTGGCCACCCACCCGGACGAGGACTCCCTGGACTCCCCCGCCGGGCGCGCCTTCCGCGAACGCCGCACGATCGTCGTCTGCGACACAGCCGCCGCCAGCAGCTTCGGGCGGCTGTCCACGCTGGCCCCCACGCAGGGCTACCGCAGCCTGCTGGCGACCCCGCTCGGGGAGACCGAGGCGTGCCCGGGCATCCTGGTCGGCTACCTCCGCGAACCCCACCCGTTCGACGCCACCGACGTGGAGCTGGCCGAGCTGCTGGCCAACCAGACGGCGATCGCGCTGCGGACGGCGGAGCTGCGCCGGCACCAGCAGGCCACCATCGTCGAACTCCGCCAGCACCGCGCGGTGCGCGACTGGGCCGACCAGCAGCACCGCCGGCTGATGAGCCTCGTCCTGGACGACATCGGGCTCGACGGCCTGGTGGAGGCGCTGGCCGACATGCTCGGGGCCGACGTCCTGGTCGAGGACCGCCACGGGTGCGGTGCTGGCCCGCACCACCGACCAGGACATCCGCACACCGGTGGTGCGGCCGGACGGGGCCGACCGGCACGGGGGCGAGCTCGCGCCGAGCTACGAGGCGCACCGCGCGCAGCCCGGGGCTGCGCGGTGGGTGGCCCCGGTGACGCTCGGCTCGGCGCTGGGTGGACATCTGTGGGTGTCGCTGGCCGACGGCGACCTCGGCGCCGGCCAACGCACCATGATGGAGCGCTTCGCCGTCGTCGTCGGGCTGGAGATGCTCAAGCGCCGGCACGTGGCCGAGGTCGAGGAACGGCTCTCCGGCGACCTCCTGGGAGACCTGCTGCGGCCCGACGGGATCACCCAGCCGCGCTCGGTCCTGGACCGTGCTGCGGCGCTGGGGCACGACCTGGGCGCACCGCACTGGCTGGCGGTGCTGGCCTTCCACGGGGACGGCCCACCCCCTGGCGGGGTGGCCGGCATCGTCGGGCGGGCCGCCTGGTCCTCGGCGTCGTTGTCGGGCCGCTACGAGGACACGGTCGTGGTGCTGCTCCCGGCCTCGATCGGGGATCCGCTGGCGGCCGTGGCGCAGATCCGCGCCGTCGTCGCCGAGCAGATCGCACCGCAGGAGGTCTCGGCACTGCTGTCCTCCCGGGTGGAGGAGCTCGCCGACCACGCCCGGGCCTACACCTTGGCGGCGGGCTCGGCCCGGCTCCGGCGCACCTCCCCGCGGGGTCAGGTGGTGGACCTCCGCGGCCTGCGCGTGACGTCGCTGCTGTTGATCAACGGCACGGTGCCGCGCGCGCTGCGGGAGTTCGCCGACGGTCTGCTGGACCCGCTGCGCGGGCACGACGACCACCGGAGGACCGACCTCGTCGCGACGGTCCGCTGCTGGCTGGCCAGCGGGTGCTCCGTGGCCGACACCGCGCGGCAGCTGGTGGTCCACCCCAACACCGTCACCTACCGGCTCGGCCGTGCCCAGGACCTGCTGGCCCGCGACCTCCGGCAGACCGACACCCGACTCGACGTGCAGCTCGCCCTCGACGTCGCCGACGTGCTCCGGCTCGACCAGCCGGTCTGAGCAGGCGCCGGCCGATCCTGCCCGGCCGGCACCTGCTCAGGTTCCTCAGGCGTCGGCCAGCGCCCAGGGCAGCTCGGCTCCGGCGTACTTGTGCGCCCGGACGTCCCCGGACCGCGCATGCCCCTCGAACAGCTCGACGCGCGCTGCACGACCGCAGAGCTCGCCCAGGGCCGCGCTCGCGGCGGTGTCGGTGACCTCCTGGTAGGTCACCGTCTTGAGGTACTTGCCCACCCACAGACCGCCGGTGTAGCTCGAGGACCCCCGGGTCGGCAGCGTGTGGTTGGTGCCGATGACCTTGTCGCCGTAGGACACGCACGTGCCCTCGCCCAGGAAGAGCGCCCCGTAGTTGCGCATCTCCGTCCAGTGCGCGCCGCGGCTGCGCGGTGAGCACCTGCACGTGCTCGGAGGCGTAGACGTCGGCGAGCGCGATACGCCTCCTCGATGGTGTCGACGACGACGACCTCACCGTGGTCCTGCCAGGCCGGCCGGGCGAAGTCCGCCGTGGGCATGCCGGGCAGGATCTGCGTCGACCAGGTCGATGACCCGCCTGCCCAGCGCCTCGGAGGTGGTGATGAGGACCGCGGGGGAGTCCGGACCGTGCTCGGCCTGGCTCAGCAGGTCCACGGCCACCACGAAGGGGTCGGCGTCGTCGTCGGCGATCGACCAGGATCTCGGTGGGCCCGGCGAACAGGTCGATGCCGACCTCGCCGAACAGCTGGCGCTTGGCCTCGGCGACGTAGGCGTTGCCGGGGCCGGCGAGCATGTCGACCTTGCCGATCGTCTCGGTCCCGATGGCCATGGCCGCGACCGCCTGGGTGCCGCCGAGCAGGAAGATCTCGTCGGCTCCCGGCCAGGTGCAGGGCGGCGACGGTGGCGGCGGGGATCTCCCCGCGGATCGGCGGGGTGCAGGCGGTGACCCGCTCGACGCCGGCGACCTTGGCCGTCACGACGGTCATGTGCGCCGAGGCCACCAGCGGGTAGCGACCACCGGGTACGTAGGCGCCGGCCGCGGACACCGGGATGTTCTTCTGCCCGAGGTGCACCCCGGGCTCGGTCTCGACCTCGAAGTCGGTCAGCGAGTCGCGCTGGTGCTGGGCGAAGACCCGGACGCGCTGCTGCACGGTCATGATGTCCGCGATGGCCTGGGCGGGCACCGTGGCGACGATCCGCTCGATCTCCGCCGGCGTCGAGCAGGAAACTGTCCGGGGACCACCGGTCGAACTTCTCCGAGTACTCCCGGACGGCGGCGTCACCACGCTCGCGGACGTCGGCGATGACGTCGGCGACCGTGCTCTGCACGGCTCGGTGCTACTCGGTGGTCGCGGACGTCTCGCGCGAGTTCTTCAGGTGGATGGCCATGGCATCGCTCCTCGTCGTCGAGTGGTGGGATGGTCGGGACGGTGGTCTGCATACGTATGCTTGTCAACGTGTGCAGTACGATCACCGGCTTCGACGTCGCCCGGGATGCCGGCGTGACGCAGCCGACGGTGTCCCGAGCGCTGCGCAACCTCCCCGGCGTCGACCCGGCGACCCGGGCCCGGGTCCTGGAGGCCGCTCGACGCCTGCACTACGTCCCCAGCGACAGCGGTCGCGCCCTGTCCACCCGGGTGACCCGACGCATCGCTGTCGTCACGCCGGATCTGACCAACCCCTACTACCCGCAGCTGGTCGAGCCGCTGCGCACGGCCCTGGCGGCCAGGGGGTTGCGCACCGCCCTCGTGCTCGGCCGCGACCCCGCCGAGGCCGGGGCCGACGAGCTGGTCGTCGACCTGGTGGACGGCTCCTACGACGGTGTCGTGCTGACCACGACCCGCCGGCGGGACACGCTGCCCCGCGACCTCACGGCCCGCGGCATCCCGCACGTCCTGGCCAACCGCCTGCTCGATGCCCCCGAGTCCTCCGGTTGCGCGATCGACAACGCACGCGGTGCCCACCTCGTGGTCGACCTGCTGGTCTCCCTCGGTCACCGGGACATCGGGATGGTGGCCGGACCGGTCGACACCTCGACCGGCAAGGAACGCGGCGACGCCGTCCGCACCAGGTTGCGCCGGCACGGTCTGCGACTGCGGCGCGAGGACGTCCTGCGGTGCCGGTTCGAGCACGATGCCGGGTTGCGTGCGGCCACCGAGCTCCTCCGGAGGGATCGCCGACCGACAGCGCTCGTCTGCGGCAACGACGTGATCGCGATGGGCGCACTGTCCGCGGCGCGGCTGCTCGGACTGCGTGTGCCGGCCGACGTGACCGTGGTCGGCTTCGACGACATCCCCACCGCGGGCTGGCCCCTCGTCCAGCTCACGACGGTGCACTGCGACCTGGTCGCGCTGGCCGAGACGACCGTGCAGATGCTTGCGCACACCATGAGCGCCCCGGGCGCGACCCCGAGGACCGTCCGGCTGGCGCCGACGCTGGTCCTGCGCGGCACCCACGCCGAGGTCCCTGATCAGGTCCACCAGGGCGGGGTCCGACGGGGCTGACCCCGGCCGTGACCCCCACGGTCACCGACCACACCTCGCCCCCGGGTGGGTGCCCGCACGGGTCAGCTGAAG
>CAVWMP010000012.1:0-354347 GCA_963756135.1 uncultured Actinomycetota bacterium
TGTTCGCCGCCAGCACCAAGATGATGCCGGTGACCGTCACCACCAGGTAGAAGCCCGGCGGGAAGTTCACGAAGACCGCCTCGGCGATCTGCGAGATCAGCGTGTGCTGGTCGTAGTCGACCGGGAGCGGACGCCCGTCGACGGTGATCCGCTCGAGCTCGTGCGGGTCCACCAGCCGCACGCCCAGCTGCCGGGCCAGCACGATGACGCTCATCATCATCGTGATCGCGATCAGCGAGAGCAGCGGCAGGGTGGTCGCCGCGTTCTTGCTCTTCGGACGCCGGAAGGCGGGGACGCCGTTGGAGACCGCCTCGACCCCGGTGAGCGCGGCGCACCCGCTGGAGAAGGCACGGGCCAGCAGGAAGACCAGTGCGAAACCGGTCAGCGGCCCCTCGAAGCCCTCGGTCGGGATGATCTCGAAGTCGGCGCTCTCCACCACCGGCATCTCGCCCGCGAGCAGCTGCTGCAGGCCGTAGGCGCACATCCCGATCACCGAGACCATGAAGGCGTACGTCGGCACCGCGAAGAAGCGGCCCGACTCGCGGATCCCGCGCAGGTTCACCGCCATCAGCAGCAGCACCAGCGCGGCCGCGAAGGTGGACTCGTGGCCGCTCAGGGATGGAATGGCGGAGGCGGCGTACTGCGCTCCCGCGGAGATCGAGACCGCCACCGTGAGCACGTAGTCGACCAGCAGCGCGCTCGCCACCGTCGTCCCGGCGGTGGCGCCGAGGTTGACCCGGGCCACCTCGTAGTCGCCGCCGCCGCTGGGGTAGGCGTGCACCGTCTGGCGGTAGGAGGCGATCACCGCCGCCATCACCAGCGCGACGGCGATGCCGACCTTCCAGGACCACACGTAGGCGCCGGCGCCGGCCATCGACAGCATGATGAAGATCTCGTCGGGCGCGTACGCCACCGACGAGAGCGCGTCACTGGCGAAGACCGGCAACGCGATCCGCTTGGGCAGGAGAGTCTCCCCGAGCTGGGAGCTCCGGAGCTTGCGGCCCAGCAGGATCCGCTTGGAGACGTCCCCTACACCCACGAGCCGAAGGGTACGGCACGCCGCGACCCGCGTCCGGGGGGATACGGTGGCGCCGTGCACGTGGTGATCATGGGATGTGGCCGGGTCGGCTCGACGCTCGCCCGCAGCCTCGAGGAGCGCAACCACACCGTCTCGGTCATCGACAGCGAGCCGGACGCGTTCCGTCGCCTCGGTCCGGGCTTCAACGGCGACAAGGTCACCGGTTTCGGCTTCGACCAGGCGGTCCTGGAGAAGGCCGGCATCCGCCGCGCCGACGCCTTCGCCGCGGTCTCCAGCGGCGACAACTCCAACATCATCGCGGCCAGGGTGGCGCGCGAGACCTTCGGCATCCAGCAGGTCGTCGCGCGGATCTACGACCCAGGTCGCGCCGAGGTCTACCAGCGCCTGGGCATCACCACGGTCGCCACGGTGAAGTGGACCGCGGACCAGGTGCTGCGCCGGATCCTGCCCGCCGGCGCCGAGCCCGACTTCCGCGACCCGTCCGGGACGATCCGGGTGGACCAGCTCTCGGTCACCGAGAACTGGGTGGGTCACCGCACGATGGACCTGCAACGCCAGACGGGCAGCCGGATCGCCTGGATCGACCGGCTCGGCGAGGGCATGCTGCCCCACCCGGAGACGGTGATCCAGGAGGGCGACATCCTGCACCTGGTGGTCCTGGAGGCCAACGCCGCCGCCACGTACCAGGTCTTCCAGAGCGGTCCCGAGGAGAACTGAGGAGCACGTCATGCGCGTCGCCATCGCCGGAGCCGGTGCCGTCGGCCGCTCCATCGCCGTCGAGCTGATCCAGAACGGGCACGAGGTGCTGCTCGTGGACAAGAACCCCGGGGCGATCAAGCCCGAGCGGGTCCCGGACGCCGAGTGGCTGCTGGCCGACTCCTGTGAGCTGTCCTCGTTGGAGGAGGCCCGCTTCGACCGCTGCGACGTGGTGATCGCCGCCACCGGCGACGACAAGGCCAACCTGGTCACCTCGCTGCTGGCGAAGACCGAGTTCGGGGTGCCGCGCACCGTCGGCCGGGTCAACCACCCCAACAACGAGTGGCTCTTCACCGAGGCCTGGGGGGTCGACGTCAACGTCTCGACGCCCCGGATCATGTGCGCGCTGGTCGAGGAGGCGGTCACCGTCGGCGACCTGGTCCGGCTGCTGACCTTCCGGCAGGGCAAGGCGAACCTGGTCGAGATGACGCTGCCCACGGACTCGCCGTACGTCGGGAAGCCGTCCGGGCTGATCCCGCTGCCGGACAACTGCGCGCTGGTCACGATCCTGCGCGACGGCCAGGTCTACGTGCCGGACGCCGAGCAGCCGGTCGAGGCCGGGGACGAGCTGCTGTTCGTGGTGCCGGCCGAGGCCGAGGACGCGCTCGAGCGGCTGCTCGCCCCCTCCGCCCACGGCGGCTGACGGCAGGCCGATCGAGCGGTCAGGCCTGCTGGGGCTCCACCGGGGTCGCGTTGCGGGCCAGCAGCCAGATCATCGCGCCCCAGGCACCGATCCGCAGCACCCAGCCGAGCCCGACCCGCAGCACCCCGAGCACGGCCACGGCCACGTCGATGTCCAGGGCCCCGGTCCAGCCGAGGAACCAGATCGGTCCCTGCAGCGCCACCCCGACCAGGCTCGGCAGGATGAACAGCCAGGTCAGCCGCGTGCACAGCTGCACGATCTGCGGATCGTCGTGCCAGGCGGTGCTGTCGCCGGTGACGCTGCCGACCAGGAACCCGATGAACGGCCAGCCGACCAGGCACGAGATCGCCATCACGGTGACCCAGACGGTGCTGTAGAGGATCCCCGGCAGGAAGTAGGCCAGTGCCTGCTCCTCCACCGTCCCCCCGGCGCTCGCGGCCCAGCGCACGAAGACCCAGCCGATGCCGATCGCCACCAGCGCGTTCATCACGTACTGCAGGGTGGAGCGCTGCACGAGCCGCACCACCAGCGCGGCGATCGCGGCGGTCAGGCTGACGGTGAGCGCCACCTGGAGGTTCTTGGTGGTCAGCCACAGGACGGTGAACAGGATGCCCGGGATGGCGGTCTCGACCATGCCGCGGCGACCCCCGAGCGCGGCCGCCATCTGGCGGCGCACCACGGCCTCGACCGTGTCGACGGTGGGAGGAGCGCTCACGGCAGCAGCTCGTAGCGCGGGTTGTACATCACCCGGTGCTCCTCGTGCGCGCCGATCCGACCCTGCACGATCAGGGAGCGTCCCGGCCCGATGCCCGCGATCCGGCGCCGGCCGAGCCAGACCACGATGATCACCCCGGTGCCGTCGTCCAGCTCGGCCTCCAGCGCCGGTACGCCGCCGCGCGGCCGCAACGTGACCGTGCGCAGCGTCCCCGAGAGGCGCACCCGCTCCCGGTCCGGAGCCTCGGCGATGCTGTCCAGACCGGACTCGGCGAAGGTCTTGCGCAGGTCCCGGGCGTGCTGGTCGGAGCTGCTGGCCCAGCGGCTGATGTTCTGGCGGAGCTTGCTCTTGGTCATCGGGACCCCTACTCCACCCGCCGGGCGCTGTCGGGCAGCACGACCGGGAGCGGCTCCCCGACCGGCATCGCGTGGGTGCCGCGGCGGACCGCGACCGACCGCAGCGTCCGCTCCCACGCGGCCCCCACCTCGGGGTCGACGGCCGGACGGCCGAGCAGCGTGGCGCGCAGCATCCAGCGGGGTCCGTTGACACCGACGACCCGGCTGGGCTGGGTGCCGACCCTGCCGTCGTCCAGCTTGACGTTCAGCTGGCAGGCGAGCTCGGTCCCGAAGCTGCCCTGCTGCTCGGTGGCGGTCCCCCCGCGCTGGGCCATCTCGGCAGCGATCTTGGGGCGGACCTCCTCCCACAGGTCACCACCCCGGGGAGCGGCGAACGCGCGCAGGTCCAGCGCACCGTCCCCGGCGACCAGCAGCACCGACTGGACGGCCCCGGACTTCTCGTCGACCTGCACCCGCAGCTCGCGTCCCTCCAAGGGCGCGATCAGCAGCGACCCCAGGTCGACCCGCTCGAGGCCGTCCTCGGGGAGGTCGTCGACGTCGAACGGCCCCTCGCCCTGCTGCCCGGCGGCACCGGCAGGGGCCACGCCCGGTCCGTCGTCCGGCGACGACTCGGCTCGGGTCTCCGCGGACCCGGAGGACCCGGGCTCGGCGGACTTGCGACGGAACTTCACGAACACTCCCAGCGATCGAATGCCTCGGCGGATCGGGTCCGCGGTCCTCAGGACCGCGCGAACCCTCCGGTAGAACCGTATCCCCCGGCACCGCGCTGGGAGTCGGGCAGTTCGTCGACCTCGGTGAACCGGGCGGTCTCGTGCCGCTGGATCACCAGCTGCGCCACCCGGTCGCCGCGACGGAGCTCGATCGTCTCCTGCCGGTCGGTGTTGATCAGCAGCACCTTGATCTCACCCCGGAAGCCGGCGTCGACGGTGCCCGGGGTGTTGACGATCGAGAGCCCGTGCCGCGCGGCCAGGCCGGAGCGGGGGTGCACCAGGGCCACGAACCCGACCGGCAGCGCGATCGCGACCCCGGTGGGGACCAGCGCCCGCTCGCCGGGGGCGAGCCGCACGTCCACGCTGGTGAGCAGGTCGGCGCCGGCGTCCCCGGGGTGCGCGTAGGCCGGCAGCGGCAGTTCCGGGTCGAGCCGTCGCACGGCCACGTCGAGGAAGGTCACCGGGCGGACCCTAGCCGGTGGATCGCCGAGCGGGGATGGGAAACTCCTCCCGTGCCGTCCGCTGCTCCGTCCCCCTCCCCCGCCGGGTCGGCGCCGGCGTACGTCGAGCGGCTCGGCGTCCCGCTGCGCTGGTGGGTGCAGGGAACGATGCTGGTGGTCAGCCTGTGGCTCGCGGTCGTCGTCGCGCTGCCCGGCGCGATCGCGTGGTTGGTCACCGCGCTGGCGATGGCGGCGCTGACCGCGGGCCTGATCTCCTACGGCTCGGCACGGCTGATCGTCGCCGACGGCGAGTTCCGCGCCGGGCGGGCCCGGATCGAGGCACGGCACCTGGGGCGGGCGATCCCGCTGGACGCGGACGGCTCCCGACGGGCCGCCGGCGTCGAGGCCGATGCCCGGGCGTACCTGGTGCTGCGGCCCTACCTGAAGCGCGCGGTGCGGGTCGAGATCACCGACCGGGCCGACCCCGTGCCGTACTGGCTGGTGGGCACCCGGCACCCCGAGGAGCTGGCCCGCGCGCTCTCCGCGCTGGTCGCCACCACCCCCGGCTGAACCGGGCGGCACCTGGGTACTGTGCCGCCATGGCATCCGACAGCTCCAAGATCTGGTCGGTCTTCTCCCTCGGCGCTGCGCTGGGGGCGGCGGCCGTGGCGAAGAAGGTACTCAACACCGGGTGGAAGGCCGGCACCGGGAAGAACCCCCCGGCCAACCCGGCGGACCCCGACGTGGAGTTCCGCGAGGCGGCCACCTGGGCGCTGGTGAGCGGTGCCCTCGTCGGTCTGGCCCGGATGCTCGCCACCCGGCGGGCCGCCGGCTACTACCTCAAGTCCACCGGACACCTGCCGCCGGACCTGCAGAAGGACGGCCAGGACGCGAGCAAGGCGGACGTCCCCCAGACCTGAGCCCCGCCCCGGGGCTGGGCCCCGGACCTGCCTGAGCAGCGCTCAGGCGCAGTCGCGGCAGATCATCTTCTTGCTGTCGGCCAGCTGGCTGCGGTGGTGGACCAGGAAGCAGCTCATGCAGGTGAACTCGTCGTCCTGCTTGGGCTTGACCTCGACGGCCAGCTCCTCGTGGGACAGGTCCGCGCCGGGCAGCTCGAAGGACTCGGCGGCCTCGGTCTCGTCCTCGTCGACCTTGCCGGAGTTCTTGTCGTGGCGACGCGCCTTGAGCTCTTCGATGCTCTCCTCGGACTGGTCTTCCTCGTTCTTGCGCGGTGCGTCGTAGTCCGTCGCCATGCGTCACTCACTCCCTTCGGCTGGTACGGCAGGGCCGAACCGGCTCCACCTGTCTCTGCGACCTCGTCGGCGCCAGATTGTGCACCATCGAGGGCTCCACGCCCACATCGGACCGGATCGTGGTGCATAAACCTTTCGTGAAGCCTGGGTATTCCGCCTCACGGTCCCGCCCGCCGGGGGTCTATCGGGCCGGTGCGGGCCGCGAGCCCTGCGTCCCGGATCGCCTCGAGGAGCTCGTCGAAGCCGTGCGCCGGCGCGCACACCAGGAGCGGCCGCCCCCCGGCGCCACCGTGCAGCTCCAGCCTGGCCCCGGCCGCACGAGCGACCAGCCCGCCGGCCGCGTGGTCCCAGAGATTGGTGCCCTCCTCGTAGTACCCGTCCACCGCTCCCTCGGCCACGTGGCACAGGTCCAGGGCGCAGGCGCCGAGCCGTCGGATGTCGCGGACCCGGGGAAGCAGCGAGACCAGACCGGCCGCCTGCAGGGCGCGGAGCCCGGCCTCGTAGGAGAAGCCGGTGGCGATCAGCCGGTGCGAGAGCGGGGCCGGACCGCGCACCCGGAGCGGCGCCCCGTCGCGGTACGACGCCAGCTCGCCGTCGCGGTCGTGCGCGACGTACTCGGTCCCGGTGGCGACGTTGAGCACCACAGCGGCCACCACCCGGGGCTCCTGGGGCTGCGGGGACGCCGCGTCGGCGGTCACCTCGGCCGCGATCGACACGGCGTACTGCGGGATGCCGTAGAGGAAGTTCACGGTGCCGTCGATGGGGTCGATGATCCAGCGCACCCCCGACGAGCCGGCCACGTCGTCGCCCTCCTCCCCCAGGAACGCGTCGTCCGGCCGGCGGGCGGCGATGATCGAGCGGATCAGTGCCTCGCTGGCCCGGTCCGCCTCGGTCACCGCGTCGGTGTCGCTCGACTTGGTGGCCGCCACGCTCACCCCACCGGCCGCTCGCTCGCGGACCAGAGCGGCCGCCTCCCGCGCCGCGGCGAGCGCCAGCTCGACCAGGTCGACGGGATCGATGTGCGTGCCCTCGGTCATGTCGGGACTCATCTCAGGACCCGCACAGGGCCGGGCGCTCCGCGCGCGGGTTCGGGCAGCAACCGATCGGGCAGGCGTCCCACAGCGGCCCGATCCCGCCCAGTGCCGTGCGGTCCGGGTCCTCGCCACGCTCGGCGGCGGCCCGTTCCCGCAGCAGGTCCCGCACGGTGGCCACGAACCGGGGATCCACGCCCGCGGTGGCCGAGCGGCGCGCCGGCAGCCCCAGCTTCTCCGCGGTCTCCAGCGCCTCGGTGTCCAGGTCGTAGATCACCTCCATGTGGTCGGAGACGAAGCCGACCGGCACCATCACCACCGCCGACGCACCCTCCTCGTGCACCGTGGCGAGGTGGTCGTTGACGTCCGGCTCCAGCCACGGCACCTGCGGCGGACCGGACCGGGAGCAGAAGACCAGCTGCCACGGATGCTCCTGCCCGGTCTCCTCAGCGACGCGGGCGGCCACCACCGCGGCCACGTCACGGTGCTGGGTCGTGTAGGCCTCGCCGTCGGGTCCGCTGCCGGCGTTCATCGCGGTCGGGATCGAGTGGGTGACGAATGCCAGGTGCGCCCCGTCCCGGACCTCGGCGGGCAGGTCGGCCAGCGAGGCCAGCACGCCGTCGACGACCGGCTCGACGAAGCCGGGGTGGTTGAAGTAGTGGCGCAGCTTGTCCAGCCGCGGGGCCTCCAGGTCGGCGCCGACGGTCCCCTGGACCGCATCGAACAGGTTCTCCCGGTACTGCCGGCAGGAGGAGTAGGAGGAGTAGGCGCTGGTCACGAAGCAGGCGGCCCGGCGTACCCCGTCAGCGGCCATCTGCCGCACCGTGTCGGTGAGGTAGGGGTCCCAGTTCCGGTTCCCCCAGTAGACCGGCAGGTCGATGCCGGCACCGGCCAGGTCCTCACCCAGCGCGGCGAGGAACTCGCGGTTCTGGTCGTTGATCGGTGATCGTCCGCCGAACAGGTGGTAGTGCTGGCCCACCTCCTCCAGCCGCTCGCGGGGGATGCCGCGACCCCGGGTGACGTTCTCCAGGAACGGGACCACGTCGTCGGGCTTCTCCGGCCCCCCGAAGGAGACCAGGAGGACGGCGTCGTAGGGCCGCACGTCGGGGACGTCGGCGGGGCTCGGGTCGGGCTGCATGCGGCCATCGTAGGGAGCGGTCCGCAAGCCGACCGGACGCCCGCCGGTCGTGGTGATGCAGCGCACCGCGGGATGAATTGGCTGGCCCGACCCGAGGAGTCCTACGCTCGGCAGCGTCATGGTCATGCTCTCGTCCTACCGTCGGGTCCTCGAGGTCCCCGGCGCGCGGCTCTTCTGGGTCACCGCGATCCTGGCGCGGTTCCCGATCTCGATGGCAGGGCTGGGCATCGTGCTGCTGGTGCAGGCGGCCAGCGGCTCCTACGGTCTGGCCGGAGCGGTCTCCGCGGCGTACATGCTCGCCAACGCGGGCCTGGCGATCCTCCAGGGCCGACTGGTCGACACCCTCGGTCAGCGCCGGGTGCTGACCGCCGCCTCGGTGGTCTTCGGTGTGGCGATGTCGCTGCTGGTCTGGGCCGTCCAGTCGGGCTGGCCGCTGGCCACCGCCTACCTCCTCGCGGCGGTCGCCGGCGGCACCCTGCCCCAGGTCGGGGCGTGCGTGCGGGCCCGGTGGTCCTACGTGCTCTCCAGACCGGCCGAGGTGCAGACCGCCTACGCCCTGGAGTCGGTGGCGGACGAGGTGGTCTTCATCCTCGGCCCGATCCTGGTCACGGTGCTGGCGACGACGATCCACCCGGTCGCCGGCCTCGGCGTGGCCGTGGTCGCCGGCGTGGGCGGCAGCCTGGCCTTCGCCGGGCAGCGCGCCACCGAGCCGCCGGCCCACCCCCACGACCGCCGGGCCACCACCCGGGCGCCGATGCCGTGGCGCACCGTCGTCCCGCTCGCCGTGGTCTGCCTCGGGCTCGGCATCCTCTTCGGCGCCGTCGAGGTGACCACGGTGGCGTTCGCCGAGGAGCAGGGCAACCAGGCGTACGCCGGTGGCCTGCTCGCGCTGTACGCGCTGGGCAGCCTGCTGGCCGGGGTCGTCACCGGGGTCGTCTCCTGGCGGCGTGGCCCCGAGGTCCGGGTCCGCTGGGGTGCGCTCGGCATGGCGACCGCGATGGTGCCGCTCTCCTTCATCGGGTCGATCCCGTTGATGGGGCTGGTGCTGCTGATCGGCGGGGTGGCGATCGCTCCCACCCTGGTGGCGGCGCTCTCGCTCACCGAGCAGACGGTGCCCCGGGGTCGGCTCGTCGAGGGGATGGCGATCATGCACACCGGCCTGGTCGCGGGCGTCGCCCCGGGCGCCACGATCAGCGGCTTCGTGGTCGACCACCAGGGGGCCTCGTCCGCCTACCTGGTCAGTCTCGCCGCCGGCCTGCTCGCCGTCGCAGCCGCGCTCACGCTGCCGGGACGGGCCGGCACCGACACGCCGAGGCGCGTCGACGTCCCGGTGCTGTGAGCGTGCCGTGACACGGCCGTGACAGGGTCGCGCCGCGACGCCACCGGTGGGTGGCGCAACTGGTCCGGGCTGGTGAGCGCCCACCCGGAACGGATCGTCCGGCCGTGCGACGTCGACGAGGTGGCCGCCGAGGTCCGGTCGGCCCGCGAGCGCGGCAGCACGCTGAAGATGGTCGGCTCCGGGCACAGCTTCTCCGCGCTCGCCGCGACCGAGGGGACCCAGCTCACTCCGGGCGGCCTGGTCGGGATCCGGGCGGTCGACCTGGACGCCCTGACCGTGACGGTCGGTGCGGGGACGCCGATCAGCGAGCTCAACCGTGTCCTGGAGCGGCTCGGCCTCGCCCTGCCCAATCTCGGTGACGTCGCCGTGCAGACGGTCGCCGGCGCGATCGCCACCGGCACCCACGGCTCCGGCGGGGCGGTGGCGTCGCTGTCCGCGATGGTGGTCGGCGCCGAGCTGGTCACCGGCACCGGCGAGGTGCTCATCGTCACCCGCGACCGGCATCCCGAGATCCTCGACCTGGTCCGGCTGAGCCTCGGCGCCCTCGGCGTGCTGACCTGGGTGACCCTCCAGGTCGAGCCGGTCTTCGTGCTGGAGGCCGTCGAGCAGCCGATGGCCTGGGACCGGGTGCTCGGAACCTTCGACGAGCTGGCCGCCGAGTGCCACCACCTCGACCTGTACTGGTTCCCGCACACCGACCGGTTCCTCACCAAGCGGTCGGTCCGGCTCGACGTCGACCCCGAGGAGGCGGAGCCCCCGAGCGCGTGGCAGACCTGGCGTGATGACGAGCTGCTCACCAACCGCGTCTTCGGCCTGGTCCAGGCCGGTCTGCACCGGGTCCCGGGCCTCACGCCCCGGGTCAACGACCGGCTGGCCCGCACCCTGGCGCCCCGGGTCTACAGCGACGTGGCGTGGCGGGTCCTCACCGCCCACCGCCGGGTGGTCTTCCGGGAGATGGAGTACGCCGTGCCGCGCGAGTCCGGTCCCGACGCGCTGCGGGAGGTACGTCGGGCGATCGAGGCCTCCGGGTTGCGGATCGGCTTCCCGGTCGAGGTGCGCACCGCCCCCGCCGACGACGTCCCCCTCTCCCCGGCGTACGGCGCACCGGTGGTGTACCTGGCCTTCCACACCTGGCGCAAGGAGGACCACCACGAGTACTTCGCGCTGATGGAGCAGGTGATGCTGGCTCACGGCGGACGACCGCACTGGGGCAAGCTGCACACCTTGGCCGCCGAGGAGCTCGCCCGGATCCACCCCCGCTACGGCGACTTCACCGCCATCCGGGACCGGCTGGACCCGGACCGGGTCTTCGCCAACGCCGAGCTGCGCCGGGTCCTCGGCGACTGACCCTGCCCGCCGGACCCTGGGATGCCGCCGAACCATTTGCTCGGCCCGTCGCGTCGTGGTGGGTGAGACGAAGGAGGAACCCGAATGGGATCTCGGGACCGTAGTGAGTTCGCCGATTTCGTGGCGGCCCGCTCCCCCGCACTGCACCGCGCCGCGTACCTGATGGTCGGCGACGCCGGCCTCACCCAGGACCTGGTGCAGGAGGCACTGACCAAGACGTACGTCGCCTGGCCCCGGTTGCGGAACAAGGGCGCGGCGGAGTCCTACGCCCGCAAGGCGATCACCACCACGGCGATCTCCTGGTACCGGCGCAAGGGCTGGCGCGGCGAACGCAGCACGGAGCTGGTGCCGGAGCGGTTGCTGCCCGGGCACGCCGACGACGTCACCCGGAGCACCTGGGTGTGGGAGTGCCTGCTGGCTCTCCCGGTGCGGCAACGGGCCGCGGTGGTGCTGCGCTACTACGAGGACCTGACCGAGGCGCAGACCGCCGAGGCGATGGGCTGTGCCGTGGGCACCGTCAAGAGCCAGGTCTCCGCCGCCCTCACCAAGCTCCGCGCCTCCCTGGGCGTGGACCCCGACCTGCTTCCCCTGCTCGACCTCGACCCGGTGGTGACCCGATGACCGACAACCTCCAGCACCTGCTGCACGATCGCGCCGACGCGGTGGACTTCGCCGCGCCCGACCTCGACGCCGTCTTCCGCGACGGGGGACGCCGGATCCGCCGCCGTCGAGCCGCTGCCGTCCTCGGGGGCGCCGCCGTCGTGGTCGCCGTCGGTGGTCTGGCGGTCACCACCCTCGGCTCGTCGGCCCCGGACGGGACCCCGGTCGCGGTCGACCCGGCGGGGCAGCCCGGGTACCGCGACCTCGGGGCGCCCGGATCCGTCACCTGGGCGATCGGCAGCGAGGTGCGCACGCCCGACGGTGCCGTCGACGTCGGCCACCGGATCCAGTCCTACGTCCGGACCGCGGCGGGCTTGGTGCTCACCGACCCGGACGGCACGGTCTACAGCCTGCGCACCGGCGCCGCGGGCGGAGAGGTCGACGTCATCGGTGCCACCGACCCGCGTCGCGGCTACCTGGTCGGTGACGCCGACGGCACCCGGGCAGGGTGGGTGGACACCTCTGGGGACCTCCCGGTCTTCGTGGTGGCCGACCTGACCGACGGATCGGTGCAGCGACTCGAGGCCCCGACCCAGGGTCGCGGCATTCTCAAGGACGAGGCCGAACCGGCGACCTTCTTCGCGATCGACCAGGACACGGCGTACTGGCTCGACGACCGCGGCGCGGTGGCGGTGGACGTGGTCACCGGGGACGTCGAGGTCCTCGATCCCGACGCGACCACCGGGTTCGACCTGCTGGGCGCCGAGGACGGGGTGGTCGCCCGCAGCGCCGGTGACGCCGGGATCCGGCTCGGGGAGGTGCTGCTGCCGCGGGTCTACGGCAGCATCGGCTCGTTCTCCCCCGACGCGAACTGGTTCAGCGTCGACGCCGACGACCCGCAGGTCTACGACGTGCGCACCGGGCAGCAGGTCTCCTTCGACCTCGACGCCTGGTTCGCCACCGGGTACGAGTGGCTGGACGACTCGACCGTGACGATGATCTCCCAGGAGACCCGGAAGACGCCCGTGCAGCTCCAGACCTGCCGGGTGCCGCAGGGCACCTGCGAGGTCGCCGCCGCCGACCTGGGCAGCTTCGACGAGCTGCTCGCCGAGGGGTTCGCGCTGCCGGTCGGCGAGTCGATGGAGGACTGAGCCGCTCGTTCGCTCAGACGCTGGCAGGGCCCGCAGGCAGTGGGCCCTGCCAGTTCAGCCACATCGCCAGCAGCCGCCAGACCAGGCAGACCAACGCGCCGAGCACCGTGACCGGCAGCGCCGGCAGGCCGACCCCCAGCCCGACCACGACCACCGTCGCCCCGGACAGCGCGGGGATCGCGTACAGCTCGCCGCGGAAGACCACCGGCACCCGGCCGGCCAGCAGGTCCCGGACCATGCCGCCGCCGATCGCGGTGACCATGCCCATCAGCGCCGCCGGCAGCGGACCCAGGCCGTAGTCGAGGGCCTTCACGGCCCCCGCCACGCAGAACAGCCCCAGACCGAAGGCGTCGAAGGTGTTGACGGTCCGCTCCATCCTCCCCAGCGCCGGGTGCAGCCGGAACGCCAGCAGCCCGGCGACCACCGGGGTGACCAGGTAGCGCCAGTCGGAGAGGGCGGCCGGCGGGGTGGCCCCGATGAGCACGTCGCGCAGGAAGCCGCCGCCCACGGCGGTGGTCCCGGCGAGCACCAGCACCCCGACCACGTCGAGCTCCTTGCGGACCGCGACCAGCGCCCCCGAGATGGCGAAGACGAAGGTGCCGAGCAGGTCCAGGACCAGCAGGGTCGTCGACGGCTCCACGGGGGACACCCCGCGAGGTTAGCGAGCCGGCTGCGGGGCGCGGCGGCGCGGGCGACCCGGCGTACGGGCGTAGGCTCTGTCCACCGGGGGCCACGGCAGGCCCCTCGACCGCAGCATCGGCCGGCAGGAAGCACACGACCCATGACCCACCTGACCCTCGCGGGCGTCAGCGAGGACGGTCAGCGCCTGCGGCTGGTCAACGATTCCGGAGACGAGTTCACCGTGGAGATCGACGGGAAGCTCCGCTCCGCCCTGCGTGGAGAGACCGCACGCCTCGGCCAACTGGAGACCAAGATGGACAGTGCCCTGCGCCCCCGTGACATCCAGGCCCGGATCCGGGCCGGGGAGAGCCCGGAGTCGGTCGCCGAGGCAGCCCGCACCACCGTCGAGAAGATCCTGCCGTTCGCCGGCCCGGTCCTCGACGAGCGTCGACACGTCGCCCAGCGCGCCCAGCGCTCCTCGCTGCGGCGTCGGTCCGGCGAGTCCGGCTCCGCGGCCCGCACCCTCGGCGAGGCGGTCGAGTCCCACCTGGGCAGCCAGAGCGCCAGCCCCGACGGTGTCGAGTGGGACGCGTGGCGGCGCAGCGACGGCCGGTGGACCGTGACGGGGCACTTCGCCCTGGTCACCCGCACCGGGACCGCCGAGTTCACCTTCGACCCCCCGGGCAACTTCGTGACCCAGGAGAACGACGACGCGCGCTGGCTGGTCGGCGAGCTCGCCGACCCGGTCCCGACGCCGCGCCGTGACGACCTCGACCAGCGCCGGCGCCGGCTCTCCGCGGTGCCCGAGGACGAGCTGCCGCTCGGGGACGACGCCATCGAGCTGGTCACCGAGCCCGAGTACGTCGACCAGCCCCTGGAGGCGTTCCTCGAGGAGGAGCCGGCCGGAGACCGGTCGACCCATCAGGCCGAGCAGGAGCTGGTCGAGGAGGCCACGGACGCCGCTGCCAGGGACGAGGCCAGGGACGGGGCCAGAGACGAGGTTCGGGACGAGGCCGGTGACGAGGCGGGCGGCGAGGACGAGGCGGCCACGGCGGACGAGCCACCCTCACGCCGGCCGGTGAAGAAGAGTCGTGGCCGTGCCTCGGTGCCGAGCTGGGACGAGATCATGTTCGGTGGCGGCAAGCAGGACTGAGCCTCGGCGACGGACCGGTCCGGACGGCTCCGCCGACTGCTTCGTCTCGACTGTCCCCTGAGGTGACTCTCGGGTAACATGGCCCGCCATGTCCTACTTCGTCACCGGCGCAACGGGTTTCATCGGCAAGTACCTCGTCCAGGAGCTGGTCGAGCGTCGGGAGGGCCAGATCTTCGTCCTGGTCCGCCAGGGCTCCTTGCCCCGGATGCGCCGGCTGGTGGAGAAGTGGGGTGTCGACCGGGTCAGCTGCGTGGTCGGCGACCTGTCCGAGCCGGGCCTCGGCGTCGACGAGGAGTGGGTGAGCCAGCACGCCGGTGCGATCGACCACGTCTTCCACCTCGCCGCGGTCTACGACATGACCGCCGACGATGCGCTGAACCAGACGATGAACGTCGAGGGCACCCGCAACGCCCTCGCCCTGGCCGAGCGGCTCGACGCCGGCTGCTTCCACCACGTCTCCTCGGTCGCCGTGGCCGGTGACCACCGCGGCACCTTCGACGAGACGATGTTCGACGAGGGGCAGCCGCTGCCCTCGCCGTACCACCGCACCAAGTTCGAGTCCGAGAAGCTGGTCCGCACCGAGTCCGCGGTCCCGTGGCGGATCTACCGACCGGCGATCGTGGTCGGCGACTCCCAGACCGGCGCGATGGACAAGATCGACGGCCCCTACTACTTCTTCGGGCTGATCAAGCGGCTGCGCGACACCCTGCCCGCCTGGTTGCCGCTGGTCGGGGTCGACCTCGGCGACACCAACGTGGTGCCGGTGGACTACGTCGTCCAGGCGATGGACCACCTGGCGCACCTGCCCGGTCGCGACGGCGAGACGTTCCACCTGATCAACCCCGAGCCCCAGCCGGTGGTCGAGGTGATCAACACCCTGTGCGCCGCCGCCGGGGCGCCGACCTTCGCGAACCCGCTCGAGGGACCGACCCGGGCCCTGCCCCGGCTGATGCGTCCGGCGACGATGATCACCGGTCTGGTCCGGATCAGCCCGGTGCAGGCCGCCCTGGACCTGGTCACCTCCCGGTTCGGGATCCCCGCCGAGGTGGTCGGTCACCTCGGCTTCCCCACGGTCTTCGACTCACGCCGCACCGAGAAGGCGCTGGCCGGGTCCGGCATCGGCGTCCCGGACCTGGAGTCCTACGCCCGCACCCTGTTCGGGTACTGGGAGGAGCACCTCGACGACTCCACCGGGCGCGATGCGAGGATCCGCGGGGCGCTCGAGGGCAAGCACGTCGTCATCACCGGCGCCTCCTCCGGCATCGGTCAGGTCACCGCGCTGAAGGTGGCCCAGGCCGGCGGCATCCCGGTCCTGGTCGCCCGTGGCAAGGACAAGCTCGAGGACACCCGCTCGGTCATCGAGGACCGCGGCGGGCAGGCCCACGTCTACCCGTGCGACCTCTCCGACCTCGAGGCGATCGACCGCCTCTGCGAGCAGCTCTCCACCGAGCTGCCGACGATCGACTTCATCGTCAACAACGCCGGTCGCTCGATCCGCCGCTCGCTGAAGCTCTCCCACGACCGCTTCCACGACTTCGAGCGGACCATGCAGCTCAACTACTTCGGCGCGATCCGGCTGGTGATGGGCCTGCTGCCGACGATGCGTGAGCAGAAGCGCGGCCACGTGGTCAACATCAGCTCGATCGGGGTGCAGACCAACCCGCCGCGGTTCTCGGCGTACGTCGCCTCGAAGTCGGCCCTGGACTCGTGGAGCAACGTCGTCGCCTCCGAGCTGGTCGGTGACGGGGTGACGTTCACCGGCATCCACATGCCGCTGGTGCGCACGCCGATGATCGCGCCCACCAAGATCTACGACAAGTTCCCCACCATCTCACCGGCGCAGGCCGCCGACCTGGTGGTCAAGGCCATGGTGGACCGACCGCACGAGATCAACACGCTGCTGGGCAACACCGGCGCCGTGGCGCACACGGTCGCCCCGAAGGCGACCTTCCGGCTGCTCAACATGGCCTACCACGTGTTCCCGGACTCCGCCGCCGCCAAGGGCGACAGCGAGCCCGGCGCCCGGGAGTCCGAGCAGATCGTGCTGGCCAGGATCTTCAAGGGCGTGCACTGGTGACCGTGGGGCGGCCCGGGTCGACGATCCACTCGCTCCAGCTGCCCGGGTAGAGCGCCGCCGGCACCCCGGCGACCTCCATCGCGAGGACGTCGTGGGCGGCCGTCACCCCGGAGCCGCAGTACGCCGCGACGTCCCGGCCGGCGATCGCACCCACCGACGCGTACAGCGCCCGCAGCTCCTCGGCGGACCGGAAGCGTCCGTCGGGGAGCAGGTTGCAGCTCGACGGCACGTTGACCGCCCCCGGGATGTGCCCGGCCACCGGGTCGACCGGCTCCACCTCGCCGCGGTAGCGCTCGGCCGCGCGGGCATCGACCAGCACCCGGACCGCGAGGACCCCGTCCACCCCCACCACGGGCAGCTGTCCGGGCGCGGCGTCGAAGTCGCCGGGCTCCGGGGTCACCTCTCCGGTCTCCACCGTCCCGCCCGCCTGCTGCCAGGCGGTCCAGCCACCGTCGAGGACCCGGACGTCGCGGTGTCCGTGGTAGCGCAGCAACCACCAGGCACGTGACGCGGCGTGCCCGGACCAGTCGTCGTAGACCACCACCGGCCGGTCCCGAACCACACCCACCCGTCGCATCGCAGCCGCGAGGTCGTCGTCGGCCGGCAGCGGGTGACGTCCGCCCTCCCCCGCCGGTGCGGCCAGGTCACGGTCGAGGTCGACGTACGCCGCCCCGGGCACGTGTCCCGCGGCATGCTCCGAGCGGCCGGGCGGACCGCCCATCCGGTAGCGCACGTCCAGCACGGTCACCTCGGCCAGGACGCCGGACAGCTCGGCGGCGGAGATCAGCGGACCCGTCATGCTGGCATCCTGCCCGACGACCGGGTGAGGACACCTCGTCGGCCGGCACCCGGCGCGCCGACCGGGGCCCGCGCACCGCATGGGAGGATCTCCCCCCGTGGCGGAACTGCACTTCTTCACCGGGACGATGGACTCGGGCAAGAGCACCCTGGCGCTCCAGACGAACCACAACCACGCCGCCCGGGGGCGCGTCGGGCGGATCTTCACCACCCGGGACCGGGCCGGCGCCTCGGTGCTGTCCAGCCGGCTGGGTCTGACCCACGACGCGCTCGAGGTCGACGCCGGCTTCGACTTCTGGCGCTACGTGGTGGACTCGCTCACCGGGGGCGCCCGGATCGACTACCTGATCTGCGACGAGGCCCAGTTCTACACCCGCTCGCAGGTCGAGGAGCTGGCCCGGCTCGTCGACGAGCTCCAGATCGACGTCTTCGCGTTCGGCATCCTCACCGACTTCCGCACCGAGCTGTTCCCGGGCAGCGCCCGGCTGGTCGAGCTCGCCGACCGGATGAACGTGCTCCAGGTGGAGGCGCTGTGCTGGTGCGGCAAGCGCGCCACCCACAACGCCCGCACCGAGGACGGGGTGATGGTCGTCGAGGGCGAGGTGATCGTGGTGGGTGACGTCGAGCCGGTCGCCGCCGAGACCCGCCACCGCGGGCCGGAGCCCGAGGTGGCCTACGAGGTGCTCTGCCGTCAGCACCACCGTCGCCGGCTCACGGCCGCCCGTGCCCGGGCGGTCAGCCTCGCGCCGGAGCCACTCCCGTTCGGGTGATCCACCCCGGCGGGTTGGCCCGATCGGGTCATGGTGGGGGCCGCCGGGGCTTGCCATCATCGAGGAGGGTGCCCTCTCGGGACTCCCGATGACGCGCGCCACCGGGTGGGCACCCCCACGGATGGAGGTGCACATGAGGAAGACATACCGGTTCCTGGCCTACGCGATCGTGGGCGGGGTCTTCGTTCAGGCCGGCGCCATCGCCTGGGGCTTCTTCGGGCTGACCGACTGGATCACCAACGACAACGGGGTGCTCAACAAGCAGGTGCTGGAGTGCACGTCGGGCTGCGACAGCCTGTTCACCGCCGAGATCGCCTTCATGATCCACATGTTCCTGGTCGGCCTGCTGCTGATCCCCCTGCTGGCGCTGTCGCTGCTCGTGGTCTCGTTCTTCGCCCACCTCCCCGGTGGGGTGGCCCGTGCCGGCATCATCCTGGGGCTGGTCGTGCTCCAGGTGATCGTGCTGCCGATGCTCTCCCGCGCGGTCGACCCGTCGATCGGCGCGCTGCACGGCATCAACGCGCTGCTGATCCTCGGCGCGGCGCTCGAGGCGGGACGGCGCGCCTCCGCCACCGGAGCCGAGGCCGAGGTGCGCACCCGGCACACGGCCAGCGCCTGAGAGGTGGTCAGCCCCGGACGACGACGGTGGCTCGCCCTGGCGGCCACCGTCGTCGTCGTCGCGCCGCTGGCCTGGTTCTGGCAGGCCAGCCTGGTCCCCGACACCTACGACATGGCGGCGATGGGGAACCCGGACTGGGGCGGCGGTCCGGCCGCTGGCGAGCTTGGCGAGCACGGCGAGCACGGTGAGCACGGGGACCCCGCCGGGACCCCGGTGGCCGACCTGGTCGCCGACGCCCGGGACGGCACCACCGGTCGGGACCCGGACGTCACCGAGACCCTCACCGTGCGCCACGAGGGCGACCGCTACACCGTCAACGGTTCCACGCCCGGCCCGACGCTGCGGGTCACCCGGGGAGACCTCGTCGAGGTCACCCTGGCCAACGACGACGTCGAGGCCGGCGCCACGCTGCACTGGCACGGCCTCGACGTCCCCAACGCGATGGACGGGGTCGCCGGGGTCACCCAGGACGCGGTGATGCCCGGGGAGCGGTTCACCTACCGGTTCGTCGCCGACCAGGACGGCACCTACTGGTACCACTCCCACCAGGTCTCGCACGACCAGGTGCTGCGGGGGCTGTTCGGGGCGCTGGTGATCGAGCCGCCGGGCGGGGATGGGGGAGCGAGGGCGAGGGCGAGGGCGAGGGCACCCTCGACGAGGTGGCGGTGCTGCACCAGTACGGCGCCCGGTCGACCCTCAACGGCGTCGAGGGCACCGCCACGGTGGCGGCCGAACCGGGCCGACAGGCACGGATCCGGATCGTCAACACCGACAACGGGGTCGCCACCGTGTGGGTCCGCGGGACGTCGTACCGGGTGCTCGCCGTCGACGGCACCGACCTGCACGAGCCGGAGCCGGTGGACGGCGCGGCGGTGGCGGTCCCGGCCGGGGGAAGGGTCGACCTGGGGCTGACGGTGCCGGACGACGGGGCACGGATCGACTTCGGCGGCACCACCGCGATGGTGCTCGGCGACGACCCGACCGGGGGTGACGCCGGCACCGCGCCCGGCGAGCTGGTGGACCTGCTGGACTACGGCAGTCCCGCGGCGCTGCCGTTCGACCCGGCCGCGGCGGACCGGACCTTCGACTACGACATCGGCCGCCGACCCGGCTTCCTCGACGGCCGGCCAGGAATGTGGTGGACGATCAACGGCGGCATCTTCCCCGACGTCCCGATGTACCACGTCGAGCAGGGCGATGTCGCGGTCTTCCGGATCAGCAACCACTCCGGGGACGCCCACCCGATGCACCTGCACGGCCACCACGCGGTGGTGCTGTCGCGCAACGGCGTGGCCGCGACCGGCAGCCCGTGGTGGGTGGACTCCCTCGAGGTCGGCAGCGGGGAGAGCTACGAGATCGCCTTCCTGGCCGACAACCCCGGCCTGTGGATGGACCACTGCCACAACCTGCCGCACGCGGTCGAGGGGCTGGTCGCGCACCTGATGTACGCCGGGGTCAGCTCCTCGTTCCGCGTCGGCACCGAGCACGACAACCGGCCGGAGTGAGCGGGCGGCTTGCCGTTTCACCACGGTATGTCGGTCAGGTCGCGGTTCCCGTGCTGGACCGACACTCCCCGTGCCCTGCCCACCCAGGGGGGTGAGGGTCCGTCACGGGGAGTGCGGGTTCGCCTGCAGACCGTGATGAAACCCCAGCCCGCCATGGGTCAGCCGGGCCGATCCGCCGAGGGGTCAGTCGACCAGGACCGGGATCATCATCTCGTCCGGGGTCAGCGAGCCGTGCAGCCCCACCAGCGTGGTCTCGTAGCCGAAGTCGACCGAGCTGAACACCCCGGAGTCACCCCGGCAGGCCACCAGCACGTCCCCCAGCCGGGGCAGCACCGAGGCCTGCACGGGACCGAACCACCCGCGGGCGATCGCGTCGCTGCGGGTCAGCACCTCCGCCGACCCCTCGAGCACCTGCCGCCAGGTCGCGACCACGTCGTCGACGGCCCCCCGGTCGCAGTACAGGTGCCGGAACCGGGCCTCCCCGCCCAGCAGCACCACGCCGTCGCGCAGCTCGAGGTGCTCGTCCACGTCGATCCGGCTCTCGGGCGGGCTGTCCACCATCCCGTGGTCGGCCACGACCATCAGCCGGGTCTCGCGGGGCAGCGCCTCGCGCAGCTGCTCGGCCTCGGCGTCGATCATCGCCAGCTGCTGCAGCCACGGCAGCGACGCGACGCCGTACCGGTGCCCGGTCCAGTCGAGGTCCGCGTCGTAGAGGTAGGTCAGCGACGGGCTCTGCCCGGAGCGGCTGACCGCGGCCGCGATCCGCTCCCCCACCCGGTCAGCGCCCACGAACTCGGCACCCCGGTTCGCGGCCACGGTCAGCCCGCTCCGCTCGAACTCGCGCTTGCTCACCACGCTCACCGCCACCCCGGCGTCCCGCAGCCGCCCGAACGCCGTCGGGTGCGGCTGCCACTCCAGCGGATCCGGGTCGTCGTCCCACATCAGCGGGCACATCAGCCGGTCGGTGCCCGGCACCCGGGAGGTGAAGCCGACCAGCCCGTGCGCCCCGGGGGTCAGCGCGGTGCCCAGCGAGGTCAGGCTGGTGACGGTGGTCGACGGCACCCCCGCGGTGCCGGGCGGCTGGTCGTCGAGCAGCTCGGAGAGGTACGGCGCGACGTGGGCGTACCGGCTGCAGCAGGTTCGCCCCGAGCCCGTCGACCAGGAGCACGACGTAGGACGGTGCCGGCGGCAGCACCAGCCCCGAGGGTGGCGTCAGGCCGTGCCGGTCGGCGGGCACGCCCAGGGCGGCCGCGACCGCGGGCACCACGTCGCCGAGCGAGCGGTCGGCGTACGCCGGCTCGACGAACCCGGTCGCGGGCGCGCTCACCGGAGCGGGGTGGGAGGGACCGGGCCGGTCATGCCGTGTGGGTGCGCCCGGACAGGGACTCGGCGAACGCCAGCAGGCCCGCGACGGCGTCGGTGCCGTCGGCGGCGGCGGAGACGCGCAGGGAGAAGTCGTCGGAGGAGAGGACCCCGGTGTACCCGTGGTCGGCGTCGCACTCGGGGTCGCTGCACGCGGCCGGCTCGAGGTCGACCCGGCTCACCCCGCCCCAGCCGATCGTCATCACGGCCTCGGCCGCCGGCGCCGGGCCGGAGGTCGGGTTGGCCACCATCCGGGTGACCACCACGGACTTGATCGCGGCGAGCCGGACCGCCTCGGTGGAGGTCGAGGTGTACGGCTCGGGGAGCAGGTCGTCCCCGGTGTGCTCGTCGGTGTGCGCCAGCACCAGCCGGCTCGGGGTCAGCACCACCACGGACAGGTGCCGACGGACCTCGTCGCGCTCGAAGGTGGGCTCGTGGTGGACGAAGAACGAGACGACCGGTTCCCCGGCGACGGCGGCGGCGACGCCGTCGGCGACCACCTCGGGGTAGTAGCCGGTGCGGTCGATGGCGTCACGGAGCTCGACCGACCGGTCGTAGTCGTCGGCGGTACGGGTGCTGCGCATGCGTGCAGTCTGTCACGCGACCCGGACACCCCGGCCACGGGAGACCCGTCGGCGCGGCCCCGCAGCGACCCCCGACGCGGGGTCAGAACCGGTAGCCGAAGGCCCGGATGTCGGCGTCGTACATCTGCGCCACCCGGTCCCGCATCGCCGTGGAGTACACCTCGCGGTAGTCCGGCCGCTCCCGGTCCACGTTGGTGCTGGCCAGCTCGCCGGCGGGCAGCTCGAGCCGGGCCCGGATCGCCCGCATGTCCGCCTCCAGGCTCTCCTGCCGGCCGACGAAGTCGACCCGGCGCAGCGGGGCGTTGAGGTACTGCACCTGCGGCACCGTGAGCCGCCGGAACCGGTCGGGACCGCGCAGCACGAAGCTCTCGAAGTCGGGATAGTCCTCGGCCACCACCTTGAGGAACTGGTTCCGGCTCAGCTTCGCGACGGCCTTGGCGTTGCCGCGCTCGGCCGAGACCATGAACCGCTGCACCATCCGGTGCCAGCTCAGCAGCCGGGCCCACGGGTTGCGCACGAACCCGACGGTCCAGTAGTCGAGCAGCCCGGGCTCCTCCCGCAGGATCGCCCGGAGCGGCGCGTGCCGGTCCAGCTGCCTGATCCGCCGGGCGTCGGGCAGCCCGCCGGTCAGGGTCTGGTCGATCGTCGATCCCCCGGTCTTCTGCACGTGCACGAAGAGGAACCGGGCCCGGTCCGAGATCAGCATCAGCCGGGCACCGTGTCCCCGGGCAGCGACGGCATCCGCCGTACGTAGGCGTCCGAGCGGGGGTCGGCGATGGGCTCGACCCGGCCGCCGGCGCTGAGCACCGCGGCACCCTCCGTGCCCACCAGCACCAGCGACAGCTCCAGCGAGCTGACCTGCGGCAGGTCGTTCTGCAGCTGCGCCACCAGCCGGATCAGCCGCTCCACCTCGGCCACGTCCGCCACCTCGGCCCCGCGGTAGCCGAACAGCAGCGGCGCCGCCCGGATCTCGCGCACCATCGACGAGGCGTCCCGGCCCCCCAGCGGGGGGATCCGGAAGGAGCGGTCGGCGATCAGGTCGATCAGCGGCCCGGAGATGCCGAAGGAGACCACCGGTCCGAACAGCGGGTCCTCGATGCTGCGGATGCCCACCGGAACCCCGGGCGGGGCGACGTGCTGGACGATGAAGCCCGGCTCCGGATGACCCGCGGCGACCTCGCACAGCGTCTCCCAGGCGTCCTCCAGGGACTCGTCGTCGTCGATGTTGCGGAAGATGTGCACGTGCCCGGGACGTTCCCGGATCTCCTCGGCGGTCGCCTTCAGCACCACGTTCCAGCCCAGGTCGACAGCGGCCTGACGGGCCTCCTCCAAGGTGCTGACCTCCCGCCAGTCCCACAGGTTGATCCGGTACGCCGCGAGCAGCTCGGCGAGGTCCTCCTGGCCGAGCTGGACCCCCTCGGGGTGCCGGATCAGCAGCGAGCTCACCAGGGCCTTGGCCCGGGCGTCGTCGACCCGGTCCAGCTCCGCGCTCGTACCGTCCGGGGTGCGCAGCCACACGGCGTACTCGACGACCCGGGCCAGCGCCCGCACCGCGGACTCGACGGCGGGGTAGGAGGGCACCGAGCCGCGGCCGGCGGTGCTGCCGGCGACGTCGGGCACCCGGAGCAGCTCCGGGACCCCCTCGGCGCCGAGGAAGGTGGAGACCAGCGGCTTGTCGGACTGCTCGCCGACGGCGGCGAGCACGTTGGCGATGTCCTCGCCGGAGATGTTGAGCGGCGGGATGTACACCGCGACCACGGCATCGATCTCGGGGTCGTCGATCGCCGAGTCCAGGGCGTCCTCGAAGTCCTCGGCGCTCGGCTCGGCACCCAGCGCGACCGCCTTGTTCACCACCAGGCCGACGGCGGCGGCCGCGTCCGCGGCCAGCAGTCCCAGCGCGTCGGAGTTGCCGACGATCGCTACCCGGCGCCCCCGCGGCAGCGGCTGGTGGGCGAGCAGCTGCGCGACGTCGAACATGTCCTCGAGGGTGTCCACCTGGATCACCCCGGCCTGGCGGAACATCGCGTCCACCGCCTGCGGCGGCGCAGCGATCTTGCGCACCGCGTGCCCCATCGGGACGCCCTGGGTGGTGCGCCCGGAGCGGACCGCGATCACCGGCTTGCGCAGCGAGACCCGGCGCGCGATCCGGGAGAACTTCCGCGGGTTGCCGATCGACTCCAGGTAGAGCAGGACCACCTCGGTGGAGTCGTCCTCCTCCCAGTACTGGAGCAGGTCGTTGCCGGAGACATCGGCACGGTTGCCGGCCGAGACGAAGGTGGACAGGCCCAGGCCCCGGTTGTTGACCTTCTCCAGGATCGCCGAGCCCAGGGCCCCGGACTGGCAGAAGAAGCCGGCGCGGCCGCGGGGCGGCATCACCGAGCTCAGCGAGGCGTTGATCGAGACGTTCGGGTCGGTGTTGATGATGCCCAGCGCGTTCGGACCGATCAGCCGCAGCCCGTAGGAGCGGGAGAGCCCCACCAGCCGCCGTTGCCGCTGCCGGCCCTCCTCGCCGGTCTCGGCGAAGCCCGAGGAGATCACCACCAGCCCGTGGACGCCCTTGGCCGCGCAGTCCAGCACGACGTCCTGGACCGACTCGTGGGGCACCGCCACGATCGCGACGTCGACCTCGTCGGGGATGTCGCCGACCGAGTCGTACGCCGGCATCCCGCTGACCGCCTCGGCCGAGGGGTTCACCACGTAGACCCGCCCGGTGTAGTCGCCGGTGACCAGGTTGCGGACCAGCGCCTGACCGATCGTGTCCTGCCGGCGGCTGGCGCCGATCACCGCGACCGAGCGCGGGTTGAAGAAACGCTCGATCGAGGCCGCCTCGGCGCGGTGCTCGCGGGCCACCATGACCCCCATGGCCGTGTCGGTGGGGTCGATGCTGAACTCCAGCGCGACCACCCCGTCCTCGTACTGGCTGCCGACCCGGTAGCCGGCGTCGCGGAAGGTCTGCATCATCCGGGTGTTCTCCGGCAGCACCTCGGCGTAGAACTTCTCCACCCCGCGCTCCCGGCCGGCCTGGGACAGGTGCTCGAGCAGCAGCTGACCGATCCCCCGGCCCTGGTGCGCGTCCTCGACCAGGAAGGCGACCTCGGCCTCGGCGGGCTTGATCAGGTCGTAGCGACCCACCGCGATGATCTGCTGCTGCAGGGTCACCACGAACGCGACCCGGTCGACGTGGTCGACCTGGGTGAACCGCACCACGTCCCGCTGGGAGAGCGTCGGCATCGGGCTGAAGAAGCGGTAGTACTTCGACTGGTCCGAGACCCGGGAGTAGAACTCGACCAGCAGCTCGGCGTCGTCGGGTCGGATCGGCCGGATGTGCGCGGTCCTGCCGTCGCTCAGCAGGACGTCGGCCTCCCAGTGGCGTGGGGCGGCAGGGGGCTGGTCCACGGGGACGGAGGGACCGGTCACGCGGCAGAATCTACCGCGCCGGTCCGTGGCCCGGCGTGGCCCCGGCCGGACCGGGGGCGCCGGCAGTGACAATGGCCTCATGGCACGGCGTCCCGCACCCCCCGAGCTCCCCGACGACTTCGAGGAGCACATCCTCGACATCGATGTCGGCGACGAGATGCGCACGTCCTTCCTCGAGTACGCCTACTCGGTGATCTACTCCCGGGCCCTGCCCGACGCCCGGGACGGCCTCAAGCCGGTGCACCGGCGGATCCTGCACACGATGAGCCAGATGGGCCTGCGCCCGGACCGGGGACACGTGAAGAGCGCCCGCGTGGTCGGCGAGGTGATGGGCAAGCTGCACCCGCACGGCGACACCGCCATCTACGACGCCCTGGTCCGGATGGCCCAGCCGTGGTCGATGCGGGTGCCGATGATCGACGGGCACGGCAACTTCGGCTCCCCCGACGACTCCCCCGCCGCGATGCGGTACACCGAGTGCCGGATGGCGCCGGCGGCGGTGGCGATGACCGCCTCCATCGACGAGGACACCGTCGACTTCAAGCCGAACTACGACGGCCGGGAGACCGAGCCGACGGTGCTGCCCTCGGCCCTGCCGAACCTCATCGTCAACGGCACCACCGGCATCGCGGTGGGCATGGCCACCAACTGCGCCCCGCACAACCTGGTCGAGGTGGTCCAGGCGCTGCGGCACCTGATCACCCACCCGGACGCCGGGGTGGAGGACCTGATGCGGTTCGTGCCGGGTCCCGACCTGCCCACCGGCGGCAAGATCGTCGGGCTGGACGGCATCCGGGACGCCTACGAGACCGGGCGCGGCACCTTCCGGATGCGGGCCACCGCCCGGGTCGAGTCGGTCACGCCGCGCCGCAAGGGGATCGTGGTCACCGAGCTGCCCTACGGGGTGGGCACCGAGAAGGTGATCGAGCGGATCAAGACCCTGGTCCAGGGCAAGAAGCTGCAGGGCATCTCCGACATCAAGGACCTCACCGACCGGCAGAAGGGTCTGCGGCTGGTCATCGAGGTGAAGAACGGGTTCGTGCCCGAGGCGCTGCTCGAGCAGCTGTACCGGCAGACCCCGATGGAGGACACCTTCGGCATCAACGCGGTGGCGCTGGTCGACGGGCAGCCCCGGACGCTGGGCCTCAAGGAGATGCTCCAGGTCTTCCTGGACCACCGCTACGACGTCGTACGCCGGCGCTCGAGGTTCCGCCGGACCAAGGCGGCCGACCGGCTGCACCTGGTCGAGGGCCTGCTGATCGCGATCCTCGACATCGACGAGGTGATCGCGCTGATCCGCTCCAGCGACAACTCCGAGGAGGCGCGGGGCCGGCTGATGACGGTCTTCGACCTCACCGAGCTCCAGGCCACCTACATCCTCGACATGCAGCTGCGCCGGCTGACCAAGTTCTCCCGGATCGAGCTGGAGAAGGAGGTGGACGAGCTCCAGCGCACCATCGACGAGCTCGACGCCATCCTCGCCGACGAGGACCTGCTCCGGCGGGTGGTCTCCCAGGAGCTCGCCGAGGTCGCCACCACGTTCGGCACCCCGCGCCGTACCGTCCTGCTGGAGTCGGCGGGCGCCCCGGTCAAGGCCAGCGCGGTCGCCCTCGAGGTCGCCGACGACCCCTGCTACGCGTTCCTCTCCTCCACCGGCCTGCTGGCCCGCTCCTCGTCGCGGGACGCGATCGGCGTCGGCGGTGGCCGCACCAACCACGACGTGGTCACCTCGGTGGTCGCCACCACCGTGCGCGGCGAGGTGGGGGTGCTCACCTCGGCCGGACGGCTGGTGCGGCTCGGGGTCCTGGACCTGCCCGCGATCCCCGCCTCGGCCAACGACCCGAACCTGCAGGGCGGGCTCCCGGTCAGCGAGGTGCTGCAGCTCGGAGCCGGCGAGCAGGCGCTGGCGCTGTGCACGCTGGCCACCGACGGACCGGGCCTGGTGCTGGGCACCCGGCAGGGTGTGGTGAAGCGGGTCAACCCCGAGGTGCTGGGTCGCGAGGACTGGGAGGTGATCCGGCTGGCCGACGACGACCGGGTGGTCGGCGCCGTCGAGCTCACCACCGGAGCCGAGACCCTGTGCTTCGTCAGCACCGACGCCCAGCTGCTGCACTTCCCTGCCGACGCGGTCCGGCCGCAGGGCCGATCCGGCGGCGGCATCGCCGGGATCCGGCTGGCCGGCAGCACCGCGGTGTGCTGGTTCGGCACGGTCGACCCCGACGCACCGGACGGCTCGGTGGTGGTCACCGCCTCCGGGTCCTCGACCGCGCTTCCCGGCACCGAGCCGGGCGCGGTCAAGGTGACCCCGTTCTCCGAGTACCCGGCCAAGGGCCGGGCCACCGGCGGGGTGCGCTGCCACCGGTTCCTCAAGGGCGAGGACACGCTGGTCCTCGCCTGGGTCGGGTCCGCGCCGGCCCGGGCCGCCGCCGCCAGCGGCGCCCCGGTCGAGCTGCCGGCCGCCACCGGGCGGCGCGACGGGTCCGGCGTGCCGGGCTCCCAGCCGATCGCGGCCTGCGCCGGTCCGGTGGCGGTCCGGGTTCCCGCCGATGTGCAAGGCTCGCCGGCATGACCGCTCTGCTGCACCGGGAATGCTCCGCCGTCGCCGGCCGCACCCGCCGCACCCCCCGTTCCGTCTCCCTGGTCGCCGCGCTGGCCGCCTCCGCCCTCCTGACGCTGACCGCCTGCAGCAGCGCCGGTGACGAGGAGGCCGAGCAGCAGACCCCCGAGGAGGTGCTGGCCACCGCCAAGCAGACCCTCGACGAGACCCCGGGGGTGCGGATCTCGCTGGCCACCGCCGACCTGCCGTCGGGGACCACCGGCATCCAGTCCGCCGAGGGGGTCGGCGTCCGTCCGGCCTCGTTCGAGGGCAGCATCACCGTGGTGCTGGCCGGTCAGGCGCTCGAGGTCCCGGTGATCGCGGTCGACGGCAAGGTGTACGCCGAGATCCCGTTCACCCCGGGTTGGAGCGACATCGACCCCGGCGACTACGGCGCTCCCGACCCGGCCGGGCTGATCAGCACCGAGGCCGGCTTCTCCTCGCTGCTGCCGGCCACCACCGCGGTCGAGGAGGGCGAGAGCGTCCGCGGCGGTGCCAACAACGACGAGGTGCTCACCGAGTACACCGGCTCCGTGCCGGACACCGCGGTGAAGAACGTCATCCCCAGCGCCTCGGGCGACTTCGACGCCACCTACACCGTCACCGAGGACGGCGAGCTGCGCGAGGTCGTGCTGACCGGGGCGTTCTACGGCTCGTCGGCGGAGCCGAACACCTACACGATCGGCTTCGAGGACTACGGCACGGAGCAGGAGATCACCGCCCCGTGACCGACCGATGACCAGCCGATGACCGCACCGGCGACCGGGTCGGCGGCCGGCGCCTCGTCGCGCCTGCTGCTGACCCTGGCCGCGGTGGCGGTGGCCTTCGCGGCCGCCGACACCTACGTCGTCGTGCTGGCGCTGCCGGACATGATGACGAGCACCGGGATCCCGATCGACGAGCTGCAGCGCGCGGCGCCGATCGTGTCCGGCTTCCTGCTCGGGTACGTCGCGATGCTGCCGCTGATCGGCCGGATCGCCGACCTGCGCGGCCGGGTGCCGGTGCTGGTCGCGGCCCTGGTGCTCTTCGCCGCCGGGTCGCTGGTGACCGCCGCGGCGTACGACCTGCCGAGCATGGTCACCGGCCGGTTCCTCCAGGGGGTCGGCGGGGGTGGGCTGGTGCCCGCCACGCTGGCGCTGGTGGCGGACCTCTACCCCGCCGAGCGGCGCGGCGTGCCGCTCGGGATCGTCTCCGCGGTCCAGGAGCTCGGCAGCGTCGCCGGGCCACTGTTCGGCGCCGCGGTGATCGCCGTGGCCGACTGGCGGGCGATCTTCGCGATCAACCTGGCTGTCGGCCTGGTGCTGGCCGCGGCGATCCGGACGCTGCGCACGGTGCCCGGCCCCGACGTCGCGCCGGTCGGGCGGGCCACCGGTCCACCGGACCGGCTCGGGGCGCTGCTGCTGGTCCTGACCCTGGCCGCCGGGGGGTTGGTCTTCCTGCGCCCTGCGGCACTGCTGCGCGACCTGACCTGGGGCCAGCTGTTCATCCCGTACGCCGGCGACGGGCGTTGGCTGACCCCGATCGGCACCGTCACGCTGCTGGTGCTGCTGGCGCTGCTGGTGCGCACCCTGACCGCCCGGCGGCCACTGGTCGACCTGCGGGACTGGGGCCGCGCCGCCCGGGACGCCGACCTGACCGGGGCCCTGTTCCTGGCCGTCGCCCTGGGCGGGGTGATCCTGGCCTTCGCCACCGCCGACCCCGAGGTGGAGGTCTTCTCCGACCAGGGGCTGTGGTACCTGCTGGGCTCCGGGCTGGCCACCGTGGCCTTCGTGGTGCACCTGCGCCGAGCCGAGGCGCCGCTGGTGCCGCGCCGCGCGCTGCGGCGTACGCCTGCCTGGGGGGCCATCGTGGTGAGCTTCTTCGTCGGCGCGGCGCTGATCGCCGCCCTCATCGACATCCCGCTGTTCGCCCGGACCACCGTCTACACCGAGTCCCAGCTGGGGGCCGCCCTGGTGCTCGTCCGGTTCCTGGTGGCCCTGCCGGTCGGAGCCGTGGTCGGCGGCTGGCTGACCCGGGTGGTGCCCGCCGGGGTGGTCACCGCCGCCGGGATGGTGCTGGCGGCGGTCGGCTTCCTGCTGATGGCGCAGTGGGACATCGACAGCCTGGAGACCGCCGGGGCGACGGTGCCGCTGGTCGTCGGCGGGCTCGGGTTCGGGCTGGCGCTGGCACCGGTCAACGCCGCCGTCCTGGCCAGCACCGAGCCGGACGTGCACGGGCTGGCCAGCGCGATGGTGGTGGTGGCCCGGATGGTCGGCATGCTGGTCGGCATCTCGGCGCTGACCACGCTGGGGCTGCGCAGCTACTACGCCGAGCAGTCCGACCTGCCGCCGGTGCGCGAGGTCTGCGACGGGACGTCGCGGTGCGCCGAGTTCACCCGGCTGCTCAAGGAGGCCGGCATCGCCCAGGAGCACACCGTCTTCACCGGCGCCGCGGTCTGCGCGCTGGTGGCCGGCGTCCTGGCGCTGGTGCTGTTCCGGCACGCGGCCACCCGGTCGGTCTCCCCCGGTGAGGCACTGCGCGCCTCGGGGTGAGCCGAGAGGTGACCGAGCCCACGTCCGCGCGCCGGGAAGGGGTGGTCGGCGCTCCCCCGGCTCGGCTAGCGTGGCGACCCGTGAGCGACTTCGACGACCTGCTGAAGGCGAACCGGGAGTTCGCCGACCACTTCGAGCTCGGGGGATTCGACGGTGTGGCCCACGCCGGGGTGGCCATCGTCACCTGCATGGACTCCCGGATCGATCCGCTGGGGATGCTCGGGCTCAAGCCCGGCGACGCCAAGATCTTCCGCAACCCCGGCGGCCGGGTCACCCCGCAGGCGCTGGAGGCGCTGGTGCTCGGAGCCCACCTGCTCCGGGTCGACCGGATCCTCATCGTCCCGCACACCCGCTGCGCGATGGCCTCGAACTCCGCGGCCGAGCTGCGCGAGCGGGTGGGCGCCTCGGCCGGCCAGGACGCCTCGTGGCAGCAGTTCTCGGTGGTCGAGGACCAGGAGGCGGCCCTCGCCGAGGACATCCGCAAGGTCCGCTCGCACCCGCTCATCCCGGACACCGTCAAGGTCGGCGGCTTCCTGTACGACGTCGACACCGGGCTGCTCGAGCAGCAGGCCTGAGCCGAGCCGGGCGAGGCTCGGCTGCCGTCAGGCGTCCAGCGCCTCGACGTCCACGTCGTAGGCCCCCTGCACGATGAACTCCTTGCGGGGGGCGACGTCGGAGCCCATCAGCAGCTCGAAGACCCGGGCCGCGGCGTCGGCGTCGTCGACGGTGATCCGGCGCAGGGTCCGGCGACGGGGGTCCATCGTGGTCTCCGCGAGCTGGTCGGCGTCCATCTCACCGAGACCCTTGTACCGCTGCACCGGATCCTTCCAGCCGACGTTCTTCTTGGTCAGCTCGGCGAGCTTGCGCTGCAGCTCGTCGTCGGAGTAGGTGTAGACGTACTTGTCCATGCCCTTCTTCGGCTTGGAGATCTCGATCCGGTGCAGCGGTGGCACCGCGGAGTAGACCCGTCCCTGCGTGATCAGGTCGGGCATGTAGGTGAAGAACAGGGTCGCCAGCAGGCAGCGGATGTGGGCCCCGTCGGAGTCGGCGTCGGCCATGAAGATGATCCGTCCGTACCGGGTGGCCTCGAGGTCGAAGGTGCGTCCGGAACCGGCCCCGACGACCTGGATGATCGAGGCGCACTCGGTGTTCTTCAGCATGTCGCCGACCGAGGCCTTCTGGACGTTGAGGATCTTGCCGCGGATCGGCAGCAGCGCCTGGAACTCGGAGTTCCGGGCCAGCTTCGCGGTGCCCAGGGCGGAGTCCCCCTCGACGATGAACAGCTCGGTCCGGTCGTTGTCGGTGGCCCGGCAGTCGGCCAGCTTGGAGGGCAGCGCCGAGGACTCCAGGGCGTTCTTGCGGCGCTGGGTCTCCTTGTGCTGGCGGGCGGCGAGCCGGGTCTTGGAGGCACCGACCACCTTCTCCATCACGAGCTTGGCCTGGGCCTTCTGCTCCCGCCTGGACGAGGTCAGGAACCTGGTGAGCTCGGCGATGACGACCTTGCGGACGATGCCGCGGGCGGCCGGGGTGCCGAGGATCTCCTTGGTCTGACCCTCGAACTGGGGCTCGGCCAACCGGACGGCGACCACCGCGGTCATGCCCTCCAGCACGTCGTCCTTGATGACGTCGTCGTCGTTGACCTTCAGCGCCTTGGTCTGCCGCATCACGTCGTTGAAGGCCTTGGTCACCGCGTTCTCGAAGCCGCTCACGTGGGTGCCGCCCTTGGGGGTGGCGATCACGTTGACGAAGGAGCGCAGCTCGGTGTCGTAGCCGGTCCCCCACCGGACGGCGACGTCCACGAGCAGCTCCCGCTCGACCTCCTGGGGGGTCATGTGCCCCTTGTCGTCGAGCAGCGGCACGGTCTCGGTGAAGGTGTCGGTGCCCTGCAGCCGGACGATCTCGGTCACCGGCTCGTCGGGCGCCAGGAAGTCCACGAACTCGGCGATGCCGCCGTCGTGGCGGAACTTCTCCTCGACCGGGTCCGGACCGCGCAGGTCGCGGATCACCAGCTCCAGGCCGGGCACGATGAACGAGGTCTGCCGGGCCCGGGTGACCAGCTCGTCGTAGACGAAGGAGGCGTCCTTGGTGAAGATCTGCCGGTCCGGCCAGAACCGGATCCGGGTGCCCGAGCGGCCCTTGGCGACCCTGCCGCCCTTGCGGGTCAGTCCCGACCTCGCGGTGAAGTCCGCGGCGGGACCCTCCTGCGAGAACACCCCGGCGGCGCCCCGGTGGAAGGAGAGCCCCTGGACGGCGGGCGAGCGCTCCACGTCGATGTCCATCCGGGTGGCCAGCGCGTTGACCACCGAGAGACCCACGCCGTGCAAGCCGCCGGTGGCGACGTACGAGCCACCCCCGAACTTGCCGCCGGCGTGCAGCTTGGTCGCCACCACCTCGACCCCGGGGAGCCCCGTCTTGGGCTCCTTGTCGGTGGGGATCCCCCGGCCGTCGTCGTGCACCTCCGCGGACCCGTCGGGGTGCAGCGACACCTCGACCCGGTGCGCGGCTCCGGCCAGCGCCTCGTCGACCCCGTTGTCGATGATCTCCCACAGGCAGTGCATCAGCCCCCGGGTGTCGGTGGAGCCGATGTACATGCCCGGCCGCTTGCGCACCGCCTCGAGGCCCTCGAGGACCAGCAGGTGAGCAGCGTTGTAGGTGTTGTCGACGATCGTGGGGCTCCTGTTCCCTCTCGGACGGATCGGCCGGATCGGACGGAGGCGGCCCGGGCACCCTGAAATCTACCTGCGACACGCCTGGGGCGGATGCAGGCACGCCTGCCCGGGGGGTTGGTTACGGTGGAAGCACGATCTGGACTCGGGTTCGGGAAAAACGCATCCTTGCGGCGTGCTCGCGCGTCACACTGATGTCACCTGCAGTTGCCAAGGTGGACCCACCGTCCGTCCCCCGCCTGTCCAGAACACTCAGTGGTCAGGCATGGAACGGTGGGGAGTGGGGAATCACTGACATGATGGGATGGCGTGTTGAGCGACACATGGCAACGGGAATCTTGGGTCCCGTGGCTACGTTGACCAGACACCGAGAAGAAATGAGGCCGATGTGACCACTGCCGTTGCTCCCAGCACCGCGCCGCTCACGGCGCTTGACCGCTGCGACCGTTGCGGAGCCCAGGCCTACCTGCGCGTGGAGCTCCAGTCCGGTGGCGAGCTCCTCTTCTGTGCCCACCACGCGCGTGAGCACGGTGACAAGCTGAAGGAGGTCGCCGCGAACGTCGTCGACGAGACCCACAAGCTCACCGACACGCCGCCGGTGGCTCCCTGAGGCTCCCGACACCGGGCGCTGAGCCGCTCCCCGACCGATGTGCGGGTGCACCCAGCCCGCCCCGAGACACCACGAAGGCCCCGGACCACTGGTCCGGGGCCTTCGTCGTCCCCCGGCCTCCAGCGGCCACGTGCGGGTCGCTCAGTCCGGCAGGGGCCGCGACAACGACAACCCGAAGTCGCCGGCCGGGTCGGTCCACCACCCGGTCAGCTCCAGGCCGGCCGCGGCCAGCTCGTCGGCCACCCGCTCCCGGCGGAACTTCGTCGAGATCTCGGTGCGGATCTCCTCGCCCTCGGCCAGCTGCACGGTCAGGTCGAGGTCGGCGACCCGGACCTGCTGGTCGCGGGCGGAGCGCAGCCGCATCTCGATCAGCTCCTGCTCGCCGTCCCAGAGCGCCACGTGCTCGAACGCGTCGACGTCGAAGTCCGCACCGAGCTCCCGGTTGAGCACCACGAGGACGTTCTTGTTGAACGCGGCGGTGACGCCCTGGGCGTCGTCGTAGGCCGCGACGAGCCGTTCCGGGGCCTTCACCAGGTCGGTGCCGAGCAGGAAGGTGTCGCCGGCGCCCAGGGTGCGGCGTACGTCCGCCAGGAACCTCGCGCGCTGGGCCGGGTCGAGGTTGCCGATCGTCGAGCCGAGGAAGGCCACCAGCCGCGACCCTCCGGCCGGCAGGTCCTCCAGGTGGTGCTCGAAGTCGCCGACCACCGGGGCGACCACCAGCCCGGGGAACTCCGCGGCGACCTGGGCGCTGGCCTCGGTGAGCACCGCCGGGTCGACGTCGAAGGGGACGAAGCGGGTCAGCGTGCCGGCGTCGCGGAGCGCCCGCAGCAGCAGCCGGGTCTTCTCCGAGGTGCCGCTGCCGAGCTCCACCAGCGTGTCCGCCCCGCTGGCGGCCGCGATCTCCGCGGCCCGCTCGGTCAGCAGCGCCTTCTCGGTGCGGGTCGGGTAGTACTCCGGCAGCCGGGTGATCTCGTCGAACAGCTCGCTGCCGCGGGCGTCGTAGAAGTACTTCGGCGGCAGGGTCAGCGGGTGCGAGCCGAGCCCGTCCCGCACGTCGCGGGCCATCTGCTCGGCCAGCGCACCGGGGTCGAGGTGGATCTCGGGATCGACGAGGGTCACGGGCGCTCCAGGGGGGTCAGGGTGATCCCGTCCGGGGTCACCTCCAGCAGGTGGTGGTCGGGGACGTCGACCCAGCGCGGGTCGTCGTCCCAGGGTTCGCTGGCCACGGCCACGCCGTCCGGCTCGACCAGGTAGCTCATCGGGTCGCCCCAGCTCGCCGCGAGCACCCGATGCCCCTCGTGGACCAGGACGTTGAGGCTGGCACCGGGGTCGCGGGAAGCGACCCCGGCCAGCAGGTCGGGCAGCAGCTCGAGCCGGTCCCCGCCGTCGGCGAAGAGGTACGCCGCCAGCAGGGCCGAGTCGCACACCGACTCCGCCCCCCGGGTCAGCGGCAGCGCCCCCGGGTCGATCCGGCCGTTGTGGGACAGCAGCCGGCGACCGTCGGTGAACGGGGCGGCCGCGGTCTCGTCGGGCGGCATCCCGACGCTGGCGGACCGGACCGCCGCGAGCACCGAGCCCGAGGAGACCACCGGCGCCACCGAGGCGAACGAGGCGTCGGCCCACAGCGGCTTGGCAGAGCGCCAGCGGGCCGGCTCGGGGCGGGAGCGGTCGTAGAAGCCGACCCCCCACCCGTCGGCGTTCATGATCCCCCGACGCTGCCGCCGGGGTGCGTAGCTCTGCCGCAGCAGCCCGTGGGGCGGCTCCAGGACCAGCGAGGCCAGGGTGCGGGGCGCCCCCAGCCAGGCCAGGTGCCTACACATCCCAGGCCAGCCTGAGGCCGGAGAAGATCTGCCGGCGGATCGGCAGGTCCCAGTTGCGGAACGACGGCCGGACCGCCGCTCCCCCGGTCGCCCAGGACCCGCCGCGCAGCACCCGGTAGTCGCCGCCGAAGAACGGCGCGCTGTAGTCGGCGTACAGCATCGGCTCGAACCCCGGCCAGGGCTCGAAGCCCGAGGACGTCCACTCCCACACCTCGCCGATCAGCTGCTCGACGCCGTACGCCGACGCGCCCGCCGGGTAGGCCCCGACCTCGGCCGGGCGGAGCGCGTCGCCGCCGAGGTTGGCCAGCGCCGGGGTCCACTCCGACTCGCCCCAGGGCCAGCGCCGACGGCGCCCGGCCACCGGGTCCCAGGCGCACGCCTTCTCCCACTCCTGCTCGGTCGGCAGCCGGGCCCCGGCCCAGGCGGCGTACGCCTGCGCCTCGAAGCAGCTGACGTGCTGCACCGGCTCGTCGGCAGGCACCTCCTCGACGATCCCGAACCGCCGTCGGGAGCCGTCCGCGGCCCAGAACAGCGGCCGTTCCCAGCCGGCCGAGCAGCGGTGCTCCCACCCGCGCGTCGACCACCAGGAGGGGTCGCCGTACCCGCCGGCGTCGATGAACTCCTGCCACTCGGCGTTGGTGACCGGCACCCGCGCGATCCGGTACGCCGGCAGGTCGACGGTGTGGGCGGGCCGCTCGTTGTCCAACGAGGCGGGCTCGTCGGCGCCGTCGACTCCGAGGGTGAACGGGCCGGCAGGCACCAGCACGGCGTCCCGCGGCACCGGCCGCCCCGGGGGCAGCGGAGCCCCTGCGCCGAGGACCGGCTCGCCGCGGCGCAGCTGGTGGGTGGCGGTCATCGTCTCCACGTGCTGCTGCTCGTGCTGGGTGACCATGACGTAGGGGAAGAGTCCGTCGTCCTCGGCCCGCTCGAGCCCGTCCAGGACCCGGCCCCGTACGTCGGCGATGAAACGGCGGGCCTCGGCAGGGCTGAGCAGCGGCAGGCCGACCCGCTCGGCCCGCGGGTGCTCGAAGGCGTCGTAGAGCCGCTCCACCTGGGCGGCCAGCAGCCCCTGTCGCGCGGCGTCGCCGCCGCGGAGCAGCCACAGGTCCTCCTGCTGACCGATGTGCGCCAGGTCCCAGACCAGCGGGCTCATCAGCGGGCTGTGCTGGCGGACCAGCTCGGCCGTGTCGATCTCGGTCAGTCGCGCGGTGCGGTCCCGGGCCGACTCCAGGCCACGGGCGGTCTGCTCACGCACGGGCCTCCTCCTCCAGCAGCCGCAGCGGTCCGTGCCGATCGGCCACCGCCCGCAGCTCCTCGCCCGGGCTGCGCCCGGAGGCGACCAGCTCGGCGAGCTCGGCCACCTCGGCACGCAGGCCGTCCGGGGCCCGCTCGGCCGCCACCGCCGCGCAGCCCCGGACCGCGGCCCGGATGGCGGGGTCGGCCAGCCCGTGCCGGGCCGCCGCCTCCCAGGCGTGCGCGATCGGCTCGCAGTGCTCGGCGGCGGCGTCGGCGGCGACCGGGTCGTCGACCAGGGTGGCCACCAGGCCGGCGAGCGCCGGCCACCACCGGTCCGGCATCGCGTCCAGGCACCGCAGCTCGACGTACCCGCGCGGCCGGACCGGCGGGAACAGCGTGGTCAGGTGGTAGTCCAGGTCGGCGGTGGTCGGGGTCCGGCCGAGCCGTTCGGGGTCGCGGATCCAGTCGCCGAAGCTGACCCGGCTCAGCACCGGGCTGAGCGCCTCCCCGTCGCGCAGCAGCATCACCGGGGCGTTCAGCGCGTAGAGCGCCCACGCCACGCCGGGTTCGCCCGCCGGGATCGGGTTGCTGCGGCCGTGGTCGATGCCGTACCAGGTCTCCTGCCGCATCGAGTGCCACCCGGAGGCTCGGCCGCCCAGGTACGGCGAGGTCGAGGAGAGGGCGACCAGCACCGGCACCAGCGCTCGCAGGTGGGCCAGCCGGTCTCCCCAGGCGGCGGCCGGACCGGCGTCCAGGTTGACCTGCAGCGCCGCGGTCGCGGTCATCATCGCGCTGCCCGGGCCGGCGCAGCCGCGGGACGCGAAGTGCTGCTCCATCGCGGCGTACCGCGGATGGGGATTGCAGCGTCGGACCGGCCGGGCCGGATCGGCTCCCAGGGGCGCCGCCCCGAAGCCCTGCGCGGCCAGCCCGCGGGCGAGCACCTCGCGGTCCCGGCGCAACGCTCCGACGGCGCTGACGACGTCGTCGGCCGGCGGGGTGGACAGCTCGATCTGGCCACCGGGCTCGAGGGTCACCGAGCTGCCGTCCGGCATCGCCGGCAGACCGGCCACCAGCTGCAGCACCCGGGCCCAGTCCGGTCGGCGGGCGGGTGCGGCGAGGTCGACCAGGTGCAGCTCCAGCTCGAGCCCGACCCGTCGCTCGGTCCCCTCGGCGAGGGCGAGCGTGGCGACGTGTGCGGTGGCGGCGGTGAGGGCGCCGGTGGCGCGCAGCGGCTCACCCGCAGCATCATCGGCGGGCCGAGCCTCCGACGAGGTCGTCGGCGCTGCCTGAACGGTCATTCCGCCCCCTTCCAGGTCCGGACCGGTCGAGTCGTCGACCGCGGGTCGGTGCGGGGGCGGCCAGGCCGTCCTCGTTGTCGTGCGCCCCCATGCATACCCCACGAGGGCCCGGCACCCAAGCGATGCGGGCAACGTTCACCCTGCAGGGTGCCCCGCGTCGCCCAGCGCTGCCGCGAACCGCTCGAGCTCGGCATCGGTGACGTCCGCGCCCGGGCTGATCCTCAGGACCCCCTCGACCAGCTCACCGGGCGCCCGCCACGGCAGCACCGCGGTGGTGAGGACTGCGTGCTGCTCCAGCAGCCGTTCCCGGACCTCGACCACGTCCTGGCCGCGCAGCGGGCGCAGCGAGGTGGTCGCGCCGACGTGCAGGTCGCCCAGCGGCGCCCACCCGGCCAGGTCCGCGACCGCCGCCCGGGTACGCCGGCCCGCGCGGCCGAGCCGCTCGGCGCGGTCGGCGACCCCGGTGGCCAGCACCGTGCTGACGGCGGCGGCCAGGCCGATCCTCCCGGCGACGGACGTGTCCTCGGGTTCCAGGGTGCGGACCGCCGACAGGCCCGGCGGGTGCTTGGCCCGCCGCCGGGCCCGGAGCCGGTGCCAGTGCTGTTCGGCGACCGCGAGCACCCCGACCCCGCGCGGTCCGGCCAGCCACTTGCGCCCCGGCGCGTACGTCGCGTCCGCTCCGCCGTCGGCGGGGACGTGGCCCAGCGACTGGGCGGCATCCACCCAGAGCGGCACCCCCGCGTCGCGGCACCGGCGCAGGATCTCCTGGACCGGTTGGGCCAGTCCCCGGTGCGAGGCGAGCTGGGTGACGTGGACGACGTCGGGCGGCCGTTGGTCCAGCAGCGTGGTGAGGGCGACCAGGTCGATCACTCCGGTCGGCAGGGTCGCCAGCTCGACCAGCTCGGCACCCGCACGGGCGAAGGTCTCCCGGTTCGGGCCCCACTCCGAGGGGGCCACCGCGACCCGGGACCCGGGGGTCAGCGGCCAGCTCTCCACCAGCAGGTCCAGGGCGGTCGTCGCGTTCTCGACCAGCGCCACCCCGTCCTCGGGGACGCCGAGGAGGAGGCCGAGGTCGCGGCGCAGCCCGGCGATCACCGGCTCGGCCTCAGCCTGCGCGACGTAGGCGCCCCGCTCGTTCTCCCGGTGCAGGTGCGCCACCACCGCGTCCAGCGTCGCCGGGGCCTGGGGGGCCGCCGCGGCACAGTCGAGGTTCAGCACGGGACCGGATCGGGGGGCTGCCACGACCGGGACTGTACGACCCCGGGGCGCCCGATGAGAGGGTGAGCCGGTGGACGTGACCGAGGTGCTGGTGGGCATCGCCATCGCCGTGGGGCTGGTCGGCATCCTGATCCCGCTGCTGCCCGGCACCGTGCTGATCCTCGGCGCCGTGCTGGTGTGGGCGGTGCACACCGGCACCGGCGCCGGGTGGACCGTCTTCGCGGTGGCAGCGACCCTGCTGGTCACCGGGTCCGTGGTCAAGTACCTCGTGCCGGGCCGGCGACTGAAGGAGGCCGGCGTACCGCTGTCGACGCAGCTGGCCGGTGCCGCCGCCGGCGTCGTCGGGTTCTTCGTGATCCCGGTGCTGGGCCTGGTGATCGGCTTCGTGGCCGGCATCTACCTCGCCGAACGGCTCCGAGTGGGCCCGGCAGCGTGGCCCTCGACGGTGCACGCCCTGCGGGCGGTCGGCCTCAGCATCCTCATCGAGCTCACCGCGGCCCTCGCCGCCACCCTGGTCTGGGTGGCGGGCGTGGTCGTCACCTGAGCGCGCGATGGCGGTCCTGCTCGCGCTGCTCGGCGCGGTCTCCTACGGCGTCTCCGACTTCGTCGGCGGCCTGGTGTCGCGGCGGGTCGGTGGCTACTCGGTGGCGTGGCTGGCGCAGGTGGGTGGGCTGGTGGCGATCCTGCTGCTGCTGCCGTTCGTCGGTGGCACGCCCTCCGGCGGCGACCTGGCGTGGGCCGCGGCGGCCGGGGTCGGCAACGCCGTGGGCACCGTCTTCGTGTTCCGCGGGCTCGCCACCGGCCGGATGGGAGTGGTGGCGCCGGTCTCCGGCGTGGTCGCCGCCACGGTCCCGGTGGTGGTCGGCTGGTTCGTCGGGGAGCGCCTGAGCCTGCTGGTCTGGGTCGGCATCGCCGTCGCCCTGCCGGCGATCTGGCTGGTGGCCCGGGAGCCCGGAAACGCCGTGACCCACCGTCGCGCGGGACTCGACCTGGGGGTGCTCGACGGTGCCGTCGCCGGCTCGGGCTTCGGACTGCTGCTGGTCTCGCTGTCCCGGGTCTCCGAGGGCGCGGGCCTCGCGCCGCTGGCGGTCACCTTCGGCGTCGGGACCGTCGTGGCCGCCCTCCTGGCCACCGCGCTCTCCGGCTCCTGGGTGCCCCGGGCCCTGGTCTCCGGCTGGGGGCTGGTCAGCGGCGTCCTGGCAGCGGCCGCGGCGACGTTGTTCGTGCTGGCCGAACGAGGCGGCTACCTGACCATCACGGCCGTGGTCATCTCCCTGTACCCCGCGTTCACGGTGCTGCTCGCCGCCGCGGTGCTGCGGGAACGGATCCACCGGCCCCAGGGCATCGGCCTGGCGCTGTGCGCGGTCGCGGTGGCGCTGGTGGCCTCCGGCTGACCGGCCCGCCCGGTCGCTTCATCACGGTAGGCAGGTGTAGTCGCACCCCCCTCGACGGAGCCGCACTTCCCGTGCCCCGTACGCCGGGGGAAGTGCGGGTCCGTCCCGGGGAGTGAGGTCTCGGCTCAGTCCAGGTAGTCGCGCAGCACCTGGGACCGCGACGGGTGGCGCAGCTTCGACATGGTCTTCGACTCGATCTGGCGGATCCGCTCACGGGTCACGCCGTACACCTTGCCGATCTCGTCGAGAGTCTTCGGCTGGCCGTCGGTGAGACCGAACCGCATCGAGACCACGCCCGCCTCACGCTCCGACAGGGTGTCCAGGACCGCGTGCAGCTGCTCCTGGAGCAGGGTGAACGAGACCGCGTCCGCCGGGACGATGGCCTCGGAGTCCTCGATCAGGTCGCCGAACTCCGAGTCGCCGTCCTCACCCAGCGGGGTGTGCAGCGAGATCGGCTCACGGCCGTACTTCTGGACCTCGATGACCTTCTCGGGGGTCATGTCGAGCTCCTTGGCGAGCTCCTCGGGGGTGGGCTCCCGGCCCAGGTCCTGGAGCATCTGGCGCTGGACGCGGGCGAGCTTGTTGATCACCTCGACCATGTGCACCGGGATCCGGATGGTGCGGGCCTGGTCGGCCATCGCGCGGGTGATCGCCTGCCGGATCCACCACGTGGCGTAGGTGGAGAACTTGTAGCCCTTGGTGTAGTCGAACTTCTCGACCGCACGGATCAGACCGAGGTTGCCCTCCTGGATCAGGTCCAGGAACAGCATCCCGCGGCCGGTGTACCGCTTCGCAAGGCTGACCACCAGCCGGAGGTTCGCCTCGAGCAGGTGGTTCTTCGCGCGGCGGCCGTCCTCGCTGATCCACTCGAGCTCCTCGAGCAGCTTGGGCGTGATCTTGCCGCCCTTGCCCAGCTTCTCCTCGGAGAAGAGCCCGGCCTCGATCCGCTTGGCGAGCTCGACCTCCATCTCGGCGTTGAGCAGCGGGACCTTGCCGATCTGCTTGAGGTAGTCCTTGACCGGGTCGGCGGTCGCGCCGGCGACCATGACCTGCTGCTCCGGCTCGTCGGTGTCGTCGGCGGCCGAGACGACGAAGGTGGCGGACTTCTCGTCCTGCTCGATCGTCGGGTCCGTCTTGACGTCCTTCTCGAACTGCTCGTCCGGGACGTCGGGGAGGATCTTCTTGCCGTCGGGCCCGAGGGCCACCTCGACCGCCTCGGGGACGGCCTTCTTGGCGGCCGCCTTGCGCGGCGCTGCCTTCTTCGCCGGCGCCTTCTCCGCAGCGCCGTTGGCCTCGCCGGCCGCGGGCTGCGCCGCGGCGGACTTCGCGGTGCGCGCCGTCGTCGTCTTGCGCGTCGAGGTCGCCGCCACCGCCCGGGTGGCCGAGGCGTTCACGGTCACCGAGATGCCCACCGAGCTGAGGTGCGCGAGCAGGGACTTGAGGTGCCGTGGCTCCACCGCGGCGTCCTCACTGGCCTGTCGCACGTCCTCCGGACTGAGAGTGCCCGAGGGCGTTCCCCTCTCAAGAAGGGCCACAACGGCCGGGTGGGAAAGCACGTCGGCCGGAATCTTGCGCGCGTTCGAGGACACGAACACCTCTCGTCCAGGAGCGTTTGGGGCGCGGCACGTCCCGCTGTCGTCAAGAGCCGCGTGCTCATTCTGCCACGGTGCCGGTGAGCCGCCCGCATCCGCCCGGTGCCGGTCCCGTCGGACACCGCGGAGACCTTCGCCGCCCCGCTCAGGATGCGGCCGCTGCCTTCTTCTGCTTCTTGAAGTCCCGCACCTTCTGCAGCGAGCCCGGGTCCACCACGTCGGCCACCGACCGGTGGCCCTCCATGGCGTAGTCGCCGACCACGGACTCCCAGCCCTGGGGGCGTACGCCGAGCTGCTTGGCGACCAGGGCGATGAAGATCTTCGCCTTCTGCTTGCCGAACCCGGGGAGGTCCGTCAGCCGCTGGAGCAGGTCCTTCCCGTCGGCGGCCTCGGTCCAGATCAGCTCGGCGTGCCCGTCGTACCGCTCCTCGACCAACGCCGCCAACGCCTGCAACCGCGCGGCCATCGACCCGGGGAAGCGGTGGATCGCCGGCGTGGCGGCGCACAGGGCGGCGAACTCCTCCGGGTCCGCGTCGGCGATCCGCGCCGGTTCCAGGGTGCCGAACCGCTCGAGGATCTTGGCCGGACCGCGGAACGCGTGCTCCATCGGGTACTGCTGGTCGAGCATCATGCCGACCAGGAGGGCGAACGGGTCCTCGGTCAATACCTGGTCGGCGGCGTCGTCGCCGGTGATGTGGATCGCCATGGCCGCAGTATCCCGCACGCTGCGGCGGCCGACTGCGCGTCGCGGCGCCGGGCCGGTGCTCACGCCGGTCGTCTGGCGAGCAGCAGCGACTGGTCGCCCGAGCCGATCTCGCTGACCCGGTCGAAGCCGATCGCCTGCAGACGGCCGGCCACCGCCTCGGGGTCCACGGGGCCGCCGCCGGTCAGGTGCGCACCGTGCGCCTGCAGGGCGCGCTGGAACGCGTCGGCGCCGCTGGGCGCGGCGGCCAGGAGGAGCACCAGCCAGCCCTGCGGCCTCAGAGCCCGGTGGACCGCACGGAGCCCGACGTCGAAGGCCGCCGGTGGGATGAAGCCCTGGGGCATCCAGGCCAGGTCGTAGCGACCCTCCTCGCCGAGGTCCGCGACCGACTCCAGCCTCAGCTCGATCCGGTCCGAGAGCCCGGCCGCGGTCAGGTTGGCCGCCGCCAGGTCCAGCACCGGCCGGAGCACGTCGAGCCCCACCGCGTCCACGCCCGGGTAGAGCGTGCAGAGCCGGCTCGCGAACGCGCCGATGCCGACCCCGACGTCGAGGAACACGGCCCGGCCCGCGACGAACGCGTCGTACGCCGCGGGCATCATCGGGAGCAGGCTCTCTCCTACGACCGTGGCCGTCGACGCGCTGGCCTGTCCTTGGGCGATGACCACCTCGAGCGCCTGACCGGACCAGCCGGAGTCGCGACCCTCCGCGTGGTGCAGCGCCTGACGCAGCAGCGACAGCGTCCCGGCCGCGAGCGCCTCGGGGTCGAAGTGCCAGGGATGGGCGTGGACCGGCACCAGGGACTCGTCGTCGTTGCGTCGCAGCACCCGAGCCTCCAGCAGCAGGTCCACGTCGACGAGGTCGATCTCGTCCTCGAGCGGTTTGCCCGCCAGGATGCGCGCCCACCCGCCTCCTCGGGCGAGCCGCGACATGGCGCTGATCACCATGACGTGGCCAGTGGCGTCGATCATGAGCACCTCCGTGACGCATCCCGAGAACTCATGTCGCTCCTCGCCGCCGTGGGTCGGTTCCTGCGTGACCGATGATCCTCAAGTACCCCAAACGACCGGCTACCGCGCGTCCCGGGTCGGCGTGGCGGGGTCCGCCCCGTCGTCCTCGCGGGGCGACACGTCATCGCGCCGCTGCTCGCGCAGCACCCGGACGAGGTAGAGCGCGAGAGCGAACGCAGCCGTCAGGCCGAGCAGCAGCGCGAGGTTGGTGGTGTAGTCACGCAGCAGGATCGCCTCGGCCCGCGGCTGGGTGCCGCGCCGGTCGATGAGCGGGATCGCGATGACCGTGAGCATCGCAGCGACGACGAGCGCGCCCTGCACGTAGCGGCGGGCGCGAGGCGGCACGCGCGTCAGCGCCACCCCGGTGCCGACGGTGAGGGGGGCGACCAGGCCGTCGTGGAGCGCCACCGCGGCGATCAACCACACCGCCAGCACGAACAGGTCGCCCGGGTCGAGGTCGGTGACCAGCCGGAAGACACCGAAGGCCAGGAGCGCTCCGCCCGTCACGCCGAGTCCGATGCGGTAGGCGCGCACTCAGCTCACCTCCATCCGGCGCAACCACTTGGTGTTGAGGACGCCCGGGCGGTTCGGGGCGATCAACCGCAACGGGTACCCGTGGTCGAGATTCAGCCGTTCGCCGTTGACGTGAGTGGCCAGCAGCGCCTCCCCCACCTGGGGCCCGAACAGGCTGCTGTGGTTGTAGGCCCCGTCGGGCTGGAGGGAGAGGACCTCCACCCGGGAGGACTCGTCGCCGCCGGCACGCCGGACCAGGTCGATCACCGGGATGCCCCGCCACCGTGCGCCGACGCTCCATCCCTCGACGCAGCTCAGCGGGAAGTCCCGCGTCACCGTGCTGATCGAGACGAGCTCGTCCAAGGACACGGTGAACGGGAGCGCGCCGGTCACCTCCAGGCGCCAGTCCTCGGCCCGGGCCAGGGTGAGGACACCCGCCGCCCGCGCGGTCTTGTTGACCGGGACCCCTTGAGGCCCCCGCGAGCTCTGCCTGGTGGCGAGCAACCCGATCCGCGAGAGCGGCGTGAGGGTCTGGCCGATCGTGGTGAGCACCACGGCGCCGATCCCGGCGCCCACGGCCACGAAGACGCCCCGCCGGTCCATCGCCGGCATCGCCGGCGGCGGGACGGTGCCGGCGTTGCTGTGCGCCAGCGGGTTCTCGTTCCACGGGACCTCGGTGAGCACGTCCGCCTCGGCGAGCCGGGCCTGGAGGCCGTACCTGATGTCCGGCAGCTTCAGTCCGACGTGCAGGAGGATCGAGCCGACGACCACGTAGCCCAGGTAGCGGTGCGTCGAGGGGAACGACCACGGCCAGGGGTACCAGTTCAGCGTGTTGAGGAAGCCGGTCGTCAGCTGGACCAGGGCGGAGGAGACGAGCACGAAGACCGAGAGTCGCTCGAGGCCGTGCCGGATCGAGCGGATGGGGGGCCAGCGGAAGAGGTTCGGGTAGACCGACCAGAGCTTGACCAGCAGCAGCGGGATGGTCGCGACCCCGGTGGCCACGTGCAGGCCCTGCGTCACCCGGTACGCCTGCACCGGACTGGCGGGGACGGGCAGCCACGACCAGGGCTGGTAGTGGTAGTGGCTCACCATCCCCGTCACGAAGCACACCCCGAAGCAGATCCCGAGGACGCGGCCCAGTCGTGCGGTGACCGCGGTCGACCTCAGCGGACTGCGGAAGTGCGGCCAGCCACGTGGACGACGCCTCACCGCGCGCGCCGTGTCGTCCGGTCGCGGCGAGGGGGGCACCGCCTCATCATGCACCGCGGAGCCTCTCCCCACCACGCGCCGAGGAGGTGGCCACCGCTGTCGGGGGCGTCCTGGGCCGCGGTCACCCGGCCATGTCGCGGCGCCGCAATCCGACCAGGCCGACGGCCGCCAGCAGCACGGCGACCAGGAGCACCGCGGCGGTCGGCCCCGGCGCGAAGGACTCGATCGGCATCTGCGGCAGGTGGTGGAACGGCGAGATCCCGTTCACCCACGCCGGGAAGTCCAGCAGGCCGCCGAGGTAGACCTGCAGGAAGGTGAAGACGACCAGCGCGAAGGCACCGGCGCTCCAGCGCGGCGCCCATCCCTGGAGCAGCACCGCCAGCCCGGCCGCCACCAGGATCGCGGGCACGAGCGCCAGGGGGGCTGCGGCGAAGCGTCCGAGCGAGTCGGTCTCGCCGGTGACCAGGGCGTAGCTGACCGAGGCTCCCAGGCCCACCAGCAGCATCAGGACGACGGTGCCGGTGACCGTGACCGCCAGCGAGCCCAGGGCCCACCGGGTCCGGGAGAGCTGGGTGGAGAGCAGGGACTCGGCCCGGCCGGCCGACTCCTCGGCTCGCAGGCGCAGGGCCGAGCCCACCGAGAAGCCCGAGGCGATCACCGCCATCAACCCGAAGGAGATCCCCAGGAAGGCCGAGACCGGGTCGGTGCCGGCCAGCACGAAGAACTGCTGCAGCTCAGGGTTGTTCTCCATCATCGTGGTCAGCTCGGGAGCGACCGAGCCGAACAGCACCGAGCCCAGCAGCAGGCCGACGCCCCAGCCGATCAGCGAGCCCCGTTGCAGCCGCCACGCCAGGCCGGTCGAGGTGCCCAGCCGAGCCCGGGCCCGCGGGGGCCCTGGCCGCGGCTGTACCAACCCGGCCCCGGCATCACGGTGGGCGGTCAACCAGCCCGTGGCGAGGATCAGCACCGGCAGCAGCAGCGCGAGCGGGATCAGCACCCACCAGCGGGCCGCGCCGTACGGCTGCGCCATCAGGGCCCACCCCAGCGGGGAGAACCAGGTCAGCATGTTGTCGGCGACGTCACCGACCCCGCGGACGACGAACAGCACCGCCAGCGTGGCCCCGGCCAGGCCGACGGCGCCGCGGCCCGACGAGGAGATCTGCGCCGTGGCGGCGGCCACCCCGGTGAAGACGAGTCCGGTGGCGCCCTGCACCGCTCCGTGCAGCAGCGAGCCGGACACGTCCAGCCCGCCGGCCACCAGCACCGTCGCGTCCAGCGCCCCGACGACCAGGCTCGCCGCGGCCGCGACCGTGGTCGTGGCCAGCACGGCCGCGTGGCGGCCCAGGACCGTGGCGCGCAGCAGCTCGGCCCGGCCGGTCTCCTCCTCGGTGCGGGTGTGTCGCACCACCAGGAAGATCACCATCAGCGCGGTGGCCACCAGCCCGGTCACCGAGATCTCGTACGCCGTGATCGCGCCGACGTTGTCCAGGCTGTCCGGTCGGCCGCTGAGCAGCCGGGTGGCAGGCGAGTCGGCGGTCGCGGCGTAGCCTGCCATCGCCTCGGGAGTGGAGTACAGGCTGGTCACCGCGGGGGCGGTGACCGCCGTCAACGCGGTGATCGAGCCGATCCAGATCGGCAACCGGACCCGGTCCCGGCGCAGGATCAGCCGCACCAGCTGACGGGCGCCGGTGGCAGTACCCGTGCCGACGATCACGCCGAGACCCGTTGCCCCGCCCGGGCTCCTCGGCCCGGACCGTCCGCACCGCCGGCGTCGCCCACGTCGTCGCCGTACTGACGCAGGAACAGCTCCTCCAGGGTGGGCGGGTGCGCGGTGAGCGCCCGCACGCCCGCCGCCCCGAGCGCCCGGACCGCCTCGTCGAGCTGGTCGCTGTCGACGTCGAAGCTGACCTGGTCACCCCGGGTCTGGACATGGTGCACCCCGGGCATGGCCGCCAGCTCGGGCACCGGCGACTCGGTCTGGGCGACCACGGTGGTCCTGGTCAGGTGCCGCAGGTCGGTCAGGGTGCCGGACTGCACGGTCGCCCCGGCGCGGATGATGCTCACCCGGGTGCACAGCGCCTCGACCTCGGCGAGGATGTGGCTGGACAGCAGCACGGTCGACCCCTCGGCCACGGCCTCCTGCACGCACTGACGGAAGACCGCCTCCATCAACGGGTCCAGGCCCGAGGTCGGCTCGTCGAGCAGCAGCAGCTCGGCACGGGAGGCCAGCGCCGCCACCAGCGCCACCTTCTGGCGGTTCCCCTTGGAGTAGGTCCGGGTCTTCTTCGTCGGATCGAGCTCGAACCGCTCGATCATCTCGGCCCGGCGGGCCTCGTCGAGCCCACCCCGCAGCCGGGCGAGCAGGTCGATCACCTCACCACCGGTCAGGTTCGGCCACAGGTTGACCTCGCCGGGGACGTAGGCGACCCGACGGTGCAGGTGGGCGGCATCCCGCCACGGGTCACCCCCCAGGAGGCGCACGGTGCCCGCATCGATGCGCAGCAGTCCCAGCAGCACCCTGATCGTGGTCGACTTGCCCGACCCGTTCGGACCGAGGAAGCCGTGCACCTCGCCCGGGGCGACCCGCAGGTCGAGCCCGTCGAGCGCGCGCACGGCACCGAACCTCTTGACGACGTCCTCGAGGAGGATGGGGTCGTTCATGGTTCCACCGTAACATTCACAACTTAGTGAATATTCTTAAGGTTATGATCGTCACATGAGCGCCGAACCCCTCGCCCCGGCGACCGAGCGGGCCGTCGAGCGCCTCGGCCAGAGCCTCGAGCTCGACGGCATCCCCCGGATGCCCGCCCGCGTCTTCGCCTTCGTGCTGACCAGCCGGGAGGAGGCCTCCACCTCGCGCGAGATCGCCGAGGGCCTGCAGGTGAGCGCGGCGGCCGTCTCCGGCGCGGTGCGGTACCTGCACGAGAACCGGCTCATCGTGCGGGAGCGGACGCCGCGGAGCCGCGGCGAGCGGTACCGCCTGGCCGGCGGCGACATCTGGACCACGATCATGCGCGCCCGGCAACCCCTGATGGAGGAGATCGTCCGGGGCATCGACGACGCGGTCGCGCTGCTGGTCGACGAGGCGGGGGCCGAGCACCCGGGGGTCACCCGGCTGCGCGAGACGCGGGAGTTCTTCGCGTTCGTGCAGACCGAGCTGGTCGGGGTGATGGAGCGCTGGGCCGACCGCCGCGAGCCCGGTGGCTCCCCCGGCTGAGGGTCCGGTCAGTCGGCCTTGACGGCGAGCACCGGGCAGTGCGCGTCGAGCAGGATCCGCTGCGCGTTGCTGCCCAGGATGAGCTTGCCCACCGGCGACCTGCGGCGCAGCCCGATCACGATGAGATCGGCGGAGTTGGCCTCGGCGATGCTGATCAGGTCCTCGGCGGGCTCGAACCCGCGCACCAGCTGGCGGGTGTCGAAGTCCAGTCCGGAGGCGGTGAGCTTCTCGTTCACCGCGGCCAGGTCGTCCTCGGTCTGCTGGGCAGCCTTCTGGTCGAAGTCGGTGCCTCCACGGTGCGAGTTGACCACGACCAGCTTGGCCCCGCGCAGCTTGGCCTCCGCGATGGCCGTCGCGAGCGCGGCCTCACCCTCCGGCTTCGGCACGTAACCCACTACGACGGTCGACATGAACTCCCCCTCCGGCCCTGCGGCACTCGCGACGGGCCCGGATCATCCCGACGGCCCGCTCGCAACCTACCGAATTAGTCGCGCCAGCGGGAGGCCGGTGCACCTGTTGGGACTGACCGATCTCCGGCTGTCTTCTCCCGGACCGGACCTGTGGACACCCGGATCGTGCCTGCCGGCAGCGGGGAGACTGGCCAGGTGCCCGTCCCTGCCGATCCCTGCGGACCCATCCGAGAGCCGGTGGACCAGACCCTGGCCCGCCGACTCCGCGAGGTGGTCATCGCCTATCGGCGTGCCTGGTGCGGGGGCGACCGGGCGACACTGCAGGTCACCTGCCCGGCTGCCGGGGTGGATCCCCGGGCGGCCGAGGCGGTGCACCGGGTCGAGCCGGGGGATCCCGACGACCACGCGGTGCGCACCGACGTGGTGGCCGCACTGCTGCGACGGGTCGGCGCGACCATCGAGACGCCCCCGGAGCTGTACGTGCTGCGTGGCGCGCGGCTGGCACCCGAGGACCTCGACGTGGCCTGGACCGCGGCGGCTGCGGCCGCCTGCGCCGAGGCCGGCTTGCCGATGACGCTGGTGGTGGTGACCCGCCGCGGCTGGTGCGACCCGCGCACCGGGGTACGCCGCGAGTGGCGCCGACCCCGGGCGAGGTGATCGCGTGCCGGGACCCACGGGAGTGGGTCAGTCCCAGGTGTGCGCGGGCTCGTTGGAGTGCATCGCCTCGCGGTATTCCAGCAACGTCGCCCGCAGCGCGTCGTACCGGTCCTGGTCGGAGCGCTGGGCCATCCGCTGCGCGAACCACTCCGCGCCGTTCGTCCCGAGCAGGCAGCGCTGCTCGATGATGCCGAGCAGCCGGTCGGCGGTCGAGGTCTCGACACCCCACGCCGCCAGGCCCTCGCGCGCCATCGGGAGCAGCCGGCGCAGGACCAGCTCGGTGGCCCGCACCTGGCCGACGCCGGGCCAGTAGATCTGGGCGTCGATGCCCTGCTGCGCCGCGACGTGGAAGTTCTCCTCGGCGGCGCTGAACGACATCTGCGACCACAGCGGCCGCTCGCTCTCGGCGAGCGAGCGGACCAGGCCGAAGTAGAACGCCGCGTTGGCCATCGTGTCGACCACGGTCGGGCCGGCGGCCAGCACCCGGTTCTCCACGCGCAGGTGCGGCACCCCCTCGGCGATGTCGTAGACCGGGCGGTTCCACCGGTAGATGGTGCCGTTGTGCAGCCGCAACTCGTGCAACGACGGCGTGCCTCCGGCCTCGAGCACCTCGAGCGGGTCCTCGTCGTCGGTGATCGGCAGCAGTCCCGGGAAGAACCGGACGTTCTCCTCGAACAGGTCGAAGACCGAGGTCGCCCAGCGCTCCCCGAACCAGACCCGCGGGCGGACCCCCTGGGCCTTGAGCTCCTCGCTGCGCGTGTCGGTGGCCTGCTCGAACAGCGGGATCCGGGTCTCGCGCCACAGCTCCTTGCCGAGCAGGTAGGGCGAGTTGGCCCCGACGGCGAGCTGCACCGCCGAGATCGCCTGGGAGGCGTTCCAGTACGGCGCGAACTGGTCCGGCGAGGTCTGCACGTGCAGCTGGGTGCTGGTGCAGGCGGCCTCCGGGAGGATGGAGTCCGCGGTGGTCTCCAGCCGCTCGACCCCCCTGATGGAGATCTTGATGTCCTCGCCGCGGGCGTCCAGGATCTGCTCGCTCAGCAACCGGTACCGCGGGTTCCCGCTGATGTTGTCCAGGCCCATGTGGCCCTCGGCGAGGGTCGGCAGGATGCCGATCATCACCAGGTGGGCACCGACCGAGGCGGACTTCTGCTCCGCGTCGTTGAGGCTGCGGCGCAGGTTCTCCTCGAAGGTCTCCAGGCCGCCGGACCGGAGCCGGGCCGGGGGGACGTTGATCTCGATGTTGAACTGACCCAGCTCGGTCTGGAAGTCGGGGTCCGAGATCGCCTCGAGCGCCTCGGCGTTCTTCAGGGCCGGATCACCCTGCTCGTCGACGAGGTTGAGCTCGACCTCCAGGCCGGTCATCGGGTCGTCGGTGTCGAACCGCGCCTCGCGCAGCATCCGGGCGAACACGTCGAGGCAGCGGCGCACCTTCTCCCGATGGCGGGTCCGGTCCGCCCGGGAGAACTCCTGTGCCTCGACCTCTTCACCCATGCCCGTCCCCTGCCCGTGACCCTGCCCGTGACCCAGCCCGTGACCCTGCCCGTGACCCATGCAAGGGACCCTAGGGCACAGCTGCGCGACGGCTAAGCGTGTGGACCGGGGTCGGGCCACTGCTGAGCCGACCCCGGGAGCCCCTGGCGGTCGTCCCACGTGCTCGGCGGCACCGCGTGGGTCAGGCAGCCGGCCACCAGCTGGGCCAGGTGGTGCTGGGGATCGACCTCCAGGCACCGGTCGACCGCGCACCAGGCCAACGCCCCCTCCCCCGCCAGCCAGGCCAGCACGGCGAGCACCCCGGCCGGGGCCGCAGCGAGCGCCGTCGGCGAGCGGCGCAGCACCCCCGACCAGAACCAGGCATGCTCCCGGGCGTTCGAGCGGGAGACGCCCCGCCACACGGCATCGCGGAGTTGCGGGTCGGCCAGTGCGGTGAGCAGTGCGGCGAGCTGGTGGTCACCCGGAGCGGTGCCGGCGGGCACGTGGAGCTCGAGCAGGGCGACGATCCCCGGCTCGTCCAGCACCTCGGTCTCCGCGGCGTCATCGAGGAGGCGCTGCACGGCGGCCACCGCCTCGGTGTCCGCGGCGACCGCCGCCATCACCTCCTCGCGCGATCCGCGCGTCACCCGACCGTCGACGACGGACCCGACCACGAACGGGTGCGCGGAGACGTCGTAGGGAACCCCCCAGGCCGGCACTCCCGCCCGCTGCCCGGGCCCGGGGTACCAGCGGCCGCCGCTGGCCCGCAGCGCGTCCACCACCCCTATCCCGGCCCGGGTGAAGGCGCGGACCAGGTGTCGCGCAGTCCGCGCGCCCAGCACCGGGTCGTCGATGTACGCGACGAACGCCACCCGACGGACCTGGTGCCGCCGGGCCGGCTCGAGCAACGCAGCGGTCAGCTGCTCGAGCTCGTCCGGCCACTGGTCGGTCTCGCCGGGAGCATCCACCCGGGCGTGGAAGGTGTGCCGGCCCCCGAAGGTGAGCATCACCACCGAGTGGGCCGGGTGGAAGCCCAGCACCACCGGCACCAGAGCGAGCAGGTCCTCGGGGTTGCGAGCGGTCAGGGTGGGTCGTCCGGCGGAGCCGGGCGGCGGGGTCGTGTGGAAGGTGGAGGTCATGGCCGCCAACCTCGCCGCTCGCGGGGAGCCGGTGCACCCCGCTTCGGGCAGCCTGGGGATGAACCGTGCGGATCGGCCCGCTGTGGACGAGACCTGGTCCGGGCTGCCGACCGCGGTCGGCAGCCCGGAGTAGGTTGCCCCGCATGTCGGCGGTGCAGGAGGGGTGAGGGACCGGTGAGGGTGCGCACCACCGCCTCGGTGCTGCACCTCGACCTCGACGCGTTCTTCGCCGCCGTCGAGCAGCGCGACAAGCCGTCCCTGCGTGGCAAGCCGGTCGTCGTGGGCGGCACCGGTGGCCGCGGGGTGGTGGCGACCGCGTCGTACGAGGCGCGCCGGTACGGCGTGCGCTCGGCCATGTCCACCCGGGAGGCCCGCTCCCGCTGCCCGCACGCCGCCTTTCTCTCCGGCCGCTTCCACGCCTACCGGGAGGCCAGCGGGCAGGTGATGGCGCTGCTGCGCTCGGTGTCCCCGCTGGTGGAGCCGTTGTCGTTGGACGAGGCGTTCGTCGACCTCGCCGTGCTGACCCCTCCCGAGGCGCCCGGGGGGCTCGACCTGGCCGACACCGACGCCGTGGCCGCGTTCGCCGAGACGCTGCGGCGCCGGGTCGGCGAGGTGACCGGGGGCCTGACCGCCTCGGTGGGGGTGGCCAGCTCCAAGTTCGTCGCGAAGATCGCCAGCGACCTGGACAAGCCGGACGGCCTCGTGGTGGTCCCCCCGGGCACCGAGCAGGACCTGCTGCGCCCGATGCACGTCAGCGTGATCCCCGGGGTGGGGCCGGCCACGGTCGAGCGGTTGCGCCGGGCCGGGGTGCACTCGGTGGCCGACCTGGAGGCGGTCAGCGCCGAGGAGCTGGTGCGCCTGGTCGGCCGCGCCCACGGCACGACCCTCTTCCAGCTGGCTCGGGCCCAGGACGACCGCGTCGTGGTGGCCGAGCGCGAGGCGAAGTCGGTGAGCGTGGAGGGCACCTACGACACCGACCTCACCGACCGGAGGCTGATGGAGCACCTGCTGACCCGGCAGGCCGGGGAGGTGGCCGCGCGGCTGGGCAAGCACGGGCTGTCCGGGCGGACCGTGACGATCAAGGTGCGGCTGCACGACTTCACCACGCTGAGCAGGTCGAGCACCCTGCCCTCGCCGACCGATGCTGCCGGCACCATCGCCCGGCTGGCCCGGCGGCTGCTGGCCGACCTGGACACCTCGGGGGGTGTCCGGCTGCTGGGTGTGGGGGTGTCCGGGCTGGCCGACTGGGTGCAGGAGGACCTGTTCGGGGACACCGCCGAGGTCGACGACGAGCCGGAGCCGGTCGAGACGCCGCAGCGGACCCGGACCACCTGGGCGCCCGGCATGGACGTGGTGCACGGCGAGCTCGGCCGGGGCTGGGTCTGGGGCTCAGGACGCGGCCGGGTCACGGTCCGCTTCGAGACGGCCGAGACGCTCCCCGGACCGGTGCGCACCTACGCCGACGACGACCCGGACCTGAGCATCTGGAGCCCGCCTGCGTCCGGCTAGTGTCGCGGCGTGACTGCCGCTGATCCCTCGGACCCCGCCACCCCCGCCACCCCCGCAGCGGGCGACGACGCCCCCACCCGCCCGCCGGTCGCCGCGGTCCGGCGTACCTCCACCGAGATCCACGGTCGAGTGCGCACCGACGACTACGAGTGGCTCCGCGAGAAGGACAACCCCGAGGTGCTCGCGCACCTGGAGGCGGAGAACGCCTGGACCCAGGCCCGCACCCGACACCTGGCCGGGTTGCGCGAGCAGGTCTTCGGCGAGATCCGCGCGCGCACCAAGGAGACCGACCTCTCGGTGCCCACCCGCAACCGGGACCACTGGTACTACGGACGCTCGTTCGAGGGCCGGGAGTACGGCGCGAGCTGCCGGGTCCCGGTCAACGGCCCGGACGACTGGACGCCGCCGCGGCCCGCCGAGGACACCGCTCCGGACCAGCCGGCGATCCCCGGCGAGGAGCTGCTGCTGGACCTCGACGAGCTGGCCGAGGGGCACGAGTTCTTCTCGCTCGGCGGCTCCAGCATCTCCCCCGACGGAACGTTGCTCGCCTACTCCACCGACACCGTCGGCGACGAGCGGTACACCGTCCGGGTCAAGGACCTGGCCGGCGGCGGTCTGCTCGCCGACGAGATCACCGGCGTGCTCGGTGGCGCGACCTGGGACCGGGCCGGGGAGAACCTCTACTACACGACGGTCGACGAGTCCTGGCGCGCCGACAAGATCTGGCGGCACCGCCTCGGCACCTCCCAGTCCGAGGACGAGCTGGTGCACCACGAGCCCGACGGCCGGTTCTTCGTCGGCGTCGGACGGACCCGCAGCGACCGGTTCCTGGTGATCCTCGCCGGATCGAAGACCACCTCCGAGTACCGCTTCCTCGACGCCGACGACCCCGAGCCGGGTTGGCAGGTCTTCAGCGAGCGACGTGAGGGACTGGAGTACTCCCTGGAGCACGCGCGGATCGCCGGAGAGGACCGCTTCCTCGTGGTCCACAACGGTGCCGGGGCCGACTTCGAGGTCGGCTCGGCCCCGACGACGCCGACGCCCCCCGAGGAGTGGACCGCGCTGATCCCGCACGACTCCGGGGTCAGGCTGGAGGAGGTCGACGCGTTCGCCGGCCACCTGGTCGTCCACCAGCGCAGCCAGGGCCTGACCCAGCTACGGATCCTCGAGCTCGGCGAGGCCGGGGTCTGCGACGACTACCTGGTCGAGTTCCCGCACGAGGTGTACACGGTCGGCTCCGGCGGCAACCCCAACTTCGAGCAGCCCACCGTCCGGCTGGGGTACACCACGCTGGCCACCCCGGCCTCGGTCTACGACTACGACGTGCGGGACCGGTCGCTGACACTGCTGCGCCGGGCCCCGGTGCTCGGCGGCTACGACCCCGCAGACTACGAGGAGCACCGGCTCTGGGCCAGCTCCGAGGACGGCGAACGGGTGCCGATCTCGGTGGTCTGCCGGCTCGGCGCCCGCGAGGACACCGGCGGTGGCACCGGCCCGGTGCCGCTGCTGCTCTACGGGTACGGCGCCTACGAGGCCTCGATGGACCCCTACTTCTCGGTGGCGCGGCTCTCGCTGCTGGAGCGCGGGGCGGCGTTCGCGATCGCCCATGTCCGCGGTGGCGGCGAGATGGGGCGCCGTTGGTACGACGACGGCAAGCTGATGCGCAAGCAGAACACGTTCAGCGACTTCACCGCCTGCGCCCGGCACCTCGTCGACACCGGCTGGACCACCCCGCAGACCCTGGTCGCGGAGGGCGCCAGCGCCGGAGGTCTGCTGATGGGGGCGGTCGCCAACCAGGCGCCGGAGCTCTTCGCCGGGATCGTGGCGGGGGTGCCGTTCGTCGACGCGCTCACCACGATGCTGGACGCCGACCTCCCGTTGACCGTCACCGAGTACGACGAGTGGGGCAACCCGGAGGCGGATGCGGAGGTCTACGACTACATGGCCTCCTACGCGCCGTACGACAACGTCGCCGCGCTCCCCTATCCGCCGATCCTGGCCGAGACCTCCCTGAACGACACCCGGGTGCTGTACGTCGAGCCGGCCAAGTGGGTGGCCAAGCTGCGGGCCAGCGCGGCGAACGGCCACGACGTGCTGCTGCGCACCGAGATGGCCGCCGGCCACGGAGGTGTCTCGGGTCGGTACAAGGCCTGGCGCGACCGGGCGTTCACGCTCGCCTGGATCCTGGACCGGATGGGGCTCGCCGACAAGATGGGTGTCTCCGCCGGCCCATCCGTCCCCGCGACGGCTCCGAATCACTCTACGGAGGGCGCCGAGAGCGGCCCGGCCTGAGAACTCCCTGAGAGTTCGCGGTCCAGGCAACTCTCGGCAGGGCTGAGGCGTCCTTCATGGCGAAGGCCCACGTTTGACCGGGGAATCCTCGGGTCACCGTGAGCGTTATCGAAGACGTGAGGGCATCGGCAGCCGCCGGTGGGGCTCACTGCGAAGGAGGCTCTCCATGGCAACAGGCACCAAGACCGCCGTGACGCGTGAGATCGAGGGCCGCGACAGCGTCGGGCTCTACCTCGACGAGATCGCTCGCAACCCGTTGCTCGACGCTGCCCTGGAGGTCGAGCTCTCCAAGACCATCGAGGCCGGCCTGATGGCCGAGTACCTGCTCGCCGAGGGGCGGGTGGGTCGTCGCAAGGGCGGCGCCCCCGGCCGGGCCACGCAGGAGGAGCTGGAGTGGATCGCCGAGGAGGGCCGCCGCGCGGTCGACACCTTCATCACCGCGAACCTTCGTCTCGTCGTCTCCATCGCCCGCAAGTACGGCCGGGCGCAGATGCCGATGCTGGACCTGATCCAGGAGGGCAACACCGGCCTGATCCGCGCGGTGGAGAAGTTCGACTACACCAAGGGCTACAAGTTCTCCACCTACGCCACCTGGTGGGTCCGCCAGGCGATCACCCGGGGCATCGCCCAGCAGGCCCGGGTCGTCCGGCTGCCCGTGCACGTGGTCGAGGAGCTGAACCAGGTCGGCGGCGCTCGTCGCACCCTGGAGCGCCAGCTCGGCCGGGAGCCGGAGCCGCAGGAGATCGCCAACGAGCTCGGCATGGAGCTGGAGCGGGTGCTGGACCTGATGGCCTGGGGTCGCGAGCACGTCAGCCTGGACACCCCGGTGGACGAGGACGGCGACACCTCGCTCGGCGACCTGATGGCCCAGGAGACCTCTCCGGGACCAGACCTGACCGTCCTGGACGTGGAGTCCCGTGATCGGCTGAACACCCTGGTCGCCCACCTCGACGACCGGGCGGCCGACATCATCCGGTCCCGCTACGGCCTCACCGACGGCCGCCAGCACAAGCTGGCCGACATCGGCGTCAAGCACGGCATCTCCGCCGAGCGGGTGCGTCAGCTGGAGCGGGAGGCGCTGCAGAAGCTGCGGCGCATCGCCGACCCTGACCTGGCTGCCTGACCCAGCCGAACCTCAGTCCGAGGCCGCCTCGACCAGCCCGGTCGAGGCGGCCTCGGCCATCTCCTCGACGTCGTCGGGCACCGGTCGGTCCCCCGCCACCCTCGCCTGCCACAGCTGGAGGGCGACCACCCGCGCAGCGGCCTCCTCGACCCGCTCCGGAGTGACCTCCCCGGTCCGTACCGCTCGGGTGAGCCGAGCGTGGGTGCGGGCGGTGTCGGCCGGCATCAGCAGCAGGTCCGCCCCGGCGGCGAGTGCTTTCACCGCGAGGTCGGGGATGCCGGCGACGGCGCCCATCCCGAGCGAGTCGGTGATGGCCAGGCCCTCGAAGCCCAGGTCGTCGCGCAGCACGTCGTACACCTCCGGGGCGAGGGTGGAGGGTCGGCCGGGTGCGATCGCCTGGACGTCCAGGTGCCCGACCATCACCGCCGGAGCTCCCGCCTCGACGGCGTCGGCGAAGGGGGCGAGGTCACGCGAGGTCAGCTCGCCGAGCGGGGCGGTCAGGGTCGGCAGCGTCTCGTGGCTGTCGGCGGTGGCCCCGCCGTGGCCGGGGAAGTGCTTGGTCGTCGACACCGTGCCGGAGCGGTCGTAGCCGCGCACGGCCGCGGCGACGACCTGGCCGGCGATCCCGGGGTCGGTGGAGGGGGATCGGCTGCCGATGGTGGGATCGGCGGCGCCGATGGTGACGTCGGCGACCGGGGCGAAGACCCAGGTGAACCCCAGGTCGCGCAGCTCCAGCCCGGTGGCCTCGGCGGCCCGGCGTACCGCTGTCCGACCGCGGGCACCGCCCTCGGCGACGGCCTCACCGGCGGTCGCGAAGGTGGGGAACTCGGTGGCGATGCCGCGCAGGTGCGAGACCACGCCGCCCTCCTGGTCGACGCCGATCACCGCGGGGAAGTCACGCCCGTCCGCGGCGACCGCGGCCGAGACGGCGCGGTTGGTGGCGCGCACCTGCTCGGCGTCGACCACGTTGTCGCCGGTGACGCAGACGCCGGCCAGGTGCAGGTCCCGGACCATGGCCCCGGGGATCGCCGGGTCGGTGCCGGCGTACCGGCCCACGATCACCTGTCCCGCGAGCCGCCCCGGGGACCAGCCGGCCACCATCTCCTGCGCCTGCGCGAGCTCGGCGTCGGTGGGGCCCCAGGAGAGCGGCTGCGGTACGACGGCCTCGGCCGTGGGCTCGTCGGCAGCGTCGTCGCCGTCCGACGGGTCGTCGAGGGAGCCGGTCGTCGCGGCGGGCGAGCCGTGGGCGGCGTCGGGCCGGCTGTCCTCGGCCGGGGCGCAGGCGGCTCCGGCGAGACCGAGACCGAGTGCCAGCGCAACCAGCCCAGCCGGCCCCGCCAGGGCCGCCGGTGGCCGGCGGTGTCGGGCCAGGGCCGTCACCGGGCCGCCAGCTCGCCGTAGACGGCGTCGACGCGATCGCGCAGCTCGTTGAGCGAGCCGGTGTTCTCGATGACGTGGGTGGCCACCGCCAGCCGCTGGTCGCGGGTGGCCTGGGCCGCGATCCGTGCCTCGGCGTCCTCGCGGGTCCAGCCGCGCTGGGTGAGCATCCGGTCGATCTGGACCTCGGCCGGTACGTCGACCACCAGGACGGCGTCGAACTCCCCGGCCCGGCCGGATTCGACCAGCAGCGGGATGTCGTGGACGACGACCGCGTCGGCGGACGCCTGCTCCTCCAGCTCGGCGTACCGCTCGAAGACCAGCGGGTGCACGATCGCCTCAAGGCGCCGCCGCGCGGCCTCGTCGGCGAAGACGAGCCGCCCCATCGCCGGCCGGTCCAGGTCGCCGTCGGGCGTCAGCAGCTCCTCGCCGAACTCCTCGACGACCGCAGCCAGCCCGGGGGTGCCCCGCTCGACGACCTCACGCGCCAGCTGGTCGGCGTCGATGACGACCGCCCCGAGGTCGGCCAGCCTGGCCGCCACGGTGCTCTTGCCCGACGCGACTCCCCCGGTCAGTCCCACTCGCATGGCTGACACGGTACGGGCGGGTGGGGGCTGGGCTGGATTCGACGGCGGCGGGCGGGGTGTGGCCGTGAGACAAGGCGCGGGGTAGGCCGAGTGCTGCCACCAACCTGGCAAGTTGCTAGTCCATCCCCCGAACGCGGGTCCGTGATATGAGGCGGGCATCCAACTATCGCGGCATACTGCCAGCGGGCGCGCTCGGATGAAGGGGGATCGTGGTGGCAGATGCGGAGTCAGTCGGATTAAGCCTCGGTGATGGTCAGTCGACTCTGAAACAGAAAGCCGAATCTGCGGGTTTAGGAACGACGGTAGAAGCGGATTGGGATGGCGAGCCTCTGCGAACTATTGTCTACCCCGAAGGTCGATCGACGCGATCCATTTCATACACCGAAGAACGAGCCCGTACTGTCACGAACGTGCATCCAGGAATCGCCCGATTTTCGCCGGATCTCGATGGAATCATCTTCACGGATAGCGGGGATGTGGACGGTCAGGGTACGGGCACGGTCTCTCCATATGCTGGCCAGCATTCCCGGATCGAGAACCTCGACGAGCATTCGGGCGATACAGCGGACGAGCCCGGCGAGTCCGGTCGATTTGGCTGGCAGAAACTGTCCAACGATTGGCGACTGCGCGTCACTCGCCCGCCCCTGGCTATCGAAGTTTCGCCATCCTCCGACAGGTTTCGATCTATTCGAGGTATACCACCTAATTACGCTCATCCCACATTCGAAGATAACGGGATTGGCGGGGAACTTCAGTACCGCAACACTGGAGGCGGTCGAACGTCCGATTCATTCTTCTTCGATCTTGATGCGCGGTACCGGGTGAACCTCGAACTCGTTGAGGGGCCTCACGTCGGAATCCACCCCGTGATGACCAAGGTATCCGCACCCCCAATCTTTCCGACAAACCGATATCATTCGCAGCCGGCCGCCCTTTATAGGTACGGCAGGTCGGCGACGGCGCCCCCACTACTTTCCTATCTGGCTTTTTATCAAGTCCTCGAGTTCTTCTTTCCCATATATACGCAAGATGAGATTATCAGGCGCGCTCGCCAAATTTTAACAAGTCCTCAGTTCGACCCGAGTGATCAAGTGGCACTGGCCAATCTCGTGAAGGCAATCAAGCCGAACTCGCGCGGCTTTATTTCAGAACGAGAACAGATGCGAACCACCTTGCGGCGCTGTTTCGACATCGGACCGCCTGAGAGGCCATCTAGATAGCAACCAGCGGATACGTGACTACTTCTGCTCTCGGCCTCAGGTCATACCGACGCTTAGTCCACTGTCGCTAGATTCCGGTGCGGACTTGCGCGACCAGGTGGCCGACCGGATTTATGACATTCGGTGTCGAATAGTGCACACCAAGTCCGATGGGGGCGATGGGAGCGTCGAACTCCTCCTACCGTCGGGCAAAGAGGCTAGGTCGCTCAGGCCTGATGTCGAGCTCGTTCGGTTGGCGGCGCAGGAAGCAATCATTGCTTCGGCAGCGCCACTTGACTTGAAGTAGCAACGAAACTCGTTTGGGGTGTGGAGTGGCTGGGCCGGGCTCGGGTGGGGTGGTTCTCGGGTCGCCAGGGGCCCCGGCCGTGCGAGGCACGAGCGCGGGTGGGGGTGGCGGACACCCCCATCCGGCCCAGCCACGGTGGTGAGTCACATGCTTGCCATTCGTGGCTGGGGCGTGCATTCTGTGCGCGGGTTCAAAGATGCCGGGAGAGCCGGCGGGTTACGGACCGAGGAACTACCCCGGATTGACGGGATGCCGCCTCGGGTCGCCTGAGTGGGTGAGCGCGGATGGTGCCCCTCGTTTCGGCGGCAAGTGACTATCCGCGCGGGACCGACTTCTGTCGTCGTCCCCGGAAGGCCTCTGATGCTGATGAGTTCCGACGCGTCGTTGTCGCGTCTGGTGTCTCCGGATGCGGGTTGGTCGTTGTCGCTGTACTCCGTCTGCTGGGGAGGCGGTGGCGCGTTCGTGGCCTCGCATCGTCCTCGTCGGTCGGGGTGGGTGCCGGGTGTTCCGGCTGCGGATCCGGAGCGGTCGCGGGCCGAGGCCGCGCGTCGAGCTCGAGCCAAGGTGCGGCGCTATTGCACCGCGCACCGGTCTGAACCGGTTGGGGACGCTGACGTATGCGGGCGAGGGGTGTCACGACCCGGCCCAGGTGCGGGCCGATGTCGCTGCGTTCTTCAGGACCTTGCGAGGCTCGCTGGGCGGGGCGCCGTTGCCGTACGTGTGGGTGCCGGAGTGGCACAAGTCCGGGCACGGTCTGCATGTGCAATTCGCGGTGGGCCGGTTCATCCAGCGCGGGGTGATCGACGCCGCGTGGGGTCGGGGGTTCGTCCACATCAAGCGGCTCTCGGACCTGCCGGTGGGCTCCACGCCGCTGCACGAGGCACGTCGGGCGGCGGGGTACCTGTCGAAGTACGTCACCAAGTCGTTCACCGACACCGAGGGTGAGCGCAAGGCTGGGCTGCACCGCTACGAGGTCGCGCAGGGGTTCCAGCCGCCGGTGACCCGGTTCGTCGGTGTCTCGGCGGACGACGTGCTCGTCCAGGCGGTAGAGGAGATGCGCGGGCAGTTGCCGTCGGTGTCGTGGTCCTCGGATCAGGTCGAGGACTGGCAGGGTCCTCCGGCGGTCAGGAACCGGGCCACGATCTGCCGGAACACCGTGGCCTCGTCCTGACGGATCGTGACGTGGTCGGCCTCGTAGCCGAACGGTCGGGTCGAGCCCTTGTGCGGCTTCCCGGCGGCGGCGTTCTGCTCCTGCTTGCGGCGCACCCGGCGGGACTTGGTGGGACTCACTCGCGGCGACCGCTGAGAGCAGCCGGGCGACCAGCAGGCCGTCACCGGTGGAGATGTCGGCGTCCCCGGTGACGAACCGGACGTGCTTGACCCCGGCGGCGTCGACGGCGTGGACGAACTGCTCCAACTCGATCGGACGCCGCGTGAGGCGGTCGATGTGGTAGACGATCACCCCGTCCACGACACCGTCGGCCAGGTCGGTGAGCATCCGCTCGTACTCCGGCGGCGCTTGCCGGAGTAGGCCGACACGTCATTGTCGGAGTACACCCCCGCCACGCCCCAGCCCAGGGACGCGGCCAACTTCTCGCAGTCCTCGCGCTGCCGGGTCACCCCCAGCCCGAGGCCCTCGACGTCACTACTGATCCGGGTGTAGATCGCCGCTGCGACCGGTGCGTTCACGAGGGGTCACATTAGCGACGTGCCACCAACTTCACGCCTCTGTGCCGGCGTCACCACGGCCCCCACCCGGCCGCACCCTGGGACCCGTCTGCATCCACAGGTCCGGGTCAACGTCGCCTCTTCCACAGTCTCGAACACATGTTCCCTTGGGTGTCGGTGGTCTCTGTTTGACTTCTCGTATGACGGTTTCCCAGCTCGATGCGCCGGCCGAGGCGGCCGAGGCGGCCCGGTGTTGCCGGTGGTGGAGCAGGTGCGGGCGGGGTTGGACACCGCGCGTGGGGCGGGGCTGGCCGGGGTGGGCGAGGACGAGCTGGGGACGCTGGTGTCGGTGTTGGCGGTGATCGAGTCCCAGGCCGCGGCGCTGCGGCTGGCGGTGCTGGCCGAGGCCGAGGCCCGGCAGGTCGCCGCGAAGGCCGCGGTCACCGGCACCGACGCCTGGGCAGCGTCCCTGACCGGGGACACCCGGGAGGCCGCCGCCGGGGGGCTGCGGATCGCCCGGCTGCTGGCCGAGAAGTACCCCCACACCCGCGAGGCGTACGCCGCGGGCCTGCTGCGCACCGCGCAGGTCCGGGTCATCGTCAACGCCGCCGAGCAGGCACCCCCCGAGGCCACCGCCGAGCAGGTCAGCGCCGCGGAGGAGATCCTGGTCGCCAAGGCCACCGGGGCCGGCACCCGGACCGGCAGACCGATGAACGCCCGCCGACTGCGCCAGGCCGCCCGCCGCATGTTCGACCCCCTCGACCACGACCTCGCCGACCGACACGAGGCGATCCTGCTGGGCCGCGAGAGCGCCCACGCCCGCCGCGAGACCTCCCTGATGCTGGGCGACAACGGCGACGGCACCTGGACCGGGAAGTTCACCATCCCCGAGCTGCACGGATCCCTGCTGCGCCAGGCCCTCGACCGGCTCACCGCCCCCCGACGCCTCGGTCGCAACCGCGGCGGGCAACCCGTCGTCGACGAGTCCGCGGCCCAGGGCGATCACGGCGGACTGGGCGGCTGGGAGGCCGCCGGACAGGCACTGTGCGAGCTCATCGAGCACCTGCCCACCACAGGCTGGCAGGGCGCCAACGCGATGACCTTCCTGGTCACCATCCCCCTCGACCAGCTCGCCGCCCCCGCCGGGTCACCCGGCGCCGGCCGACTCGACACCGGCATCCACGTCGACGCCGGCGAGCTGCGCCGCCTGGCCTGCGAGGCCGGCCACGTCCCCGCCGTCCTCGGCGGAGACTCAAAAGCCCTCGACCTGGGCCGACGCAGCCGACTGCCACAGCTACTACCAGCACCTCGCACTCTCCCTCGAGTACGACTCCTGCGCCATCACCGGCTGCGAACGACCCTTCGCCTGGTGCGAGATCCACCACCCCCACCCCTGGTCCCAAGGCGGCCCCACCGACCTGGTCAACGGCATCCCCCTCTGCGGCTGGCACCACCACCGCGCCCACGACCCCACCTGGATCCTCAGCCGCGACCCCACCGGAGAAGGGTGGCGACTCACGCGTGCTCGACGCAGCGATCGACCACCTGACCCCGACTCCCGGGAGCCGGACCGATGACCACGCGCACCTACGATGCCCAGCATGAGCCTGCCCACGCTGCGCGAGGAGTCCCGGGTCGCGCTGCTCGTGGGCGGCTCGCTGCTGCTCCTCGAGACGGTGATGGCGCTGCTCGCCCGCGGCATCATCCCGTCCCCGCTGGACCCGAGATCGACCCCGATCGAGCGGGACCGGATCCTCGGCGGGCTGGACCCGCACCTCGTGGTCCAGGACGAGCAGCAGCTCGCCGCGCTCTTGGCGCAGGTCCGTCCGGACGGGGACCCCCGCACCTGGCGACCCCGGGCACGGCCGATGCACGTCACCAGCGGCACCACCGGGACACCCAAGGGGGTGTACAGCGGGCTCCTCAGCGACATCGACGCGGACGCGCTGATCGCCGAGGAGCGTGACGCTCTGGGGTTTCGCCGCCGACGACGTGAACCTGGTGCTGAGCCCGCTGTACCACTCGGCGCCGCTCCGGTTCGCGATGGGCACCGTGCTGGCCGGCGGGCGGGTGGTGGTCCCCGGACCGTTCGACCCGGAGCGGATCACCGCGGCGATCACCGCGGAGCATCCGACCACGATGTTCTGCGTACCGACCCACCTGCAGCGTCTGTTCGCGCACTGGGACCGCACCGGCGCACCTGACCTCGACAGCTTCCGGCTGGTCGCGCACGCCGGCGCCCCGTGCCCGGTGGCGACCAAGGAACGACTGCTGGCAGCGTTCCCGCCCGGGTCGACCTGGGAGTTCTACGGGTCCACCGAGGGCCAGTTCACCGCCTGCCGCTCCGAGGAGTGGCGGCAGCGACCGGGCACCGTCGGCCGAGCGCGGCCGGGCCGCTCGCTGCGGCTCGACGAGGACGGCACCATCTGGTGCACGGTGCCGCCCCACGCCCGGTTCAGCTACTTCGGCGCCCCCGAGAAGACCGCCGCCGCCTGGCGCGAGACAGCCGACGGGCCCGCCTTCACGGTGGGCGACGTCGGGCGGCTCGACGCAGACGGCTACCTGTACCTCGACGGCCGGCGGGAGGACCTCATCATCACCGGCGGCGTCAACGTCTACCCGCTCGAGGTCGAGCAGGCGCTGCTCGAGCACCCCGGGGTCGACGAGGCCGCGGTCTACGCCCTTCCCGACGACGAATGGGGTCAGCGGGTCTGCGCGGCCGTGGTCGGCCCCGCCACCGAGAGCGCGCTGCGCGACTTCGCCCGGGAGCGCCTGGCTCCGCCGAAACGGCCGAAGACCTACCGCTTCCTCGACGAGCTGCCGCACACCGCCACCGGCAAGGTGCGTCGCAGCGAGCTGGGCGAGCTGGGTGGCCTCAGCAGGCGAACTGACGGCGGTACTGCTGCGGGCTGATCCCGCGACTGCGCCCGAAGTGGTGCCGCAGGGTGGCGGCGTTGCCGAACCCCACGTCGGCGGCGATCCGCTCGACCGACCAGTCCGACGCCTCCAGCAGCTCCTCGGCGCGCCGTACCCGCTGGCCGGTGATCCAGGCGTGCGGGGTCGCCCCCGTCTCGGCGCGGAAGCGCCGGGCGAAGGTCCGCGGCGACATCAGGGCTCGGCGCGCCAGGCTCTCCACGTCCAGGTCCTCGTCGAGGTGCTCGAGGATCCAGGTGAGCAGCGGACCCAGCGTCTCGACGTCGCACTCGGGGACCGCTCGGGTGATGAACTGGGCCTGTCCCCCGTCGCGCTGCGGGGGCACCACCATCCGTCGGGCGACGGCACTGGCCACGGCGGCGCCGTACTCCTGCCGCCAGATGTGCAGCGTGGCGTCGAGGCCGGCGGCGGTGCCGGCGCTGGTGATCACCGAGCCCGCGTCGACATACAGCACCTCCGGCACCACCCGGGCCAGCGGGAACCGCTCGGACAGCTCCTGGGTGTGCCGCCAGTGCGTGGTGCACTCCCGGCCGTCCAGGAGCCCCGCCTCGCCGAGGACGAACGCTCCGGAGCAGACCGACAGGATCCGGGCGCCCCGCTCGTGCGCGGTCTGCAGCGCCGCGATCACCTCCGGCGGGGTGGGTCCGTTCGACATCGCGGGTACGCCGATCAGGTCCGCGTCGGCCAGGCGGTCGAGGCCGTGCTCCACCTGGAGCGAGAACCCGACCGAGGTCGCCACCCTCCCCGCGGCCGGCCCGCACACGGCGAATTCCAGGGCCGGCACGCCGTCGTCGCTGCGGTCGATCGCGAAGGCCTCGCACAGCACTCCGAGCTCGAACGGCGAGACGCCGTCGTAGACCAGTGCCGCCACGTTCCGCAACATGCTCACCATCATGACACGAGACTGGCAGAAAATCGACGCACAGCGGCAAGACTGCCACTCGTGGCCGGATGTCGATGGAGGCATGATTACTGCCATGACCGCACTCCTCGTCTTCTGGATCGCAGTACTCATCACGGCCGCCGTCCTGGCGGTCCTCCGCGACATCTACTCGGACGACCCCACCGGGTGGTCTGCCTACGAGCCGCCGCGCAGCCACCCCACCGACGACTTCAGCAGGCACGGCTCCTCGTTCCGCTGAGACCCGCTCCTCGACGTCCACCACCCCTCCACGACAGACGAAGGCCCGGCCACCTCGCGGTGACCGGGCCTTCGTGACGTGCTACTGGCGGACCAGACGGATCAGGCGGAGCCGCCGGTGAGCTTCTCGCGGAGCGCCTGCAGCGCCTCGTCCGAGGCGAGCGAGCCGCCCTGCTGCTCCTCCTGCACCCCACCGTCGGTCTCGCCGCCGGAGGAGTACGAGGTGGCCTCGCCGGCCTCGACCTCGGCCTTGGCGGCCTCGGCCTGCTGCTTGACGTGCGCCTCCCAGCGAGCGTGCGCCTTGGCGTACTGCTCCTCCCAGACCGCGCGCTGGTCGTCGAAGCCCTCGAGCCACTCGCCGGTCTCCGGGTCGAAGCCCTCGGGGTAGACGTAGTTGCCCTGCTCGTCGTACGTCGCCGTCATGCCGTAGAGCGTCGGGTCGAACTCGTCGACGTCCGAGGCGGCCGCGGTGTCGTTGGCCTGCTTCAGCGACAGCGAGATCCGGCGACGCTCGAGGTCGATGTCGATGATCTTGACCATGACGTCGTCGTTGACCTGGACGACCTGCTCGGGGATCTCCACGTGGCGCTCGGCCAGCTCGGAGATGTGCACCAGGCCCTCGATGCCCTCCTCGACCCGCACGAACGAGCCGAAGGGCACCAGCTTGGTGACCTTGCCGGGCACGATCTGGCCGATCTGGTGGGTGCGGGCGAAGTGCTGCCAGGGGTCCTCCTGCGTCGCCTTGAGCGACAGGGAGACACGCTCGCGGTCCATGTCCACGTCGAGCACCTCGACGGTGACCTCGTCGCCGACGGTGACCACCTCGGAGGGGTGGTCGATGTGCTTCCAGGACAGCTCCGAGACGTGCACCAGACCGTCGACGCCGCCGAGGTCCACGAACGCACCGAAGTTGACGATCGAGGAGACGACGCCCTTGCGGATCTGGCCCTTCTGCAGCTGGGTCAGGAAGCCGTGGCGAACCTCGGACTGGGTCTGCTCGAGCCACGCACGACGCGACAGGACCACGTTGTTGCGGTTCTTGTCGAGCTCGATGATCTTCGCCTCGAGCGTCTGACCCACGTAGGGCTGCAGGTCGCGCACGCGACGCATCTCCACCAGCGATGCCGGGAGGAAGCCGCGCAGACCGATGTCGAGGATCAGGCCGCCCTTGACGACCTCGATGACGGTGCCCTCGACGACGCCGTCCTCCTCCTTGACCTGCTCGATGGTGCCCCAGGCGCGCTCGTACTGGGCGCGCTTCTTGGACAGGATCAGCCGGCCTTCCTTGTCCTCCTTCTGGAGGACCAGGGCCTCGACCTTGTCGCCGACCTCGACGACCTCGTTGGGGTCGACGTCGTGCTTGATCGACAGCTCGCGCGAGGGGATGACGCCCTCGGTCTTGTAGCCGATGTCGAGGAGGACCTCGTCGCGGTCGACCTTGACGATCGTCCCCTCGACGATGTCGCCGTCGTTGAAGTACTTGATGGTCGCGTCGATGGCCGCGAGGAAGTCTTCTTCGGAACCGATGTCGTTGACCGCCACCTGAGGGGCGTCGTAATCGGGAAGAATGGAGATGGTGCTCGTCATAAGGTGTGTTCGGACCTTTGCGTGGACAGTTGTCGTTCCGGAGCGCGCAGAAGCCCGTTTCACTACCGATGACGCCAGGACTGATGACGTTCCTGCGCCTCTGCCCGAGCCGAGAGCGGCGCTGATAGCGAGCCGGAATCCACTCCGTCCGGGACGTGGGCAGACTTCAGGCGCAGGTGGCAGCCTACGCCGCGCCGCGCACGGGAGTCCAACCGGCGGTGGTCTGGTCCCGTGGGGGCTGGGCGCATAGCCGGTACGGCGGGGGGTACGGCCGCTCGGTCCACCCCCGTCACCCCCGTGCCGGGCCCCCACAGCACCACCGCTCCCTCCACCCCTCCCCTCCACCCCCTCCCCGCTCCCCCTCCCCCTCCCCGCCGAGGAGTCCCCCCGTGTCCCTCACCCGACCCCTGGGTGCGGCGCTGAGCCTCTCTCTCGCAGCGCTGTACTCGTTCTCCGCCGTTCCGATGGCCCAGGCCGCACCCCCCGCGGCATCGGCACCCGACGCGATCGCCGGCCTCACCTCCGCCGCCGACGCCGAGGTCCTCCGACTCACCGCGCTGAGCGCTCCCGGCCAGGGCACCCTGGCCGAGGACGTCTCGATCGCCGCGACCAGCGGCAGCGCCGACGGCAGTACGCCGCACTCGCACGCCGAGGCCCGCAACCTCACCGGCGAGATCGTCGGTCAGGCGCTGCCCGCCATCCTCTCCGAGGCCAGCCAGTCCGCGCCGCCGGACAACACCGCCGGGGTCGAGGAGACCGCGATCCCCGGCAGGGTGCCCGGGCTGCTCACCCTGGACGTGTCCACGGCCACCGCGCACGCCCGGATGACCGAGGCCGCCGGCTGCTTCCCCGCCGACCAGCCGCTGACCCGCTCGCACGTCTCCACCGCGGACGTCGAGCTGCTCCCGGTGCCCGGGGTGGGCGACCTGCTCGCCCTGCCCGGCACCGTGTCGACCTCGCAGAGCACCAAGCTGGTGGCGAACCCGGCGCGCGTCGACGCCGACGGTCGGGACGTGGTCACCACCTCCCGGGGAAGCACCGTCGACCTCCACCTGTTCGGTGGGCAGCTGCAGGTCGAGGTGCTCACCGAGCCGCTGCTGAGCGCGCGAGCCACCGGCACCGCGGGTGACTCGCAGGTGAGCTGGAACGCCCCGGTGGTCCGGGTCACCGGCAACGGCTCCTCCCAGGTGCTGCCCGCCGACGGCAGCCCGATCGACGTCGCCGCACCCGGCAACCCGCTGCTGGTCGCCTCGCTCTCGGCCGGTCGGCTCACCGAGTCCGTCGCCGCCGACGGCACCACCGCCAGCGGCGAGGCCTCGGTGCTGCACGTCGACGTCACCCTGGCCGGTGCGCTGACGGTGCTGGACGCCGACCTGTTCCCGATGAGCGTCACCGCCGGCGCCCCCGCGGGAGGCATCGACTGCGAGGAGACCGAGCGGCTGGACAGCGACGGCGACGGTCTCTTCGACGACGAGGAGGTCAGCGGTGCCAGGAACGTCCACTACGACCACGAGCCGACCGACCCCCACGACGCGGACTCCGACGACGACGGCCTGAACGACAAGGCCGACATCGACGCCGGCACCGACCCGAACGACCCGGACACCGACGGTGACGCGCTCGGCGACGGCGACGAGGTGACCGGGGCCAGGAACACCGACTTCGGCGAGCAGGCCACCGACCCGCTGGACGAGGACTCCGACAACGACGGCCTCACCGACGGCCAGGAGACCTCGGGCTCGAGGAACGGCGCCCACGGCAGCCGGCCCACCGACCCCAACGCCCCCGACAGCGACGCCGACGGCGTCCACGACGGCGACGAGATCACCGACGGGACCGACCCGCGCAAGGCCGACACCGACGACGACGGCCTCACCGACGGCAGGGAGAAGGCGATCGGCACCGACCCGCTGAAGCAGGACACCGAGGGTGACGGTCTCACCGACGGTGAGGAGGTCAGCGGCTCGCAGAACACCGCCTTCGGCAACGAGCCGACCGACCCGCTCGACGACGACTCCGACAACGACGGGCTCACCGACGCAGAGGAGGTGACCGGATCTCAGAACACCGCCCACGGCAACGCCCCCAGCGACCCCAACGACCCGGACACCGACGACGGCGGCGTCACCGACAAGCAGGAGACGATCGACGGCACCAACCCCAACGACCGGGCCGACGACCGCACCGGCCCGGGCGACCTGGACTCCGACGGGGACCGGCTGCTCGACACCGAGGAGATCAGCGGCTCCGCGAACGGCGCCTACGGCAACCAGCCGACCGACCCGCACGACCCCGACAGCGACGACGACGGACTCGACGACGGCAAGGAGGTCGCCCGCGGCACCGACCCGAACAAGGCCGACACCGACGGCGACGGCCTGAGCGACGGCGAGGAGGTCGACGGCACGAAGAACACCGACTTCGGCGGCACGCCGACCAACCCGCTGGACGCCGACTCCGACAACGACACCGTCACGGACGGTGAGGAGACCTCCGGGTCGGAGAACGGCACGTACGGCGGCAGGGCCACCGACCCGAACGCCTCCGACACCGACACCGACGGCGTGCAGGACGGCGCCGAGCTCGGCAACGGCACCGACCCGCGCAACGCCGACACCGACGGTGACGGGCTCAGCGACGGCGCCGAGGCGGCGATCGGGACCGACCCGCTCAAGGCCGACACGGACGGCGACGATCTCACCGACGGCCAGGAAAGGTCCGGATCGAGGAACACCGCCTTCGGTGGCAAGCCGACCAACCCGCTCGACAGCGACTCCGACAACGACGACCTCACGGACGGCGAGGAGACCAGCGGCTCCCGGAACGGTCCGCACGGCAACCAGGCCACCGACCCCAACGACCCGGACACCGACGGTGGTTCGGTCATGGACGGTGACGAGGTCGCCCGCGGCACCGACCCGCTGGACGCCGGGGACGACCTGCGCACCCCCGACGACAGCGACGGCGACGGTCTGAAGGACACCGAGGAGCAGTCGGGCTCGAAGAACGGGACGTTCGGCGGCCAGCCGACCAACCCGCTCGACCCGGACACCGACGGCGACGGCGTCAACGACGGCCAGGAGACCAGCGGCTCGAGGAACGGCGCCTTCGGCAGCCGGCCCACCGACCCGAACGACTCCGACACCGACGACGACGTGCTCAGCGACGGCCAGGAGACCAGCGGCTCGGCGAACAGCGGCCACGGCCGCCAGCCCACCGACCCGCGGGACGCCGACACCGACAAGGGCGGCGTCCCGGACGGTCAGGAGGTCGGCAACGGCAGCAACCCGAACGACCCCGCTGACGACACCCCTACCCCCGGTGACTCCGACGGCGACGGTCTCACCGACGTCGACGAGCGCAGCGGCGCCCGGAACGGAGCGTTCGGCAACCAGCCGACCGACCCGTTCAACCCCGACTCCGACGACGACGGGCTGAGTGACGGCGAGGAGACCAGCGGCTCGAAGAACGGCGCCTACGGGAACCAGGCCACGGACCCCAACGACTCCGACACCGACGGCGACAACCTCGGTGACGGGCGCGAGGAGCTGTACTCCGAGACCGATCCGCTGGTGACCGACACCGACGGTGACTCGCTGACCGACGCGGTGGAGGTCCGCAAGTGGAAGACCAACCCGCTGGTGACCGACACCGACGGCGAGGGACTCGACGACGCCGCCGAGGTCCGGGTGCACCACACGAACCCGCTGCGCAGGGACACCGACCGGGACCGGCTCAACGACAAGGTGGAGATCACCGGGTCGGCGAACAAGCGGTACGGCAACTGTGCGACCAACCCCCTCAAGCCCGACACCGACGGTGACGGCCTGAAGGACAAGCGGGAGATCAAGCGGCACCGGACCGACCCGTGCAAGCGGAGCACCGACAAGGACAGCCTCAGCGACGGTCGCGAGGTGATCTCGGTCAGGTCCAACCCGCTCAAGGCGGACACCGACGGTGACGGTCTCGGCGACGCCCGCGAGGTCAAGGTGGCGGGCACCCGCAAGGGCACCGGCACCGACCCGCTGAGGTTCGACACCGACCGCGACGGTCTGGGCGATGGGATCGAGGTGCGCAAGTACCGCACCAATCCCCGCCACCCGGACACCGACCGGGACGGTGCCGACGACGGGCGCGAGGTGCGCAAGGGCACCAACCCGTTGAACCCGAAGAGCCGGCCGTGAGGCTGCCCCCGGTGAGCTGAGCGACCACTACCGTGGCCCGGGCGACCGGGTCGCACCACCGCACCATGGCGGGGCGGGAGCGGGTGCGGACTTCGGTCCGCACCCGCTTCGCCATTCCACCGCGACGATTCCTGCCGGGGCCCGGCGGAGCGGTCGCGCCTCCCCTACGGTGCTGCCATGGCTCCCCTCCCGGTCCTCTCCCCCACCGTCATCGGCGTGCTCGCCGAGGCGGCCGCCCTCCCGGTCCGGCTCGCGGTGGCCGGCACCCGCACCACGCTGCAGCTCGGCCGGCTCTCGGCGCCCGACGGTCCGCTGCGGCGTCCCGGTGGGTACGCCGAGCTGCTGCTGCGGGTGATCGGCGAGGGCGGCTACTTCCAGCAGGTGACCGAGCTGCTCACCGCCGAGGACGGGCCGATGCGGTTGGCCGCCACGATCGCCGACCTGACCGCGCCTGACCGGCCGCTGGGCCGGATGCTGATGCGCGACGGCGTCCTCGACCGGCTGCTGGCCGAGGACGGCCCGTTGGAGCGGTTGCTGGCCGAGGGCGGCGCCCTGGACCGGCTGGTCGCCCAGGAGGGGGCGTTGGACCGGCTGCTGGCCGCCGGCGGGGCTCTCGACCGGCTGACCGAGCCGGGTGGGGTGCTCGACCAGCTGCTGGTCCCCGGGGGGCTCGCCGACCGGATGCTGAGCGAGGACGGGTTCGTGGAGAAGCTCGTCGCCGACGGCGGCACCCTGGACCAGCTGCTCGAGCTCGGCGCGACGCTGGAGGCGATCTCGCCCCGACTGCGGCAGCTCGCCGAGCTGATCCCTTCCCTGTCCGACTCCGCCGACGCCCTCGGGCGCTCGGTCGCACCCCTCGGCGACCTCGCCGGCCGGATCCCCCTGACCCGGCGCCGGTAGGGTCAGCAGGCGTGGACGACGACGAGATCCGCCGGTCGGCGCGCCTGGAGGAACGACACTGGTGGTACGCCGCCCGGCGCTCGCTGGTACGCCGCCTCGTGGCGCCGCTGGCTCCCGGCCGCGCCCTCGACGTCGGCTGTGGGCCCGGCGGCAACACGGCCGTGCTGCGTGACCTCGGCTGGGCGGTCACCGGGATCGAGCACTCCCCGGTGGCAGCCGCCGTGGCCGCCGGCCGCGGTCTGGACGTGGTGCGCGGTGACGCCCGCCTGCTGCCGGTGGCCGACGGCTCCCAGGACCTGGTGATGTCGACCGACGCCTGGGAGCACATCGACGACGACGCTGCCGTGGCACGCGAGACCGCGCGGGTGCTGCGACCCGGGGGCCGGGTGCTGGTGGCCGTCCCGTGCAGCATGGAGCTGTGGAGCGGCCACGACGTCGCGCTGGGCCACGTGCGCCGCTACGAGCGTGACGAGCTGGCCGCCGTGCTCCGGGGCGCCGGGCTCGAGGTCTGCGACATCGCGTCGTGGAACGTGCTGCTCCGGCCCGTCGCCCGGGTCCGGCGCCGTCACAACACCGAGACCAGCGAGATGGCGCCGGTCCACCCGGTGGTCAACGCGGGGCTCCGGACGGCGGTCGCGCTCGAGCAGCTGCTGCCGCTGGACCGGCTGCCCGGGATCAGCCTGGTCGCCCGGGCGGTCAAGCCATGACCTGGCCCGCCCCGCCGAACCCGGACGCCGACCCCGACGGCCCCGGCCAGGAGGGGTCCGGCCAGGAGGGGTCCGGCTGGCCCCCTCCGCGACCGGTCCGGGTCGAGCGCCGCTCGGTCGACGAGCAGGAGTCCATGGTGGCCAACAGTCGTGACTGGGACGCCTACGCCGACGAGTACCAGGCCACCCACGGCGAGTTCCTCGGCGACGCCGGGTTCGTCTGGGGTCCCGAGGGCTACCGCGAGGACGAGGCCGGCCACCTCGGGGACGTGAGCGGACGACGGGTCCTCGAGATCGGCAGCGGGGCCGGGCAGTGCTCACGCTGGGTGCTGGTCCACGGCGGCCGCCCGGTGGGGCTCGACGTCTCCCCCCGTCAGCTCCAGCACTCGCGGCGGCTCGACCAGGAGACCGGGCAGCGGGTGCCGGTGGTGCTCGCGACCGGCGCGCTGCTCCCGTTCGCCGACGACAGCTTCGACGTCGTGTTCTCCTCCTTCGGCGCGCTCCAGTTCCTGGCCGACCCGTCCACCGTGGTCGGCGAGACGGCTCGGGTGCTGCGCCCCGGCGGCCGCTTCGCGTTCTCGGTGACCCACCCGACGCGGTGGATGTTCCCCGACGACCCCGACGAGGGCGGCCTGACCGCATCGCAGTCCTACTGGGACCGCACGCCGTACGTCGAGGTCGACGACGGAACCGGTCGGGTCTCCTACGTCGAGCACCACCGCACGATCGGCGACTGGGTGCGCCAGCTCGCCGGCCACGGCTTCACCCTGGTGGACCTCGACGAGCCCGAGTGGCCCGAGGACCACGACCGGGTCTGGGGCGGGTGGTCGCGGTTGCGAGGTCGGCTCACCCCGGGGACCGCGATCTTCGTGGCCGACCTCCGCCCGTGAGCGGCGACGCGGGTCGGCGCTGGGTCGCGGACCCCACCGTGCGCTGGACGATCCTGCTCACGGCACGACTGGCGGACCTCCCGCGGACCGACCTCCTGGAGGACCGGTCCCGCCGGTTGTCCCACGGCCTGGGGTGGCCGTCGCCGCCGGACGTGCTGGAGCTCGACGACGTCGACCTGCTGCGTCGCGAGCTCAGCGCCGGCTCCGTCGGCACCCCGCTGCGACTGGGGCGGTCCGGCCAGGCTCTGGTGGTGGCCGCCCACCACGCCCACGTCGACGGCATCGGTCTGCTCGGGGTGCTCGGCGCCCTCCTGGACACCCCGGTACACAGCTCCGCCCGTGGCCTGGCCGGCCGGCCGGCACGGTCGGGGGTGGCCCGGGCTGCACTGGCGAGGCTGCGCGAGGCGGCCCGACGACCACCGGCCCGGGTCGCCGGGACCGGTCCGGCCACCGATGCCTCGGCCGACCCCGAGCACGACGTGTTCGCCGAGCGCGTCCTGGACGGCACCGTCCGGGTGTCCGCGCTCGCGCACGCAGCGGTGGCCGGCCTCGCCGGCCGGCTCGACGGGGCCCGCCCGGTCTCCCTGGCCGTCGGGGCGTCCGAACGGCCCGGGGACGACCCGACGGTGGCCAACCTCAGCGCCCTGATCCGGCTCACCGACGTCGCCGGCGACGACCTCGACCGACTGGCGACGCGGCTGCGGGAGGCACCGGTCGAGCCGGACCTCTCCGGTGGGCAGCACCGCGCAGCGACGCGGGGGGCGATGACCACGGCGCTGCGACTGCTGCGGCACCGGTTGGGCTCGACGCTGCTGGTCTCCCACCTCGGGGAGGTCACCGCCCCGGGCGTCGAGGGGCTGGCGTTCCACCCGGTCTCCGGCGGCGCCAGCGGCGTGGCGCTGGGCGCGGTCGGACTCGGCGGCGCCACCACGCTGACCCTGCGGGCCCGAGGCGCGACCCACACCCGCGCGGACCTGGACGCGGTCCTCGCGGGTGTGGTGGAGCAGCTCAGGCGTCGGTGAGCTGACGCTCCTGGTGGACGGGGGCCTCGTCGCGGCGACCGGGCAGACGCAGCAGCCCGAGGCCCATCGCGATGCCCACGCCGAGGGCGAGCAGGCCGAGCAGGCCCGCGATCAGCGACCAGGCACCCTTGATGCCGGCCAGCAGGGTGGCCTTGGTGGTGTACTCGTCGACGTTCGCGGTGACCTGGTCCTCGCTGTACTGCAGCTCGGCCTCGGTGACGACGAGCGAGCTGGACCCGTAGACGAGCTCGGTCTTCTGGTCGTCGATGCGGTTGATCACCGCTCCGGTGACCGGCTCCACGTAGAAGGTGCGGGTGTTGCTGTAGACCACGTCCGCGACGACGCCACCCTCGGCGTCGGGAGTCGGCTGCAGGATCGAGGCCGGCACCTCACGGGTGGCGACGACGGTCTCCGGGATCTCCTGCACGAACTGGTAGACCTTCAGGCCCTCGACCGTGCCCTGGTCCTGGTAGACCGCCGGGGTGGCCGCCTTCAGGTCGCCGTCCCAGAACAGGTAGTCCTCCTGCTGGGTGTCGAAGGGGAACTTGTAGATCTGGCCCTCACGCGTCACCGGGGTCTCCACGCCCTCCTCGGTGGACTCCCACTCCTCACAGCCCTCGGCGCGCGCGCCGCTGACCGCGTCGAAGCCGGCGCTCTCCACGCTGCGGGACCGGACCACGCCGTCGTCGGAGCGGATCGAGGTGGTGTTCACCCAGCAGCGCACGCCGTCCGGCGCGGCCTGGGTGGCCTCGACATCCCCGACGGTCTTCGACAGCACGGTCAGGTCGGTGGTGAAGTTCTCGAGGACGGCCGGGTCGCTGTCGAACAGCGTGGCGTCCTGAGCGGTGAGCTCGGTGACCGAGTCCTGGTCGACCGGCGCGACCGCGAGCGTGGGGTAGGCGAAGAAACGGAGGAGCAGGGCGGCAACCACGAGGAAGACGCCCAGCCCGATCAGGCTTGGTGCGATGAGACGACGCATGGGGAGCTCCCTCGGGTCAGGTGAACGGTCGGACATATCTCTTGGTGGACGATGGCGGCGGCCTCGGTGCGCATCCGCTCCCAGCTGAACCCGGCTGCCCAGTCACGGCAGGCGCGGTCGTGCCGGTCACGGAGCTCCGGGTCGTCGAGGTGGCGCAGGCTGGCCCGGATCCGCTCGGTGAGCAGCCGGCCGGTGGCGGCCAGGTCACCGGGGTGGTCCGGCACGATCCAGCCGGTCTCCCCGCGCCGGATCGAGTCCCGCAGCCCCGGCACGTCACGGGCCACCGTGGGCACGCCGTACGCCGCGGCCTCGACGACCACCTGGCCCCAGCCCTCGGCGTCCGAGGCGCACACGTGCAGCGCCGCTCGGCTGAGCAGCTCGTGCTTGGTGGCCTCGTCGACCCAGCCGTGCACGGTGACCCGGTCGGCCAGTCCCAGGTCGCGCACCCGGGCCCGGAGCCGGTCCAGGTCGGGACCGGTCCCGCAGACGTCGAGGATGAGGTCGGAGCGTTCGCGGCGCAGGGTGGCGACGGCGTCGAGGACCAGGTCGACCCGCTTGTGCGGGACCAGTCGGCCGAGCACCACCAGCCGACCCGGCTCGCCGGCTCGCGCCTGGTCACCGGACTGGTCAGCGCCGTTGGCCAGCAGACCCACCGGGCCCGTCCAGCCGAGCTGGTTCACCATCTCCTCGTGCGTGGAGCGCGAGACCGCCAGGGTCCGGGCGCGTCGGTAGACGCGCGGCATCGCCAGCCGCTCGAGGAAGCGACCGAAGGCTGCCACCGGACCGGGGAAGTACGTCGTGAACTGCTGCTGGTGCACGTGGTGCACGAGCAGGACCACCGGCGTGCCGCGCCGCAGGACGAGCGGCGAGAACGTCGGGACGCCGCAGGCAGCGTCGACCACGGCGTCGAGCCGACCGCGGTGCCGCAGCACCCAGCCGGCGACGGCCGGGTAGTAGCCGAACCGGCCGCCCCGTCGAACCACCCGGATGCCGTCGCGGACCTCGGTGGCCAGCTGGCCGGAGTCCCGAGCGGTGACGAAGTCGACCTCGGCGCCCGCGTCGCGGAGCCCGCGGGCGAACTCCCAGGCATAGCGCTCGGCTCCGCCGGCGTGGCGGTGCCAGGGGTCCCGCCAGTTGAGCACGGCGATCCGTCGCCCGGTCAGGTCGGGCAGGTCGGAGGGACCCGGCAGGCGCGGGTCCCCGGTCATCGACCCTCCAGGGCGGGCTCGGCGAAGTCGACGACCGAGACCGGCCGCAACGTGACGACCCGGGCGGCGGGTGCCGACGCGCGGACCCGCCAGGCGATGCCGGCGAGGTCGAGGAAGGACGCCGCCCCGTGCCGAGCCGGCTCGAAGGTGGAGCCGGGGACGTCGGTCCAGGTCACCGGGAACTCGTGGATCCGCAGTCCGGCGTGCTGGGCACGGGCGAGCAGCTCCACGTCGAAGCTGAAGCCGGCCACCGTCATGTCGGCGAAGATCCGCCGGGCCTGGTCGCCGTCCATCAGCTTGAAGCCGCACTGGGTGTCCTGCACCCCGGCGACGATCCGGCCGGCCAGGGACCGGTAGACCCGGGCGCCGACGTCACGGACCCGGCTGTGCCGGGCCCGGGTGACCGAGCCCTCCACCGCGCGGGACCCGATCGCGAGGTCGGCGCCGAGGACGACCCGACGCCACGCCTCGTCCAGGGCGGTCAGGTCGGTGGCGCCGTCGGCGTCCATGAACCCGACCAGCGGCGCGGTCGTGGCCAGCACCCCGGCCCGGACCGCGGCACCCTTGCCCCGGGTGGGGCAGGAGATGACCCGCACCGGCAGTGCGGCGCTGTCGGCCTCGAGCGCCACCCGGGCGGTGCCGTCGGTGCTGCCGTTGTCGATCACGAGCACCTCGACCCGACCGGGCATGCGGGTCTGCTCCGCCACGTAGGCGCGCAGCACGCGCAGGGTGCGGGGCAGACGCTGCTCCTCATCGAGGGCAGGGATGATCAGCTGCAGCACGAGACCTCCATCCGACGCAGCATCGGCCGTTCCACCGTCAGGTGGGACGACCGGGGCGGGTGCGGGCAGGGCCCGCGGGACAGTGGTCTACTGGTCGGCGTAGGTGTACAGCTGGGTGGAGTCCACGGGCTGAGCCGTGTTGGTGTAGGCGCTGACGCCACCCACCACGGTTGCGGTTGCCACGGCGAAGCCGATGACGGCACCAATGATCATGTTCATGTAAGAGGGCCCCTCCCCGGGCCACCGCGTCGACACCCTCCCCGGGCGACGCTTAGCACAAGTGTCACTTACCGCCTAGTAACGTGTCCAATCGCCGACACCAGCAGAGCAGCGGCCAGCACCAGGCCCGCCAGCACCAGACCGGCCACGACCCAGCCCCGGCCCGAGACCGCAGCCGCGACCCCGGTCGGGTCCCCCAGGTCGAGCAGCAGCAGGCCCTCCCCCTCGTGGACCACCGTTCCCGTCGGCCAGGAGTCGGGGCCGGCACCGTTGCCCCTCTCGACCAGCACCCACCGCACTCCCAGGTCCCGCAACCGGCTGCTCCGGGTCTCCGCCCGGTCCGCGGCCAGCGCCCGGCCCACGGCCTCCAGCCGGACCGACTCCGAGCCCAGCACCACCGAGGTCGGCTCCGCCGGGTCACCGAGCAGCGTGCGGTCGTCGACGAGCACCTCCCCGGGCAGGAACCGCGGCGCCGGGTCGAGCACCGCGCGGTACCCGTTCCAGGCGAAGCCCCGGTAGCCGCCGGTCCAGGGCAGCACCACCGTGCTGCCCGTCCCCGACCCGGCACCCTCGTCCTCGAGCAGCGAGGCGACCGTCGTCCACTCCTGGGGGTAGCTCGCCGGGACCAGCGCCCCACCCACCCCCCAGGCGAGGCTCGGCAGCAGCAGCACCGGCGCCGCCACCAGGGTCCCGACGAGCAGCGCCGCGCCGTGCCGCCCCCGACCGTCGACACGGTGGGCACGGCGGAGCAGCGCCGCGACCACCTCGGCCAGTCCGACGGCGAGGGCCACCGCCATCGGTGCCAGGAACCGGTGCCCGTCCCGCAGCAGCGCCAGCCCCGGCAGGTGCCGGGCGGCCTCGTCGAGACCACGCGCCACCGGCCCGACTCCCGGGACCGCCGCGACCACCAGGCAGACCAGCGCCACCAGCCAGCAGTCCCCTGGCCACCTCTCGCTGCCGCGGCGGGACACCTCGCGACCCGGCCCGCGCCAACCCGGCCAGGGACACCAGACCGAGCAGGGCCGCGAGCAGGACCACGGCCGGCACGGTGCGTTCCGGCGGCAGCCCGGCGGTCTTCCAGATGCCGCCGAGCCCGAGGAGGCTCGGCAGCAACCCGGCACCGCTCTCCGCCCGGGCGGCGAACGCGCTGAAGGACACCCCGTCCACCGACACCCCGCCCGGCACCAGCAGCGACGGCACCACCCAGGGCAGGTTCACCACCAGCCCGGTGAGCAGCACCACCCCCGCAGTACGCCGGGCCCCGGCCACCAGCGCGACCCCGAGCCCGAGGCCGATCGCCATCACCCCGGTCGAGGGGCTGCACACCGCCGCGGCCGCCAGCGCCGGCACCACCGCGCTCCAGCGGGCCCCGGGACCGGACCGGGCGTACCGGACGGCCACCACCACCCACGGCAGCGCGGCGTACCCGGCGATGATCGCCCACTGGCCGATCAGGAGCCGCTCGGCCACCCACGGGTTCCAGACGACGGCGATCATCGCGGCGAACCGGGCCGGCCACGGCGTGTGCGCGACCAGTCGGGCCACGCCGACGGCACCGAGGGCCAACGGGACCAGCAGCAGCGCCCGCTGCACGACCCAGCCGGGCAGCACCTGGGACAGCACCGAGACGACGGCGTCCATCGGCACCGCCCGTGGCACCGAGCCGTCCAGGCCGAGCCAGGCGGGCTTCCAGGGCTGGGTCGGGACGAAGACCATGTCGCCGCGGAGCGTGTAGCCGGGGAGGACCAGCGCCGGGCCGAGCACCAGCGCCACCAGCAGCAGCGCGACCAGCGCCTCGACCGCGTGGCGCCCGCGGTGACGCCGCGCCCCGGGCCGGCCCGCCGGCACGGTCTCAGCCACCGGCGGGACGCCCCCGGTGGCGGCCGGTGAGCGCGGCCACGACGGCCAGGGCGACCCCGGCCGCGGTGGCCGCGTCGGAGGAGGTCGGCGGGTACACGACCGCGTCCGCGACCGCGAGCACCTCCAGCAGCACCCCGGTCGCCAGCAGCACCGCCGCGGCACCCAGGACCACCCCCGACCGGCGGCGGAGCGCGAGGCCGAACGCGCCGGCGACCAGCACCACCGGACCGAGGAACACCCACACCACCGCGCCACCGAGGCCGATCGCGACCGCGAGCCGGCGCCCCCCGAGGCGGGCCCCCCGCACGTGCGACCCCTCGTGACGGGCCTGCTGGGCCGCCGGCGGCTCGACCGCGTCGGGCAGCCCGCGGACGAGCAGCCGGACCGCCAGCGCCAGCCCGGCCAGCAGCACCGCCCCCAGCAGGACCAGCCCCGCGACCAGCAGCACCCGGTAGCGGGTCTGCGGCGCGAACTCCACCAGCACCTCCCCGCTGAGGTCCGCGGGAACGATCCAGCCCTGCGCCCAGCCGTCCACCTGGACCTGCGGCAGCCGCTGACCCTCCAGGGTGGCCACCCACCCGTCGTTGTAGTTGCGGGTGGTCGACACGATCGCCTCCTCGCCGGCCGAGACCGCGACCCGCTGGCGCAGGTCCGAGGCCTCGAGCACCTCCAGCGACCGGGAGCTGACCGCCCGCTCGGAGGATCCTCCGACGAGCTGCAGGCTCACCGGCTGGAACTGCTCGGTGGCCTCCAGCCGCACCCGGTGCTCGCCGGGCTCGAGCCGCACCTCGCGACCGCCCTGGCACGGCACCACCCGGAACAGACCGTTGCCGACGACCGAGCCGACGAAGCCCTCCACCCGGGTGTCCCGACGGCGACCGTCCACCACCAGCGGCGGCCCGTAGCCGCAGACCGCCCCGGTCTGGGCGGCACCGTCGAGGGGGACCGAGCTGCCGTTCGGCCCCAGGGAGACCTCGGAGACCCCCAGCGGGGAGCCCTCGGCCCCGAGCCGCGAGAACGTCAGCGTCACCCGGCTGGCGCGGAACGCCGGGAACCGCCCGACCCCGGAGAGGTCGACGGTGCGCACCTCGCCCCCGCCACGCAGCTCCACCTGGGTGGGCGCCACCCCCGGCGTCGTGGGCGGGCGGACCGTGATCCGGTTGAACCGTCGCTCCCGTGGCCACTCGAGCACCAGGGTCGGGGTGCGGTCCCGTGGGTCGGCCAGCCAGCTGGTGGTGACGTCCCCGTCGTAGGCGAGCCGGGGGGCGACGGTGGGGTCGTCCCCGAGCCACGAGCTGCCGCGACCGGTGAGTCCCTGCTGGGGCTGGATCAGCTCGGCGGTGCCGACCCGGGACCGGGACACCGCGGTGGCGACCACCTCCCGATCGCCGGTCAGCGGCAGCTCGAAGGTGCGGTCGATGCCGGTCGCCTCCTCGGCGGGCCGGGCCCGCTCCACCGCGCACGCGGGGCCGAGCAGCGTGGCGGTGCACGGCCGCGTCTCCGGGCGGGCCGAGAACAGCAGGTCGGCCTCGGCAGCGACCTGGTCGTCGTCCAGGGTGGGCAGCCGCAGCGTCCGGCCGGTCTCGATCCCGGCGAGGTCGACCTCCTGGACGCTGACCGCGCCGTCTCCGGCCGCGGCGTCCACCTCGAGCCGGACGGTGCGGGCCTCGACACCGTCCAGGTCCACCCGGGCCACGCCGGTGCCGGGGTCGGCGACCACCTCGCGGGTGACGTCGCCGGCCCGGACGGTCCACGCGGTCGCCCAGGAGGCACCGAGCCGCCACGGCTGGGAGGTGAGGGTGATCTCGCCGAGCTCCCGGGTCTCCCCCAGGTCGAGCTCGAGCCACTGCTCGTCGGCCTCGGAGAACAGCGCCGCCTGCCACCCGGTCCCGATGTCGCCGTCCAGCGCCGCGTGCGGTCCGACCTCGGGGTGCACCGGGCCGAGCACGTCGGCGTACCCCCCTGAGCTGCTCGCGGTGACCCGCTCGACGCCGATCTCCTCCGCGACCACCGGTTCGGCCCCGGCGGGACCCGGGTAGCCGGGCACCCGGCGGCCCATCCGGTAGTCGTCGGCACGGGTCATCACCGCGCTCTCGGCATCGTGCACCCGGCCGAAGTTGCGTTCCCGGCGCCGGAACGCGTCGCCGACGATGTCGGCGGGCTCGTCCCAGCTGCCCCCCGCCAGCGGGTCGCCCCGGACCATCATCGGTGCGGCGTCCGTGACCAGCCCGGACCCCAGCGCCGTCATCGCGTCGGCCACGGTCCCCGCCACCGTGACGGCGTCGGCCCGGTCCCGCACCCGCAGGTCGGCGGGACCGCTCCCGGCTCCCCGGACCGTGCCGGTGACGGCGTACACCTCCACGGCCGGGCCGAGCTCGAGCCGCCCGAAGTCGGCGGCACGGGTGATGCCGGAGGACCGGGCCAGCGCGATCGAGACCAGCGACGGCGGCACCGTCTCGGCGATGTCCGCGTCCAGGTCGTGGCGCACCACGACGTGGGAGATGCCCACCCGGCGCAGCACGTCACCGAGGTACGGCGAGCCGGAGCCGGTCTCCAGCAGCTCCTCCAGCCAGCTCAGCATCCGGATCGTGGAGGCCGGCGTCAGCGGCACCTGGGAACGGGTCACCCAGTCGAAGTCGCCGAGCACCTGAGCCGGTTCCTCCATCGTCCAGCCCCACCGCTGGATCGCGAAGCCTGCGCCGGGCACGATCCAGGCGGCACCCTCGGCGTTCTCGTCCAGCCAGGCGGCGGCCTCGGGCCAGTGGTCCGGGAGCTGCTGCCACCCCGGGGTGCGCAGCCGTCCGTCGAGCACCGGCCAGGCGGAGCCCGCGACCGAGGCGACCAGCAGCACGGTGACGGCGCCCGCGGCGACCCGCCGCCCGGTGGCCAGGCCACGCCGGGCCAGCGCCGGACCCCGCCGTGCGGCGAGCCCGCCCAGCTGCTGCACCGCGACGCCGAAGCCGATCCCGAGCGGGATCCGCAGCAACGGGTCGGCCTTGTGGATGTTGCGCAGCGGCGCCAGCGAGCCGTCCAGCAGGTGCTGCCAGAACGCGGCCCCCGGCCCGGTCAGCGGGCCGGTGTGCGCCGCCACCAGCGACAGCAGGCCGAGGACGGCCGAGCCGACCAGCGGGAGTCGCACCGGGCTCGGCAGCCGCGCCAGCCCGATCAGCCCGGCCGCCGCGACCAGCCCGGTGGCCAGCACCACCCAGGGCTGGTGGGTGACCACGTACCCGGCGGGCCACCAGGGCTGGCCGGCAACCTCCAGGTAGTTCACCCAGTTGCTGGACCCCCGCAGCGCCGCGGTGAAGCCCGAGGCCTCGGTGGAGGTGCGGGCGTCCTCGACGTAGTCGAAGAACGGCGGGCTGTACGCCCCCAGCTGGACCAGCGCGGCCGCCCACCACAGGTGGGCGGCGGCGACCATCGCCCCCCACCACACCAGGAAGGCTCGCGGCGCCCGGCCGGTCAGCACCGCCCAGAGCACCAGGATCGCGACCAACGGGATCGGCGCCACCGTCACGGTGCCGTTGACCCCGCCGCTGCAGGCCAGCGCCGCGGCGGAGAGGACGGCCGCCGTGCGGTGGCCCAACCGCCCGGAGAGGGCGAGCAGGACCGGGAGCACCGCCCACGGCACCGTCGCGGCCGGCACGATCTCGGCGCTGCGCACCCCGAGCTCGGCGAGGAACCGCGGGGTGAGCCCGTAGGCCAGTCCTCCGGCCAGCGACGCCCACGGGCCCAGCCCGATCGCGCGGTTGACCCGGCGCAGACCCTCGCAGGCGAGCACCAGCAGCAGCAGGGACCACAGCCGCTGCGAGACCCAGTCGGCGACGCCGGCCGCGTCCAGGGCGGTGAACCACAGACCCTGCGGGAACAGGTAGCCGTAGGCCTGGTTCTGCAGCTCGCCCAACGAGACCCGCGGGTTCCACAGGGTCAGGCTGGCGCGCAGGAACTCGCCCGGGGCCCCGGTCAGGTCCAGCCGGGTGTCGCTGGTGGTGCGGCCCCACTGCTCGACCAGGATCCAGACCCCGAGCACCAGGTAGCAGGCAGCCGCGGCCACCGCGCTGGCACGCCAGGCGGCCCGATCGTCCTCGTCGCGGGACGTGGCGGCAGTCGGCTGGGTCATGGCCAGCCCAGGCTAGGCGGTCGACCGGTGGGTTTCGGAGCGGCTCTAGGCTCGACGGGTGCCGACGACCTCACCGGCGCGCCGCCGGCGCGCGCCGACCACGCTGAGCAGCGTGCTGCGCGGCAGCGCCGGCATCGCGGTGGCGATGGCGGTGATGAACGTCGCCACCTACGCGTTCCAGGTGGTCGCGGCCCGGCTGCTCGGCCCCGAGGAGTACGGCGCGGTGGCCGGCCTGATGGCGCTGCTGATGGTCGTGGCGGTGCTCCAGCTGGGCCTGCAGGCGACCGCCGCACGGCGGATCGCCGCCAGCCCCGGCCAGGTCGCACAGATCGAGCGGGTGGTGCTGAGGGTGACCTACCGCGCGGCCGGGTCGCTGGGTCTGGTGATGCTGGCCGTCTCGCCGCTGGTGTGGGCGCTGCTGCGGCTGGACTCGCTGGTGCCGGCGCTGCTGGTGGCGCTCGCCGCGGTCCCGTTGACGGTGATGGGGGGTCAGGCGGGCATCCTCCAGGGCGAGCGGCGCTGGCGCGCCCTGGCCTCGGTCTACCTCGCGATGGGCCTGGCCCGGGTGGTCCTCGGCACCGTCTGCATCGTCGTGGCGCCCAGCGAGACCAGCGCGATGGTCGGGGTGAGCCTCGGCCTGTTCGCGCCGGCGCTGGTGGGCTGGTGGGCGCTGCGGCGGCCGCGGCTGCCGGGGGTCGACAGCCACGAGCACGAGGTCCGGCAGGTGGCCCGGGAGACCGTGGTGGGGTCGGTGGCGCTGCTGGCGTTCTTCGTGCTCTCCAACATCGACATCGTGGTGGCCCGCAACGTCCTCGACGACCGCAGCGCCGGTCTCTACGCCGGCGGGCTGATCCTCACCAAGGCGGTGCTGTTCCTGCCGCAGTTCGTGGTGATCGTGGCGTTCCCGTCGATGTCGACGGCCGCGCAGCGCCGCAGCGCCCTGGTCCGAAGCCTGATGCTGGTCTCCGTCCTCGGCACGCTGTGCACCGTCGGGGTCTGGTGGCTCTCCGACCTGGCGATGATCTTCGTCGGCGGCCGCGAGTACGTCGACATCGAGTCGCGGCTGTGGCTGTTCGCGGTGCTCGGCACGCTGCTGGCGATGCTGCAGCTGCTGGTCTACTCGGCGCTGGCCCGTCGCGGCACCCGCTCGGCGTACCTGCTCTGGGCGGCCGTCGTCGCGGTGGCGGTCGGTGGACCGGCGGTCGGCTCGCTGGGCGGCCTGCTGGGGCTGGTGGTCGCCGTCGACGGGATCCTGTTCACGGTGCTGCTCGGGTTGAGCCTGTGGCGGATCAGTCACCTCGACCGGGCGGACCGGACGGACCCGACGGACCGGGCGGACCGGAAGGGCAGCTGAGCCGGGTCAGTGCGCGGCCTCGTGCCAGGAGTGACCGGTGCCCACGGAGACGTCCAGCGGAACGGTGAGCTCGGCGGCCGCCCCCATCTGCGATCGGACCAGGGCCTCGAGCTGCTCCCGCTCACCGGGCGCCACCTCGAGGACGAGCTCGTCGTGGACCTGGAGCAGCATCCGGGAGCGCAGCCCCGCCTCGAGGATCGCCCGCTCCAGGCTCAGCATCGCCACCTTGATCACGTCCGCGGCGGACCCCTGGATCGGGGCGTTCAGCGCCATCCGCTCCGCCATCTCGCGGCGCTGCCGGTTGTCGCTGGTCAGGTCCGGCAGGTAGCGGCGGCGGCCCATGATCGTCTCGGTGAACCCGGACCGCCGGGCCTCGTCGACCACGCCCTCCAGGTAGCTGCGGATGCCACCGAAGGTGAGGAAGTACTCGTCCATCAGCTCCCGGGCCTCGGCCGGCTCGATGCCGAGCTGCTGGGACAGTCCGTACGCCGAGAGGCCGTAGGCCAGGCCGTAGTTCATCGCCTTGATCTTCGCGCGCATCTCGACCGTCACCGCGTCGGCGGGGGTGTCGAAGACGCGGGCCGCGGTGATCGAGTGGAAGTCGCGGCCGGAGCGGAACGCCTCGATCAGCAGCTCGTCCTCGGAGAGGTGGGCCATGATCCGCATCTCGACCTGGCTGTAGTCGGCCGTCATCAACGACTCGAACCCCTCACCGACCACGAACGCCTCCCGGATCCGGCGACCCTCCTCGGTGCGGATCGGGATGTTCTGCAGGTTGGGCTCGGTGCTGGAGAGGCGGCCGGTGGCCGCGATCGTCTGGTTGAAGGTGGTGTGGATCCGACCGTCCGGCGCGACGGTCTTCAGCAGCCCCTCGATCGTCTGCCGGAGCCGCGAGACGTCCCGATGCCGCAGCAGCGCCAGCAGGAACGGGTGCTCGGTCTTGACGTAGAGCGCCTGGAGGGCGTCGGCGTCGGTGGTGTACCCGGTCTTGGTGCGCTTGGTCTTCGGCATCGCCAGCTCGTCGAAGAGCACCACCTGCAGCTGCTTGGGCGAGCCGAGGTTGATCTCCTTGCCGATCACGCCGAACGCCTCCTCGGCGGCCAGCTTCACCTCGGCGGCGAAGTGCCGCTCCAGGGTCTCCAGGTGGTCGCCGTCGACGGCGATCCCGGTCTGCTCCATCCGGCCCAGCAGGTGCACCAGCGGCAGCTCCACCTCGGCGAGCAGCCGAGCCCCGCCGTGCTCCTCGATCGCCTCGTCCAGGGCCGCCGACAGATCCAGCACGGCCCGGGCGTGCAGCATCGCCGTCTCCGCGGCACCGCCCGTGGACGCCTCGAGCGTGTCGAAGCTCAGCTGCTCGTCGTCGCCGGCCCCCTGCTTGAGCTCTCGCTTGAGGTAGCGCAGGGTCAGGTCGGCGAGGTCGTAGGACCGCTGGTCCGGGCGGACCAGGTACGCCGCGAGCGCGGTGTCGCTGTGCAGCCCCGCCAGCGTCCAGCCCCGGGCCCCCAACGCCAGCAGCGGCCCCTTGGCGTCGTGCATCACCTTGGCCGCCCCAGGGTCCGCCAGCCACTGCGCCAGCGCGGTGTCGTCCTCGACGCTCAGCTCGGCCGCGTCCAGCCAGGCGGCGGTGCCGTCGGTCGCGGCCAGCGCCACCGACCACACCTCGCCGGTTCCTCCGCGCCAGGAGCCCTGCACCGTCACGCCGGTGCGTACCCCCGAGCCCGCGGCGGCGTGCTCGGCCAGCCACCCGGCGACCTCACCGGCGGCGAGCCGGGCCCCGGCCAGGGCGAAGCCGGAGTCGTCGATCTCCTCCTGCGACTCCAGCGTCTCGAAGAGCCGGTCGCGCAGCACCCGGAACTCGAGGCTGTCGAACAGGGTGTGCACCTCCTGGCGGTCCCACGGGCGCACCGCGAGCTCGGCCGGGGTGAGCTCCAGCTCGAGGTCGCAGACCAGGGCGTTGAGCCGACGGTTCCGGATCACGTCGCCCAGGTGCGCGCGGAGGTTGTCACCGGCCTTGCCGGTGATCTTGTCGGCGTGGACCACCACGTTGTCCAGCCCGTCGTGCGCCGCCAGCCACTTGGCGGCGGTCTTGGGCCCCACCCCGGGCACGCCGGGCAGGTTGTCGGAGTCCTCGCCGACCAGCGCCGCCAGCTCGGGGTAGCGGTGCGGTGCCACGCCGTACTTCGCCTCGACCGCCTCGGGGGTCATCCGCGCCAGGTCGGAGACCCCCCGCATCGGGTAGAGGACGGTGGACCGGTCCGAGACGAGCTGGAGGGAGTCCCGGTCACCGGTGAGGATCAGCACCTCCATCTCGGCGCCGTCGGCGTCGCCGTCGGCCAGCGCCTGGGTGACCAGGGTGGCGATGATGTCGTCGGCCTCGAAGCCGTCCTTCTTGAGGAAGGGGATCCGCAGCGCGTCGAGCACCTCCTCGATCAGCGGCAGCTGGCTGCTGAACTCGGTGGGGGTCTTGGCGCGCTTGGCCTTGTACTCGGCGTACTCCGCCATCCGGAACGTCTGTCGGGAGACGTCGAAGGCGACCGCCAGGTGCGTCGGCTGCTCGTCGCGGAGCACGTTGATGAGCATCGAGGTGAAGCCGTAGACGGCGTTGGTGGGCTGCCCGGTGGTGGTGGAGAAGTTCTCCACCGGCAGGGCGAAGAAGGCTCGGTAGGCCAGCGAGTGACCGTCCAGCAGCAGCAGTCGCGGTCGGTCGGCTCGAGGGGTGACGACGTCAGGCACCCTGCGACTCTAACCGTCGCCGGGGACGGTCCCGACCTCGGTGAGCACCCTCCCGGAGGAGCCCGTGGGCAGCCCGGCCGGGGGCTCGGTGAGAATGGAGCCCATGGACGACCAGACCCGTGATCCGGCCATGCCGACGACGGTGCAGGAGTACTTCGAGCTGATGCCGAACGGGATGGGCGGGCTCAACGAGCGGATGGGCGTCGAGCTCACCGAGGTCTCCGCGGACCGGGTCGTCGGCACGATGCCGGTCGAGGGGAACACCCAGCCCTACGGACTGCTGCACGGGGGTGCCTCGGTGGTGCTGGCCGAGTCGCTCGGCTCGATCGGCAGTGCCCTGCACGCCTATCCGGACCGGATCGCGGTGGGCGTCGACATCAACGCCACCCACCACCGGGCGGCGACCGGCGGGATCGTCACCGGCGTGGCCACCCCGATCCACCTGGGACGCACCCAGGCGACCTGGGAGATCGTGGTCACCGACGAGCGGGACCGACGGATCTGCACCTCACGCATCACCTGCGCGCTGGTGCCAGCCGACCGATTCGCCTGACAGCGTCGGCGGCCGCCCGCGCTGCGAGCGGCGGGTCGCCATCAGCTGGGTGAGCTGTCGACCACCACGGCGCTGCTGCCGAGCCGGGGTCTGCGCGGTGAGCTTGGCCCGGACGGCATGGGTGGCCGCGATCCGGAAGACCGCCCGCGGGCCGAGAGCCAGCCGGGCCATGAACCGGTTGCTCTCCCGGGACCCCGCCGACGCCGCGGTCGCGATGTGGCCGACGCCGCGGTCCTCAGCCAGGTCGACCGCGGCGGCCATCAGGTGCCGGCCCACGCCGCGCCGCCGGAAGCGCGGGAGCACGTGCAGCGAGTGCGCCTGGACCGCGGGGTCGAGGTTGAGCAGGCTCAGCGGGGCGATGCACAGGTAGATGGCACCCGCCGGCTCGCCGTCGTGCTCGGCGACCACGATCCGGTCGTCGGCGGACGCCTCGACCCGCGCCAGGATCCTCGCCAGGTCGGCGTGCCGCTGCTCCGGCTCCGCCCGCCTCAGCGAGTCCGCCCACAGCTCCGCCAGGAACGCCACGTCATCGGCCGTCGCCGGCCGCACGGACACGGCTGAGCGGTTCACGAGCACGCCACCATCACCGGTACTCCCCTCGGATCGACCCACACGACAGTGCCGGCCGAGACCCGGGAGCGTGGTTCGCTCCTGCCGAGACTAGTCTCGGGCGGTCGACGGGGACAGGGGTCGCCCCTGGACGGCCCCTGTGCGACCCCTGTACGACACCGTCGATCCGCCCGTCCTCCGTCGTCCCAGGAGCTCTCGTGATCCCCGGCATCGGCACCGTCGTCAACGTGGTCAGCGTGCTGGTCGGCTCGACGCTCGGCGTGCTCCTGGGCAACCGGCTCGCCGTGCGGACCCGAGAGGTGGTCACCGATGCCCTCGGCCTGGTGACCCTGCTCATCGCGGGCACGTCGGCGATGGCGGTGCTCTCCCCCGTGCTGTCCGACGCGGTCGGCTCCAGCGCCCCGATGCTGATCGTGCTGGGCTCGCTGCTGGTCGGCGGGATCACCGGGTCCCTGCTCGGTCTCGAGCACCGGGTCGAGAGCGTCGGCGGATGGCTGCAGCAGCGACTGGCCGGCGGGGGTGGGGACGCCGAGCGACAGCGGTTCGTCGAGGGGTTCGTGATCGCCTCCCTGGTCTTCTGCACCGGTCCGCTGACCATCCTGGGCTCGCTCAACGACGGCCTCGGCAACGGTGCCGACCAGCTGCTGCTCAAGTCCGTGCTCGACGGCTTCGCCGCCATCGCGTTCGCCGCCTCGTTCGGGTGGGGGGTCGCCGCCAGCGTGCTGACGATCGTCCTGGTCCAGGGGTCGCTGACGCTGGTCGGGGTGGGACTCGGGGACCTGCTGCCGGACGCACATCTGGCCGCGATCACGGCGACCGGGGGTCTGCTGCTCGTCGGGGTCGCGCTCCGACTGCTGCGGATTCGCGAGATTCCGGTGGTGGATCTGCTGCCGGCGCTGGTGGTCGCGCCGCTGTTGGTGCAGGCCGTGGTGCTCGTCGGCTAGACCGGGAGGACCGGACGGGTCGGTAACGGTTGGCTAACGCTCCGGCCCCGCGCGGTGATACCTGGGTCACACGCGCCTACGGTGTGGGGCTACGCCCGTCCTCCGGGGGCCGGGCGCAATGAAGCGCATCCCGACGCAGAGAAGAAAGGTTCACCACGTGAATCGATCCAGAACCGCTCCTTGGATGAGGACGCTGGCCGGCACCGCCGCGCTCGCCCTCGTCCTGGCAGCATGCGGGTCCGACGACAGCGGCACCGCAGCCGATGAAGGCTCCTCGCCCTCGGAGTCCACCTCCGAGTCCACCTCGGAGGCGCCCACCGACGAGTCGTTCACCAACGACGAGTGCGGCGGCAGCACCACATCGGCCGACACCTACAAGGTCGGCGGCATCCTTCCGCTGACCGGCAACCTGGCCTTCCTCGGTCCCCCGGAGATCGCCGGGGTCGGCCTGGCCGTCTCGGACATCAACGCCGCCGGCGGCGTCGCCGGCGCCGAGGCCTGCCACCTGATCGAGGACTCCGGTGAGACCGCCGACCTGTCGGTCTCCACCGCGACCGCGGACAAGCTGATCCGCAGCGAGCCGTCGATCGTCATCGGCGCCGCCTCGTCCAGTGTCTCGCTGAACGTCGTGGACAGCTTCACCGACGCCAAGATCGTCCAGGTCTCGCCGGCCAACACCGCGGTCGACCTGAGCGGGTACTCGGACTTCTACTTCCGCACCGCTCCCCCGGACACCGTCCAGGGCAACGCGCTGGGCACCCTGATCTCCAGCGACGGCTTCAAGAAGGTCGCCTTCCTGGTCTTCAGCGACACCTACGGCACCGGTCTCCGCGACGTGGTCGAGGAGACGGTGGTCGGTTCCGGCGGCGAGTGCGTGTACGGCTGCAAGGGCGACGGCGACGAGTTCCCGCCCGCCCAGACCACGTTCTCCTCCGAGGTGAGCGCCGCGGTGGCGACGAACCCGGACGCCATCGTCATCCTGGCGTTCGACGAGACCAAGGCGATCGTGCCCGAGCTCCAGTCGCAGGGCTGGGACATGTCGACGGTCTACATGTCCGACGGCAACACGGCTGACTACTCCAAGGACTTCGAGCCCGGCACCCTCGAGGGCGCCCAGGGCACCATCCCGGGCGGCGACGCCGAGCAGTCCTTCAAGGACCGGCTCAACGGGTGGTCGGAGTTCGCCGGAGGCGGCGCGCTGAGCGACTACTCGTACGGCGCCGAGTCCTACGACGCGACCGTTCTCGGTGCCCTGGCCGCGATCAAGGGCGGCGCGACCGACCCGGTCACCGTCCAGGAGAACTACGCCGCCGTCTCGGGTGCCACCGACGGCGAGGAGTGCACCTCCTACGCCGACTGTGCCGCCCTGCTCGAGGACGGCCAGGAGATCCGGTACCTCGGTCCCTCCGGCATCGGCCCGATCGACGAGGAGAACGACCCGTCCTCGGCGTTCGTGCGGATCTACACCTACAACGCCGACAACAAGAACGATCTGTCCGGCGTGGTCGAGGGCTCGAAGAACTGACCCTCAGCGTCACTGCACGTCACAGGGCCCCGGATCCGAGAGGATCCGGGGCCCTGTGCCGTGCTGGGTGAGGTCAGCTACCCGCGTCGTCGCGTGCCGAGTCGACGTCCTCGGCGAGGGTGCCGAGGTAGAGCTGGATGACCTTGGGGTCGTTGGCCAGCTCGCGGCCGGTGCCGGTGTAGGCGTCGCGGCCCTGGTCGAGCACGTAGCCCCGGTCGCAGATCTGCAGGCAGCGCCGGGCGTTCTGCTCGACCATCACCACCGAGACCCCGGTCTTGTTGATCCGGCGGGTGCGGATGAAGGTCTCGTCCTGGCGGACCGGCGAGAGACCGGCGGACGGCTCGTCCAGCAGCAGCACCGTCGGCTCCATCATCAGGGCGCGAGCCATCGCCAGCGACTGCCGCTCACCCCCGGAGAGGGCGCCGGCACTGCGGTCCCTGCGCTCGTGCAGGTTGGGGAACAGGTCCCACATCGCCTCCAGCCGCTCCTTGAGCTTCTTGGGGCGCAGGAACAGCCCCATCCTCAGGTTCTCCTCGATGGTCAGCGAGGGGAACACGTTGTCGTTCTGCGGGACGAAGCCGACGCCCTGCTGGACCAGCTGGTTCGCCTTGGCGTTGGTGATGTCCTTCTCGCCGAGGGTGACGCTCCCGGAGTGGATCTTCACCAGGCCGAACATCGCCTTCAGCAGCGTGGACTTGCCTGCGCCGTTGGGGCCGATGATGCCGATCATCTCGCCCGGGTAGGCGACCAGGCTGCAGCCGTTGAGGATGTTGACCCCCGGCAGGTAGCCGGCGACCACGTCCCGAGCCTCGATGACGGCCTTCTGCTGCGACGGTGCCGGCTCCGGCGGGCGTGCGACCTCACTCATGCCTTGTCCTCCTGCTCGCGAGCGGCCTCTTCCTCGGCGACCTCGTGCTCGAGCTCGTGCAACGTCTCGTCGCTGAGCAGCGCGTCGTCACCCAGGTCGGTGTCGTGGTGGGCTCCCAGGTAGGCGTCGATGACGGCGGGGTTCGCCATCACGCTGCCGGCCTGGCCCTCGGCGACGATGCGCCCCTCGGCCATCACCACCACCCAGTCCGAGATGTGCCGGACCACGTGCATGTCGTGCTCGACGAAGAGCACCGTCATGCCCTCGTCGCGCAGGCTCTGGATGTGTCCGAGCAGCGACTGGGTCAGCGCCGGGTTCACCCCGGCCATCGGCTCGTCGAGCATGATCATGGTCGGGTCGCTCATCAGCGCCCGTGCCATCTCCAGGAGCTTGCGCTGGCCTCCGGAGAGGCTGCCGGCGTAGTCGTCCTTCTTCTCCAGCAGCTTGAACCGGGCGAGCAGCTCCTTGGCCTTCTCCTCGATCTGCCGCTCCTGCTTGACCCACAGCGGCCGGAAGATCGACTTGGCGAGGTTCTCACCAGCCTGGTGCTGGGCGCCCAGCATCATGTTGTCCATCACCGTCATCCGACTCAGCGCCTTGGTGAGCTGGAAGGTGCGGACCATCCCGGCCTGGGCGACCTTGGACGCCGAGGTCTTGTCCAGCTTGCGACCGTCGAAGGACCAGTGGGCGCCGGACCCGGCCGAGCTGGGGCGGTCGAACCCGGTGATGAGGTTGAAGAAGGTCGTCTTGCCGGCACCGTTGGGGCCGATCAGCGCCGTGATGATGCCGCGCTGCACCTCCAGGTGATCCACGTGCACCGCGGTGACGCCGCCGAACTGGCGGATGATGTGGTCGACGGAGAGGATCGAGTCCGGCTTGGCCGCGCCCGGTTCCGGGTCCACCCCGGCCATCAGCGCATCGCGGACGGCGGGGTCGGACAGGCCGTCCCCGCCGGGGGCGACCACGGGTGCAGTGGGCTCAGACATGGAATCGCAACTCTCTCTTGTTCCCGAGAATGCCTTGTGGTCGGAAGATCACCAACAGCATCAGCGCGACGCCCACGACGATGAACGAGAACTGCTCGGTCTCCTGGCCGCTCATGATGCTGTTCGGCACGTAGGCGCCGGCCACCTCCCGGATCATCACCCGGGCGCTGTAGAAGATGACCGCCCCCAGCACCGGGCCGAAGATGCTCGCCGCACCGCCGAGCAGCAGGGCCGTGTAGGCGAAGAAGGTCAGCTGGCGGCCGAAGCCGTCCGGCTGCACGGTGGAGGGCAGCACGTAGATGATGCCGCCGAGCGACCCGAACAGTCCACCGATGATCAACGCCTGCATCTTGAGCGCGAACACGTTCTTGCCGAGGCTGCGGATCGCGTCCTCGTCCTCCCGGATGCCGCGCAGCAGGCGGCCCCACGGGCTGCGGACCAGCAGGTACACGATGCCGGTGCAGGCCAGCGCCGTCGTCCAGGCCACCGCCCGGATCCACCAGCCGTTGACGCCCGAGAGGCTGTAGCCGACCGGCATGCTGAAGAAGAGCGCCAGCAGGCCGAGGAACAGCAGGCCCACCACCGGGACGATCGTGGCGCTGCGCTTGGGCGGGGTGCCGCCGGGGTTGAGCTCGGGGTCGGAGAGTCGCTTCATCCGGCGTACCAGGACCACGATCCCGGCGACGCACCCGAGGAAGACCAGACCGCCGAGGGCACGGGCCCAGCCGGCGCCGCCGGCGACGTCGTTGTAGTTGAACGGGATGAGCACGAACCGGCCGTCCCCGAAGAACGACAGGTCTCGGAACGGACCCTGGTAGCTGCGGCCCTGGATGCCCTGGGCGCCACCGGTGAAGTCGTCGAGGATCGAGAGGCGCCCGACGAACCGGACGATCTCCGCCGCGGAGATGGTGACGATGGCCAGGTAGTCGCCTCGCAGCTGCAGCGTGGGGACACCGAGCAGCAGCGCGAACAGGAATCCGAGACCGAGTCCGACGAGCAGTGCCACGATCAGCGGCAGGTCGTAGTTGATCGCGATGGCGAACCCGTAGGCGCCGAGCAGCATGAAGCCTGCCTGGCCGAAGTTGAGCAGCCCGGTGAAGCCGAAGTGGATGTTGAGGCCGATGACGGCGATGGCGACGGCGGCGGTGCCCGGCGAGATGGCCTCGCGGAGCATGCCGTTGAGGATGCTGAGAATGGTGTCCATGATCGATTCCCCTCTCAGCCGACCCGCTCAGCGCGGCCGAGCAGACCCTGGGGTCTGAACAGCAGCAGGAGGATCAGGATGCCCAGCGCCGCGGCGTACTTCAGGTCGCCGGGCGCACCCAGCGGTCCTGCCAGCTCGACGACCAGGCCGATGACGATGGAGCCGACGAAGGCGCCGAAGGCGGTGCCGAGACCACCGAGGGTGACCGCGGCGAAGAGCAGCAGCAGGATCTGCATGCCGGTGTCCCACCGGATGCCGTTGCTGACGACCAGCGCGTACAGCACGCCGGAGAGGCCGGCCAGCGCACCGGCGGCGGTCCACACCAGCCGGATGATCCGGTCCACGTCGATGCCGGAGGCGGCGGCCAGTGCCGGGTTGTCCGAGACTGCCCGGGTGGCCTGGCCGATCCGGGTGCGCAGCAGCACGTAGCCGACGGCGCCGATCATCACCAGCGCGATGCCCATCGCGACGAAGGACATCGTGGTCATCACCACCGGACCGATCTCGGTGACCCCGAACGTCCGGATGACCACCTTCTTCAGCGAGGCGCCGACCGAGAACTGGAAGGCGTACTGCGCGGCCAGCGACAGACCGATGGTGACGATGAGCATCTGGGTCAGACCCAGGCCGCGACGCCGCAGGGGTTGCCACAGCACCCGGTCCTGCATCCAGCCGCCGGCGCCGCAGATGACGGTGGTGAGGACGATGCCGACCCACAGGTTCAGCCCGCCGACGTTGACCAGCCCGTAGGCGACCATCCCGCCCAGGGTGACCATCTCGGCGTGCGCGAAGTTCGACAGTCCGGTGGTGCCGTAGATCAGCGAGAGACCGAGCGAGGCCAGCGCCAGCAGCAGACCGAGGCGCAGGCCGTTGGCGACGCCCTGGATCATCTGGTCGAGGAAGCTGGTGCCGGAGGCGTCGTAGTCGACCGAGCGGACGTTGAGCACCGGGGAGACGGTGGAACCGAGCTTGACCTCCACCTTGAAGGAGTCGTCCGGACCGGCGAACGCGGCCGGGGGCGGCAGCTGCTCGAGGTCCTCGGGCAGGCTGTCGGGGTCGACGGCGACGAAGTAGGTGCCGGCCTCCTCGACGGTGAACCCGAACCGACCGTTCTCGGCGGTGGTCACGCTGTCGACCTCGGTGCCGCCCTCGTCGAGCAGGCTGACCACCGCGTCGGGGACGGGGGTGGCTCGCGAGCCCACGGTGCCGCTGATGCAGCCACTGACATCACGCTCGGGCAGGCAGAACGATCCCAACGCTCCCGACGGGGCCGCTCCGAGCAGCAGCACCAACGGCGTCATCAGACCAACGATCACCAACCCGATCAGCCCGCGAACTCCCGTGTTCCGGCGGACCGTCGAAGGACACTTCACTCGGATCTCCCTCCAGGCACCCGTGTGGATGCTGTCGCGCAGTTTAGACACACTGTCGTGCAGATCACGTGAGGGAGGGCAGGTGGATCGTGGCGCGTGTGGTGGAGAGGGGCGGGCGTTACCGAGTCGTGACCAGCGCGAGACTCACTCCACACCACCGCGGTCGTCGGTGCCACCGACCCCCGGGCCGTGGGTGACGATGCCGTCGGCGACCTGCCGCATCGAGAGTCGCAGGTCCATCGCGGTCTTCTGGATCCAGCGGAACGCGTCCGGCTCGCTGAGCTCGAGCTGCTCCTGGAGCACGCTCTTGGCCCGGTCCACGGCCTTGCGGGTCTCCAGCCGCTCGGCGAGGTCGGCCACCTCCGCCTCGAGCTGGCCGATCTCGGCGAACCTGCTCACCGCCATCTCGATCGCTGGCATCAGGTCCGTCTTGGTGAACGGCTTGACCAGGTAGGCCATCGCGCCGGCGTCGCGCGCCCGCTCGACGAGGTCGCGCTGGGAGAAGGCGGTCAGGATGACCACCGGCGCGATCCGCTGGCCGGCGATCCGCTCGGCCGCGGCGATCCCGTCGAGGACCGGCATCTTGACGTCGAGGATGACCAGGTCCGGCCGCAGCTCCTCGGCCAGCTCGACGGCCCTCGCCCCGTCCCCGGCCTGGCCGACGACGTCGTACCCCTCCTCGGAGAGCATCTCGGCGAGGTCCATCCGGATCAGGACCTCGTCCTCGGCGATGACGACGGTGCGCGGCGGGGCGCTGGCGTGGCTCGGGTCGGTCACGCGCGTCAGGCTAGCGGGCTCTGCGGTCGGTGGCGGTCTCCGGCGGCGGATCGACTAGGCTCGGCGCCCGCCGGCCCCGGTAGACCAACGGCAGAGTCAATGGTCTCAAACACCATCCAGTGTGGGTTCGAATCCCACCCGGGGCACCCCCAGCGATCGTGCCGAGCAATGTCGGCGGTGAAGGCGACACTGCCGGCATGTACTCGGACAGGACCCGGAGGCGCGCGCTGTCCCTGCTCGCCGCGGGGCGGTCGCTGTCCTGGGTGAGCTCCACGACCGGCGTCTCACGATCGACGCTCCGTGCGTGGCGCGACCACGGCGACCCAGGACGCCGCCAGTGTCCGACCTGCGACGGGGTGCTGCTCGATCATCAGGCGTACGCGGCGCTCCTCGGTTTCTACCTCGGCGACGGATGCATCTCCGCGGCGCGCCGTCACTTCGCCCTGCGCGTCTCCTGCGACCAGACCTATCCCGCGATCATCGCCGATGTCGAGCGGCTCGTGCTGGCGGTGCGACCAGGCGCACGGGTGGCCCGGGTCCGCGCGCCCGGCGCCGTCGTCGTCCAGGCCAACTGGAAGCACTGGCCGTGCCTCTTCCCCCAGCACGGCCCCGGCCGGAAGCACGAGCGGCCGATCGTCCTGGCGGACTGGCAACGCGCCCTCGTCGGCGAGCACCCGGGCGCGTTCCTGCGCGGGCTGTTCCACTCCGACGGCTGCCGGGTGGCGAACTGGGCCACCCGGACGGTCGCGGGCCACACCAAGCGCTACGACTACCCGCGCTGGCAGTTCACCAACCACTCCGCGGACATCCTCCAGCTGTGCTGCTGGGCGCTGGACCTGGTCGGCATCGGGTGGCGCCGGTCGAGCTGGAAGACGATCAGCGTCTCCACCCGGGCCGGTGTCGCCGCCCTGGACGAGCTGATCGGCCCCAAGCAGTGACCGGTCGGGCCGCGGGGGCTCAGCCCTGGCGGCGGTACGCCGGGGTGATCTCGCTGATCGCGTCGCCCATCCGGTGGATGCGCAGCGCGTTGGTGGAGCCCGGGATGCCGGGGGGCGAGCCGGCGATGAGCACCACCAGGTCCCCTTCCTGCACCCGGCCGATCCGCAACAGCTGCTCGTCGAGCTGACGCACCATCTCGTCGGTGTGCTCCACGTCCTGGGTCTTGAAGGTCTCCAGGCCCCAGGTCAGCGAGAGCTGCGAGCGCACCCGGGCCTCCGGGGTGAACGCGAGCAGCGGGATCGGGCCGCGCAGCCGGGACATCCGTCGTGCGGAGTCGCCGCTCTGGGTGAACGCGACGACGTACTTGGCACCGACCCGCTCAGCCACCTCCTCGGCGGCCTTGGCGATGACCCCGGCCCTGGTGCGCGGGGCCCAGGAGATGGGGGCGAAGCCCCCCGGACCGGTGGACTCGATCGCGTGCTCCTCGGTGGCGGTGATGATCCGCGCCATCGTCTCCACCGTGTGCACGGGGTACTCCCCCACGCCGGTCTCGCCGGACAGCATCACCGCGTCGGCGCCGTCGAGCACCGCGTTCGCCACGTCCGAGGCCTCGGCGCGGGTCGGCGCCGGGCTGGAGATCATCGACTCCAGCATCTGCGTGGCCACGATCACCGGCTTGGCGTAGAGCCGGGCCTTCTGGACGATCTGCTTCTGCAGGAACGGCACGTCCTCCAGGGGACACTCCACCGCCAGGTCCCCACGGGCGACCATGAACCCGTCGAAGGCGTCGATGATCTCGTCGAGGTTGTCGATGGCCTGCGGCTTCTCGATCTTGGCGATGACCGGCAGCCGGTTGCCCTCCTCGTCCATGATCCGGCGGACGTCCTCGACGTCCTTGGCGTCGCGCACGAAGCTCAGCGCGATGAAGTCGACGCTGAGCCGCAACGCGAACCGCAGGTCCGCGATGTCCTTCTCCGACAGCGCCGGGACCGAGACGGCGACACCGGGCAGGTTGATGCCCTTGTTGTTGCTCACCTTGCCCCCGACGAGGACCTCGCAGGTCACGTCGGTGTCGGTGTGCTCGGTCACCCGGAGCCGGACCTTGCCGTCGTCGATGAGGATCGGGTCGCCGACGTGCACGTCACCGGGCAGGCCCTTGTAGGTGGTGCCGCAGATGGTGTCGTCACCCTTGACGTCGCGCACGGTGATCGTCCAGGACTGCCCTCGATGCAGCGTCACCGGGCCGTCCGCGAACGTCTCCAACCGGATCTTCGGGCCCTGGAGGTCGGCGAAGATGCCGACCCCGTGGCCGCTGGCGTCCGAGGCCTCCCGGACCAGCCGGTAGGACTCGGCGTGGTCCGCGTGGCTGCCGTGGCTCATGTTGAGCCGCGCCACATCCATGCCGGCGTACACCAGCTCGCGGATCCGTCGCTCGGAGGAGGTCGCAGGACCCAGGGTGCAGACGATCTTGGCTCTTCGCACGGCACCACCCTAGTCGAGATTGGATCGATCAAAAAGCCGAGGACGACAAACGAGGTCAGACGACCAGCGGACGGTCGGTCGGGCGGATCGGCACCGGCAGCGTGGAGGACCCGGTCAGGTACTGGTCCACCGCGGCCGCGGCGGCCCGTCCCTCCGCGATCGCCCACACGATGAGCGACTGCCCACGGCCGGCGTCCCCGGCCACGAAGACCCCGGGGACCGAGGCCATGTAGGACTCGTCGCGGGCGACGTTGCCCCGCTGGTCGAGGTCCACGCCGAGCTGCTCGACCAGGCCTGGCTTCTCCGGCCCGGTGAAGCCCATCGCGAAGAGCACCAGCTGCGCCGGGATCTCCCGCTCGGAGCCCTCCACCTCGACGGGGCGGCCGTTCTCGAACCGCACCTCGGCCAGCCGCAGCGCGCGGACGTTGCCGTCCTCGTCGCCGAGGAACTCCTGGGTCGAGACCGAGTAGACCCGGTCACCGGCCTCCTCGTGCGCGGAGGAGACGCGGAAGGTCATCGGGTACGTCGGCCACGGCTGTCCCTCGGGACGGGCCTCCGGCGGCTCCGGCATGATCTCCAGCTGGGTGATCGAGGCCGCACCCTGACGCGTCGAGGTGCCGAGGCAGTCCGCGCCGGTGTCGCCGCCGCCGATGATCACCACGTGCTTGCCGGTCGCGGTGATCTGGTCCTCGACCGTCTCCCCCAGCGCCACCCGGTTGGCCTGGGGCAGGAACTCCATCGCCTGGTGGATGCCCCCGAGCTCGCGGCCGGTGACCGGCAGGTCCCGGGCCTCGCAGGCGCCCATCGCGAGCACCACCGCGTCGTACCGGTCCCGGAGCCGTTCGGCGGTCAGGTCGGCGCCGACGTCGATCCCGGCCCGGAACACGGTGCCCTCGCGGCGCATCTGCTCCAGCCGGCGGTCGAGGTGCTTCTTCTCCATCTTGAACTCGGGGATGCCGTACCGCATCAGCCCGCCGATCTTGTCTGCCCGCTCGTAGACGGCCACCGTGTGCCCCGCCCGGGTCAGCTGCTGCGCCGCGGCCAGCCCGGCGGGGCCGGAGCCGATCACGGCGACGGTGCGCCCGGAGAGCCACTCCGGCGGCTGGGGCCGGACGTAGCCGGAGTCCCAGGCCTTGTCGATGATCGAGACCTCGACGTTCTTGATGGTCACCGGATCCTGGTTGATGCCCAGCACGCAGGCGGTCTCGCAGGGCGCCGGGCAGAGCCGTCCGGTGAACTCCGGGAAGTTGTTCGTCGCGTGCAGCCGCTCGATGGCGGCCTCCCAGTCGTCGCGCCAGACCAGGTCGTTCCACTCCGGGATGATGTTGCCCAGCGGGCAGCCCTGGTGGCAGAACGGGATGCCGCAGTCCATGCAGCGGCCGGCCTGCTTGCTGATGATCGGCAGCAGGGTGCGCCCGACGCCGTCGGGGTACACCTCGTTCCAGTCCTGGATCCGCTCCTCGACCGGACGGCGGGTCGCGACCTGGCGGCCGTCCTTGAGAAAGCCCTTGGGGTCAGCCATTGAGTGCCTCCATCATGGCGTTCGCGGTCTGGTTCTCGTCGAGCCCGGCCTCCTCGGCCCGGGCCTTCGCCTCGAGCACCAGCCGGTAGTCGCGTGGCATCACCTCGGTGAACCGGGGCAGTGCCGCGTCCCAGTCGGCGAGCAGCCCGGCGGCCACCTCCGAACCGGTCTCCTCGGCGTGCTCACGCACCAGCTGCTCCAGCTCGAGCGCCGCCTCGGACTGCACCGGGCCCAGCTCGACCATCTCGGGGTTGACGCGGTTCTGGTCGAGGTCGAGGACCCAGGCGACGCCGCCGGACATGCCGGCCGCGAAGTTGCGCCCGGTCGGACCGAGGACGACCACCCGGCCGCCGGTCATGTACTCGCAGGCGTGGTCGCCGGTGCCCTCGTTGACCGCCCAGACGCCGGAGTTGCGGACCCCGAAGCGCTCGCCGACGCGGCCCCGGATGAAGATCTGCCCGGAGGTGCCGCCGTAGGCGATGGTGTTGCCGGCGATCGTCTGCTCCTCGGCGCGGAAGGTGGCCGACCGGTCCGGCCGCACCACGATGCGACCGCCGGAGAGCCCCTTGCCGACGTAGTCGTTCGCGTCGCCCTCGAGTCGCAGCGTGATCCCGCGCGGCACGAAGGCCCCGAAGGACTGCCCGGCCGAGCCGACGAAGGTGAGGTCGATGGTGCCGTCCGGCAGGCCCTCGCCGCCGTACTTCTTGGTCACCTCGTGACCCAGGATGGTGCCGACAGTCCGGTTGACGTTGCGGATCTGCACCTGGGCGCGGACCGGCTCGCCGTTCTCGATCGCCGGTTGGGCCAGCGGGACGAGGTCGGTGACGTCGAGCGCCTTCTCCAGCGCGTGGTCCTGACCGGTGGTGTTGCGCATCGCCGCGCCCTCGGCCAGCTCGACGCGGTGCAGGATCGGCACCAGGTCGAGCCCGGCGGCCTTCCAATGGTTGACCGCCTCGGCGGTGTCCAGCGTCTCGACGTGCCCGATCGCCTCGTCGAGGCTGCGGAAGCCGAGCTCGGCCAGCAGCTCGCGCACCTCCTGGGCGATGTAGGTGAAGAAGTTGACCACGTGCTCGGCCTTGCCGGAGTAGCGCTCGCGCAGCACCGGGTTCTGCGTCGCCACGCCCACCGGACAGGTGTCGAGGTGGCAGACCCGCATCATGATGCAGCCCGAGACCACCAGCGGCGCGGTGGCGAAGCCGAACTCCTCGGCACCGAGCAGTGCCGCGATCACCACGTCCCGCCCGGTCTTCAGCTGGCCGTCGGTCTGCACCACGATCCGGTCCCGCAGCCCGTTGAGCAGCAGGGTCTGCTGGGTCTCGGCCAGGCCGAGCTCCCAGGGTCCGCCGGCGTGCTTGAGCGAGGTCAGCGGCGAGGCGCCGGTGCCCCCGTCGTGGCCGGAGATGAGCACCACGTCGGCATGCGCCTTGGAGACGCCCGCGGCGACGGTGCCCACCCCGACCTCGGAGACGAGCTTGACGTGCACCCGCGCCGAGGGGTTGGCGTTCTTGAGGTCGTGGATCAGCTGCGCCAGGTCCTCGATCGAATAGATGTCGTGGTGCGGCGGCGGGCTGATCAGGCCCACGCCGGGCGTCGAGTACCGGGTCTTGGCCACCCAGGGGTAGACCTTGTGACCGGGCAGCTGCCCGCCCTCACCGGGCTTGGCGCCCTGCGCCATCTTGATCTGGATGTCGTCGGCGTTGGTGAGGTACTCCGAGGTGACCCCGAACCGTCCGGACGCCACCTGCTTGATCGCGCTGCGCCGGGTCGGGTCGTAGAGCCGGTCGGCGTCCTCGCCCCCCTCGCCGGTGTTCGACTTGCCGCCCAGCTGGTTCATCGCGATCGCCAGCGTCTCGTGCGCCTCCTGCGAGATCGAGCCGTACGACATCGCGCCGGTGGAGAACCGCTTGACGATCTCGGAGACCGGCTCGACCTCCTCGAGGGGAACGGGGTCCCGGCCGGTGAGGTGCGCGCCCTTGAACCGGAACAGCCCGCGCAGCGTCATCAGCCGCCGGGACTGCTCGTCGACACGCTGGGTGTACTGCTGGAACACGTCGTACCGGCCGGCCCGGGTGGCGTGCTGGAGCCGGAAGACGGTCTCGGGGTCGAACAGGTGCGGCTCGCCCTCACGGCGCCACTGGTACTCGCCGCCGATCTCCAGCTCGCGGTGAGCCGGGGCGATGCCGCCGCGGGGGTACGCCGTGGCGTGCCGCCGGGCGACCTCCTCGGCGATGGTGTCCAGGTCGATACCGCCGAGCTTGGAGGTGGTGCCGGTGAAGTACCTGTCCACCACCGACTCGGCCAGGCCGAGGGCCTCGAAGATCTGGGCGCCGGTGTAGGAGGCCACGGTGGAGACGCCCATCTTGGACATCACCTTCAGGACGCCCTTGCCGAGCGCCTTGACGAGGTTGCGGACCGCGACCTCGGGCTCGGTCTTCACGTAGAAGCCCTCGCGGGCGAGGTCCTCGACGGACTCCATCGCCAGGTAGGGGTTGACCGCTGCTGCGCCGTACCCGACCAGCAGCGCCACGTGGTGCACCTCGCGGACGTCGCCGGCCTCGACCAGCAGCCCGACCTGGGTCCGGGTCTTCTCCCGGACCAGGTGGTGGTGCACCGCGCCGGTGAGCAGCAGCGACGGGATCGGGGCCTGCTCCGCGGTCGAGTGCCGGTCGGAGAGCACGATGATCCGGGCGCCGCCGGCGATGGCCTCGCTGACCTCCCGGCAGATCTCGTCGATCCGCTCCGCCATCGCGGCGCCGCCGCCCTCGACGTCGTACAGGCCGCGGGAGACGTGGGTGATGAAGCCCGGCATGTCGCCGTCGCGGTTGATGTGCCGGATCTTGGCCAGGTCGTCGTTGGAGATCACCGGGAACGGCAGCACCACCTGACGGCAGGACGCCGGTGTCGGCTGGAGCAGGTTCGCCTCCGGGCCGATCGAGCCGTTCAGCGAGGTGACCAGCTCCTCGCGGATCGCGTCCAGCGGCGGGTTCGTCACCTGCGCGAACAGCTGGGAGAAGTAGTCGAACAGCAGCCGTGGCTTGTCGCTGAGCGCCGCGATCGGCGTGTCGGTGCCCATCGAGCCCAGCGGTTCCGCCCCGGCGTTGGCCATCGGGGTGAGCAGGACGCGGAGCTCCTCCTCGGTGTACCCGAAGACCTGCTGCCGGCGGGTGACCGAGGCGTGGGTGTGCACGATGTGCTCGCGCTCGGGGATGTCGTCGAGGTGGATCAGACCGGCGTGCAGCCACTCGTCGTACGGGTGCTCGGCGGCCAGCTCGGCCTTGATCTCCTCGTCCTCGATGATCCGGTGCTCGTCGGTGTCGACGAGGAACATCCGGCCGGGCTGGAGCCGACCCTTGCGGACCACGGTCGCGGGGTCGATGTCGAGCACTCCGACCTCGGAGGCGAGCACGACCAGGCCGTCCTCGGTGACCCAGTACCGCGAGGGCCGCAGGCCGTTGCGGTCCAGGACCGCGCCGATCTGGGACCCGTCGGTGAAGACGACGCAGGCCGGACCGTCCCAGGGCTCCATCATCGCGGAGTGGAACTCGTAGAAGGCGCGCCGGTCGGTGCCCATCTCGGTGTGGTTCTCCCACGCCTCGGGGATCATCATCAGCACCGAGTGCGGCAGCGAGCGCCCGCCCATGTGCAGCAGCTCGAGCACCTCGTCGAAGGACGCGGAGTCCGAGGCGCCCGGGGTGCAGATCGGGAAGAGCCGCTCGAAGTCTCCGGAGATGAGGTCCGAGGAGAGCAGCGCCTCGCGGGCCCGCATCCAGTTGCGGTTGCCCATCACGGTGTTGATCTCGCCGTTGTGCGCGATGAAGCGGAACGGGTGCGAGAGCGGCCAGCTCGGGAAGGTGTTGGTGGAGAAGCGGGAGTGCACCACGGCCATCGCCGAGGCCACCCGCTCGTCGCGCAGGTCGGGGTAGACCTCGTCGAGCTGGGCGGGCGTCAGCATGCCCTTGTAGACCAGGGTCCGCGAGGAGAGCGAGGGGAAGTAGACGTCGGTCTCGTGCTCGGACCGCTTGCGCAGGCAGTAGGCGAGCCGCTCCAGCGCCATCCCGGTGAGCCGGGCGCCGGCGCCGGCGACGAAGAGCTGGGCGAACGACGGCATCACGCCGTGCGCGGTGCGTCCCAGCGTCGACGGGTCGACCGGGACCTCGCGCCACCCGAGGACGCTGAGGCCCTCCTCGACGGCGATCTCCTCGACCCGCCGGCGCGTCTTGGCGACCTGCTCGGCATCGCCGGGGAGGAACGCCGTCCCGACCGCGTAGGCGTGCTGCGGCGGCAGGTCGAAGTCGACCACCGCACGCAGGAAGGCGTCCGGCACCTGGATCAGGATGCCCGCGCCGTCACCGGAGTTGGGCTCGGCACCCGCCGCACCTCGGTGGTCGAGGTTCAACAGGGCGGTGATGCCCTGGCGGACGATGTCATGGCTGGGGACGCCGGTCAGGGTCGCGACGAAAGCCACACCGCACGCATCGTGCTCGTGGCCGGGGTCGTAGAGCCCTTGGGGCGGCGGGAACGCGTGCGAGTAGGGCACCGGGTTCTCCCGTCGTCGTCTGTGCCGGCCCGGACGAGACCGGGGGACGGCAGTTCGGGGATGGAGCACGTGCTGGCAGGGGACGACATTGGCCCACGCACGGAAGCCTCAGACTAGCACTGGGCGACCGGACCGCTGCCGGACCGACCATCCGCCGGCCCCTCGGCGTACCGCACCGGCGTCGACCACTCCGGGTCGCTGTGCCGGGCCCAGTACCGCTGCCGCAGGTCCTCGGTGAGCGGGCCGGGCATGCCGCTGCCGACCGGCCGCCCGTCGATCGAGGTCACCGGCATGACGCCGCCGGCCGTCGACGTGACGAGCACCTCGGACGCGGCCCGCAGCTGCTCGGCGCTCACCGGTCCCTGCTCGACCCTCGCGCCGTGCTCCTCGACCAGCTCGATGACCGACCGGCGGGTGATCCCGGCGAGGACGCCGTGGCTCGGCGTACGCCAGGCGCCGTTCGTGTGGGCGAAGACGTTGAAGCCAGGACCCTCGGTGATCGCCCCGGAGGCGTCGCGCAGCACCACCAGGTCGGCGCCGTGGTCGTAGGCGTCGAGCAGCGCCCGGTCCAGGTCGAGCCAGTGGTAGTTCTTCACCTGCGGGTCGACGCTCTCCGGCGGGATCCGGCGCAGGTCGCTGATCCACAGACTCCCTCCCGTCGCCTGCTGCTCGGGGGTGTTGATCCAGACGAACGGGACCGCGAAGCAGTAGAAGGTGTGGCGGGCGGTCCGCAGGTCGCGGCTGCCCGCCGGCAGCCGTCCGCGGGTGCACGTCATCGAGACGTAGGCGTCCTGGAGACCGGCGCGAGCGACACACTCGTGGAGGACCCGCTCCACCTCGTCCCGTTCGTGGCCGGGGTCGAGCCGGAGCGCCTCCATGCCGGCGAAGAACCGGTCCAGGTGGTCGTCGAGGCGGTAGAACCGTCCCTGGCGGACGTGGGCCACGTCGTAGGTGCAGTCCGACCGGGTCATCCCCAGGTCGAGCACCGAGATCGTCGCTTCCGCGACGGCGCAGAAAGCTCCGTCGACGTACGCCGCACCGGCTGAGAACTCAGGTCGGGCGGCGAAGGTGTCGGCCGCTTTCTGGATGCGGCTGACGTAGGAGTGCCACCACGCAGCGTCGCCGATGTCGTCGTGGTCCTGTCCCCCACGACCGTCGATGGTCTCGCGGACGGTGTCGGCGTGCCCGGCGTGCTGCGCCGTCTCCGCGACGACGCGGACGAGCAGGTGCCCGAACGTCGTCGCCCCCTCGGGCCACCAGGAGACCGTGGCGGGGTGGTCGAGCGGCAGCTCGGCGATCGCGGCGTCGCTGTGCGCCCAGGCCGCGCGGTAGAGCTGCACGATCTCGTCGCGGGACTCCTCCGCGGTCGCCCACATGTCGGCGGACTCCCAGATCGAGCCGTCCTCGACCCACGCGAGCCGGAACGGCGCCGGACGACCGACACAGTCGCCGAGGTACGCCGCCTCGACTCCCACGAGGTGCTTGACCAGCCCGAGCAGGTTGGTGCCACTGGGCAGCACCGGGCGGCGCACGTCGTGCTCGCTGAGACCCTCCATGGCCCGCACCAGCGCCTCACGTGACTGCTGGAGGTAGTGCCGCAGGTCCGCTGCATGGGCGTCCACGGGACCGACCCTAGGGCAGGACGCCCACGCTCCAGCTCAGTCGGTGAGCAGGTCGACCACGCATCGAAGTCCCGGGGCGTGCGCGAGACGAACGTCGCTGGTGACGAGCGGAGCGTCCAGCATCTCGGCCAGCACGACGTAGACGGCGTCGTAGGCCGTGACGTTGTCACGCAGCTGCCACGCTCGGCGTAGGAGCGGCGCGTGGTCCCAGCGGATGGCGGCGAGGTCGGCCAGATCATCGAGAACCTCAGTGGCTACCTCGGCGTCGGTCTGGCCGAGGCGGACCCGCCTGCGCAGCGCCGCCGTCACCTCCACGTCGAGCAGGTGCGGCACGTGCAGGTCAGGATCTCGACGAAGCCGCTCGCGAGCGCGGGCCCCTGCCCCACCGGTGCTCAGCAGCGCCGTGAGGACGACCGATGCGTCGGCGACGATCACTCGGTCGGGCGCTCGGCGCTGACAGCCTCGCGGGCGTCCGCGAACGTCATCGAGTCGCCGTTGCGGCGTGCGGCTCGATCGAACAGGTCTGCGAGAGAGGGCCGGTGGGCCAGCCGGGTCAGTTCCTGCCGGGTGAAGTCGGACAGGCTCATCCCTGCGGCCGCGGCTCGACGCCGAAGCTCTGCGTGCACGTCGTCGGGCACGTCACGAACCTGCAGCATCTTGGTCATGGTTGCATGCTACGCACATGCAATCACATGCGCCAAGCATGCGCTGGGCATGCGCCGGGCATGCGCCGATCTCGACCAGGGAGCTGCCGGCCGGGCGACCTCCTCAGCGGTGCCCGCTCACCCGGTGACCTCGGGCTCCTGGGAGTCGGCGGGCTTGTCGTACACCTGCGTCTCGCGGCCGGGCCGCCGCCGCGCGCTGATCACGAAGTACGCCGCCGCCGCGACGAACAGGACGATCGAGGTCCACACGTTCAGCCGCAGGCCGGCCACGTCGTCGAGCTGCACCGAGTCGATCCGGAGCATCTCGATCCAGGCCCGACCCACGGTGTAGGCCATGACGTACAGCGCCAGGACCCGGCCGTGCCCGAGCCGGAACCGGCGGTCGGCCCAGATCACCACGGCGAAGGCGGCGAGGCTCCACAGCGACTCGTAGAGGAAGGTCGGGTGGAAGGTGGCCTGGTCGAGGTAGCCGACGGGTCGGTGCGCGGCGTCGATCTCCAGGGCCCAGGGCAGGTCCGTCGGCTTGCCGAACAGCTCCTGGTTGAACCAGTTGCCCCAGCGACCCAGCGCCTGGGCGACCAGCACCCCGGGGGCCATCGCGTCCAGCACCGGCAGCAGCCGGATGCCCTTGAGCCGAGCCCCGATGACCACGCCCAGCGCACCCATCGCGATCGAGCCCCACACCCCCAGCCCGCCGCGCCACAGGTACAGCGCGGTGACCGGGTTGCGGTCCTCGCCGAAGTACAGCTGCCAGTCGGTGAGGACGTGGTAGATCCGGCCCCCCACGATCCCGAACGGGACCGCCCAGATCGCCAGGTCCTGGACCTCGCCGGGCCGTCCGCCGCGGGCCACCCAGCGGCGCTCGCCGATCCAGATCGCGACGGCGATGCCGAGGATGATCGCCAGCGCGTAGCCGCGCAGCGGGACCGGTCCGAGGTACCAGACCCCGGAGGACGGGCTCGGGATGAACAGGGCGGTCACGTGTCCCCCAGGAGGAGCTCGAGGTCGGCGGCGATCTGCGCCGAGGAGGTGTCGGGACGCCAGAAGAACGGCACCCCGTCGTCCGGGTCGATGCCCAGGACCTGGCTGCCGTGGCTGCCCAGGTCGTAGCCACCGCTGTCCAGCTGCTCGGCGTCGGCCACGAAGATGCCGGCCGAGGACGCCACCGCGACGATGTCGTCCAGGTCTGCCACGTCGGCCTCGCCGGCCTCGCCGCTCGCGTCTCCGACGTCCGCGGTCAGGCCGATGTACGACGGGTCCAGCCGGTCCAGGTAGGACCGGAGCACCGTGGGGGTGTCGGTGGCCGGGTCGGTGCTGACGAAGACCACGTCGACCTGCTCCCGGTCCGCGTCGTCGAGCCGGGTCAGCGCCGAGCTGAGCGTCTGCATGATCAGCGGGCACACGTCCGGGCAGCGGGTGTAGCCGAAGAACACCAGCGTGAGTCGGTTGTCGGTGTCCTCGGTGAGCGAGAACGGCTCCCCGGCGGTGTCGACCAGCGGCCGCCCGTCGATGGCGAAGGGGGGATCGACCACGGTCGCGGTCAGCGCACCGGGGGCAGGCTCGTCCTGCGCACAGCCGGTGAGCAGGAGCAGCGGGACGAGCGCGAGGAGTGTCCTACGCACGCCTCACGCCTTCGGCCAGGTCCGCGGCGAGCACGCTCAGCGCGCGCAGCCCGGCGGCTCGGTCGTCGGGGTGGTCGAGCAGGACGCGCACGAAGGCCGAGCCGACGATGACGCCGTCGGCGTACGAGGCCACCTCCGCCGCCTGGTCGCCGTTGCTGACGCCCAGACCCACGCCGACGGGCAGGTCGGTGGCCGCCCGGGTCCGTGCCACCAGCGGACCGGCGAGGTCGCTGGTGGTGGTGCGAGCGCCGGTGACGCCCATCACCGCGGTGGCGTAGACGAAGCCGCGGCAGGCCGCGGTGGTCATCGCGATCCGCTCGTCGGTCGAGGAGGGCGCGACCAGGAAGATCTTGTCCAGGTCGTGCCGGTCCGCGGCGGCGATCCACTCCGGCCCGCTGTCCGGGGTCAGGTCGGGGGTGATCAGCCCCGCTCCCCCGGCGTTCGCCAGGTCGGCGGCGAACCGCTCCACGCCGTACCGCTCGACGGGGTTCCAGTAGGTCATCACCACCACCGGGACACCGGTGCCGGCGACGGCCTCGACGGTGCGCAGCACGTCGGTGGTGCGGATGCCGCCCTCGAGCGCCTGCTGGGCGGCCGCCTGGATCGTCGGGCCGTCCATCACCGGGTCGCTGTAGGGCAGGCCGACCTCGATCACGTCGCAGCCGGCCTCGACCATCGCCCGGATCGCGTCGATGCCGCCGGGGACGTCGGGGAAGCCGGCCGGCAGGTAGCCGACCAGCGCGGCCCGGCCCTCGGCGCGGGCCTTCTCGAAGGCGGTGGCGACGGTCATCCGACCGGCTCCTCGGTGGCGCGGTCCGAGGTCTCGGCGTCCACGCGGCCGAGGCCGAAGTACTCGATCGCGGTGCCCATGTCCTTGTCCCCGCGGCCGGAGAGGTTGATCAGCACCGTCGCCTCGGGACCCTTCTCCGCCGCCAGGGCACGGGCCACGTCGAGCGCCCCGGCGATCGCGTGGGCGGTCTCGATCGCCGGGATGATCCCCTCGGTGCGGCTCAGCAGCGCCATCGCCTCCATCGCCTGCGTCGTCGGTGATCGGCAGGTAGCTCGCACGTCCGATGGCGGAGAGGTGCGCGTGCTGCGGGCCGACCCCGGGGTAGTCGAGGCCCGGCCGAGATCGAGTGCGACTCGATGGTCTGGCCGTCCGCGTCCTGGAGCACGTAGGTCCGGGCGCCGTGCAGCACGCCCTTGTCCCCGGCGTGGATGGTGGCCGCGTGCCGGGGGGTGTCGACGCCCTCGCCGCCGGGCTCGAAGCCGTAGATGGCGACCTCGGGGTCGTCGAGGAACGCGGTGAAGAGCCCGATCGCGTTGGAGCCGCCGCCGACGCAGGCCGCGATCGCGTCCGGGAGCCGGCCGTAGGTGTCCAGGCACTGCTGCCGGGCCTCGTCGCCGATCCCCCGGGTGAAGTCACGGACCATGCTCGGGAACGGGTGCGGCCCGGCGGCGGTGCCGAACAGGTACGCCGTGTGGTCGACGCTGGCCACCCAGTCCCGCAGCGCCTCGTTGATCGCGTCCTTGAGGGTGGCGCTGCCCGACTCGACCGGGACCACCGTGGCGCCGAGCAGGTTCATCCGGGCCACGTTCAGGGCCTGGCGCCGGGTGTCGACGGCGCCCATGTAGACGGTGCAGTCGAGACCGAAGTACGCCGCCGCGGTGGCGCTGGCCACGCCGTGCTGGCCGGCGCCGGTCTCGGCGATCACCCGGGTCTTGCCCATCCGCTTGGTCAGCAGCGCCTGGCCGAGGACGTTGCGGATCTTGTGGGCGCCGGTGTGGTTGAGGTCCTCGCGCTTGAGCAGGATCCGGGCGCCGACCTTGGCCGAGAGTCGCTCGGCGACGTACAGCGAGCTCGGCACTCCGGCGTACTCGCGCAGGATCGCCTCGAAGGACGCGACGAAGACCGGGTCGGCCATCGCCCCGGTCCAGGCCTCGGTGAGCTCGTCGAGCGCCGCCACCAGGGCCTCGGGCATGAACCGGCCACCGAAGCCCTCGGCGGGACCGCCGAACCAGCCCGTGCGCGTCGGCGTCGTACGTCCCCGTCGACCCGGTCACCTGGCTCATGGCTGTACTCCCGTCATCGCACGCACGGCGGCGCGCGGGTCGCCGTCCTTGACCAGCGCCTCGCCGACGAGGACGGCCCGGGCGCCCTCGGCGACGCAGGCGCCGCACGTCCTCGGGCCCGGTGATGCCGGACTCCGCGACCTTGACCCGGTCGTCGGGGATCTGCTGCGCCAGCCGGCCGAACGTGGCCGGGTCCACGTCGAGCGTCTTGAGGTTGCGGGCGTTGACCCCGATCAGCTCGGCGCCGAGGGCCACCGCACGCTCGGTCTCCTCCTCGTCGTGGACCTCGACCAGCACGGTCAGGCCGAGCTCGCCGGCCTGGTCGTAGAGCGCCCGGAGCCGGTCCTCGGGCAGCGCCGCGACGATCAGCAGCACCAGGTCGGCGCCGGCCGCCCGGGCCTCGAGGAGCTGGTACTCGGTGACGATGAAGTCCTTGCGCAGCAGCGGGGTGTCGACCGCGACCCGGACCTCGCGGAGGTCGTCGAGGCTGCCACCGAACCGGCGCTGCTCGGTCAGCACGCTGATCGCGGCGGCCCCGCCCGCCTCGTACTCCCGGGCGAGCACGGCCGGGTGCGGGATCTCGGCCAGGTCGCCCTTGCTGGGGCTGCGCCGCTTCACCTCCGCGATCACGCTCGACCCGGCGGCCCGCAACGCGGGCATCGGGTCGCGGGCCGGGTCGACGTCGGCGAGCGCCGCCCGCAGGTCGGCGAGGCTGTGCTGCGCGCTCCCGCTCGGCGAGGTCGATGCGCACGCCCGCGACGATGTCGTCGAGCACGGACATCGGGTTCCTCCGCAACGGTTCAGACAGGTGAGGGTGGCTTCATGAAGTCTGACACGGCGGGCGATACCGTCCTGCCACGGCCTGACCCTCAGGCCCGACACCACCATCCGGACTTCCCCTTCAGGAGCCGCACGTGAGCTACAGCGACCCACCACCCCCGCCGCCGCAGTACGGCGCTCCTCAGCCGCCCTACGGCGGTCAGCCGGCCGGCACCAACTCCAAGGCCGTCTGGTCGCTCGTCCTGGGCATCCTCGGTCTGGTGTGCTGCGGCATCTTCACCGGCATCCCGGCGATGATCCTGGCCTCGAAGGCCAAGAAGGAGAACGCCGTCACCGGGCAGGGCGGCACCGGGATGGCCACCGCCGGTTTCGTGCTCGGCATCGTCTCGATCGCGTTCAGCATCCTCGGCATCATCCTGTTCGCGACGGGCGCGATGACCTTCGAGGGCAGCTTCAACGCCGGCTGAGCCGGCCCGGGAGCGTGCCGGTCGGGTCAGGGCGCGAGCCAGGAGCCGGCCGGCAGGTTCCGCACCAGCGCGAAGACCAGCGAGGCGGCCAGCAGCAGCAGGCCACCGCGGCGCAGCAGCATCGGGGAGAGCGAACGACTGACGCCCCGCCACCGGTCCGAGGTCCACCACGCGAACGCGAGCAGGACGAACGGCAGCGCCACCACGAACGCCAGGTTGCTCGACGCGGCGTCCAGCACCTGGCCGTGGGTCAGGTCGTTGACCGCCCGCAGCCCCCCGCAGCCGGGGCACCAGAAGCCGAGCGCGGCGCTCGGGCAGATGCCCCAGGATCCCGGGGCGTGCGGGTCACGCAGCCGCAGTGCCAGCGTCGCGGCCGAGACCACCCCCGCGGACAGCAGCGGGGCCGCCATCCGCTGCGCCCTTCCCGCACCGGGGTGCGGGGCCAGGACGTGGGCGGCGGTGCTGGCGGTGCTGGCCACGCGAGTCGTCAGTGACTCTCGGTCTCGTGGTACCCGAGCTTGGCCATCGCCAGGAACGCCACGCCACCCAGGGCGACGATGGCCACCCCGACCCAGAAGATCATCATGCTGACCGGGTCGAGCATCAGCCCGACGCCGCCGACGACGAAGCCCACCAGCCCGACCACGACGGCGGTCCAGGCAGCCGGGGTGTTGCCGTGGTTGTCAGACATGCGGTGCTCCTCGTGCAGCAGGGTCCGGGCCGGGCCCGGACGGACCGGGCGGGGCCAGTGTATTCGGTGCTCAGGCCGTCGGGTCGCGCCCCTCGTCCATCGCCTTCCACAGCTCCACGTTGGCCGCGGTCCCCGGGTCCTCGGCCGCTCGGTCGCGGGTGTCCGCCGAGTCACCGCCGGGCGCGTCGTACCGGCTGCCCATCTCCGGCCAGCTCGGCACCAGCCGCCAGGCCAGCTTGGTGGTGACGAGCACGGCGAACGCGGCCAGAGCGGCGACCCAGTACCAGGCGGTGCGGCCCACGTCGGGGGCCTCGAGCCCGAGGTCGGCGGTCGCCCGACGGACCCCGTCGGGGGCGGAACCGAACCCCACCACCACGGCCGCGGCGTAGCCGACCGCGGCCAGCACCGCCACCCCGGCGACCAGCCGGCGTACCCGACCCCGGGTGACCAGCAGCACCCCCCACGCGGCGAGCACCACCAGCGCCAGCGCACCCGCGGCCGGCACCTCACCGGCACCCGCGCCCTGTCCGGTCGCCACGGCGGCCAGCCGCCCGGCCTCCCCGGCCGCGTCGGCACCGGCCCAGGCCCGATGTCCCGCGACCGCGGCCAGGGCACCGGAGCCCAGGCCCGCGAGGACGACCGGGCCGAAGCTGCGCCGCTGCCGCCGGGGCCCGTGGTCCGCCTCAGTCATCGTCGACCCCGGCCACGGCCGGCAGCACGTCGGCGTCGAAGCAGGTCCGGTCGCCGGTGTGGCAGGCCGCGCCCTGCTGGTCGACACGGACCAGCAGAGTGTCGCCGTCGCAGTCGAGCCGGACCTCCCGGACCCGCTGGACGTGACCGGACGTGTCGCCCTTGACCCAGTACTCCTGACGGGACCGGCTCCAGTACGTCGCCCGACCGGTGCGCAGCGTCCGGGCCAATGCCTCGTCGTCCATCCAGCCCAGCATCAGCACCTCGCCGGTGTCGTGCTGCTGCGCGATCGCCGGGACCAGACCGTCGGGGGTGCGCTTCAGCCGCGCCGCGATGTCGGCGGGCAAGGTGGAGGGTGGGGAGCTCACCTCCCCAGTATCCCGCCGCCGTGGTGGCTGCCCGGTCAGCGGCCCTGCTGCGCCACCCAGGAGCGGTGCAGGCCGGCGTAGACGCCGTCGGGGTCGGTGAGCAGCTCGGCGTGCGGTCCCCGCTGCACGATCCGTCCCCGGTCGACGACGACCACCTCGTCGGCGTTCTCCGCGGTGGAGAGGCGGTGCGCGATCGTCACCGAGGTGCGCCCGGACATCAACCGGGTCAGGGCCCTCCCGATCCGCATCTCCAGCGCCGGGTCGACGGCGCTGGTGGCCTCGTCGAGCACCAGCAGGTCGGGGTCGGCCAGGTGCGCGCGGAGCAGCGCCACCAGCTGCCGCTCCCCCGCCGAGAGCGACTCGCCGCGTTGACCCACCTTCGTCGCCAGACCCCGGGGCAGGCCGGCGATCCAGTCCCCCAGCCCCAGCTCGTCGGCGCTGGCCAGGATGTCGGCCTCGCCGGCGTCGAGCCGTCCGTAGCGCACGTTCGCGGTGATCGTGTCGTCGAAGAGGAAGCCCTCCTGGGGCACCAGGACGACGCTGCGGCGCAGCGAGTCCTGGCGGATCTCGCGGACGTCGACCTCGTCCAGCAGCACCCGACCCTCACCGGGGTCCATCAGCCGGGTGAGCAGCTTGGCCACCGTCGACTTGCCCGACCCCGTCTCGCCCACCACCGCGACCCGGGTGCCGGCGGCGATGGCGAGCGAGATGTCGCGCAGCACCGGCGGGCCGGACGGGTAGGCGAACGTGACGTGCTCGAACCGGACGTCGATCGGGCCGGGGGGCAGGGTGACGCCGGCCTCGCCGGGGTCCTCGAGGTCGGCAGGGGTCTCCAGGATGCCGATCACCCGGCGCCAGCCGGCGATCGCGTTCTGGGCGTCGGTGAGGATCTGGGTGCCCATCTGCACCGGCCCGACGAAGAGGGTCACGAGGAAGGCGAAGGCCAGCACGGTGCCGGCGGTCAGGTCGCCGCCGAAGCCCAGCAGCACGCCGATCACCAGCACGCCGGCGTTGGCGAGCCCCGCGGACAGTCCGCCCAGGGAGAAGGAGACGACGGTGAACTTCTGGGCCCGGGTGCTGGCCGCCTTGTGGGCGTCGATGGCGCCGTCGATGCGGGCCTGGGTCCGGTCCTCGACCGCGTAGGAGCGGACCACGGCGGCACCGACGACCGGCTCGGAGATCGCCGAGAGGAGCAGACCGACCTGACGACGGACCACGCCGTACGCCTCGGACAGCTTGCGCTGGAAGTAGCGCAGCGACACGAACAGCGGCGCGAAGCAGAGCCAGACCACCAGCGCGAGCTGCCAGCTGTAGATCACCATCACCACGGTGGCGACGAGCAGCTGTCCGATGGAGACCACGAAGATCAGTCCACCGAAGACGAGGAACTGGCTGACCTGGTCGACGTCGCTGGTCACCCGGGAGACCAGGGCGCCGCGGCGCTCGGTGTTCTGGGTGAGCAGCGGCAGGTCGTGCACGTGCCGGAACGCTTTGACCCGCAGCGTGGCCAGACCGCGCTCGGAGGTGGTGAAGAGCCTGCTGGTCATCGCGTACGACGCGGTGCTGGTGAGAACGACCGCGAGCGCCGCGACCACCCCCATCCACACCACGAACGAGACGTCCGGGCCGCCCGGGCCGTTGATGCCGCGGTCGAGGGTCTGCTGCACCGCGACCGGCACGATCACCTGGCCGAGCGAGGCGATCACGGCCAGGGCGAGCGTGATCCCGATGCCGTCGGTGAGCTCGGGCGAGAAGTGCACGCCGCGACGGATGGTGCGCATCGCGGCGATGCCCTCGCCGGTGTCCAGCACGGTGCTCACTGCCGCACCTCCTCGGCCAGCTCGTAGGCGTTGACCAGCTGCGCGTACGCCGGGTTCCGGGCCAGCAGCTCACGGTGGGTGCCGCGGTCGGCGACCCGACCGTCGGCGAGGTAGACCACCTCGTCGGCGAGGCCGATCGTCGCCTTGCGGTAGGCGACCACGACCAGCGTGGCGCCCCCGGCGGAGGCCTGAGCGGAGTCCCGCAGCGCCGAGAGGATCCGCGCCTCCACCTCCGGGTCGACCGCCGACGTGGCGTCGTCGAGGATCAGCAGCCGGGGCCGGCGCACCAGCGCCCGCGCCAACGAGATCCGCTGCCGCTGACCGCCGGAGAGCGAGGTGCCCCGCTCGCCCAGCTGGGTGTCCAGCCCGGCGTCGAGCGCGGCGACGAAGCCGTCGCCCTGAGCGGCTCGGAGCGCCGCCCAGACGTCGTCGTCGCCGACCTCGGCGCCGAGCGTGACGTTGCCTCGCACGGTGTCGTCGAAGAGGAAGGCGGTCTGCGGGACGATCGCCACGCTGCGGGCCAGCTCGCCGGCAGCCAGGTCGCGCAGGTCGGTGCCGTCCAGCACGACCCGGCCCCGGTCGGGATCCATCAGTCGGGTGAGCAGCATCGTCAGGGTGCTCTTCCCCGACGCGGTGGCGCCGACCACCGCCACGGTGCGCCCCGCGGGAACGTCGAAGGTCAGGTCGTCCAGCAGCCGTTGCTCCGGGTCGTAGCTGTAGCCGAGGCCGTCCACGACCAGCTCGGCGCCGAGCGGCCCGCTGCCGGCTCCGGCGAGACGGGCGGCGCGGTCGCCGTACTCCATCCGGCCCGTCGCCCGGAGCACCCGGGAGACCCGGCGCCAGCCGACCACGCTGCGCGGCAGCTCGCCCAGCAGCCACCCGATCGAGCGGATCGGGAAGGACACGATGGTGAGCAGGTAGGCCACCGTGACGACGTCCCCGGCGGTGGTCGCGCCGCTGAGCACCCGGGAGACGCCCACGCCCAGCACCACGAGCACCCCGAGGTTGGGCAGTGCGGCCAGGGTGGGGTCGAAGGCGGCGCGGATCCGGCCGGCCCGGATGTTGACGTCGCGCAGCTCGTGGGCCTTGGCGGCGAACCGTGCGGTCTCGTCGCTCTCCCGGCCGAGCGTCTTGACCACCATGGCGCCGTCGAAGGACTCGTGGGCGATCTCGCTGACCTCGGCGCGCAGCTGCTGGGCGTGGGTCATCAGCGGCGAGGCCAGTCGCTGGTAGGCGAGGTTCGCGGCGATGACCGCAGGGAAGACCAGCAGCCCGATGGTGGCCATCACCACGTCGGCGGCGAGCATCTGGGCGATCGCGATCACCATCATCGCGACGGTGCCGACCGCCATCGGCAGCGGCGCGATCGGCCCCCAGGCGGCCTCCACGTCGGAGTTGGCGTTGGAGAGCAGCTGGCCGGTGGGGTGCCGCTGGTGCCACTCCATCGGCAGCGAGAGGTACTGGCGGGTGACGGCGCGACGGGTGTGCGCCTGCATCCGGTACTGCATCACGCCGGCGCCGAGCCGGCGGGCGACGATGCCGACCGCCCGGAGGATCGCGACCCCGACGAAGAGGGCGACGACGGCGAGCAGCATGTCGGTGCCGATCTCGCCGTTCTCGAAGGCCGGCAGCACCACGTTCTCGGTCGACCAGCCGAGCACCCAGGCGTCCGCGACGGTGAGCGCGCCGAAGAGCAGGCTGCCGATCGTGGAGACCGCGAAGATCCACGGCTCTCGCCGGATCGCCACGCCGAGGACCTTGAAGCCGTCGAGCGTCGTCGAGCCGCGCTCGCGCTGGTCGTGCTGGCTCACGAGGTGTGGTGCTCCATCCGGGTCGTCGGTGCGGGGAACCCCGCGGTGCCCGAGGCTATTCCGCACCCCCTGACTACCCTCGGGAGCATGAGCCTCACCTCTGCCCGACATTCCCTGGCCCGGCGTGAGCGACACGCCATGTGCGACCTGGCGCTGGAGGTCGGCGCGGACGCACCGACCCTGTGCGAGGGCTGGGCGGTCCGGGACCTGGTGGCGCACTGCCTGGTGCGGGAGAACAGCCCGGTCGGGGCGGCCGGGGTGGTGGTGCCGCCGCTGTCGGGGTTGACCGAGTGGGCGATGGACCGGCAGGCGCGTCAAGGACTGCCGCGGATGGTGAAGAAGCTGCGGGACCCCGGGCTGACCCCGTTCGCCCTGCCGGCGGTCGAGAAGGCGATGAACTCGCTGGAGTACTTCGTCCACCATGAGGACATCCGCCGCGCCCAGCCCGGGTGGGAGCCTCGCGAGCTGCGGTCCTCGGACCAGGACAAGCTGTGGCGGCTGGTCACCCGGGCCGCGCGGGGGCTGCTGCGCAAGTCCGAGGTCCCGGTGACGCTGCGCCGTGCCGACACCGCCGAGACGGCGGAGGTGCGCCCGGGGACGGATCCGGTGACGGTCACCGGGCTCCCCGCCGAGCTGGTGATGTTCGTCTTCGGCCGCTCCGAGACCCACGGTCTCTCCTTCGACGGACCCCGAGCGCAGGTGACGCGGCTGCGCGGGGCGGACAAGGGCCTCTGAGCCGGCTCCACCGGGTCAGGGCACGCGGGCCGACGCGCGGGCTCGAGCCCTGACGCCGACGCAGGCAGCGAGCCACAGCCCGGCGGCGATGACCGCACCGCCGACCGCGACGGTCGCGTAGAGCCACAGGGGCGGGCCCACGACCAGGGTGGGCATGCACGCCCGAGCCCCGGTCTCCAGCGTGGTGCACCCGGAGGATTCCGGCCGGTTCGACCAGACGAGGGCCACGGCGAGAAGTCCGCCGACGGCCGCGGCGACAGCAGGCGGCACCGCGCGCTTGGCGTCCATGCCCAGACCGTACGTCGGCGGAGGAGTGAACCCCACCCCATCAGTGTGCCGGTGGTCCATGCGTGCCGGTGTGGTCCACGGTGCGGCACAGCCCGTGCGGGGTGGTCCACCGGTACCGATAGGGACCGAGCTGCTCGAGCCGGTAGCCCAGGTGCGTCGTCGCCCGGTGGCTGGGTCGGGTGAGCGGGGCGGTGTTGTGGTCGCCGGTCTGCCCGGGTGGTGGGGGCAGGGGCAGCGGCAAGGTCAGGCGCGGCAGCGGCCTCCTCCGTGCCCATCGCCCCGAGCACGCGGCGAGGTCGTGCGGACGGGCCAGCCAGCCCAGTGCTTCGGCGCGCAGCTCGGCCTTGGTGACCTCCTCGGGCAGGTCGGGGTGGTGGGCTCGCCGCAGGGCGGGGTGGGCCAGGAGGTGGTCGGCGACCCGGTCCACCGTGGCGTCGATCCAGACCGCGTCGCCGGCCTCGATCCGGGCGACCATCGTGCGCAGTCCGTGCTCGTCGGTGCGGGACAGGAAGACCCTGCGCTGCCGACGCTCGGCCTCGAGGCGCACCGTCACCTCGGCACGGGCGAGCAGCTCCCGAGTGTCGAGGTCGTCCAGCCCTGCCGCCATGTCTGCATGGTAGACGAACACATGTTCGAACGAAAGCCTTCTCGAGCGCCATGTGGACGCGGGCGCGCCCGGTTGGCGACACGGGGCGACCCAGGTAGAAACCTCTCATGCCCGATTCGGTGACCCCGACCGCTGTCCCTGCCGCCGACTACGACGGTTTCGCGGCCGCGTACTCGGTCCGGAACGAGAACAACCTCTTCAACGCCTACTACGAGCGACCGGAGATGATCCGTCTGGCCGGCGACGTCTCAGGCCTGGAGGTCCTCGACGTCGGGTGCGGTTCAGGCCCCCTGACGGAGGCGCTGCGCGCCAGGGGCGCGGTCGTGTCCGGCTTCGACCTGAGTCCGGCCATGGTCGAGCTGGCCCGCGGAAGGCTGGGCGAGGACGCGGACCTCAGAGTCGCTGACCTCGCCGCACCCCTGCCCTATCCCGACGAGAGGTTCGACCTCGTCGTCTCATCGCTGACGCTGCACTACGTGGAGGACTGGGCCTCGGCGCTGGCCGAGCTGCGACGGGTGCTCAGACCAGGCGGTCGGCTCACCGTCTCCATCATCCACCCCACGGTCTACGCGGTCGTCTACCCCGAGGCCGACTACTTCGCCCTCACCCAGTACTCCGAGGACTACGACTACGGCGACCACACCGTCTGGATGACCTACTGGCACCGACCCCTGCAGGACGTCATCACCGCGTTCGTCGAGGCGGGGTTCCGCATCAAGACCGTCACGGAACCGCCGCCCGCGGCGGACACGCCGGCAGAGCTCCTCCCCACCTCGGACGGTCGCTCCTTCATCTGCTTCCTGTTCGTCGAGCTCGAGGCGCAGTGAGCACGAGCCAAGGCGTCGGCGACCGGCAGGGTCGGGTCTAGCGCGCCGGCTGGTCCGGCGTCTGCGTCGAGTCGTGCCTGCTGCCCTCGGGGTCGTCGGTGCGTTCGTCGGACTCGGCGAGGATCGCCTCGGCCTGGGCCTGCGGGTCGTCGCTGCCGGCCCGCTCCTCCTCGGGGTGCAGGTCAGCCGCACGACGCTCGACCCGGCTCTGCCCCTGCGACTGCTCGTCGCCCGACTCGCTCATGACGTCGAACCTACCCGTGGATCTGCTCGTCGCTGACGTGCGGATCCCGGACGGGGTGCCCCGAGGCCGCCAGCGCCGCCTTCACCTCGCCGACCCGCAGCGTGCCGAAGTGGAAGACCGTGGCGGCCAGCACCGCATCCGCGCCGGCATCCACGGCCGGGGGGAAGTGCTCGCTGCGGCCCGCACCGCCGGAGGCGATCACGGGGATGCTCACCTCGCGACGTACGGCGCGGATCAGGTCCAGGTCGAAGCCGTCCTGGGTGCCGTCGGCGTCCATCGCGTTCAGCAGGATCTCGCCAGCGCCGAGCTCGCTCGCGCGCACCGCCCACGCGATCGCATCCAGACCCGAGGACTCCCGGCCCCCGTGGGTGGTCACCTCGAAGCCTGACGTCGGTGCCGGGCGCCCGCCGCGCGTCGACCGAGAGCACCAGCACCTGGTTGCCGAACCTGTCGGCGATCTCGGCCACCAGCTCGGGACGGCGGATCGCCGCGGTGTTCACCGCGACCTTGTCCGCGCCGGCCCGCAGCAACCGGTCCACGTCCGCGACCTCCCGGACGCCCCCGCCCACCGTCAGCGGGATGAAGACCTCCTCGGCGGTGCGGGAGACGATCTCCATCGTCGTGGCGCGGCCCTGGTGGGAGGCGGAGATGTCGAGGAAGGTCAGCTCGTCGGCGCCCTCGGCGTCGTAGATCCGGGCCAGCTCCACCGGGTCGCCGGCATCACGGAGCTCTTGGAAGTTGATCCCCTTGACCACCCGCCCGGCGTCCACGTCCAGGCACGGGATCACTCGGACCGCGAGGCTCACGACCGCTCCGGCCAGGTCAGCGCCAGGGCGTCGGTCAGCGTGAACCGGCCCTCGTACAACGCGGTGCCGATGATCGCGCCCTCGACGCCGCCGTCCACCAGCCCCATCAGCGCCTCCAGGTCCGAGAGCTCGGTGATCCCTCCCGAGGCGACCACCGGTCGGTCGGTGGCCGCGCACACGTCGCGGAGCAGCTGCAGGTTCGGCCCCTGGAGCATCCCGTCCTTGTTCACGTCGGTGACCACGTAGCGCGCACATCCCTCGGCGTCGAGGCGGGCGAGCACGTCGTACAGGTCACCGCCCTCGCGGGTCCAGCCGCGGGCGGCGAGGGTGCGGCCACGGACGTCGAGCCCGACCGCGACCCGGTCGCCGTACTCGGCGATCGCCTGGGCGCACCACTGCGGCTGCTCCAGCGCGGCGGTGCCGATGTTGACCCGTCGGCAGCCGGCCTCCATCGCGGCGGTCAGCGAGGCGTCGTCGCGGATCCCGCCACTCATCTCGACGTCGATGTCGAGCGTGCCCACGATCCTCGCCTGGAGCTCCCGGTTGTCGCCGCGGCCGAACGCGGCGTCGAGGTCGACGAGGTGGATCCACTCCGCGCCGGCCTCCTGCCAGCGCAGGGCCGCCTCGACGGGGTCGCCGAAGCGCTTCTCGGAGCCGGCGACGCCCTGGACGAGCTGGACGGCCTGGCCGCCGGCGATGTCGACGGCGGGGAGGAGCTCGAGGTGGTCGGACATGGGTTCTTCCTAGCGTCGGCGGAACAGCAGGGTGTGCAGGACAGGAGCGGCGAGCAGGCTGACGACCAGCACCATGGCAGGTGCGGCCCACCCGTCGGTGAGCAACCAGACCAGGAGGTTGACGAGGATCAGGAGCGCGATCGTGGCGCCGGTCTCCCGGCGGCGCCGCTGCGCGAGGAGGCCGGTCGGTCCGCGCCGCCGCTGCGGCACCCGGGAGCGCAGCGCCCGCAGCCGGGCGTCGCGGCGCTCCCGGCGCTCGACCTCGGCGGCGCGCGCGGCCGCCACCAGCGCGGCCTCGCGCTGGCGTTCGGCACGACGCCGTGCGCGTTCCTTACTCATGCCGGCTCATCCCAGCGACTGCACCCAGTTGTGCAGCAGGGCGGCGCCGGCGTCGCCGGACTTCTCGGGGTGGAACTGGGTGGCGGTCAGCGGACCGTTCTCGACCGCGGCGACGAACCGGTCCCCGCCGTGCTCGGACCAGGTGACCAGCGGGGCGCGGGTGCGGTCGTTGGTCTCCAGCGTCCACTCCCGCACGCCGTAGGAGTGCACGAAGTAGAACCGCTCGTCCTCGATCCCGGCGAACAGCGAGGTGCCCGCGGGGGCCTCGACGGTGTTCCACCCCATGTGCGGCACCACCGGGGCCTGCAGCCGCTCCACCACCCCCGGCCACTCGTCGCAGCCGGCGGTCTGGACGCCGTGCTCGACACCGCGCTCGAAGAGCACCTGCATGCCGACGCAGATGCCCAGCACCGGCCGGCCGCCGGAGAGGCGCCGGTCGATGATCCGCGGCCCGTGGATCGCCTGCAGGCCGGCCATGCACGCGGCGTACGCCCCGACCCCGGGCACCAGCAGACCGTCGGCGTCCATCGCGGCCTTCATCTCGCCGGTGAGCTCGACCTGCGCCCCGGCGCGCTCGACCGCGCGCACGGCGGAGCGCAGGTTGCCGGACCCGTAGTCGAGGACGACGACCCTGGGGGTGCTCAGAGCGCGCCCTTCGTCGAGGGGATCCCGGTCTCGCGCGGGTCGAGCGCGACGGCGTCGCGGAACGCCCGCGCGAACGCCTTGAACTGGGTCTCGACCAGGTGGTGCGGGTCGCGGCCGGCCAGCACGCGCACGTGCAGCGCCAGGTGGGCGTGGAAGGCGATCGTCTCGAAGACGTGCCGGGTCAGCGACCCCTGGTACGCCGGGCCCTGGGCGCCGCCGATCGCGACGAACGCCTGCGCGTCGGGCTCGCCGGTGTGCACGCAGTAGGGCCGGCCGGAGACGTCGACGACGGCTTGGACCAGCGCCTCGTCCAGCGGGACGGTGGCGTCGCCGAACCGGCGGATCCCCTTCTTGTCCCCGAGCGCCTCGCGCAACGCCTGGCCGAGCACGATCGCGGTGTCCTCGACGGTGTGGTGGGCGTCGATGTGGACGTCGCCCTCGCTGTGCACGGTGAGGTCGACCAGCGAGTGCCGCGAGAACGCGATCAGCATGTGGTCGTAGAAGCCCACTCCGGTGGAGACGTCGTGCCGTCCCGTCCCGTCGAGGTCGACCTCGACGACGACCTTGGACTCGCTGGTCTGCCGCTCGATCCGCGCGGTCCTGCTCATGCCACGTCCTCCATGACCTCGGTCATCGCTTGCCTGAATGTCGCCATCTCCGCCGGGGTCCCGATCGAGACCCGCAACCAGCCGTCCGGGCCGACCTCGCGGATCAGCACTCCCCGGTCCAGCAGGCCCTGCCACACAGCATGACGGTCCGCGAACCGTCCGAACAACGCGAAGTTCGCGTCGCTGTCGGCCACCTCGAACCCCTGGGCGCGCAGCCACGCGACGCAGTCGTCGCGTTCGCTGCGCAGCGCCTCGACCTGGCCGAGCAGCTCCGGCGCGTGCCGCAGCGCCGCGAGCGCGACCGCCTGGGTGACCGCCGAGAGGTGGTACGGCAGTCGCACCACCCGGATCGCGTCGCAGATCTCCGGTGCCGCGGCCAGGTACCCGAGCCGGGCGCCGGCCAGCGCGAATGCCTTGCTCATCGTCCGGGTCACCACCAGGTTGCGGTGCTCGGGCAGCAGCTCCACGGCGCTGGGCGTGCCGGAACGTCGGAACTCGCCGTACGCCTCGTCGACCACCACCAGGCCCTCTCCGGCGGCCTCGCACAGGCGCGGAGACCGCCTCGGGCGGCAGCGCGGTGCCGGTGGGGTTGTTCGGCGAGGGCAGCAGCACCACCGACGGGCGACGCTCGGTGATCAGGGCCCGGGCCGCGTCGAGGTCGAGGGAGAAGTCGTCGGCACGACGCCCCTGGACCCAGGTGGTGACGGTGTCGCGGGCGTACTCGGGATACATCGAGTACGTCGGCGCGAAGCTCAGCGCGACCCGACCGGGACCGCCGAAGGCCTGCAGCAGCTGCAGCATCACCTCGTTGGAGCCGTTCGCCGCCCACACCTGCTCGACGCGGACGCCGTGCGGGGTGTCGCGGGAGAGGTACGCCGCCAGCGCGCCGCGCAGCTCGACGAACTCGCGGTCCGGGTACCGGTTCAGGCTGCCCGCCGTGGCGGCGACCGCCTCGGCGATGTCGGCGACGCAGGCAGCGGAGGGACCGTAGGGATTCTCGTTGACGTTCAGCTGCACCGGCACGTCGATCTGGGGTGCGCCGTACGGCGAGAGTCCGCGCAGCTCCTCGCGCAGGGGCGGCCAGCCCCACGGCGCGTCCGCGCGCTCGCTGGTGGTCATCGGGCGAACCGCACCCGCACCGCCGCGCCGTGACCGGGCAGGTCCTCGGCCTCGGCCAGGTTCACCACGTGGTCGGCCACCTCCGCGAGCGCCTCGCGGGAGTAGTCGATGACGTGCACCGACTTGACGAAGGAGCGCACCGAGAGCCCCGAGGAGTGGCAGGCGCAGCCCGCGGTGGGCAGCACGTGGTTGGAGCCGGCGCAGTAGTCCCCGAGCGAGACGGGCGCGAACGAGCCGACGAAGATCGCGCCGGCGTTGTGGATCCGGGCAGCCACCGATGCGGCGTCGGCGGTCTGGATCTCCAGGTGCTCGGCGGCGTAGGCGTTGGCGACCTCCACGCCCTGGTCCAGGTCGTCGACGAGCACGATGCCGGACTGACGGCCGGCCAGCGAGGTGCGGACCCGCTCGGTGTGCCGGGTGGCGGAGACCTGCTTGTCCAGCTCGGCCTCGACCTCGTCGGCCAGCCGCTCCGACGGCGTGACCAGCACGCTGGAGGCCATCGGGTCGTGCTCGGACTGGCTGAGCAGGTCCGCGGCGACGTACGCCGGCTCCGCGGTGTCGTCGGCGAGCACCAGGATCTCGGTGGGTCCGGCCTCGGAGTCGATCCCGACGGTGCCCTTGAGCAGCCGCTTGGCGGCGACGGTGTAGATGTTGCCGGGCCCGGTGACCAGGTCGACCCGCCGGCACGGCCCGGCTCCGTAGGCGAACATCGCCACGGCCTGGGCGCCGCCCACGGCGTAGACCTCCTCGATGCCCAGCAGCGCGCAGGCGGCCAGGATGGTCGGGTGCGGCAGCCCGCCGTGGTCGCGCTGCGGGCTGGAGGTCAGCGCGATCGACCCGACGCCGGCCACCTGCGCCGGCACCGCGTTCATCAGCACGCTGGAGACCAGCGGGGCGATCCCGCCGGGCACGTACAGCCCGACCCGCTGGACCGGCACCATCCGGTGGGTGACCCGTGCCCCGGGGCCGAGGTCGGTGGTGAGGTCCTGCTCGAGCTCGGCCTCGCAGGTGGTGCGCAGCCGACGGATCGACTCCTCCAGGCCCGCTCGGACGTCGGGGTCCAGCTGGACCAGTGCCCGCTCGATCGCCTCGGCCGGGACCGCGATCGAGGTCTGCTCGACCCCGTCGAACCGGCGCGAGAACTCCGCGATCGCCTCGACGCCCCGCTCGCGCACGGCCTCGCAGATCGGTCGGACCACCTGCACGGCCGCCTCCACGTCGAACTCGGCGCGCGGCACCGCGGCCCGGTAGTCGACGGGCCCGGCTGCCTCGGCAGCGGCGCCACGGAGGTCGATCCGACGAATCATGGGCACGATCCTACGAGGGACCCACCGATGCACCCGAACTCGCGACCCCGGCTGGACTACTGTCGAGGACGTGACCGCCCCGCTGCCGATGTTCCCGTTGAACTCGGTGCTGTTCCCCGGGGTCAGCGTGCCGCTGCGGGTCTTCGAGGACCGCTACCGCGCGCTGGTCCACCACCTGCTGCGGGTCGAGGATCCGGCGGAGCGGCTGTTCGGCTCGGTGGCGATCCGGGAGGGCTACGAGCTCGGCGACCACGGTGCCCAGTCGCTGTTCCGGGTCGGCTGCCGCGTCCAGCTCACCGAGGTGGAGGCCCACCCCGACGGGACCTTCGACATCGTCGCGGTCGGCCGGGAGCGGATCGAGCTCGAGCGGCTCGACACCAGCGGCACCTTCCCGCTGGGCCACGTCTCGGTCCGGCCGGAACCCGAGAGCCACGTGGCCGAGCACGTGCTGGAGCGGGCCCGGGCCACGTTCTCCGCCTACCGGATGGCGCTCTCGGAGATCCGCGCCGACCCGTACGCGGGCTCGCTGCCGACCGACCCGACCTACCTGTCGTGGACCCTGGCGGCCTGCGCCCCGCTGCCGATGGCCGAGCGGCAGCAGCTCCTGGAGGCCGAGGACGCCGAGGAGCGGCTGGTCCTGGTCACCGACCTGCTGCGCGCGGAGCTGCGGGCGATGAACGTCATCTCCTCGCTGCCGGCCACCGACGTCGCCCGGACCCGCTGGTCCCCCAACTGACCGGTCGACCACGATGGCGAGGAAGCCCTCGGCAGGGACGCCGGCGACCCTGGCACTGACCGACGCCGGCGTCGCCTTCACCCTGCACGCCTACGAGCACGACCCCCGGGCCGCCTCGTTCGGCGTCGAGGCGGCCGAGGCGCTGGGTCTCGACCCGGCGCAGGTCCTCAAGACCCTGGTCGCGACCGTCGACACTCGCCTGGTGGTCGCGGTGGTGCCCGTCTCCGGCCAGCTCGACCTCAAGGCGTTGGCTCGAGCACTGGACGCGAGCCGCGCGGCGATGGCCGACCCGGCCGCCGCCCAGCGGACCACCGGGTACGTCGTCGGCGGGATCTCGCCGATCGGGCAACGGCGCCTGCTGCCGACGGTGGTCGACGACTCCGCGCTGGCGCACCCGACGGTCTACGTCTCCGCAGGCCGCCGCGGCCTGGACCTGGGGATCGCCCCGGCGGACCTGGTCCAGGTCACCGGGGCGATCACCGCAGCGATCAGTCGGTCGTGAGCCGCGCCCGCTACGGCCGGCTGTCCTGGCCGGTGTTCACGAAGCGGATGCACTGGCCCTGGTTCGAGAACCCGTAGTCGGCCCAGCCACCCTTCTTGCAGTCGTCCTTGCTGGCCGGCGCCGGCTCGAAGTCGTACGTCGTCGCGTCGCCGTCGATGGTGACCACGACGTTGTCGAGGTAGCCGGCGAGGTCGACGTCGCCGCCGCTCGTGTCGCCGACGTTCAGCGCGAAGGCACGCGTGGTGGAGCCTGGCTCGATCATGTCCATGTCGGCCGGGCTGGTCGGACAGGTCGGATGCGGCGAACTGCCGCTTGTGGTCACCGGGTAATCCAGGGTCGGGTCGTACTCCACGGTGGTGAAGGCCCCGGTGCTGCCTGTCGTGGGCACGATGTTGTAGCGGCAGTCGTAGAACTTGTCGTCGCGGACTGCTCGAAGTTCGCGTACACGTTCAGGTAGAACTCGTTCGCGTCGGTGGCTGCGCCACCGGACCCCGATCTTGAAGTCGTAGCTGAGGCCGGTGGTGGCTACCGGTGAGACCGTGAAGAACTCGGCGATCATCTTGTCGGCGGGGGTGGCCCCGATCGGGGACACGTGGAGCGACCCGTTGCCGATGCTCGCCTCGTCGAAGTCGAACGCGAACGGCGTGGAGGTCGATGCGTCGCGGTTGAACATCCAGCCTGGATCGTTCTCCGCTGCTGCGGTGTCGCCGGAGATCCGGACGGTGTGGGCCGCCCAGGCCGGCGACATGACGGCGAAGGCCAGGAGCACCGCGCCGATGGTGAGTGATGCAGAACGTCTCATGGAACTGTCCCCCGTAGTGGTGCACGTCATCTGGGCGCGCGCCGAGAGTAGTGACCTTCCCCACCTTGCTCCTGAAGGACCTGACCGTCCACCCCTTCCGGGGTCAGTCGGTCGTGAGCCGCGCCACCGCGTGCGAGACGGTGCCGTCCAGCCACGCCGTCATCCCGAAGGCGGCCAGCGGCTCGAGGTTCTCCGAGACCTCCGGGTCGCCGCCGACCAGCGGCTCGACCATCCCGCCGAGGCTGTCGAGGTCGAGGAAGAACACGAACGCGGCGTTGTCGATGTCGCCCACCACGTCGGTGAAGGTCGTGGACTCCCCCAGCGTGCCGGCACCGGCGACGTCGGCGACGTAGTCCGGGTCGGGGCCCACCGCGACGCCGTCGTCGGTGGTCTCGGTGGCGAGCAGCTCGGCCGCCTGCGGGCCGAGCCGGTCGGTGATCTTGGCGATCACCGCCTCGATGGCGTCGGGGTCGCCCTGCACCTTCGCCGCCACCGGGACCTGCGAGGGGTCCGCGGAGTTGGCGAGGACCTCGGGGTCCAGCCCGGGGCCGACCGCGATCGCGGCCGACTCGCCGAGCAGCGTCTCGGCATCGGCCGGCAGGTCGAGGCCGCTGGCGCTCGACATCTCCTCCAGCAGCTGCTCGGCGGTCATCTCGCCTCCCGAGTACGTCGCCATGCTGTCCACCAGCTGGGAGAACCAGCCCTCGGCCAGACCCATCCCGAGCGCGGCGACGGTGTCCTCGGGCAGCGTGGCGATGGCGTCGCCGCCGGTGGTCCCGGCCTCCTGGGTGCTCTCGCCCATCCCGGTGGCGACCTCCAGCTCCAGCGAGCCGTCGGCGAACCGGACGGTGCCGGCCATCCCCTCGAAGTCGTCGAGCAGGCCCTGGAGCTCCTCGGGCATCGGCTCCACCGACTCGCCCGAGGTGCCGTTGCCGTTCTGGTCCGTGTCTGACCAGGCACTAGCGCCGAACGTGCCGCTCGCGGTCGCCGCGTCCTCGAGCAGGGCTGCCGCTTCCGGAGCGGCGTACATCGAGACGATCCCGGCGTCGCCGGCCTCACCGGTCCAGCGGGCGAAGTCCTCGTCGTCGGCCAGCGAGGACTCGGCGGCGTCGGCCTGCACGCCCTCGGCGATCTCGTCGGTCTCGGCGACGACCGCCCAGCCGCCGGAGATCGCCCACCCGCCACTCTCCCCGTCGCCGCAGGCCGCCATGGCGCCGATGCCCTCGTCGGCGGCGTCCGCGTCGGTCACCTGCACCACCAGGACCGGGGTGGGTGCGTCGTCGCCGGCGTCCACCGCGGCGATCGCCAGTCGGTCACCGAGCCACGGCTCGACGTCGGCGGCGTAGTCGAGGTCGCAGTCGGACCCCTCGCTGACCTGCTCGACGACCCACTCGCGCAGGTCACCGCGGTCGCTGATGTCCTGCTCGCGCCAGGCCGGGAACTTCTCCAGGGTCTCCCGCGCAGCCAGCAGCTGCTGGCCGGAGGGGTCGAGGTCGACCGCGACGTAGCCCACGGTCGAGGCCGGCAGGGCCTCCGCGGGCTGGGCGCCCGAGGAGAAGTACCACCAGGCGCCGTACGCCGTGCCGCCGGCGAGGACGGCTGCGGCCAGCGCACCGCCGACCAGCAGCCCACGTCGGCGGCCTGCACCGGACGGCCGCGGGGAGGCGACCGGGTCGCCGGCGCTGGGGTCGAGGTACTCCGGGGATCCGGGCGGGGTGCTGCTGGACACGTGCGCTCCTGGGAAGTCGTGGGACCCCGAGCCTACCGCCGGTACGCCGCCGTCACGGCTCAATATCCACAGCGCGGGGGAACAGCACGAAGACCCCGACGAGGGCGCTGATCGCCGCCCCCGGGAACGCGACCAGCGGGATGCGTCCACTGATCGAGAGGTCGCCCGGGAGCCTGGTCCCGTCGGCGGCGGCGCGGGCCAGCACCTCCGGGTCGACCGGACCCAGCTGCTGTCCGACCTGGAGCATCAGCCAGCCGGCCAGCGCCGAGCCGAGCGCCACGGCGACCAGGGTCACCAGCTCGGAGCGGTCCAGCATGAACGAGGTGACGGCGCCGGTGACGGCGCCGGCCACCACCGCGATCGCGACGTACAGGGCGGTGCCGGTGAAGTCACCGCGCAGCCCCTCCTCGTCGGTCAACCAGACACCCCCGTTGACGACCCCCTGGGGCGGCTCCCACCACCAGTACCAGAGGCCGCCGCACACGAGGCCCACCGCGGCGAACGTGGCGAGGATGATCAGGGCCTGCCTCACCACGCCGCTCAACTGGCCAGGCACCCCGGGCCCAGCAACGCCTTCAGGTCGGCGAACAGGGCGGGGCTCGGGGTGACCCGCAGCCGGTCGTCGAGCCGCATCACGGTGGTGGCCTCCCGGGTCAGCAGCCGCAGCCGCACCTCGGTCATCCCGGGGTGCGTCCCGAGGACGTCGCGCAGCTGCTCGACCACCGGGGCCGTGCACCGCGTCGAGGGCAACGTGATCACCACCGGGCCGGACGGCCCGTCGGAGATGTCCGGGACGCTGACCTCCTGCCCGTGCAGCTCCGGCTGGTCCTTGCTGCGCGAGAGCCGGCCCCTGACCGTGATGATCGCGTCCTCGACCAGCAGCGTGCTGGCCAGCTGGTAGGCGCTCGGGAACAGCAGCACGTCGATGGCGCCGTCGAGGTCCTCGACGGTGACCATCGCCCAGGCGTCGCCGCGCTTGGTGATCTTGCGCTGCACCGAGGTGACCAGGCCGCTGATGGTGATCGGCGAGCCGTCCTGGCGCTCCTCGTCGAGCATCAGCTGACCGATGGTGCAGTCCGACCCGTTGGCGAGCACGTGCTCCAGGCCGAGCAGCGGGTGGTCGGAGACGTAGAGCCCCAGCATGTCCCGCTCGTGGCCGAGCAGGGTCATCTTGTCCCACTCGTCGATGTCGGGGACGGCGACCGAGATCCCGAACCCGCCGGCGTCCTCGTCCATCCCCCCGAACAGCGAGTCCTGACCGATCGCCTCGTTGCGCTTGATGTCGACGTACTGGTCGACGGCGGTCTCGTGGATCGCCACCAGCGCCCGGCGGCGGTGCTTCATCTCGTCGAAGGCACCGGCCTTGACCAGCGACTCGATCACCCGCTTGTTGCAGACGTGGGCCGGCACCTTCTCCATGAAGTCGTTGAAGTCGAGGTAGCGGCCCTTCTCCTCCCGGCCGGCGACGATCCCGTCCACGACGTTGCTGCCGACGTTGCGCACCGCGGTCAGTCCGAACCGGACATCGTTCCCGACCGGGGTGAAGTCGGCGGCCGAGGAGTTCACGTCCGGCGGGAGCACCTGGATCTTCATCCGGCGGCACTCGTTGAGGTAGATCGCCGACTTGTCCTTGTCGTCCTTGACCGAGGTGAGCAGCGCTGCCATGTACTCGGCCGGGTAGTTGGCCTTGAGGTAGGCCGTCCAGTAGGAGACCATGCCGTACGCCGCGGAGTGCGCCTTGTTGAACGCGTAGTCGGAGAACGGCAGCAGGATGTCCCACAGCGTCTTGATCGCGTGCGCGGAGTACCCGTTGGCGGTCATCCCGGCCGAGAAGTTCGCGAACTGCTTGTCCAGCTCGGCCTTCTTCTTCTTGCCCATCGCTCGGCGCAGCAGGTCCGCCTGTCCCAGGGTGTACCCGGCGAGCTTCTGCGCGATCGCCATCACCTGCTCCTGGTACACGATCAGGCCGTAGGTCTCACCGAGCACGTCCGCGAGCGGCTCGGCCAGCTCGGGGTGGATCGCCTCGACCGGTTCGCGGCCGGTCTTGCGGCGCGCGTACTTGTTGTGCGAGTCCGCGCCCATCGGACCCGGCCGGTAGAGCGCACCCACCGCCGAGATGTCCTCGAAGCAGTCGGGGCGCATCGAGCGGAGCAGCGCGCGCATCGGGCCGCCGTCGAGCTGGAAGACGCCGAGGGTGTCGCCGCGCTGGAGCAGGCGGTACGTCGCCTCGTCGGTGAGCTCGAGGTCCTCGAGCACCACCGTCTCGCCCCGGTTGGCCGCGATGTTCTTCACCGCGTCGTCGAGGACGGTGAGGTTCCTCAGGCCGAGGAAGTCCATCTTGATCAACCCGAGCGACTCGCACGTCGGGTAGTCGAACTGGGTGATCATCGCGCCGTCCGCGGGGCGCTTGAGCAACGGGATCACGTCGACCAGCGGTTCGCTGGACATGATCACCCCGGCGGCGTGCACGCCCCACTGGCGCTTGAGGCCCTCGATGCCGATCGCGGTGTCGACGACCCGCTTGACGTCGCCGTCACCGTCGTACAGGGCCCGGAACTCGCCCCCCTCGCCGAAGCGCTGGTGGCCCGAGTCGAAGATCTCCTGCAGCGGGACGTCCTTGCCCATCACCGAGGCGGGCATCGCCTTGGTGATCCGGTCCCCCATCGCGAAGGGGTAGCCGAGGATCCGCGAGGAGTCCTTGACCGCCTGCTTGGCCTTGATGGTGCCGTAGGTGACGATGTAGGAGACCCGGTCGTCGCCGTACTTGTCGGTGACGTAGCGGATCACCTCGCCGCGCCGGCGCTCGTCGAAGTCGATGTCGAAGTCGGGCATCGAGACGCGGTCCGGGTTGAGGAAGCGCTCGAAGATCAGGCCGTGCTGGAGCGGGTCCAGGTCGGTGATCCGCATCGCGTAGGCCACCATCGACCCGGCGCCGGAGCCACGGCCGGGGCCGACCCGGATGCCGTTGTCCTTGGCCCAGTTGATGAAGTCCGCGACGACGAGGAAGTAGCCGGGGAACCCCATCTGGGTGATCACGCCGACCTCGAAGTCGGCCTGCTTGCGCACCGCGTCCGGGATGCCGTTCGGGTACCGGAAGCGGAGGCCCGTCTCGACCTCCTTGACCAGCCAGGTGTCCTCGGTCTCACCCGGCGGGCAGGGGAACCGAGGCATGTAGGTGCCGTTGCCCTCGGTGAACTGCACGTCGCACCGCTCGGCGATCAGCAGCGTGTTGTCGCAGGCCTCGCGCAGCGAGTACTTGTCGGCCCACAGGGCCCGCATCTCCTCGGCGGACTTGAGGTAGTAGCCGTCGCCGGAGAAGGCGAACCGCTGCCCGGGTCCGTCGCCGGCGGGGATGTCCATCGTGCTGCCGGAGTTGATGCAGAGCAGGTGCTCCTGGGCCTTGGCGTCCTCCTGCATCACGTAGTGGGAGTCGTTGGTGGCCAGCAGCGGGATCCTCAGGTCGGCGGCGAGCCGCAGCAGGCCGTCGCGGACCCGGTTCTCGATGTCGAGCCCGTGGTCCATCAGCTCGAGGAAGTAGTTCTCGCGCCCCAGGATGTCCTGGAAGTCGCCGGCGGCCGTGCGGGCGGCGTCGTAGTTGCCGTGCCGCAGGTGCACCTGCACCTCCCCCGACGGGCAGCCGGTGGTGCCGATGATGCCGCGGGCGTGCTGGGCGAGCAGCTCGCGGTCCATCCGCGGGTGCTTGAAGAAGCCGTCGCGCCACGCACCGGTGGAGAGCCGGAAGAGGTTGTGCATCCCCTCGGTGGTCTCCGAGAGCAGCGTCATGTGCGTGTAGGCGCCGCGGTTGGAGACGTCGTCGGGACCGCCGTTGTAGAAGTTGACGCCCTTCCGCTCGAAGCGGGAGATGTTGGGGGCGAAGTACGCCTCGATGCCGATGATCGGCTTCACCCCGGCCGCCTTCGCCTTCGCATAGAACTCGTAGGCGCCGAAGACGTTGCCGTGGTCGGTCATCGCCACCGCCGGCATTCCCAGCTCGGCGGCCCGCTGGGTCAGCGCACCCAGCCGGGCGGCGCCGTCCAGCATCGAGTACTCGGTGTGGACGTGCAGGTGGACGAAGGAGTCCTGGGCTGCGGGCGCCATCGTTGCGGGTGCTCCCTACGGTCGTGCGTGCGGTGTCGCTGGGCTGAACGTGTCGGGCTGTTGCGGGGCAGCATCGAACTCAGACCGCGTGCACGGCGCCGATCCTGGGGGAAGAACGCCAGCCTACGCGACCTCGAATCCGATCGTGGCAGGGCGCACCGACAGCCCCGGCCGCCCTCGCAGCAGGCCCGGTCAGCCGTCCTCAGGGCCCGGCCAGGCCATCCGGACGTCCGGCTGTCGCTCCTCGTTCCCGCTGCCGTCGGTGCGCTCGACCTCGACGAAGCCGCGGGCGAGGTAGAAGCGTCGCGCCGGCAGGTTCGAGGCGAAGACCCACAGCCCCAGGCCGTCCGGCCGACGCGCCTTCACCAGGTCCAGCAGCATCGCCCCGATCCCCTGGCCGGCCCGCTCCGGGTCGACGTACAGGTCGTCGAGCCAGGCCTCGGTGACCGCGGCGTACCCCACCAGCCGCCCCGCGCTCTCGGCCACCCACACCTCGCGCCGGGTCAGGTCCCAGCCGCGGACCCAGGCGGTCACCGCGGCCGGAGAGTGCACCAGCGCCGGCATCACCGGGTACGCCGCCGCGCGGACCTTCACGTGCAGCGCCGCGACGGCGAGCAGGTCGTCCTCGCCGGCCGGTCGCACCGCCACCTCGGCGGTCTCCGGGGGTGTCCCGGGCCGCGCGTCGGCTGCGTCCTCAGTCGGCGTCACGGATCGCGTCGAGGGCCCGGGCGAGGTCGTCGGGGTACGGCGACTCGTACTCCACGTAGCTGCCGTCCTCGGGGTGCTCGAAGCCGAGCCGCACCGCGTGCAGCCACTGCCGTTCCAGGTCGACGCGGCGGGCCAGCGTCGGGTCGGCGCCGTAGGTCAGGTCGCCCACGCAGGGGTGCTTGAGGGCGGCCATGTGGACCCGGATCTGGTGGGTGCGCCCGGTCTCGAGGTGGACCTCGAGCAGGCTCGCGAACCGGTGCGCCTCGAGCAGCCGGTAGTGGGTGACGCTGTGCCGGCCGTCCGCCATCACCGCGAACTTGTACTCGGCGCGGGGGTGACGACCGATCGGCGCGTCGATCGTCCCCTCGAGCGGATCCGGGTGCCCCTGGACGAGTGCGTGGTAGGTCTTGTCGACGGTGCGCTGCCGGAAGGCGTTCTTGAGCAGCGAGTACGCCCGCTCGGACTTGCAGATCACCATCACGCCCGAGGTGCCCACGTCGAGCCGCTGCACGATCCCCTGCCGCTCGGAGGCACCGGAGGTCGCGATCCGGAACCCGGCTCCGGCCAGGTGGCCCACCACCGTGGGGCCGGACCACCCCGGTGAGGGGTGGACGGCGACCCCGACCGGCTTGTCGATCACGACGATCGAGGCGTCGTCGTGGATGATCGTGATGCCCTCGACCGTCTCGGCCCGGACCTCGAGCGGGTCCACCATGCTGGGGATCGACACCTCGAGCATCGAGCCGGGCAGCACCCGGTCGCTCTTGACCACGCCCACCCCGTCGAGGAGCACCAGCCCCTGCGAGACCAGGTCGGCGGCGCGGGTGCGGGTGAGCCCGAACAGCCGAGCGAGGGCGGTGTCGACGCGCTCGCCGGCGAGCGCGTCGGGGACCTGGAGGGTGCGGTGGTCGATGCCGGTGGTCACTCGGGGGTCTCCGCCCGGTCCCGGGAGCCGTCCACCCGGACGCCGCGGAACGCCTGCAGCAGGATCAGCCCGGCCGCCACGTTGATGCAGACGTCGGCGACGTTGAAGATGGGCCAGTTCGGCAGCCGCAGGAAGTCGACCACGTGACCGCGCAGCGGACCGGGCTCGCGGAGCAGCCGGTCGACCAGGTTCCCGCCGACCCCGGCGAGCAGCAGCCCGAGCGCCACCGCCCACACCCGGTCGGCGACCCGACGAGCCACCCACAGCACCACCACGACGGCGGTGATGGCCAGGCAGGACAGCAGCACGGTGAACTGCGTGCCGGCGCTGAAGGCCGCGCCCGGGTTGCGGATCAGGTGCAGGGTGAGCAGGTCGCCGATCACCGGTACGTCGGCACGCCCGGTGAGGCGCTCGACCGCGATCACCTTGGTGACCTGGTCGAGGGCCAGGAAGCCGGCCGCGACCAGGACGAACAGCAGCCGCCGCCGTCGACGGGGATCTGGAGTGCTGACAGGGACCTCCGGGCGCCCTACCGACGTTCCTCGCGCTGCTTGCATGTCATGCACAGTGTGGCACGGGGGAACGCCATCAAGCGCATCTTCCCGATCGGCTGACCGCAGGACTCGCAGACCCCGTAGGTACCGTCCTCGATGCGCAGCACCGCCCGGTCGATCTGCGCCAGCTTGTCCCGCTCGCTGTTGAGCACCGTCAGCTCGTGGTCACGCTCGAAGCTGGTGGCGCCCATGTCGGCCTGGTCCTGGCCGGCTCCGTCGCCGGAGTCGCGCATCAGCCCGGACAGCTCGCTCTCCTGGGCGGTGATGACGCCGAGGCTGTGCTCACGCTGCTCGTGCAGCTCGGCGAGGACCTCTGCGAGCTCCTCCCTGGTCCAGGCGTCCTCACCCTCCTTGACGACCAGGGCGGACGCGGGTGCCTTGCGTGCGGACGCGGTGGACTTCTGGGTCACGGCAGTGGCCTTCTTCGCGGGCGCCGACTTTCGAACCGGCGCGGTGGTCTTCGACGGGGTGCTGGTGGTGCGGGTGGTGCGGGACTTCGCGGCGCTGCTCGTCTTCGTGGCCGGGGCCTTCGTGGCGGGTGCAGCCTTCCGGGCCGGGCTCTTCGTGGTCGACGCCTTCTTCTTGGCGGGCGCGGTCTTCGTGGCTGCCGCCTTCTTCGCCGGCGCGGCCTTGGTGGCTGCCGCCTTCTTCTTGGCGGGCGCGGTCTTCGTGGCTGCCGCCTTCTTCGTCGGCGCGGCCTTGGTGGCTGCCGCCTTCTTCGTCGGCGCGGCCTTGGTGGCTGCCGCCTTCTTCTTGGCGGGCGCGGTCTTCGTGGCTGCCGCCGTCTTCTTGGCGGGCGCGGTCTTCGTGGCCGGCGCCTTCTTCGCCGGCGCGGTCTTCGTGGCCGGCGCCGCCTTCTCCGCCGGCGCGGTCTTCTTGGCTGCCGCCTTCTTCCCGGGCGGCGCCTTCGTGGCCGGCTTCGGGCGACCCATCACCTTCCGGGCGGCCGAGGCGGCCTGACCGACGAGCGACTTCCTGGTGCTGCGAGCCATGGTCAGGCCTCCCCGTTTGCCCGTGCCACCGGGGGCGACGGCCCCCGACGTCCCCGCAGGGTAACGGCATCGGTCCGGCGAGGGCACCCGGCACACCGACATTGTGTGCTGCGGACGCAGGAACGGCCGCCCCGCAGGGCGGCCGCTCCGGTGTGCTGGGTCTCACGCTGGGGTCAGGTCAGCCCTCGTCCTCGCCGAGGATCGACCGCAGCCGCTTGGGCGCGGGCTGCTGATCGTCGGAGGCGGGGACGTCCTCGGCACTGTCGAGCGCCTCGAGCTGCTGGGTGAAGTAGCTCTTGAGTCGCGACCGGTACTCACGCTCGAAGGACCGCAGGTTCTCGACGTCGTGGTTGAGCTTGTCCCGCTCGCGCTCGAGGTCTCCGAACATCTGCTGACGACGCTCGGCGGTCTCCGAGTCGAGCATCTGCGCGCGCGTCCGTGCGTCGGACTCGAGCTGGTCGGCCTTGGACTTGGACTCGCTCTCCAGACGCTCGGCCTTGGTACGCGCCTCCCCGACGATGCGGTCGGCGTCGTTCTTGGCCTCCTCGACCAGCTCGTCGGCGTTCCGGGTGGCGATCTCGAGCAGACGCGCCGCGGCGTTCGACGCCTGGGGCACGGTCTCGACCCGGATCGTCTCGACCTCGGTCGCGGCCGCGGCCACGACGGGCTTGGCCTCCGCGTCCTCCTTGGCCGGCTCGGCGGCCTCGGGAGACTCCTCGGCGGCGGCGGCGGGAGCGGGAACGGCCCCGGCACCCTGGGCGGAGGAGAGCTTCGACCGGAGGTCGTCGTTCTCCTTCGTGAGCCGCGCCAGCTCGGCCTCCACCTCGTCGAGGAACTGGTCGACCTCCCCCATGTCGTAGCCCTCGCGGAGCCGGACGGGGGTAAAGCGCTTGTTGCTCACGTCCTCGGGCGTCAGCGGCATGACCTCATCCATTCGTTTGCTCGGTTGTTGTCCGGAAGTCGGCACGCCGATACCGGGACCCCGGGACAGGCGTGCAGACGCACTCTAGCGCCTGCGCGTCACAGCAGGATCGACCGGTTCACGCTCAGCAGGATGTACGCGACGACGAGCACGATGATGAAGCTGAGATCGAGGGCCACGCTGCCGATCCGCAGCGGGGGGATGAACCGGCGCAGCGCCTTGATCGGCGGGTCGGTGATCGAGTAGACGATCTCGAGCAGCACCAGGAGCGGTCCGCTGGGGCTCCAGGACCGCGCGAAGACCTGCACCCAGTCGACGACGAATCGCGCCCAGAGCATGGCGATGAAGAAGTAGAGCAGACCTTCGATGACCTGCCCGACGATGGACACAGCGACTCAGCTCTGGTTGAAGAAGCCACCCTCGGCGATCCGCTGCTTGTCCTCAGCGGCGACGGTCACGTTGGGGGGCGAGAGCAGGAACACCTTGTTGGTCACCCGCTCGATGGTGCCACGCGTCGCAAAGACCAGGCCCGCGGCGAAGTCGACGAGACGCTTGGCGTCCGAGTCGTCCATCTCCGAGAGGTTCATGATCACCGGCGTGCCGTCGCGGAAGTTCTCCCCCACGGTGCGGGCCTCGTTGTAGGTGCTCGGGTGCAGGGTCGTGATCCGTGACAATTCGGCTACCACTCCGGTGGGTCCCGAGGCCGGCCGGCGGCGCTCGGAGATGTCGGACACGGGGGCGGGACGGCTCTCGCGTGTCGGGCGGGCCGGTGCGCGGGTCGCGGCGACGGCATGCGTCTCCTGCGTGTCGTCACCGTTGTACTCGTCGTCGTACCGGCCGGTGTCCTCGAGCAGGCCGAGGTACTCGCCGATCTTGCGCATCGCGCCGCTCATGAGTGTTGCCTCCGGGTTTCGTGAGGCCCGCGCACGGGGCTCTCTCTCGTGGTGGACACTACTGGACCGCAGGCCTCGAACCGAGGACCGCGGAGCCGATGCGCACGTGTGTCGCGCCGGCGGCGACGGCCTGCTCCAGGTCGCCGCTCATCCCCGCCGAGAGCCAGCTCGCAGCGGGGTGTCGTTCGGTGAAGTCGTGCTGGATCTCGGCGAGGCGCGCGAACGCCGTGGTCGGGTCAGCGCCCAGCGGAGCCACCGCCATCAGCCCCCGCAGCTCCAGGTGCTCGGCCTGCTCGACCGCCTCGGCCAGCGGGCCGAGGTCGGTGGGGCGGGCGCCGGAGCGTCCCGGGGCCTCCGGCGGGTCCAGGCTGACCTGGAGCAAGCAGGCCAGGGGGCGACCCCTGGCCTCGGCGCCCTCGTCGAGGCGCCGCACCAGCTTGACCCGGTCGACGGACTCGACGACGTCGGCGTACGCCGCCACCGCGGCGGCCTTGTTGCTCTGCAGCCCGCCGATGAAGTGCCAGCGCAGCCCCAGCCGGGCCAGGTCGGTGGCCTTGACCTCGGCCTCCTGGTGCCGGTTCTCGCCCACGTCGGTGACGCCCAGGTCGGCCAGCAGCTCGACGTCCGAGGCCGGGAAGAACTTGGTGACCACGACCAACCGGACGCCGTCGGGGTCACGGCCGGCGGCGGTGCAGGCCTCGGCGATCCGGTCGCGGACGGTCGCCAGGTTGGCGGCCACCTGCTCCCGGCGGTCCGGCGAGGCGCTCACCGGAGTCCCCCGCGGATCCGGACGAGGCCGGCCAGCCGGCCGGCCGCCGACCCGTCGCGCCGGTGGGAGTAGAGGTCCTCGGACTCCCGCGTGCACCCGCCGACGGTCACGACCTCGACCCCGGCACGGGTCAGCTGAGCCGCCACCCCGGCACCCAGGTCCAGCGCGGGGGTCCCCCAGCTGGTGGTGGCGCGGGTGTCCGGCTCCACCGCGACCACCTCCCTCGCCAGCTCGGCGGGCACCTCGTAGCAGGCGCCGCACACATGGGGCCCTGTCCAGGCCGTGATCTGTTCCGCTCCGGCCCGGCGCATGGTCGCCACGGCGGCCTCGACCACCCCGGCCACGACCCCGCCACGACCGGCGTGCACCGCCCCGATCACTCCTGCCCCTGGATCGGCCAGCAGCACCGGCACGCAGTCGGCGGCCCGCACCACGAGCACCACGCCCGGGACGGCGGTGACCAGTCCGTCACCGGTCGAGCGGCCCTCGCCGCCGGCGTCGACCAGGACCACCTCGCGGCCGTGCACCTGGTGCAGGTCGGCCACCCGGTCGCCCGGGGCGAAGTCGGCCAGCACCCGACGCAGGTTCTCCGCGACGGCGTCCGGCTCGTCCTCGCCGGCGATCGCCAGGTTCAGCGAGGCGAACCGACGCCGACTGACCCCGCCGTGACGGTCGGTGAACGCGAGGTCCACCTCCCGCCCGACGGGGCCACGGGTCTCCCGGAAGTAGTACAAGCGGCTACTTCAGGAAGTCCGGGATGTCCAGGTCGTCGTCGTCGAACTGGACCTGGCGGGGGGCCGGACGGGGTGCCGGGGCCGGCTGCTGGGCCGGCTGCTGGGCGGGGGTTGCCGCAGGCGCCTGACGGACGGGAGCCTGCTGGGGCCGCAGCGTGGACGCCCCGGCCGGGACCGGCTGACGCTGCTCCCGCTGCTCCTGCTGCGGACGCAGCGGGCTGGACGCGACAGCGGCCGCGGCAGCCCGGGTCTCCTCCTGCGTCTGCTGGGGACGCGGCTCCCGCCGGAGCACCTGACCACCCTCGTCGCGGCGCTTCGGCGTACCCCCGTCGAAGCCGGCGGCGATCACGGTGACCCGCACCTCGTCGCCCAGCGCGTCGTCGATGGTGGCACCGAAGATGATGTTCGCCTCCGGGTGCACCGCCTCGGCGACCAGTGCGGCGGCCTCGTTGATCTCGAACAGCCCGAGGTCGGAGCCACCGGCGATCGAGAGCAGCACGCCGTGGGCGCCGTCGATCGAGGCCTCCAGCAGCGGGCTGGAGACCGCCATCTCCGCGGCAGCGACCGAACGGTCCTCGCCCCGTGCCGAGCCGATGCCCATCAGCGCCGAACCGGCGTTGGCCATCACCGACTTCACGTCGGCGAAGTCCAGGTTGATCAGGCCGGGGGTGGTGATCAGGTCGGTGATGCCGGAGACGCCCTGCAGGAGCACCTGGTCGGCCTGCTTGAACGCGTCCAGGACCGAGACGTTCCGGTCGCTGATCGAGAGCAGTCGGTCGTTCGGGATGACGATGAGGGTGTCCACCTCCTCACGGAGGTTCGCGATGCCCTCCTCCGCCGACATCGCCCGGCGACGGCCCTCGAAGGCGAACGGGCGGGTGACCACGCCGATCGTCAGGGCGCCGAGCGAGCGGGCGATCCGGGCGACGACCGGGGCGCCACCGGTGCCGGTGCCACCGCCCTCGCCGGCGGTCACGAACACCATGTCGGCGCCCTTGATGACCTCCTCGATCTCCTCGGCGTGGTCCTCGGCGGCACGCGCCCCGACGTCGGGGTTGGCCCCGGCGCCGAGACCGCGGGTGAGCTCGCGGCCGATGTCGAGCTTGACGTCGGCGTCCGACATGAGCAGGGCCTGCGCGTCGGTGTTGATCGCGATGAACTCGACCCCCTTGAGGCCGACCTCGATCATCCGGTTGACGGCGTTGACCCCGCCACCGCCGATGCCCACGACCTTGATGATGGCCAGGTAGTTCTGTGCAGCTGCCACGGCGGCGTGCCTTTCGCTGGTCGGTGCCGGATCGGGTGTCCGGGATGTCTGGACGAATCGTGGGGAAGAACTCGGTCTCAACCCTGACCCTCAAGTAGAGGGTTATAGTTATGTCAACCTCGTCGTGGGAACGACACTAGGGACCGGACGTCGCGACGCGGCGCAGACACGCCCGGCGAGTCGCACGAAAAAAGTCCCCCGGTGAGAACGGAGGGATCAGGAGCTGATGGTGGGCTGGCCGGGGACGCTGACGTCGTACACCTGGCCCTCCTGGGGAAGCAGCACGGCGAGCACGGACGCCTTGGTGCCGGAGTCCGACGCGCTCCCCCACACCACGGTGCGACCGTCGCGCAGCGCCAGCGAGATCTGGTCGATGGTCTCCACTTGGACGTGGTCCACGGTGACCGCGAGCTCGGCGGGCAGCGAGGCGACCACCACGGCCGCCTCCCGCAGCGCCTCGGAGCGGGTGCCTACCGCGGTCTCCACCCGGGGCAGGTCGGCGGGAACCGCCCGGTAGCCGCCGAAGACGACGCCCTCGTCGTCCAGGCCGCGCCACCGTCCGCCGATGTCGACGACGGCCACCGGCCTCGCGCTCCTCGACCAGGACTCGCACCTGGTCCGGCCACTGGCGCGAGGCCACCGCCGAGCGGACCGGGGCGAGCGCCTCCACCCGGGACTCGATGGCGTCGAGGTCGACCCCGACCAGGGCCTGGCCGAGCGGCACCTGCGGCCGCGTCGGTGATCTGCTGACGCGGCACCGTCCGGGCCCCCTCGACCGCGACCCCGCTCACCGCGAGCCAGGTCGAGAAGTAGAGCGCGTAGATCCCGCCGGCGACGCAGCGCGACCAGCGACCAGCACCGCCGCGACCCGCTTCCAGGCCAGCCAGCGGCGTCGCCACTGCCGGCGGGCGAAACGGCGCCGGCTGCGCTCCGCGGCCGCTCGGCGGCCCGGTCGCCCGCCCCCTCGCCGCGCCGGTCGCTCGTCGGCCTCGGGCCGTCGCCGTCCTACCCATGACCGGCCTCCAGCAGCCTCAGCAGTCGGGGCCCGACCTCGGTGACGCTGCCGGCTCCCAGGGTGACCACGAGGTCGCCGGGTCGGGCCCGCCTCGCCAGCGCGGCGGCGGCCTCGTCGATCCCGGCGACGGGACTCGACGCAGCTCGGCCGGCAGCGGCACCGCGTCGGCGACCAGCGCGCCGGTGACCGCGGGGTCGGCGTCCTCGCGGGCGAGGTAGACGTCGAGCACGACCACCTCGTCGGCGGCGCCGAGCGCCTCCCCCATCGCGGCACCGAAGATCCGGGTGCGCGAGACCAGGTGGGGCTGGAAGGCCACGACCAGCCGGCCCTCGCCGGCGACGGCGCGGGCGGCCTGCAGGTCGCCGGCGATCTCGACCGGGTGGTGGGCATAGCTGTCGTAGACGCGGACGCCGCCGGCCTCGCCCTTGCGCTCCATCCGGCGCCGGGTGCCGGTGAAGCCCTCGAGCCCGGCGGCGCAGCCCGTCGAACGGCAGGCCGAGCCGCAGCCCGACGGTCAGCGCGGCCAGCGCGTCGACGACGTAGTGGCGGCCCGGGATCTGGCAGGACGCACCCGTCCCAGCTCGGCACCGGAGTCGACCACGGTGAAGCTCGAGGTGGTGCCCGCGAACGTGAGGTCGCGGGCCCGCACCTCGGCCGCGTCGGTGGTCCCGACCGGGACGACCCGCCGGCCGCGGGCCCGGGCGTCGGCGGCCAGCTCGGCCGCGCCGGCGTCGTCGACGACGCAGACCAGGAACCCGTCCTCGTCGAGGGTCGCGACGAACTCGACGAAGGCGGCCCGGTAGGCCTCCTCGGTGCCCCAGGTGTCCAGGTGGTCGGCCTCGACGTTGGTGACCACGCCGACGTGCGGGTGGTAGGCCAGGAAGGAGCCGTCGCTCTCGTCGACCTCGGCCACGAAGAGGTCGCTGCTGCCCTCCGCGGCGTTCAGGCCGGTCTGCGCGAGCTCTCCGCCGACGGCGTACGTCGGGTCGGCGCCGGCCGCCTGGAGGGCGACGGTGAGCAGCGAGGTGGTGGTGGTCTTGCCGTGGGTGCCGGCCACGGCGAGCACCCGCCGGTCGCCGCATGATCGCCGCCATCGCCGCCGAGCGGGGCAGCACCGGCAGGCCCTGGCGAAGCGCCTCGACGTACTCCGGGTTGTCCTCGCGGACAGCGGTCGAGACCACGACCGAGTCCACGGCGTGCGCCGGCGGCGCCAGGTGCGCGGCGTCGTGGCCGACGTGCACCCGGGCCCCGAGCTCGCGCAGGGCGGCCAGTCCGGGGCTGTCGACCCCGTCGCAGCCGCTGACCGCGACTCCCCGGGCCAGCAGGATCCGGGCGATCCCGGACAGGCCGGCACCACCGATCCCGATCAGGTGCACCCGACCCAGCTGCTCGACGCCGGGCAGCTGCTCGGGCAGCGGCAGCCTCATCGGGCCCGCCGCCGTCCACCACGTCGGGCCCCGGCGCGGGCCGCCTCGACGACGATGCCGGCCAGCTTCTCGTCGGCGTCGCGCGGGATCAGCCCGGCGGCGGACGCGCTCATCGCGGCGAGCCGGTCGGTGTCCCGGGCCAGGTCCGGCAGCGTCGCGGCGACCCACTCGGGCGTGAACGCCCCGTCCGCGACCAGCAGCGCACCGCCGGCGTCGACGACCGGGCGGGCGTTGTGCTCCTGCTCGCCGTTGCCGTGCGGCAGCGGCACGAAGATGGCCGGGACGCCGACCGCGGCGGCCTCGGTGACGCTGGAGGCGCCCGCCCGGCAGACCATCAGGTCGGCGGCGGCCAGCGCCAGGTCCATCCGGTCGACGAAGCGCTCGACGACGTAGGGCGACGCCGGTCGGCGCCGGATGGGCCTCGCCGTTCGGCCCGACCACGTGCAGCACCTGCACGCCGGCCTCGCCCAGGGCGGCGGCGGCACCGGAGACGGACTCGTTGAGCCGGCGGGCGCCCTGCGAGCCGCCGGTGACCACCAGGGTGGGACGGTCCGGATCGAGCCCGAAGAAGGCCCGGGCCTCGGCGCGGGTCGCCGCCCGGTCCAGCGTGGAGACCAGCCGGCGGATCGGCAGCCCGACGTACTCGGCGCGCGGCAGCGGGGTGTCCGGGAAGCTGACCGCGACCCGGCTGGCGACCCGGGCGCCCGCCTTGTTCGCCAGTCCGGGCACCGCGTTCTGCTCGTGCACGACGATCGGCAGCCGCCGGCGGCGGGCGGCGAGGTACGCCGGCATCGACACGTAGCCGCCGTACCCGACGACGACGTCGGGGCGGACCCGGTCCAGCACCGCCAGGGTCTCCCGGACCGCGGCCGTCAGCCGTCCCGGCACCCGGAGCAGGTCCATCCCGGGACGTCGCGGCAGCGGGACCGGTGGCGACCAGCTCGAGCGGGTAGCCGGCGGCGGGGACCACGGTGTTCTCCAGGCCGCGAGGGGTGCCGAGGCAGGTGACCTCGATGTCGGGGTCCAGTCGTCGCAGGGCGTCGGCGGTGGCCAGCAGGGGCGAGGTGTGGCCGGCGGTGCCACCACCGGCGAGGAGTACGCGCATCGGGCTCACCCTAGTGAGCCGGTCAGGACGCTCGTCGGGCGGAGAGCCCGGCGGAACGGGCGCGGCGGCGGCTGAGCCAGCGCGCGGGCGGCCTCGGGCTCCCGGCGGGCGAACCCGACCAGCAGGCCGAGCGCGACCAGGGACGGCAGCAGGGCGGAGCCGCCGTAGGAGACCAGCGGCAGCGGGATCCCGATGACCGGCAGCAGGGCCAGCACCATCCCGACGTTGATGATCATCTGGCCGATCAGCCAGACCACGATCCCGAAGGTGGCGTAGCGCACGAACGGGTCGCTGGTCTCCCGCGCCACCCGGAGGGCGGCGTAGGCGATGGTGAGGAAGAGCGCCACCACCAGCAGCGTGCCGGCCAGCCCGAGCTCCTCGCCGAGCACGGCGAAGATGAAGTCGGTGTGCGCCTCCGGCAGGTAGCCCCACTTCTGCTGGCTGGCCCCGATCCCCTGGCCGAACCAGCCGCCGGTGGACAGGGCGTACAGGCCGTGGGCGGGCTGCCAGCCGGCGTTCGTCGTAGTCCTTGAACGGGTCCACGAAGTTGGTGATCCGGCCGAGCCGCTCGGTGTCGGTGGCGGCCAGCGCCAGCACCCCCACCGAGACCAGCGACAGGCAGATCGCGAAGAACCGCTTGGGCGCCCCGACGACGAACAGCATCCCGAGCAGGATCGCGAAGAGGACCAGCGCGGTGCCGAGGTCGCTTGCCGATGACCACCAGGCCGGTGGCCAGCAGCATGCCCGGGACCACCGGCACCATCACCTGGTGCAGGTGGTGCAGCCGGCGCTCCTTGTTGGCGTAGATGTGCGCCGCCCAGATCACCAGGGCGAGCTTGGCGATCTCGGAGGGCTGGATCACGATCGGACCGATGGCGAGCCAGTTCGGTGTTGCCGTTGACCTCGACGCCGAAGCGGGCCGTCAGCCAGCAGCAGCAGCAGCGAGATCGAGAAGCCGGGATAGGCCAGCCGGCGGACCCACGCCGGGCTGCATCCGGCTGGCCACGAACGCGCAGGGCAGGCCGATCACCACCCACAGCAGCTGGCGCCGGACGATGGCGTAGGAGTCACCGTCGTTGACCTGGTAGGAGTAGACGCTGGAGGAGCTCAGCACCATGATCAGGCCGATGGTGAGCAGCAGGGCGGAGGCGCCGAGCAGCAGGTAGTACGAGGTCAGCGGGCGGGACAGCGCGTCCCTGACCGGCGGAACCAGCCACGCACGCCGACCGGGGCCGACGCCGAGTCGGCGGCGGCGGCCGGTCGGGGCTCGGGCCTGACCGGAGGCGCCGGGGGACCCACCGTCGTCATCGAGTCCCCTTCGCCTCGGTCAGCCGGTCAGCCGACTCCTCACCGCCGCGGCGAACGCGTCGCCGCGCTCGCCGTAGTTGCCGAACATGTCCATCGAGGCACACCCCGGAGCGAGGAGGACGGTGTCGCCCGGCTGTGCCAGCCCGGCGGCGGCCGCCACGACGCTGCTCCATGGACCCCGCGGGACCTGGTCCTGCGAGGTCAGTCTCGCCGCCGCCGACGACGATCACGGGCACATCCGGCGCGTGTCGCGCAAGTGCGGCCGCGATGACGTCGCGGTCGCGACCGAGCAGCACGACGCCGCGCAGCCGGCCGCGGACCGCCCGGACCAGGTCGTCGAAGCGGGCCCCCTTGGCCAGGCCGCCGGCCACCCAGACCACCGGGTCGTAGGCCTGCAGCGAGGCCTGGGCGGCGTGCGGGTTGGTCGCCTTGGAGTCGTCGACCCAGGTGACGCCGGCCGACTCGCCGACCACGGCGATCCGGTGGCCGTCGGGCCGGAAGGCCCGCAGCCCGTCGCGCACCGCCGCCTGGCTGACCCCGTGCGCCCGGGCCAGCGCCGCGGCGGCCAGGGCGTTCGCGACGACGTGCGGCGCCGGCGAGGCCAGGTCGCCGAGCGTGCACAGCTCGGCGGCGCTGGAGTCGCGCTCCTCGATGAACGCCCGGTCGGCGAGGATGTCCTCGACCACGCCGAGCATGCCCACGCCGGGCATCCCGAGGGTGAAGCCGATCGCCCGGGCCCCCTCGTCGACGTCGGCGTCGCGGACCAGCCGCTCGGTGACCGGGTCGGCGACGTTGTAGACGCAGGCACGCTGGACCCGCTCGTAGATCCGGCCCTTGTCGGCGGCGTACTGCTCGAACGAGGCGTACCAGTCGAGGTGGTCCTCGGCGACGTTGAGCACCGCGGCCGCCTGGGCGCTCATCGAGTCGGTGTAGTGCAGCTGGAAGCTGGACAGCTCGACGGCGAGGACGTCGTACGGCTCCGGGTCCATCACGGCCTCGACGACGGCAGGCCGACGTTGCCGACGGCCAGGCTGCGCAGGCCGGCGGCGCGCAGGATGCTGTCGAGCATCTGCACGGTGGTGGTCTTGCCGTTGGTGCCGGTCACGCACAGCCAGGGGGTGTGGTGGTCGGGGTCGCGCAGCCGCCAGGCCAGCTCGACCTCGCCCCAGACCGGGATCCCGCGGGCCCGGGCCTGGGCGAGCAGCGGCGCGTCCGGCCTCCAGCCCGGCGAGGTGACCACCAGGTCGACGTCGTCGGGCAGCGCGGCGGTGGCACCCGGCGCCGAGCCGGATCGTGGCGCCGAGCACCTCCAGCAGCTCGGCCTTGTCCTGCCGCTCCTGACCGGCGTCGGACTCGTCGAGCGCGGTCACCGCGGCGCCCGAGGTGGTTGAGGTTGTCGGCCGCGGCGAACCCGGAGACGCCGAAGCCGGCGACGACGGCCCGGACGCCGTCCCAGGAGTCCCGCCGGCGCAGCGAGCCGACGTCGGGCCTCGCTCCGGTCACTGGCCCGCCACCCACTCGGCGTAGAAGATGCCGAGACCGGCGGCGACGCAGAGCCCGGTGATGATCCAGAACCGGATCACGACCGTGACCTGCTCCCAGCCGAGCATCTCGAAGTGGTGGTGGATCGGCGCCATCCGGAAGACCCGCTTGCCCGCGGCTGACCGGAACCAGCCGACCTGGAGCATCACCGAGACCGTCTCCAGGACGAACAGGCCACCGAGGATGATGAGCAGCAGCTCGGTGCGGGTCAGGATCGCGAAGCCGGCCAGCGCGCTGCCCAGCGACAGCGAGCCGGTGTCGCCCATGAAGATGGCGGCCGGGGAGGCGTTCCACCACAGGAAGCCGAAGCAGGCGCCGGTGATGGCGGCCGCGATCACGGCCAGGTCGAGCGGGTCGCGCACCTCGTAGCAGAGGCTGGGCTGGTCGAGGCCGGACTGGCCGCACCACTGGTTGTTCTGCCAGATGTTCACCAGCATGTAGGCGCCGAAGACCATCACGCAGGCGCCGGTCGCCAGCCCGTCGAGGCCGTCGGTGAGGTTGACCGCGTTGCTGGTGGCGGTGACCACCAGCCAGATCAGGATCATCACCACGATCGTCGGCAGCGCCCAGCTGTCGAAGTCGCGGATGAACGAGATGTGGTGCGAGGCCGGGGTCTTGCCGCGCGCGTCCTCCAGCCACGGCGAGAGCGCCAGCACGCCGAAGATCACCGCGATCACGGTCTGGCCGATCATCTTGGCCTTGCTGCGCAGGCCGAGGCTGCGCTGCTTGGAGATCTTGATGAAGTCGTCGAGGAAGCCGACCAGGCCCATGCCCGACGAACAGGAACAGCAGCAGCAGCGCCGAGGCCGACGGCGTGTCCTGGGTGATCAGCTTGGCGCCGAAGTAGCCGATCACCGTCGCCAGGATGATCACCACCCCGCCCATGGTGGGCGTGCCCCGCTTGGTGTGGTGGCTGGTCGGACCGTCGTCGCGGATCTCCTGGCCGTAGCCCGAGCCGGGTGAACTGGCGGATCGCGACGCGGGTGCCGAGCAGCGAGATCAGCAGCGCGAGGCCGCCGCCCAGCAGGATCGCTCTCATGGCGTGGTCCGGTCCTCCAGTGTCGGTGCGGTGGCGTCAGGCGCGCGTGTTCGCGACGGCAGGGCGGTCGGCCCGGCATTCTTCCGTACGTCGGCCGCCGGCACGAACCCGCCGCGCTGGACCGGCCTCAGCCGGCTCCGGCCGAGCCGCGGCGCGAGCAGCTCGCGCGACGACCACCCGGTCGTCGAACGGGTGCACGACCGCCGCCGACCTCCTGGCCGGTCTCGTGGCCCTTGCCGGCGACCAGGACGATGTCGCCCGGCCCGGGCGCAGCCCGAGCGCCGTGGCGATCGCCGCGCGCCGGTCGCCCACCTCGACGACCTCGGCACGTCCCGCCGCGGCGCCGTCGAGCAGCGCGGCCCGGATCGTCGCCGGGTCCTCGGTGCGGGGGTTGTCGTCGGTGACGACCAGCACGTCGGCCAGCCGGGCGGCGATCTCGCCCATGATCGGTCGCTTGCCGGGGTCGCGGTCGCCGCCGGCGCCGAGCACCACGATCACCCGGCCGTCGGTCAGCGGACGCAGGGTGCCGAGCGCCGCCGCCACCGCGTCCGGCTTGTGCGCGTAGTCGACGACGACGATGAAGTCCTGGCCGGCCTCGACGCGCTCGAACCGGCCGGGCACCCCCGCGACCCGCGGCGATCGCCCGCGGCCACCGCGACCGGGTCCAGCCCGGCCTCGGCGCAGGCGGCCACCGCGGCGAGGGCGTTCGCGACGTTGAAGTCGCCGGGCAGCGGCACGCCCGCGTCCACCCGCAGCCCGTCCGGTCCGAGGATCGGTGAACCGCGAGCCGCTCGGCCTCGGCGGTCGACGTCGCTCACCCGCCAGTCCGCCGCACCGCCCGCCGTGGAGAAGGTGCGCAGCGGGATGCGCGGCCTCGCCGACCAGGCGGCGGCCGTGCTCGTCGTCGACGTTGACCAGCCCGCGCCGGGCCCGCTCGGGGGTGAACAGGGAGGCCTTGGCGCGGTAGTAGTCCTCGACGTCGGCGTGGAAGTCGAGGTGGTCGCGACCCAGGTTGAGGAAGACGGCCACGTCGAAGACGACCCCGTCGACCCGGCCCAGCACCAGGGCGTGGCTGGAGACCTCCATCGCGCAGGCCACGACCTCGCGCTCGCGCATCGTGGCGAAGAGCCCGTGCAGGTCGGGGGCCTCCGGGGTGGTCAGCGCGGTCGTGCACGTCCTCGCCCGCCGATCCGGGTGCCGACGGTGCCGATCACGGCGGCGCGGACGCCGGCGCCCTCGCAGGCCGCCCTCGGCCAGCCGGGTGGTGGTGGTCTTGCCCTGGGTGCCGGTCACGCCGATCATCCGCAGCGCGCGAGGCCGGGCTCGCCGTACACGCGGGCCGCCAGCCGGCCCAGCACCGCTCGCGGGTCGGGCACCACCAGGACCGGGACCGGAGCACCGGTCACGCCCTCGGCACCGGCGACCAGCTCGGCGCCGGCGGCGTCGGTGAGCACCGCGACCGCTCCGGCGGCGACCGCGGCCCCGGCGAAGTCGATGCCGTGCACGCGCGCGCCGGGCAGGGCGGCGTACAGGTCGCCGGGCGCGACCCGCTGCGAGCTCAGCGTGACCCCGGTGACGCTCGACCCCTCGGTGTCCGCGGTCGCGTCGCCGCGAGCTCGACCGGCACCTCGAGGGTCTGCTGGAGCCAGCCGACCAGGACGTCGAGCGGCGTCACCGTGGGATGCTGCGGTCGCGCCGTCGCCGCCGCTGGAGGACTCGCCATGCCCGGCAGGCTACCGAGCCCGGATCACCACTCGACCGGCAGCCGCGAGGCCGGCGTCCCGGTCGGCGGGACCTGGTAGCGGCGCAGGGCGAAGCTCATCAGCTTCGCGAACACCGGTCCGGCCACCGAGCCGCCGCCGCCGCCGTTGCGCGGGTTCTGCACCACGACGTACACCGTGAGCCGCGGGTCGTCGGCCGGCGCGAAGCCCGGCGAAGGAGACCGTGAAGGTGCCGTCGTAGCAGCCGCACTCGTCGCCGACGCGCTGCGCCGTGCCGGTCTTGCCGGCCACCCGGTAGCCCGGGACCGCGGCGCGCGGAGCGACCCCGGCCTCGGGGTCGATCACCCGCTCCATCATCCGCGCCGTCTTGCGGGCGGCCTCGGTGGAGACCACCTGCTCCTCCGTCGCGATGTCGGTGCCGACCTTCGCACCGTCGTCGGTGGTGGCGCTGCCGTGGATCAGGCTGGGCGAGATCCGGACGCCGCCGTTGGCGATGGTGTTGACCGCGGCGATCATCTGCAGGGCGTTGACCGAGACCGACTGGCCGAACGCGATCCGGTCGCCGGTCTGGCGTGGTCCACATGCTGGGGTCGGGCAGGATGCCCGGGGTCTCGCCGCGGATCCCGACGTCGGTGCGCCGCCCGAGCCCGAACCGGTCGAGGTAGCTCGCGCAGCTGGCCGTCGTCGAACTTGTCCGCGGCCAGCACGGTGCCGATGTTGGAGGACTTCGCGAGCACGCCGGCCAGGGTCAGCCGGATCTCGTCGTGGGGGAACCAGTCGTTGATCGGGCCGGTCCTGGCGCCGCAGCTGGCTGGGCACGTCGAGCTTGGTGCGCGGGGTGACCAGCCCGGCGTCGAGCAGGCCGGCCATCGTCAGCACCTTCTCCACCGAGCCCGGCTCGTAGACGTCCTGGAGGGCCCGCGAGCCGGTCGTGCACCTCGTCGGACTCGATCGGCTTGCTCGCGTCGAACGTCGGGTGGTCGGCCAGCGCCAGGATCTCGCCGGTGCGGGAGTCCATCACGATCGCGATGCCGGAGTCGCCGCGGGCGTCCTCGACGGTCTGGCGCAGCGCCCGCTGGGCGTACCACTGCAGGTCGCGGTCGATGGTGGTGCAGCAGGTCGTGCGCCGTCGACCGGCGGGACGACGGTGTTCTCGCCCAGCGGGATCCGGTTGCCGCGCGCCGACCTGGTAGCGCGCCGACCCGTCGGTGCCGCCGAGCTGGGCGTCGAAGGTGCGCTCGAAGCCGGCCAGCGGCTCGTCGGTCCCCATGGTCCCGATCAGGTTGGCGGCGACGTCGTCGGCCGGGTAGTCGCGCACCGGGTCGCGCGCGGGTGCAGACGCCCTCGAACCCCGCCGTCCGCGGCCGCCTCGACGACGTCGGTGGCCAGGGTCGAGGGCACGCGGCGGGCGATGTACTGGAACCGGCTGTCCTCGACCCGGAGCCGCTCGAGGGTGTCGACGTAGTCGACGTCCAGCCGCTGGGACAGGAACCGGGCGAGCTCGGGGGCCCGGTCCGCGCGGTCATCTGCGGGTCGGCCACGACCATCCGGCCGGCCGACCGAGTCGGCCAGCGGCTCCCCGTTGCGGTCGAGGATGTCGCCGCGCTCGGCCGGGCAGCACCACGTCGACGATGCCCTCGGCGGCCGCCATCGCGGCGTACGAGCTGCGGGTCGATGCCCTGCAGCTGGACCAGCCGGGCGCCGAAGACCGAGAGCACCATCGCGATCAGGACGAAGCCGATCCGCAGCCGGAGCATGCGGAGACCCGCGGAGGCTGCCGCGGGATGCGCGGCGGGTTCGTCGCACGAGGTGTCTCCGGTTCGGTTCGGGACCGGGGCGCGGGTGGGCGTCGGTCAGCCATTCCTACCGGTGCCGCGGCCGCGGCGGCCGTTGTTCTCGGCACGTGTCGCGGTCGCCGGCTCTCGGCCGGCAGGGTGCCCTCCGGCGGCAGGGTCGGACCGTGCACGACCTGGGCGCGGCGGGTTGAGCACCGCGCGGCAGCCGGGGCGCCGCGCGCCACGCAGCCGGCGGCCGGGACGTCCGCGGCGGCCGGCAGTCGCCTCGCCGGGGACCTCGCCCGGTCTGCCGAGGCTCGAGCATCGCCGGGGCTGCGGGCAGCACCATGCCCTGGCCCTGCGCGACGGCGGCGACCCGCTGCGGGTCGCGCAGCTCCTCGAGCTCCATCTCCAGGGTCTGCTGGCGCGCCGAGAGGTGCTCGGCCTGGCCCTCGAGCGCGGTGGCGGCGAACGAGGCCTGCTGCATGGAGGTGTTGAAGAGCAGCAGCCCCACGACGCCGCCGAGCAGCACCAGGCTGACCAGGGTGACGAACGGCATCCGGGCGGCGGCCGGGTGCGGCGGCGCGGGACGACGGTGAGGCGGGCCCGCTCGACGGCCGCCTCGGCGATCCGGGGTACTCGGGAGCGGGCCTGGACCGCTGGGCTGCTCATGGTGCGACTCCTCTGGTGGTCGCTGCTGGGGGGATGGCGGGTGGACGCGTTCGACCGCCCGCAGCCGGACGGAGGCGGCGCGGGGGTTCTGCTCGATCTCGCCGGCGTCGGCCTGCTCGGCGCCCCGGGTGACCAGGCGCAGCGGCGGCTCGCTGCCCGGCCGGCACGAACGGCAGGTCCTCGGGCACGCGTGGAGCGGGTGACGGCGGTGAAGGCCTGCTTGACCAGCCGGTCCTCGAGGGAGTGGTAGGACTCGACGACGACGCGGCCCCCGACGCCGATCGCGTCGATCGCGGCCGGGATCGCGCGGCGCAGCACGGCCAGCTCGTCGTTGACCTCCATCCGCAGCGCCTGGAAGGTGCGCTTGGCGGGGTGACCGCCGGTACGACGGGCCGGGGCCGGGATCTCGGCGTACAGCAGCTCGACCAGCCGGGCGGACGTGGTGAACGGCTGCTGCTCGCGCTGGCGCACGACGGCGGCGGCGATCTTCCGGGCGAACTTCTCCTCGCCGTAGTCGCGCAGCACCCGGGTCAGCTCGGCGGCGGAGTAGGTGTTGAGGACGTCGGCGGCGGTCGGCCCGGTGCTGCCGTCCATCCGCATGTCCAGCGGGGCGTCCTCGGCGTAGGCGAAGCCGCGCTCGCGGACGTCGAGCTGCATCGAGGAGACCCCGAGGTCGAAGAGCACGGCGTCGACCTCGGCCAGGCCCAGGTCGGCGAGCACGTCGGGGATCTCGTCGTAGACCGCGTGCACGCCGGTGAACCGGTCGCCGTACGGCGCGAGCCGGTCCGCGCCATCGTCAGCGCCTGGGGGTCCCGGTCGATGCCGACCACCCGGGCCAGGTCGAAGCGGGTCAGCACCGCCTCGGTGTGCCCGCCGAGGCCGAGGGTGGCGTCGACCAGCACCCGGACGGTCACGCTCGGAGGCGGGCCGCTCGAGCGCCGGCGCCAGGAGCGCGACGACCCGGTCGAGGAGAACCGGGACGTGGTGGGGGGTGGTCATCGTCAGCCGGTCCCCGGGACTCAGCTTCCGAGCCGGGTGAGCAGGAGCAACGCCACGGCGAAGCCGAGGGAGGCGGTCGAGCGGAGAACACCATGACCGCCGCGGCCTCCCGGGCCTGGTGGCGCACCCGGCGCGGCACGCCTGGTGCCGTCGGTGTGACTGGTGTGGTGCTCATCTCGACCCCGCTGCTGCGCCGGTTGCTGATGGGTGGTGGTGGTGCTGCGTGTGGACGCCGCAGGACCAGGTCCCTGCCCGCTCCCGCCATGGGAAGTGGGTCCTCTGGAGCCGGGGAAGGTGCCCCAGATGACGCAGGGAGCGGGCGCGAGACCTCGCCCTGCGGTGTTCGCTGTGTGGTTGTCGGTGCCGTGCGTGGTGCCTGGTGGAGCAACGTGGAGCCCGGTGGAGCCACGTGGTGCTAGGTGCTGGTGCTGCCGTCGTCGTCGAGCTCGGCGAACTTCGCCTGGGCCGCTGCGGAGTACTCCTGCCAGCGGGCCGGGTCCCAGATCTCGATGCGGTCCATCACGCCGATCACGACCACGTCGCGCTCCAGCGAGGCGTACTCGCGCAGCGGCGGCGGGATGCCGATCCGGCCCTGCTTGTCCAGCGATCCCTCGTCGGCGCCGGCGAAGAGGACACGGGCGTAGTCACGCGCACCCCGCGAGGTCATCGGCGTGGCCTGCGCCCGCGCGGCCTCCTGCATGAAGACGTCGCGTCGGCCACACCACCAGGCAGTTCTCCTGACCCTGTGTGACCACGAGCCCCTCCGACAGTCGCTCCCTGAACTTGGCCGGGAGGAACAGCCGCCCCTTCTCGTCGAGCTTGGGGGTGTAGGTGCCCATGAAGAACATCGGGCACCTCCACTGTCACGACCATGTCCTCCACTTCGCTCCACTTTACGCCACTTTCCCCCACCGTCAACCACATCGGCCGTGTTCGCGGCACGAATCGCCCCCCACCGCGCCGCTCGCTCCCCCGGACGGGGTCCACCACCGGTCCATCGGTGCCGGCACGGGCAGCGCCGAGCTGGACCGCGGTCGGCGCATCCCTGGCCCAGTACCGGAAAGTTGAGGCCAGGACCTACGGTGGAGCCAGGTGACCGGAGACCGGGAAGGACCGGGCGTGAGCAGTCCGACAACAGGCGGCGCGGACCTGGAGACGCTGTCCCGGGTGGTGACCCGGGTCCGGGGCAACATCGAGCGCGTGATCCAGGGCAAGCCCGAGGTGGTCTCGTCGACCCTGGTGGTGCTGCTGGCCGAGGGACACCTCCTCATCGAGGACGTCCCGGGCGTCGGCAAGACGATGCTGAGCAAGGCGCTGGCGCGCAGCATCGACTGCTCGGTGCGCCGGATCCAGTTCACCCCCGACCTGCTGCCCTCGGACGTCACCGGGGTCTCGGTGTTCAACCAGAACACCCGCGAGTTCGAGTTCCGCCCCGGCGGGGTCTTCGCCAACATCGTCGTCGGCGACGAGATCAACCGCGCGTCGCCGAAGACCCAGTCGGCGCTGCTGGAGTGCATGGAGGAGCGGCAGGTCACCGTCGACAACAGCACCTACCAGCTCGAGCAGCCGTTCATGGTGATCGCCACCCAGAACCCGATCGAGATGGAGGGCACCTACGCGCTGCCCGAGGCGCAGCGCGACCGGTTCATGGCGCGGGTCTCGGTCGGCTACCCGGTGCCCGCCGCCGAGCTGGCGATGATCGGGGCGCACACCACGACCACGCCGCTGGACGACCTCGAGCCGGTGACCGACGCCGCCGAGCTGCGCAAGCTGCTCGCGATCGTCGGCCAGGTGCACGTCTCCCAGCCCGTCCGGCAGTACGCCGTCGCGCTCACCTCCGCGACCCGGCGCAGCGACGACCTGACCCTGGGCGCCTCACCGCGCGCCACCCTGCACCTGGTCCGGGCGGCCAAGGCCCACGCCGCGATGGCCGGACGCGACTACGTGCTCCCCGACGACCTCTTCGGGCTCACCCGCACGGTGCTGGCACACCGGCTGCTTCCCAGCGTCGAGGCCGCGATGAGCGGGCGCTCCACCACCTCGATCCTCGAGGGGATCGTCGGAGGCGTCCCGGTCCCCGACGGTCATGCGTGAGGCCCTCTCGGGGCTGACCCTGCGCGGTCGGGCCTTCGTCGCCGGTGGACTGACCGCCATCGTCTGCGCGGTGCTGATGGGCCAGCCGGCGCTGACCCGGGTCGGGGTGCTGGTCGTCGCCCTGCCGCTGGTGACCGCGGCGTTCATCGGTCGCGGTCGCTACCGGCTGGCGCTGGTGCGCACCGTCTCCCCGCAGGTGGTCGCCGCCGGGCAGCCGGCCCGGGTCAACCTCGCCCTGGCCAACGAGGGCCGGACCCCGAGCGGCGTGCTGCTGCTCGAGGACCAGGTGCCCTACGTCCTGGGCACCCGTCCGCGCTTCGTGCTGGAGGGGATCGGGCAGGGCTGGCGCCGCCAGGTCGGCTACCAGGTCCGCTCCGACGTCCGCGGCCGCTACGAGATCGGACCGATGTCGGTGCGGGTGAGCGACCCGTTCGGGCTGGTCGAGCTCGGGCGCGCCTTCCGCACCACGGCCGCGCTCATCGTCACTCCGCGCACGGTGCCCCTGCCGGGCATCCCGCTCGGCGGCGAGTGGACCGGGTCGGGTGACAACCGGCCGCGCGCCTTCGCCACCGGCAGCGCCGAGGACGTCACGGTGCGCGAGTACCGCCGCGGCGACGACCTGCGGCGCGTGCACTGGCGCAGCTCGGCGCGCATCGGCGAGCTGATGGTGCGGCGCGAGGAGCAGCCCTGGCAGTCGCGGGCGACGCTGTTCCTGGACAACCGGGCGGGGTCCCACCGCGGGCACGGTGTCGCCTCGTCGCTGGAGGCAGCCGTCTCCGCCGCGGCCTCGGTCGCGATGCACCTCAGCAGCCGCGGCTTCGCCGTCCGACTGGTCACCGCCGCGGGCGAGGACCCGGCGAACGCCTGGCACGTGCGGGACACCGACCTGAACACCGGCTCGCTGCTCGAGGCCCTGGCCGTGGTCCAGCCGTTGCGCAGTCCGCGGATCGACACCGGCTGGCTGACCGAGCAGGGCGGCGGCGGCGGCGGCCTGACCGTCGCCGTCCTCGGCGCGGTCGAGGCCGTCGACGTACCGGTGCTGCGCCGGATGGGGCACCACTCCGGCACCGCGCTCGCGATCGCCCTGGACGTCGACGCCTGGGTCTCGCCGAACAGCTCGGCGGGCGCCTCGAACGCGCTGCTGGCCCGGATGGGCTGGCGGTCGGTCGCGCTGCGCCCCGGCGAGCGGCTGGAGTCGGTGTGGCAGGACCTCGGCCGTAGCGCGGCCTCCCAGGTGCGCAGCGTCGCGCACGACGTACCCGTGGCCGGGGCTCCGTCGTGACCGGCCTGCGGGTCAGCGCCGTCACCGGGACCGCGCTCGGCTTCGTGGCCGCGGCGACCACCTGGGCGGCGATGCTGTCCTGGCGCGGCTTCACCGAGGAACCCGGCACCTTCCTGGTGCCGTTGCTGGTCCTGGGCGGGACCGTGGCCGGAGCCGGCGCCCTGGGTCGCTGGGCCCGACTGCCGGTGTGGGTCGTCTTCCCCGGGCAGGTGCTGCTCTCCGCGATGGTCACCAGCGCGCTGCTGGCCGGATCACCACTCCCCCTGAGCGAGACCCGGGACCGCCTGGTCACCGTCGTCGAGGCCGCGGTCTCCACCGCGAACCGGTTCCAGTCACCGGTGCCGGTCGACGTGCCCCCGGTCGACCCGCTGCTGATCGCCGGCGGCCTGGCCTGCTTCCTGCTGGTCGACCTGCTGGCCTGCGGTCTCGGCCGCATCTCCTTGGCCGGGCTACCCCTGCTGACCGTCTACAGCGTGCCGGTCAGCGTGCTCGGCGGCGGCATCTCCTGGTGGGTCTTCGTGCTCACCGCGATCGGATTCATGTCCCTGCTCTTCATCCACGAGAACGAGCAGATCTCGCGCTGGGGCAGACCGCTGCGACGCGGGCCGGACGACACCTCGCCGCTGGTGGTGCGGACCGGTGCGCTGCGCACCAGCGCCGGCGCGATCGGCGGGGTGGCCACCGCGGTGGCGCTCGCCCTGCCGTTGGCCATCCCGACGCTCACCTTCACCCTGTTCGACTTCGGTCGGGGACCCGGCGGCAGCCGGGAGATCACCGTGGAGAACCCCTCGGTCGACCTGCAGCGCAACCTCACCCGGGGCGAGGACGTCCCGCTGGTCCGGTTCAGCACCGCGGACCCGGACCCGTCGTACCTGCGGATCGCGGTGCTCACCGTCTTCTCCGAGAACGAGTGGAAGCCGGGCGACCGGAACATCCCGACCACCAACAGAGCGGACGGGCCGATGCCGCCGCTGGACGGGGTGGACAGCGACGTGCTCCGTCGGACCTACGGGTACGACGTCTCGGTCACCGACGAGTTCAGGTCGGCGTGGCTGCCCACGATGTCCCCGGTGACCCGGGTCGTCGCCGACGGTGACTGGCGTTTCGATCCCGACACCATGGACTTCCTGCGCGGTGACAGCGACCTCGACGCCGCCGGGCTGGAGTACTCGATGCGTCACGTCGAGCTGGACCTCCAGGGCGAGGAGCTCGCCGCGGCAGCGTCGGGATCCCGGATGGTCTCCCGCGCCTTCCTCGAGCTGCCGCCCGAGCTCCCGGACGTCGTCCGCAGTCTCGCCACCGAGGTCACTCGCGAGGAGCCGACCCGGTTCCAGAAGGCGGTCGCGCTGCAGGAGTGGTTCCGCACCGGCGGCGGCTTCAGCTACGACGACTCCGTGGAGCTCGGCGACGGCACCGACGACCTGGCGCGGTTCCTCAGCGAGGGGCCCGAGGGGCGGACCGGGTACTGCGAGCAGTTCGCCGCGTCGATGGCGGTGATGGCCCGGGTGCTCGGCGTGCCGTCCCGGGTGGCGGTGGGCTTCCTGACGCCGGACCGGATCGGCGAGTCGACCTGGGAGTACAGCGCCCACGACATGCACGCCTGGCCGGAGCTCTTCATCGCCGGCGCGGGCTGGGTACGGTTCGAGCCGACGCCGGCCGGCCGCGCCGGCGACGTCCCCGCCTACACCCGGGACCAGATCCAGGACGTCCCCTCGCCCTCGCTGCCGACCTCGGTGGGTGGTGACTCCGGTCTGGACCGCGGCGCCGACCGGCCAGCGGACCGTCTCGACGAGGAGAGCGTGCCGCAGGACGACCAGACGCAGGCCGGGGTCCCCTGGGGCCGGCTGGCGATCGGGATCGGGGTCGCGGCCCTGCTCGGCGCCGCACTGATGGTGCCCCGCACGGTGCGCGCCGGCCGACGCCGGCAACGGCTCAGCGCCGGCCCCGAGGCGGCGTGGCTGGAGATCCGGGACACCGTGGTCGACCTCGGGCTGACCTGGCCGGCCCACCGCTCACCTCGGCAGACCCGGGACCGGCTGGTGCGGCTCTTCGGCGCCCCGGCCGACGAGTACGGCCCGGCGCGACCAGCACGCGGCCCCGGGCAGAACCCGGACGCCGTGCTGGCCGTCGATCGGCTGGTGGGTGCTCTCGAGCAGCTGCGCTACTCCGGCGACCCGGACCGGGTGGCCGGCCTCGGGCTGGCCGCGGAGACCGAGACCTGCCTCGAGGCGCTCACCGCCGGCGCCACCCCACGCGCCCGTCGGCGCGCGACCTGGTTCCCCCGGTCCGTCTTCGTCCGACACCGGGCGCACCCGCTCTTCGGCGACGACGACGATGACGGCCCGGAGCTGTCCCTGAGCGGCACGGTCGACCACGCCCACTGACCGGTGCGCCGGAGGTCGAGCAGCGAGCGCCACGCTCACGGAGGTCGAGGAGCGAGCGCCAGCGCCGCCACGGAGGTTGAGGAGCGAGCGCCAGCGCCGCCACGGAGGTTGAGGAGCGAGCGCCAGCGAGCGTCTCGAAACCTCCCAGGTGGACCGGTGGTTTCGAGACGGGCGCGGAGCGCCCTCCTCAACCACCGCACGGCCGGAGCGAGCGCCACGCCCACGGAGGTTGAGGAGCGAGCGCCAGCGAGCGTCTCGAAACCGGAGTTCACGCCATGACGGGGTGGTTTCGAGACAGGCGCGGAGCGCCTTCCTCAACCACCGGACCTACGGAGGTTGAGGAGCAGCGCCACGCCCACGGAGGTTGAGAGCGAGCGCCAGCGAGCGTCTCGAAACCTCCCAGGGACCGGTGGTTTCGAGACGGGCGCGGAGCGCCCTCCTCAACCACCGGGTGGCCAGAGCGCCCTCCTCAACCACCGCACGGCCGGAGCGAGCGCCAGCGCCGCCACGGAGGTTGAGGAGCGAGCGCCAGCGAGCGTCTCGAAACCTCCCAGGTCGGACCGGTGGTTTCGAGACGGGCGCGGAGCGCCCTCCTCAACCACCGGGTGGCCGGAGCGCCCTCCTCAACCACCTAGACGGCGCTGGGTCACCCCTGCTGCGGATCTCCGCTGGCAACCAGGTAGCGGTCATCCTCGATGGCGCGCCCCCAGTACACCGGGTCGAGGAGCCGGGTCAGCTCGGCCGGGCGCCCGGTGGCCTCGACCAGCGAGACCGTCTCCTCGGCCGAGAGACCCGCGTCGTTGGACCACCGACCCTCGACGAGGAGCAGCATCCCGGCGGGGGCCAGCAGCCGCAGCCACTTCCTCAGCGCGACGGCCGGGTCGGGCATCGCCCAGAGCACGTGACGGCAGAGCACCACGTCGTACTGCTCGGCCGGCAACGGCGGCTCGGCGGCGTCGCCGAGCAGGAACCTGGCCCCGGCCTCGGGATCGGCCTTCGCCCTCGCCCGCTCCAGCATCCGTGGGGAGAAGTCGACCCCGTCGACGGCGTACCCCTCCGAGGCGAGCAGGAGGGACAGGGTGCCGGTGCCACAGCCGAGGTCGGCGATCCTGGCCGGAGCCGGCGGGAGCCTGTCGAGCAGCAACCCTCGCCAGGCCTCACGGACCTCAGGATCGAGGAGCCCGTGGTCGGCGGGCTCGTCGAAGGCGTCGGCCTCGGCGTCCCATACCGCGATCTCAGCCGCGGACGGAGCGCCCGCCGGCGGGGTCGCGATCAGAAGCCGCCCTGCTCGCGGCGCCGGCGCCACCGCTCCTCGAGGCGCTCCATGAACGAGCCTGAGGAGGACCGCTGCGCGCCACGCGGGCGCTTGGGGCGGGAGCCGCGGCGGCCCCCGGTGATGACGGTGAAGTTGCCGGCCGAGGGGTGGCCGGGAGCCGGCGCAGGAGCGGTCGCGGCGGCCTGCTGGCCGCGGAGCGCCGTCAGGGCGACCGTCGCGGAGCCGAGCATGATGACGAACCCGACGATGCCCACCAGCACCAGCTGAGTGATGGCCCCGGTCATCAGCACGACGATGCCGAGGGCGAAGACGCCACCGGCGATGATGGCGCGACGACGAGCCGAGCGACGAGCCGTGGTGCCTCTCAGCGTCGAGGCGAACTTGGGGTCCTCCTCGACGAGCGCGCGCTCCATCTGCTCGAGCAGTCGCAGCTCTTCTTCGGAGAGGGGCACCGTTCCTCCAGGTGTGACAGGGCCGTGGTTCCGCCCGGCTTGAAGCAAGTCTAGGCAGGCACTCGTGATCACGGTAGGCGAGATCCTGAAATTCGCCACCTCCAGGTCGGCCAGGTGCCGAACCGGTGGGGAACCTGTGGGGAACGTGGGTCAGATGAGGAGGCTGGCCGGCTGCACGGCCGCCGAGCCGAACCGGCGGGTGGCCCGGTCCACCGCCCGGTCGGCCTCGGACCAGCCGTGCTCCCGCTCCCCCAGGACCAGCTGCCGCTGGACGCTGGTGCGGGGCACCAGCCCCTCGACCCGCACCCCCACCAGCCGCAACCGGGCGCGCTGCAGTCCCAGGGCGTCGTACAGCCCGGTGGCCGCCCGGTAGACCTCCTGGGTGACGTCGGTCGCCTCCGCCAGGGTCCGGGACCGGGTGATCGTGGTGAAGTCGGCGAACCGCACGGTGATCGTCACCGTCCGGCCGGCCACCCCGGCCACCCGCATCCGCCCCGACACCTTCGCGCTGAGCCGCAACAGCTCCCGGACCACCACCTCACGGTCGTCGGTGTCGCGGCCGAAGGTCTCCTGGGCGCCCATCGACTTGTCCGGATCACCACCGCCGAAGGCCGGCGCCCGGCGGGCGGTGATCTCCCGGCGGTCGCTGCCCCAGGCCAGCTCGTGCAGGTGACTGCCCAGCCCCGCACCGACCGCCCGCTGCAGGGTGCGCAGCGGGGTGTGGGCGACGTCCCCGACCGTCACCAGCCCGAGGCGGTGCAGCATCGCGCGGGTCTTCTCCCCCACCCCGTACAGCTCACCGACGTCGAGCGGGTGCAGGAACGAGGTGATCCGCTCCGGCGGCACCACCACCACCCCGTCGGGCTTGGCCCGGCGGCTGGCCAGCTTGGCCACCGACACCGAGGCCGCCACCCCCACCGAGCAGGTGATGCCCTGCTCGTCGTGGATCGTCGCCCGCAGCTGCTCGGCGATCCGGTACGGCGAGCCGAGCCGTCGGACCGACCCGCGGACGTCGAGGAACGCCTCGTCCAGGGACATCGCCTCCACCAGCGGCGTGATCCGACGGAAGTTCTCCATCACCGCCGTCGAGACCGTGGAGACGACCTCGTAGTCGGGCGAGATCACCACCGCCTGCGGGCACAGCCGGCGGGCCCGGGTGGCGGGCATCGCGGACCGCACCCCGAACGCCCGGGCGTGGTAGTTGGCCGAGAGCACCACGCCGCGATGGCCACCGCCCACGATCACCGGGACGTCCTGCAGGTCGGGGCGGTCCCGGGTGGCGACCGAGGCGTAGAACGCGTCCATGTCGACGTGCAGGATCGGGCAGGAGGCCGAGACGTCGGGGCGGGCAGGGCTCACCGGCCCGGCTCCTCAGCGGGCGAGCAGGTGCAGCTGCGTGGCGAGGGGGAGGTACTCCGGGCGCTCGGAGACGGCGCGCTCGAGCTCGACCATCGCCGCGGTCGCGCCCGGCTCGAGGTCGAGCAGCGAACCGGGGACGAGGTCGGCGAAGACCCGGATCCCGTGCACCGAGGTGAGCTCGAAGCCGGCCACGCCGAGCAGCCCGGTGACCTCGTCGTGGGTGAACCGGTGACCGGAGCGGCCCGGGGCACCGCTCGGCTGCCCGGCGTCGAGCAGGTCGAGCGCCTGCTGGAAGTGCCCGGCCATCGCCCGGGCCACCACCGCCGCGTGCCGCTGGGCCACCAGCAGGCTGAGGGTGCCCCCGGGGCGGAGCACCGCGCGGAGGGTGGCCAGGGCCGTGGCCGGGTCGTCGACGACCTCGAGCACGCCGTGGCAGAGCACCACGTCCGCGCTGTCGGGACCGGTGAGGTCGAGCAGGTTGGACAGGTCGCCCTGCCGGCCGGCCACCGCCACCCCGGACTCCCGGGCCCGGCGGTCCAACGAGGCGAGCGCGTCGGGGCTGGGGTCGACGACGGTGACCCGGTGCCCGAGCCCGGCCACCCGCACCGAGAGCCCGCCGGTGCCGCCGCCGATGTCGAGCACGTCGCAGGGGTCCTCGCCGAGGACCGGGTGCAGGGCGTCCCACACCACCGCGGTGCGGGCGGCACCACGGCGCTCGCTGGGCCGGACCGTCTCAGGCATGGCCCCCACCCTAGGGCGTGCCCGACGGGGGGCACGGCGGGGCTCATCCGGGGCTCCCGGGGCTGCGGTGCCACAGCTTGCGGGCCACGTCGCGGGTCTCCTCCCCGGCCGGCTTGACGTCGGCGTACGGCGACATCGCGAAGCCGCTGGAGTGCACCAGCACCCGACGTCGGCCCATCCCCCCGGCAGCGCTGCCCTGGTCTCCGGCGGAGCCCGGCTCCCCACCGTCGAAGCTCGGGGGGCGGGCCATCACCGGCCGGGAGGACCGGCTCTCCGCCGCTCCGGGACCCGCGCCGGGGACGCCGACCTGCCCGAACCCCTCCGGCACGACCGCCATCTGCGCCCGGACCGCCTCGATCCCGCCGTCGCGCCAGGTCGCGGCCAGCACCGGCAGCTCCCAGCAGCCGGTGGCCCGCAGTGAGACCCCCCGGCGTCCGGTACGACGCAGCACCCCGCGCACCACCAGCAGCCAGGAGTGGAACACGGTGGCGGCGTACGGGCCCTGGGCGTCCTCGAAGAAGGTGGCGTCGACCGGTCCGGTGGCGTCGTCGAGGGTCAGGAAGATCACCCGGCGCCCGGACCGGATCGGCGGGGTCTGGGTGGCCACCTTGACCCCGGCGACCAGCAGCTCGGACCGGCTGCGCTGGGTGAGCAGGTCCTTGCTGCGAACGATGCCGAGCTCGTCGAGGAACGCGGCGTAGCCGTCCACCACGTGCTGGCTGGCGTCCAGTCCCAGGATCTCCAGCTCCGCCCGCATCCGTTCCTCGGCCGTCATCTCCGGCAGTCCGGAGACCTCGCCCTCCCCCGGCTCGTCGCCGAGCTCGAGGGCCAGCTGCACCGAGGTCACCGGCCGCGGGGGTGCGGTGGCCCGGGACTGCGCGGACGCCTTCGCCCACACCCCCTGGTCGGCCAGCGCGTGACGCTCGGGACGCGGGGCGTCGTCCCGCTCACCGGGCTCGGAGCTGTTCCGGGCGGCCGCCTGGTCGGCGACGCCACGGGCCCGGGACCCGGTGGCACTGCCCGCCGCCCACACCCCCCGGCTGGCCAGCCCCCGGCCACGACCGGCCCGGTCGACCGCGCGGGCGTGCCGGTCGAGCTCGGCGACCCCGAGCAGCAGGTCCCGGCGGGTCACCGTGCCGCGGCGGCGTACCCCGTCGATCCGGTAGACCGCGTCGAACCCGCCGGCCAGCACCAGCCGCTCGACGACGGGCCGGGAGACCCGGGCACGGTGCCAGAGGTCGCCGAGCGAGTGGTACGGCCGAGCCGCGACGATCCGCGCCACCTCGCCCTCGTTGATGCCCTTGACCTCGGCCAGGGCCAGCCGGATCCCGTACCCCCCCTCGTCGTCGCCGTCCTCGACCCGCTCCACGACGTACTCCCGCTCGCTGGCGTTGACGTCGAGCCCGAGCACCGCGATGCCGAGCTGGCGGGCGTCGTCGAGGATCAACCGCTTGGGGTACATCCCCGGGTCGTGGGTGAGCACCCCGGCCAGGAAGTGCGCCGGCCAGTGCGCCTTGAGCCAGGCCGACTGGAAGGTCGGCAGCGCGAACGCCGCCGCGTGGGCCTTGCAGAAGCCGAACGAGGCGAAGGCCTCCAGCACCGACCAGATGCCCTCGACCACGGTCAGCGGATACCCCCGGCCCAGGGCCCGGGGGAAGAACCACAGCCTGGTCTCGGCCATCCCCTCGACGTCGCCGAGGGCCCGTCGCTTCTCGTCGGCCTCGGCGAACCCGATCCCGGCGAACCGGGCGATGATCTCGATCACCTGCTCGTGGAAGACCACCACCCCGTGGGTTCCCGCCAGGATCGGCCGCAGGTCCTCGTGGAGGTACGTCGGGTTCCGCCACCCCTGCTTGACCTCCAGGTAGGGGGTGATCATGTCGCTCTTGACCGGGCCGGGCCGGAACAGCGAGATGTCGGTGATCACGTCCTCGAAGCTCTCGATGCCGGACTTGCCGACCAGCTCGCGCTGGCCGGGCGACTCGATCTGGAAGACGCCGAGGGTCTTGGCCGAGGAGATCATCGCGTAGGTCTGCTCGTCCTCGAAGGGCACCTGCTCGGGGTCGTCGAGGTCGATCTGCACCCCGTCGACCCGGGCCACCTCCTCGATCGCGTGGGCCATCGCCGACTGCATCCGGATGCCGAGGACGTCGAGCTTGAGCAGGCCGAGGTCCTCGACGTCGTCCTTGTCGAACTGGCTCATCGGGAACCCGGCGTAGCTGGCCTCGACCGGGGTCCGGTCCAGCAGCGTGGCGTCGGAGAGCAGCACCCCGCAGGGATGCACCGCGACGTGGCGGGGCAGCCCGTCGAGCCGCTCGACCAGGGAGAACATCAGGTCCAGCCGCTCCTCGCCCAGACCGCTGGCCCGCAGCTCCGGCAGCTCGCGCAACGCCATCCGGGCGTCCCGAGCCCGGATGTGCGGGAACGCCTTGGCGATCGCGTCGATCTCGCCGGGGGGCATCCCGAGCGCGGCCCCGACGTCGCGGACCGCGTGCCGGACCCGGTAGGTGTCCATCATCGAGACGCACACGCAGCGTTCCCCGCCGTAGGTGTCGAGGATCCGCTCGTAGACCTCCAGCCGCCGGGCGGACTCGACGTCGACGTCGATGTCGGGCAGCGCCTGCCGCAGCGGGGAGAGGAACCGCTCCATCAGCAGGCCGTGCCGGACCGGGTCGACCCCGGAGATGCCGAGCAGGTAGTTGACCAGGCTGCCGGCCCCGGACCCGCGGGCGGCCACCCGCACCCCCATCCGCTTGATCAGGTCGGTGACGTCGCCGACGGTGAGGAAGTACGACGCGTAGCCCAGCCCGCGGATCATCTCCAGCTCGTCGTCGAGCCGCTTCCAGACCACCTGCCGGGGGGCAGAGCCGTAGCGGTCCCCGATCGCCCCCTCACAGCGGGACCGGAGCAGCTGGTCGGCCGTGCCCTCGCCGAAGACGCCCCCGGCAGGACCGACGGAGAACTCGGGGAAGTGCACCTCGCCCAGCCCGAGGTCCGCCCGGGGGTCGAGCGCGCACCGGTCGGCCAGGGTCCGGGTGCGGGCCAGCAGGTCCCGGGCGGCCCGGGCCGGGTCGGCGGCCAGGCCGGAGAGCCGGCAGATCTCCTCGGCGACCTCGACCATCTGCTTGCCGGACTTCAAGAAGCCCTCGGCGTTGCCCCGGTCCACGTGTCGGTGGTCGAGCGGGACCAGCCGGCGGGCGGCGTCGAGCACGTCGACGGTGACCGCGTCCCGGCGGTCGGCGTACCGCACGGCGTTGGTCAGCACCGTGCCCAGGCCGAGCCCGGCGGCCAGACCCGCCATCCGCGCGGCGTGCGGGGTGGTGCCGGGGCCCCAGCTGCCGCCCCGGGCGGGGAGCCGGTGCGAGACCAGCTCGAGCACCAGGTTCTCCCGGGGGACGAGCTCCCGCCACGGCGCCAGGGCCGCGCGGGCCAGGTCCTCGCGACGCCGGGTCACCGCCTCCCCCACCTCCGAGGCGGGACCGAGCAGCACGATCAGCTGCCCGGCCGCCAGCGGCCCGGCCAGCTCGCGGGCCAGCAGCTCCGGGTCGAGCACCGGGGACCCGCGCTCGCCGGCCAGGTGGGTGGCCGAGACCAGCCGGCACACCGCCGCCCACCCGGCGCGGCCGCCGCCGGGCCCGGCCGCGTTGGCCAGGAGGGTCACCCGGGGCAGCCGCTGGTCCCGGAAGGCCCCGCCGCGCACCGGGGTGCGGGCGGGTCTCGGACCCGTCCGTCCGGTCGGCCCGGTGCCGGTCGGCCCGGTGCCGGTCGGCCCGGTGCCGGTCGGCAGCACCGGCCGGTACGCGAGGTCCACCCCGAGGACGGGACGGATCCCGGCCCGCAGGCAGGCCTTGGCGAACTTCACCGCGCCGTAGGTGCCGTCGCGGTCGGTGAGCGCCAGGGTGTCCATCTCCTGCTCGGCGGCCCGCTCGACCAGGGTCTGCGGGTGGGACGCGCCGTACTGCAGGGAGTAGCCGGAGGCGACGTGGAGGTGGGGGTAGGGGTCAGGCACGGGTTCTCACCCGACCCGACGCAGGACCTCCGCCCCCACCGGGGCGTGCGGCACGAGGCCCAGGGACTGCTCGACGACGCCGAGGAACCGGTCGGCGTCCCGGACCAGGTCGTCGGCCTCCCGCTCGGTCACGGCACGGGTCGACCCCGCCTCGGCGGCCGACCGCTTGCCGGCGCCGGCCGCGAAGAAGGTGGCCCACTCGCCCAGCTCGGGGGCGACCTCGGCCAGCAGCACCCAGGCGTTCTTCTGCACCCGGCGGCGCGGCTCCGGTCGGGCCCGGGCGGCCAACAGGGCCGCCGCGGCTCGCAGGGCGGCCACATGAGCGCAGGCGTACCGGGTGGGGACCTCGGTGGTCCCGATCGCCTCGCTCAACGACTCGGCGGCCCGACAGAGGTAGGAGTGGGTGGTGGCGGGCAGCGCGTAGGGGTTCGTCATCGTCACAGCCCCTCAGTCCGCACAGCCGACGAGCTGCCAGCGCCCGTCGTTCCAGTCGAAGCAGAGCTCGAAGACCCCGGTGGCGTGAGCCGGGCCGGCCTCGACCCGCCACAGCTCGCGCTCCCCCAGCAGGTCCACCGGGGCCAGCGTCGCCGCGCCCGAGCCGGTCTGCTCCCCGGTCTCGGCGGTGCCGATCGTGGCCCGCACATCGGCTGACTGCCACCAGGCTCCGGTCTCCACCCAGTGGGCGAGCACCGCACGGACCTTCCACAACCTGCCGCGCCACAGGAACTGCTCGGGGGCCTCGACGCCGGAGACCTGTCCCCGGCGCACCTCCACAGGATCGTCGTACCGCCTCATCGGCGTCCTCCTCTGCTCCCAGACCGCCCGGTCCGGCGGGGACGAGGGTCGAGATCGTCCCCGCCGGTGACGTTCGAACATCTGTTCGAACATCACCACCGTACACCCGCCCGGGGACAGGGCGTCAAGAGTGCGGTCCGGGGCTGGGGAGGAGCCCGTCCGGGTCAGACCCGATGGCGCGAGGAACCCCGTGGACGCCGGACGAACGCGCCGGTGTCGGGGTGCAGGAGCAGCAGCACCAGCAGGGCGTCGAGGACCAGCGAGACCGCCGCGATCGCCACGAAGATGGTCGGCGGCCCGGTCCGCAGCGCACCGACGGTGGCGACCCCCAGGAAGACGACGAGGGCCACGATCGCGAGCCGGGCCCAGCGGTCGCCGCTGCGCAGGAAGACCAGCAGCACCCACAGCAGCACCGCGACCACCACGAACAGGACCACCGCGACCGGCACGAACGCCGGCGGCCGGATCGAGCCCTCCTCCAGCGCCGGCAACCCGCCGTCGAGGTAGATCCCCCGCGCGGTGGGGTGGTCCAGCGCCCAGGCTCGCAACAGGCTCTCGTGCAGCACCACGGTGAGCAGCGTGGTCACGGCCCCCAGGACGATCAGGCTCCACAGCAGCTGGATCGCACGTCGTACCGACGTGGGCTCCTGCATCGCGGCACTTCCTCCCTGCCCCCGGCGTCGACGGGGACGTTCTCGCCGGGCCGATGAGTCCCTAGGCTCGCAGTATGACCGCCGAGCACCCTGCCATCATCCGGTTTCGCCAGGCCCACGCGGATCGCGGCGGCCTGGGCGAGGTCGTCATTCTGCCGGACTCGGTCCACACCGCCGCACTCGCCGCCGAGGCGCTCGGCTGCGAGGTCGGGGCGATCGCCAACAGCCTGCTCTTCGATGCCGGCGGCAGCCCGGTGCTGATCCTCACCTCCGGGGCACACCGGGTGGACACCGCGAAGGTGGCCGCCACCCTGGGCCTGGGGACGCTGGGCCGCGCCACGCCGGAGTTCGTGCGCGAGCACACCGGCCAGGTGATCGGCGGGGTCTCCCCGATCGGCCACCCCGCGCCGGTGCCGACGTACCTGGACACCTGGCTGCACCGCCACGAGGTCGTCTGGGCCGCGGCCGGCCATCCCGCCGCCGTCTTCTCCACCTCCTCCGAGGAGCTGCTGGCGATGACCGGGGCCACCGAGATCGACGTGGCCTGAGCCGGGGCCCCCGGTTTGCCGGGTCGGGCCGATCCGCGTCCGACCTGTCGGGGCAAACCTCCACCTGTCGGGGGGAGCGTCCGCCGACAGGTTCCGGTTTCCCCGGCCGGCCGGGGAAACCGCCGCCGACCTGTCGAGGGAAACCGGCACCTGGCAGGGGAAACCGCCGGCCGCCGGTCGCCGGCCCCCGACCCCCGGCCGAGCGCGCCGTAGGGTGCACGCCATGGCACGCGTGGTGGTCGTCGGCGGCGGGCTCGGCGGCATGGCAGCGGCCGCCCGGCTCGCCAAGCTGGGCCACGAGGTGACGATCGTGGAGCGGCTGCCGACACTGGGCGGCGCCCTCACCCCGGTGACCGCGGACGGGTTCACCTGGGACGCCGGCCCCACCTCCACGCTGCTGCCCGCGGTGCTCCGCGACCTGTTCCGCAAGTCCGGCCGCCCCCTCGAGAAGGAGCTGGAGCTCCAGCCGCTGGACCTGGTCCGCGAGCACCGCTTCGAGGACGAGACCGTGCTGCGACTGCCCGGGGGCTCACGGGGCGCGCAGATCGCTGCTGTCGACGAGCTCGAGCCCGGTCTCGGCGAGCACTGGGACGCCTACGTCGCCTCGTTCACCGAGGACTGGGAGGTGCTGCGTCGCGGCTACTTCGAGAGCCCGTGGCAACGCGACTCCCTGCCCCGGGACGTGGCCGCACGGCTGGGGAGCCGGGAGACCCTGCACCGCAGGCTGCGCCGGTCCTTCCGGGACGACCGGCTGCGGCTGGTGGCCGGTCATCGGTTCGTGGCGGCCGGGCACGACCTGCGCAACGTCCCGGCCTGGGCCGGGCTGGTCGCCTACCTGGAGCAGCGCTTCGACGCCTGGACGGTGCCCGGCGGGATGGCCGGGCTCGGCGACGGCGCTGGTCCGGCGCCTGGAGACCCGGACGGGTCGACGGTGCGGACCAGCACCACGGCCACCGACCTGGTGCTGCGGGATGGCCGGGTGGCCGCGGTGGCCACCGATGCCGGCGAGCTGGAGACCGACCTGGTGGTCTGCGCGATCGACCCGCGCCGGCTGCCGACCCTGGCGCCGCTGGTGGCCCGCACCATGCCCGCGATCCCGCCGGTGGTCTGCCACCTCGGCCTGAGCGGCGAGGTGCCCGACCTGCCGACCGAGCTGGTGCTGCACGGCGACCCGATGCTCGTCGTACGCACCGGCGGCAGATGCCCCGCCCGGCATCGGCCGCGTGGACGGTGCACGGCCGCGGCCGACTCGCCGAGGACGTGCTCCGGGCACTGGCCCGGCGCGGGATCGACGTCCGCGAGCAGCTGGTCACCCGGGTGGACCGCTCCCCGCGGCAGCAGGTCGAGCACGGCGGCGGCTCGTCGTACGGCGTGCTCTGGCAGGGCCGCGCCACGGTGCGCCGGCGGCTCGGACCGGACACCCCGATCACCGGGGTGTACGCCGCGGGGGCGCACGCCACCCCCGGGGGGGACCTGCCGTTCGTCGGGCTCTCCGCGGCCCTGGTCGCCCAGGCGATCGGCCCCGCCTGACCGGGCCGGACAGTCCTCAGACCGCGACGTTGAGCGCCGCGAAGATCTCCAGCGTCGCCTTCGAGCGGTTCAGGGTGTAGAAGTGCAGGCCCGGCGCACCGCCGGCGAGCAGCTCCTCGCACAGCTCGGCCGCCAGCTCGATGCCGGCCGACCGGATCGCCACGGCGTCACCGGCCCCGGAGATCCGGCTGACCACCTCGTCCGGCACCGAGGTGCCGATCAGCTCGCCCTGTCGACGGATCGCGTCGAGGTTCAGGATCGGCATGATGCCCGGCAGGATCGGGATGTCGACGCCTCGGGCCTGCACCCGGTCGACCAGGGCGAAGTAGTCCGAGGCCCGGAAGAACATCTGGGTGACCGCGAACTCCGCGCCGGCCCGGGCCTTGGCCACCAGCACGTCGGCGTCGTGGTCCAGCGACGCGGCGGTCGGGTGCCCCTCGGGGAACGCGGCGACGCCGACGGTGAAGTCGCCGCGGGAGCGGGCCAGCTCCACCAGGTCGCTGGCGTACTCCAGCCCGCCGGGGGTGGCCACCCACGGGGCGCGAGGGCCTTCCTGCGGGTCACCCCGCAGCGCCATCACATTGGTGATCCCCGCCGCGTGGTAGGCGTCGAGGATCGCCTCGAGCTCCTCGCGGGTGTGACCGACGCAGGTCAGGTGCGCCATCGGCGTCAGCTCGGTCTCCCGGACGATCCGGCCGGTCACCCGCACCGTCTTGTCCCGGGTGGTGCCGCCGGCGCCGTAGGTGACCGAGACGAACGTCGGCCGGTACGGCTCGAGCGCGCTGATCGCCCGGAACAGCTGCTCCTCGCCGGCGTCGTCCTTGGGCGGGAAGAACTCGAAGGAGAACGAGCGCTCCCCGTCGCGGATCAGCTGGCCGATGCTGCGCCGGTGCGGGGCCAGCCCGGTCATGTCCTGGGTCATGACCGGGAGTGTAAAGCCGAGCCCGCGGCCCGGCCCGCATCGTGGACTCCCCTACGCTCGGCCCGTGACCGCCCCGGAGGACCGCTTGCCCGCACCCTGGGACGCGGCTGCCTTCCGGGACCTGGTCGAGCAGGCCCTGACAGGATTCCTGGACGAGCAGGCCGAGCGGCTGACGCCGCTGGGGGCTGATGCCGACCGGCTCCTGGCGCAGGCCCGCGGGTTCGTCAGCGGCGGCAAACGGCTGCGCGCGGCCTTCTGCTACTGGGGACACCGAGCCCACGCCCCCGGCACGACCGGGGACGAGGAGCTGGTCCGCGCCTGCGCCGCGCTGGAGCTGCTGCACGCCAGCGCCCTGGTGCACGACGACCTGATGGACGCCTCCGACACCCGCCGCGGCCGCCCCTCGGCGCACCGCGCGCTCGAGCGGGCGCACCGCGACGCCGGGTGGCGCGGCGGTCCCGAGCAGTACGGCGCCGCCGGCGCGATCCTGCTCGGCGACCTGCTGCTCGGCTGGTCGGAGGAGCTGCTGCGCCGCTGCGGGTTCGCCGCGGACCGGGTGCTGCCGGCGCTGGAGGTGCTGGACCGGTGCCGCACCGAGGTGATCGCCGGGCAGTTCCTCGACGTCTCGGTGCAGGCCAGGGGCCACGCCGACGTGGAGACCGCGATGACGGTGCTGCGCTACAAGTCCGCCAAGTACTCCATCGAGCGCCCGCTCCACATCGGCGCCGCCCTGGCCGGCGCCTCCCCGGCGGCGATGGACGAGCTCTCCTCCTTCGGTCTCCCGCTCGGCGAGGCCTTCCAGCTGCGCGACGACCTGCTCGGGGTCTTCGGCGACCCGGCGACGACGGGCAAGCCGGCCGGGGACGACCTGGTCGAGGGCAAGCGGACGGTGCTGGTGGCGCTGGCCCTGGACGCCGCCCCGGCCGCCGAGGCCGCCCTGCTGGACCGGTCGCTGGGGACCCCGTTGGACGCCGCGCAGGTCGACGAGCTGCGCCGGGTGATCGTCGGGTCCGGGGCGCAGGCGCAGGTGGAGGGCGTCATCGACGAGCTGGCCGGGCTGGCGCTCGGCGCGCTGGAGCGGGCCGACATCGACGACGACGCCCGCGCCGCGCTGGGGGACCTCGCGACCGCGGCCACCCGCCGGGTCACCTGATCACTCCAGCAGCGCGACGTCGATCGTCGGTCCGTCGCCGCGCAGCAGCACCGCGAACGGCGGCAGCCGCTCCTCGGTGACGCGGTCGGCCAGCACCCGCAGCACCAGGTCGAAGCTGCGCCGGTCGGCCCGGGCGAACGGGCTCCAGCCGTCCCAGAGCAGCACCTGGCCGTCCCGGTCCCGCGGCGGCACGTCGTAGAGGCAGTCGGCCAGCGCATCGAGGTTGCGACCGAAGTGCTCGGGGAAGGCCAGCGAGGTGGCCAGGGCGTCCAGCACCGCCGGCTTGGTGTCCAGCGTCCAGGCGTCCAGTCCGGCGAACGCCCAGCCGGCGTGCTCGACGGTGTGCCGGACCTCGGCCGGCTCGAAGCGCGCCTGCCACCGGTAGACGCCGGGTGGAGTACGTCGAGCCAGCACCCCGGCCAGCCCGCTCACCGGATCACCCGGTCGAAGGACTCGTAGTGGTCGGCGGTCCAGTAGGTCTCCTCACCGTCGCCGACCACCAGCCGCCTGGCCCCGCGGTGGGACAGGCCGGGCGTCGGGACCGTGTACTCCTGGTAGTAGCCGCGTTCGTGGTCGGGCAGCAGCCCCTCGAAGTTGCCGAAGGTGCTGCCGTCCCGGTCGGGGTACGGGTACGGCCCGCCCTGCTCGATCAGCTCCAGGGTGTCCCGGGCCTGGCTCGGCAGCTCGTCGGGATGCACCCAGACCAGACCGCTGAGCGGATCGACCTCCCCGCTGCCGGGTCCGCCGGTCGACTGGCTCGTCGGGGCCGTCGGGGCTGTTGAGGCCGGCGACGTAGCGCCGCCGGAGGCCTGCTCCGCCGGGTCCTCGTCGGAGCCCCACCACCACAGGGCGAGGGCGACCAGCACCGACAGCACGGCCAGGGCGATCGAGCGGCTGCTGCGACGGCTGCCGGCGGCCGGTCGGCCGGTCACCTCAGATGCCGCCCATGGCCTGCGCCCGCCGCTTCACCTCGGCGCCACGGTTCTCCCGCAGCGCGTCGATCGGCCGGCCCGGCAGGTCCAGGTCGGTGAAGATCCAGGCGATGCACTCGCGGTCGTCGTACCCGTTGTCGTGCATCACGGTGAGCAGACCGGAGAGCCCCTTGACCGGGAGCCCGTCCTGGATGAAGTCGGCCGGCACCTGCTGACCGGCGCGGGGACGCGGGACGGCGGCCGCGAGCTGGTGCTCGCGGATCATCGTGCGCACCTTGCCGACGGTGACCTCGAGACGGCGCGCGGTCTCGGCCCAGTCGATCCAGTCCGGGACGAGCTCCGCCAGGTCGGCGTCGGCGAGTCGGGGTTGGTTCATGGCAGCACTCTCCCACGCGCCACGCCGGGCGCCGGCCGGGACCGCCCCCGAGCGGGGCGGGTCCGTACGATTGGGGTCCCGGTTCCTTCCCCGACCGGCGCCAGGAGGTCGACGTGCCGCCACAACGCCATGCCCGCGCGGGTGCTGGCGTGCCCGCGTCCGGCCCCCCGACAGGCCTGCCGGGCCTGCCCGGAGCCGCCGGCGCCACCGAGCCCGGACGGCTGCTGGACGGGCGGTACCGGTTGGGCGCCCGGATCGCGCGCGGCGGGATGGCCAGCGTCCACGAGGCCACCGACCTGCGGCTGGACCGGACCGTCGCGGTCAAGATCATGCACGCCGGGCTCGGCGACGACGACGGGGAGTTCGCGGCCCGGTTCGTCCGCGAGGCCCGGGCGGCGGCGCGGCTCTCGCACCCGAACGTGGTCGGCGTCTACGACCAGGGCGAGGACGACGGCACCGTCTTCCTGGTGATGGAGCTCGTGGCCGGCCACACCCTGCGGGACGTGATCGCCCGGGAGAGTCCGCTGCCGCCGTCCCGGGCGCTCGCCCTGATGGAGCCGGTGCTCTCGGCACTCGCCGCCGCGCACCGCGCCGGGCTGATCCACCGGGACGTGAAGCCCGAGAACGTCCTCATCGCCGATGACGGCCGGGTGAAGGTCGCCGACTTCGGACTCGCCAAGGCGATCAGCGCCGACACCCAGCACACCGCTACCGGTGGGGTGCTGATCGGCACGGTCTCCTACCTGGCCCCCGAGCTGGTCGTGGACGGTCGCGCCGACACCCGCGCCGACGTGTACGCCGCCGGGGTGCTGCTCTACGAGCTGCTCACCGGCGCCAAGCCGCACGAGGGCGAGTCACCGATCCAGGTGGCCTACAAGCACGTCCACGAGGACGTGCCGCCACCGTCGCGGCTGGCGCCCGGGCTGCCGGCGTACGTCGACGCGCTGGTGGCCCGCGCCACGGCGCGGGACCGCAGCCTGCGTCCTGCCGACGCCGCCGTCTTCGGTCACCAGCTGCGCCGGGTGGCCCAGGCGCTGGCCGAGGGGGTCCGCGAGGACCCGGAGCTCACCGCCGACCTGACCCCACGCCTGCTGCACCCCGACACCGGCGAGCTCGTCCTCGAGGTCGACGTCGCCGGTCCGCCACGGGCGGACACCGCCCCCGAGCCGTGGGACTCCGCGGAGATGGCGGCGCTGCTCACCGCTGCACCGGCGGCGCCCGGTGAGCCCGGCGCCCCGGACGGGCCGGGCGTCCTGCTGACCGCTCAGAGACCCCCGATCGGTCCGCCGCGGGACCCGAGCCCGGTGGCCGCGCGCCGGCCACGACGATCCCGGCGGGGGTTGCTGGCCCTGCTGCTGGCCCTGGTGCTGGCCGTGGGTGTCGGCGCCGGCGCCTGGTGGTTCGGGTTCGCCCGCTACACCACGACCCCCGGGGTGATCGGCCTGACCCACGCCGCCGCGGAGAAGAAGCTGGACCGGGCCGGCCTGGCCACCGAGCTCGGCGACCCGGCGTACTCGAACACCGTGGCCGAGGGCGAGGTGATCCGCACGGACCCCGCTGCGGGCGGCCGGGTGCTCGACGGCGGCACGGTCACCCTGACCCTGTCCCTGGGTGTGGAGATGTACGACGTGCCCCAGGTGCGCGGCCAGAGCGAGGACGAGGCCCAGGACGCGATCGTCGCCGGGAACCTCTCCTTCGGCACCTCCACCGAACGCTGGTCGGAGACGGTGCCGGAGGGCGTCGTGATGTCCAGCAAGCCGAAGGCCGGCACCTCGGTACGCCCCGGGGCCGCGATCGACCTGGTGGTGAGCAAGGGGCGCCGACCGATCCAGGTGGGCGCCTGGGTCGGGAAGGACGCCGAGGTGGCCGAGCGCGTGCTCACCGAGCGTGGGCTCACCGTGGTCACCTCGGCCGAGGAGTACTCCGACGAGTACGGCAGCGGCGAGGTCATCTCGCACTCGCCCTCGGGTGGCACCGTCTTCACCGGCGACGAGGTGTCCCTGGTCGTCTCGCTCGGGCCGGAGCTGGTCGAGATGCCGGGGGTCATCGCGTTCGGCGTGCAGGCTGCCACCGACAAGCTCGAGGCGCTGGGCTTCCGGGTGGAGGTCTCCAACGCCTCGGAGTACCTGGGGCTCGGCTTCGTCTTCCGCAGCGACCCGTCGGCGGGCGAGCTGGTGGCCAAGGGCAGCACCGTGGTGCTGTACCTGATCTGACCCCGACCGACCCCGCCGACACGGGCGACCCGGGCGACCCCGCCGACCCGGGCGGCCCGGCACGCAGGTCGGCTCGGTCTCAGGCGGCCTGGGGCCAGGTCTGGCGTTCGGCCGCGATCGCGTGCGCGGCGTGCGCCCGCTGCGCGATGTCCGCCGGCGTGTCGAAGTGGTGCAACGCGCGGCCGACGACGCTGTCCGCGGCGAGGCGGGCCCAGCGCGAGGACTCCTCGCTGGCGTTCCACACCACGCCGATGGCGGTGCCGAGGCCTCGGCCGATCAGGTAGCTGCTGGCGGCGAGGAGAACCGGGGTACCGGCCTCACGGGCCACGTGGGAAAGGTCCGACATGACACACCTCTGGGGGAATCTCGGGGGAAGACCATCGTGATCTTCCCTCTCCTAGGTGCGCAGCGTTTTGCCTCAGATACGTCCTTTCGGTCAGGGGGCGCATCCTCCGATCGGTCAATGCCGGGCACCGGGTCGGGCCACCCCCCGCGCGATGATCGGGTCAGGGGCCGTCCCGGCTACCGTTCGGCCATGCCCGGCTCCCCCCTGCGCCACCCGGTGGCGCGCGCGTGAGCGATCGCCGTACCTCGCTGCTGGCCACCGGCGTCCTGCTGCTGATGACCGCCAGCTGGGGCTCCACCTTCTTCCTCATCAAGGACCTGCTGGACCGGGTCCCGGTGCTCGACTTCCTCGCCGTCCGGTTCGCGATCGCCGGCGTGGCCATGGTGCTGGTGGCCCCCCGCGCCCTGGCTCGGCTCTCGCCGGCCTCGCGCCGCCAGGCGATGGTGCTGGGGGCGCTCTACGGTCTGGCGCAGATCCTGCAGACCGCCGGCCTGGCCCACACCGCGGCCAGCGTCTCCGGGTTCATCACCGGGATGTACGTCGTGCTCACCCCGGTCCTGGCCGCCCTGCTGCTCCGCACCCGGATCACCGCGATGACCTGGGCCGCCGTCGCGTTGGCGACCGCCGGGCTCGGCGTGCTCACCCTGCAGGGCTTCTCGATCGGGTACGGCGAGGCGATCACCCTGGTCTCCGCGGTGCTCTACGCGCTGCACATCGTCGGTCTGGGCGCCTGGTCGACCACCGGCGAGGCGCTCGGGATGTCGATCGTCCAGCTGCTGGTGATCGCGGTCATCTGCCTGGTCGCCACCGCTCCGGACGGGGTGGTGCTGCCCGACACCACCGGTGACTGGGTCGCGATCCTCTACATGGCGCTGGTCGCGGGCGCGGCCGCGCTGGTCGGCCAGACCTGGGCGCAGGCGCACCTGCCCCCCACCCGGACCGCGATCATCATGAGCACCGAGCCGGTCTTCGCGGCCTCCTTCGCCGTGCTGCTGGGCGGGGAGTCGGTGACGTCGCGGATGGCGATCGGCGGCCTGATGGTGCTGGCCGCCATGCTCGTGGTCGAGGCGCTCCCGCGGCGCAAGGTCGAGGGCGAGGTCCAGCACCTGGCTGTGTGAGTCGGGGGTGGCTCGGGGGTGGTTGGGGTGGTTGGGGTGACTTCGGGGTGGCTGGGGTGGTTGGGGTCCGGATGCTGGCCCGCGGACCGCCGTGGGGAAAGGTGGCCTACCGTGCAGGGGTGCAGATGACCTATCGCTTTGCGCGCCGGCCGGGAGCACCGGTGCCGGCCGCCCTCGCGTAGGCCGGTCCGCACACCACACCACGCCCCCGGCCTCGGCCCGGGGCGTTGTCGGTTGTCCGGGCCAGGACCGGGCACACAGCCGCCAGCGGCAGGGAACGAGGAACACATGGTCGTCGTGATGGCACCGGACGCCACCGATGAGGACATCGCGCACGTCGTGGAGCGGGTCGAGAGCGTCGGCGGTGAGGCCTTCGTCAGCAAGGGCGTCGTGCGCACCATCATCGGACTGGTCGGGGACATCGAGTCCTTCCACCACCTCAACCTGCGCACCCTGCGCGGTGTCGCCGACGTGCACCGGATCTCCGACCCCTACAAGCTGGTCAGCCGGCAGCACCACGCCGACCGGTCCACCGTCTGGGTCGGCCCGGCCGGGCACCAGGTGCCGGTCGGGCCGGACACCTTCACGCTGATGGCCGGCCCGTGCGCCGTGGAGACCCCCGAGCAGACCCTCGAGGCGGCCCTGATGGCCAAGTCGGCCGGGGCCACCATCCTGCGCGGCGGGGCCTGGAAGCCGCGCACCTCGCCGTACGCCTTCCAGGGCCTGGGGGTCCGCGGCCTGGAGATCCTCGCCGAGACCCGGACCGCCACCGGCCTGCCGGTGGTCACCGAGGTGGTGGACGCGCGCGACGTCCCGGTGGTGGCCGAGTACGCCGACATGCTCCAGATCGGCACCCGCAACATGGCCAACTTCGGGCTGCTCCAGGCGGTCGGCGAGTCGGGCAAGCCGGTGCTGCTCAAGCGCGGGATGACCGCGACGATCGAGGAGTGGCTGATGGCCGCGGAGTACATCGCCCAGCGCGGCAACCTCGACGTCGTGCTGTGCGAGCGCGGCATCCGCACCTTCGAGCCGGCCACCCGGAACACCCTGGACATCTCGGCGATCCCGGTGGTGCAGGCGACCAGCCACCTGCCGATCATCGTCGACCCCTCGCACGCTGCCGGCCGCAAGGACCTGGTGGTGCCGCTGTCGCGGGCGGCGATCGCGGTGGGGGCGGACGGAGTCATCGTCGACGTCCACCCGGACCCGGAGAGCGCGCTGTGCGACGGTCCGCAGGCGCTGCTCGGCAACGACCTGCGCGAGCTCGCCCAGGCGGTACGCCGGCTCCCCCAGATGGTCGGCCGGGCGGACTCCTCGACGCTGGTGCGCGGCGGCTCCTAGCGGGGCCGGCTGCCCCGCTGGATGTCCGGCCTGCGGCGCGGCCTGCTGTCCGGCCGGCAGCCCGCTGCCGGGCCGGATCCCGCGTCGGAGCGCTGGGTTGTCGGCCGGTTCCCACGGTTGTCGGCCGTTGCAACCCCTGACATGCGTCGGGAACCCCTGACGACCGGGGATTCCTGGGAAGGACCTGAGCCCCACCAGACCCTCAGACCCCACCAGTCCCTCAGGCCGCACCACACCCCCGGGCCACAGCGCGGCCCCAGCCAGCGCGGCCCCAGCCAGCGCACCCCCAGGCCGCAGCGCCGCCCCAGGTCACAGCGCGGCGAGCGCGACCGCTGCCTTCTCGGCGTCAGCGGTGGAGACGTCGAGGTGGGTGACCAGCCGGACCGTGGTCGGACCGACCATCGCGACCAGGACGCCGGCCTCCCGGGCGCGGGCGACGAAGTCGACGGCGTCCGGGCGGGGCACCACGACGATGTTGGTGTCCACCTCGGCCGGGTCGACGCCGCAGGCCTCGGCCAGGAGCCGGGCGTGCTGGTGGTCCTCGACGAGCCGCTCGAGGTGGTGGTCCAGGGCGTGCAGCCCGGCCGCGGCGAGGATGCCGACCTGGCGCATCCCGCCGCCCATCCGCTTGCGCTGCACCCGGGCGGCCGCGATCGCCTCGGAGCCGCCCACCATCAGCGACCCGACCGGGGCGCCGAGCCCCTTGGAGAGGCAGACCGCGAGCACGTCGGCGATCGCGCCGTACTCGGCCAACGGAACGCCCGTGGCCACGTGGGCGTTCCAGATCCGGGCGCCGTCGAGGTGGATCCCGACCCCGACCCCGTCCGCGAACTCCCGCAGCGCGGCCAGCTCGGCGATCGGCAGCACGGTCCCGCCGGCGAAGTTGTGGGTGTTCTCGACCGCGATCGCCGCGGTCGGCACGAAGAACGGACCGAGGTCGGGGGCGAACAGCTCGCGCACCACCGGCAGGTCGACCCGGCCACGCGGGTGGATCCAGGTGCGCATGGTGACCCCGCTGATCGCCCCGTGCGCGCCGAGCTCGGCCCGGGCGATGTGGGCGCGGGCCTCGCAGAGCACCTCCTGGCCGGGCGCGACCAGCGAGGCCACCGCCAGCACGTTGGCCATCGAGCCGGTCGGGGTGAACAGAGCCGCCTCGTGGCCGAACAGCCCGGCGACCCGTTCCTCGAGCGCCCGCACGGTGGGGTCCTCGGCGTAGACGTCGTCGCCCACCTCGGCGCGCGCCATCGCGGCGCGCATCGCCTCGGTCGGGCGCGTCAGGGTGTCCGAGCGCAGGTCGATCATCGTCGCGACTCAGGCCTGGCGGAGCATCTCGGCGACCAGGAACGCCAGCTCGAGCGACTGGACCCGGTTCAGCCGGGGGTCGCAGACCGACTCGTAGCGGTTGCCGAGGTCCATCTCGAGCAGGTCCTCGCCACCGCCGACGCACTCGGTGACGTCGTCACCGGTGAGCTCCACGTGCACGCCGCCGGGCCAGGTGCCCAGGGAGCGGTGCACGTCGAAGAAGCCCTGCACCTCCTCGATGACGTCGTCGAAGCGGCGGGTCTTGTAGCCCGAGCTGGCCTCGAAGGTGTTGCCGTGCATCGGGTCGCAGACCCAGGCCACGTCGATCCCGGCCGCAGCCACCTTCTCCACCAGGTGCGGCAGCCCCTCACGGATCCGGCCGGCGCCGAAGCGGGTGATGAACGTGAGCCGGCCGGGCTCGTTGGTCGGGTTGAGCCTGGCGGCCAGCGCCAGCGCGTCGTCCGGGGTGGTGGTGGGCCCGAGCTTGACGCCGATCGGGTTGCGGATCCGGCGCAGCAGCTCGACGTGCGCGCCGTCGAGCTGACGGGTGCGCTCCCCTATCCACAGGAAGTGCGCCGAGACGTCGTACGGCTGCTGGGTGCGCGAGTCGGTCCGGGTCAGCGCGTGCTCGTACTCCAGCACCAGCGCCTCGTGGCTGCTGTGCACGTCGACCCGGTGGAACTCCGACGGGTTCGCGCCGATCGCGTGCATGAACGTCAGCGCCCGGTCGATCTCGGCGGCCACCTTCTCGTAGCGCTGCCCGATCGGCGAGCTCCGGACGAAGTCGGTGTTCCAGGTGTGCACCTGGCGCAGGTCGGCGTACCCGCCGGTGACGAACGCGCGCACCAGGTTCAGCGTCGAGGCCGAGCTGTGGTAGACGTCCAGCAGCCGGGTCGGGTCCGGGACCCGGTCCTCGGGGGTGAACGGGAAGCCGTTGACGGCGTCGCCGCGGTACGCCGGCAGCGTCACGCCCGCGCGGGTCTCGGAGTCCGAGGAGCGCGGCTTGGCGTACTGGCCCGCGAGCCGGCCCACCTTCACCACCGGCACCGAGGCCGCGTAGGTGAGCACCACCGCCATCTGCAGCAGCACCCGCAGCTTGTTGCGGACGTTGTCCGCGGTCACCCCGGCGAACGTCTCGGCGCAGTCACCGCCCTGCAGCAGGAAGGCCTCCCCGCGGGAGACGGCCGCGATCTTGGCCTTGAGGTCGTCGCACTCGCCGGCGAAGACCAGCGGCGGCGCGGTGCGCAACCGGGCGACGGTGGCGTCGACGGCCGCGCGGTCGGGGTACGACGGCTGCTGCTGCGCTCCCAGGGCGTGCAGGTCGACCAGGCTGGGCACCTGCTGGGAAGAAGTCTCGGGAAGGGCGCTGCTCACCCAGCAAGCCTACGCGGGCGGTCGGCTCCCCTCCGACTCACCGGTCACCGCCGGTCACCGCCGGTCCCCGCCCGTCACCGCCGGTGGGTGTCCCGGCTGCCGGCGGTGCGACGGGTCAGGGCCCACAGCACGATCCCGCCGAGCAGCAGCGCCCCGGCGATCGGCTACTGCGCCTGCTGTCCCTCGCTCCGGGCCCACGGACCCACCAGGAACGCACTGGTCAGCGCGCCCAGCAGCGCCACCGTGGAGGCGCCCGCCGAGCTCCCGGAGGCTCGCACCACGTAGCCGATCAGGCCGAAGGCGATCAGCGTGGTGAACAGGATCGAGACCCAGGGCGTCCGCCGCCCCGGCAGCACCCGGCCCAGGCCCCGGCCGGTCAGCCGAAGAACACCTGCGCCTCGGCGTACTCCTCGGCGCTGACCAGCTTGAGCTCGGCGGTGCCCTCGCTCAGTGGGACCCGGATGATCCGGGTGCCGCGCAGCGCCATCATGGTGCCGTAGTCCCCCTCGGCCACCGCGTCGACCGCCTGGAGCCCGAAGCGGGTGGCCAGCCAGCGGTCGAAGGCGGTCGGGGTGCCGCCGCGCTGGATGTGGCCCAGGACCACGGCGCGGGCCTCCTTGCCGGTGCGCTTCTCGATCTCGCTGGCCAGCCGGTCGCCGATCCCGCCCAGGCGGACGTGACCGAAGTCGTCGACCTCGCCGGAGACCAGCGTCATGTCCCCGCCCTCACGAGGCACCGCTCCCTCGGAGACCACCAGGATCGGCGAGTACCGGGACTCGAAGCGGCTCGCGATCAGCCGGCAGACCTCGTCGATGTCGAAGGGCTGCTCGGGGATCAGCACGATGTTCGCGCCGCCGGCGATGCCGGAGTGCAGCGCGATCCAGCCGGCGTGCCGACCCATCACCTCCACCACCAGCACCCGGTGGTGGGACTCGGCGGTGGTGTGCAGCCGGTCGATCGCCTCGGTGGCGATGTTGACCGCGGTGTCGAAACCGAAGGTGAAGTCGGTCCCGGAGAGGTCGTTGTCGATCGTCTTCGGCACACCCACCACGCTCACCCCGAGGTCGGCGAGCTTGGTGGCGACGCCGAGAGTGTCCTCCCCGCCGATCGCGATCAGCGCGTCCACCCCGTCGGCGGCCAGGTTGTTCTTGATCCGCTCCACCCCGCCGTCGATCTTGAACGGGTTGGTCCGGGAGGAGCCGAGGATGGTGCCGCCACGCGGCAGGATCCCCCGGCACTGCTCGATGCCCAGCGCCATCGTCGCGCCCTCGAGCGGGCCTCGCCACCCGTCGCGGTAGCCGACGAACTCGAACCCGTGGTGCTTGGTGCCCTTGCGGACCACCGCCCGGATCACCGCGTTCAACCCGGGGCAGTCTCCGCCACCGGTCAGGACTCCCACACGCATGCCCACTCCTCGTTTGGATCGTTCACAGCGGTGTACGACCCTAGCGGGGCACGACGGCCGTGGCCAGCACGCTCACCGCGCCGACGTCGGCGAGACCGGTGTGGCCCGGTTGGTGACCGGCGCTGCGGCGGTGGCCAGCACCCGGCCGAGCCGGTCTGCCAGCAGCCCGCCGACCACCGCGAATCCCAGCATCACCGTCCACAGCGGGCCGGGACCCCGCTCCAGCAACCAGGCGAACAGCACCGGCCCGACCGCGCCGCTGGAGTCCCAGGCGAGCTGGATCATCGACAGGTACCGACCCCGCAGGTGCGCCGGGGCCGACTCGGCCGCCAGCGCCGCCAGCACCGGGCCGCCGAGCAGCTCGGCGAGCGTGTAGACGACGCTCCCGACCAGCACCACTGCCGTGGCCACGACCAGCGGCGCCCGACTCGCCGCCCAGAACACCAGGTACGCCGCGGCCAGGACCGCCTGGGTGAGCAGCAGCACCCGGTAGCGCACCCGCCCGGTCAGCGCGTCGACCACGAATCCCTGACCGAAGCCGACCATCAAGCAGTTGGCGGTGAAGACCACCCCGACGATCCACCCGGGCAGCGCCAGCACCGTCACCGCGTAGACCGGCAGCGCGAGGGTGAGCAGCATCATCGGCAGCGAGTAGCAGAACTGGGCGGCCACCAGGAGGCGGTAGGGCCGATCGGCGACGACGGTGCGCCAGTCGCCCGGCAGCGTGCGCGGCCCGGGGCCGGCGCCCGCAGGAACGGCCAGCAACAGCCAGAACGCCAGCAGGTACGTCGCCGCGTTGACGGCCACGACGCCCTCGAAAGCCGGGGGGCTGTCGAGCATGACCACCACTGAGGCGACCAGTCCGCCCACCGCGAAGCCGACGTTGCGCAGCGCCCCGAGGAAGCCGTACCACCGCTCGCGCTCGCCGGGGGCCGCGATCTCGGCGACCAGGGCGCCGTAGCTGCCCCAGAACGCGGTCCGTCCCACGGTCACCACGAGCGACCAGGTCAGCACGCCGAGGAACGAGTCCACCACCAGGTACGCCGCGAACCCCACCGCCTGCAGGACGTTGCCCGCCAGCAGCACCCGCCTGGCGCCCAGCCGGTCCACCACCGTGCCGATCACCGGGCCTGCCGGCAGCGCCACCAGCGCAGCGACCGAGAGGGCCGCGCCCACCTGCACCAGCCCCAGCGGGGTGACGGCCAGGAAGTAGAGCATCGAGAGCGGCATGAAGACGCCGCTGCCGACCGCGTCCACCGCCATCGCGGTGACGAAACGGCGGTGGTCTCCGAGGGAGGGGAACCCGAGTCGCTGCAGCACGACGGCATCGTGCAACCTCAGGTGCGGTCGAGATCAAGCCCTTTCTCGGTAGGGTCCCCGCCATGACCTTCTCGATCGTGGCCCGGTCCGCCGACGGAGAGTCCTGGGGGGTGGCGGTCGCCTCGAAGTTCCTGGCGGTCGGAGCCGCGGTCCCCGCCGCGGTGGCGCAGGTCGGCGCGGTGGCCACCCAGGCCGACGCCAACGTCGCCTACAAGGGTCTGGCCCTGGCCCACCTCGACGAGGGAGCCACCGCCTCGGTCGCGGTGCAGCGGCTGGTCGAGGAGGACCCCGGCCGGGAGCACCGCCAGGTGGGCATCGTCGACGTCGACGGCGGCGCGGCCACCCACACCGGGCACGAGTGCCTGGACTGGGCCGGGGGTCTCACCGGCGCCGGGTACGCGATCCAGGGCAACGTGCTGACCGGACCGGAGGTGGTCGAGGCGATGCTCGCCGCCTGGGAGGACTCCCCCGCCGACGCGCCGCTGGCGCGACGCCTGCTGGAGGCGCTGACCGCCGGCGACGAGGCGGGCGGCGACCGGCGCGGCCGGCAGTCCGCGGCGCTGCTGGTGGTCAGCGAGGGCGCCGGGTACGGCGGCAACGACGACATCGCGGTCGACCTGCGGGTCGACGACCATCCGGCGCCGCTGACCGAGCTGGTCCGGCTGCTCGACCTCAACGACCTCTACCTCACCGCCTCGACCGACGAGGAGCGGGTGCCGGTGACCCCGGAGCTCCACGAGGAGCTGACCCGGTTCGCCACCGCCCGCGGCCACCGCGACTTCGCGGCCTGGGTCGGCACCGAGAACTACGAGATGCGGGTCGCCCCGGACCTGTCCTGGATCGACCGGCGGGTGCTGGAGATCGTCCGGACGCAGCGGGAGGACAGCTGATGAGCATCCTCTCGATCGATGCCGGCACCACCGGGGTGACCGCGGTGGTGGTGGACGCCGCGGGTGGCATCACGGCTCGCGGCTACCAGGAGTTCGCCCAGCACTTCCCGGCGCCCGGCTGGGTCGAGCACGCGCCCGAGGAGATCTGGCAGGCCACCCTGCACGCGGTGCGGGCCGCGACCGAGCAGGTCGACCGGAGCGAGCTGACCGGGATCGGGATCACCAACCAGCGGGAGACGATCCTGCTGTGGGACCGGGAGACGCTGGGTTCGCCGCGACGCGCGATCGTCTGGCAGGACCGGCGTACCGCCGACATCTGCACCCGGATGCGCGGCGAGGGCCACGAGGAGCGGATCACCGAGCTCACCGGACTGCGCCTGGACCCGTACTTCTCCGGCACCAAGCTGCGCTGGCTGGCCGAGGAGGAGCCCCGCACCTGGGAGCTGGTGGAGGCGGGCCGGTACGCCGTCGGCACCGTCGAGTCCTACCTGGTCGCCCGGATGACCCGGGGGACGTGGCACGTCACGGACGTCTCGAACGCCTGCCGGACCCTGCTCTTCGACCTCGCCGCCGGCGAGTGGTCCGAGGAGCTGTGCCGGCTGTTCGGGGTGCCGCCGGACGCGCTGCCCGAGCTGGTGCCGAACTGGGGCGAGATCGCCACGACCGACCCGGCGTCGTTCCTGGGCCTCGAGCTGCCGATCGCCGGTCTCGCCGGGGACCAGCAGTCGGCCCTGTTCGGCCAGACCTGCTTCGACGTCGGCGACTCCAAGTGCACCTACGGCACCGGCTCGTTCATCCTCACCAACACCGGGACCTCCCTGGAGCGCTCGGACGCCGGGCTGCTCTCCACTGCTGCCTGGCGGGGCCCGGACGGCGAGCTCACCTATGCCCTCGAAGGGGCGATCTTCGTGACCGGGGCCGCGGTGCAGTGGCTGCGCGACGGCCTGCAGATCGTCGGCTCGGCCTCCGAGACCGCGGCGATCGCCGCGACCGTGCCCGACACCGAGGGCGTCGTCTTCGTGCCCGCGCTGACCGGGCTGGGCGCCCCGCACTGGGACCCGCACGCCCGCGGACTGATGATCGGGATGACCCGCGGCACCACCCGCGCCCACATCGTCCGGGCCACGCTGGAGGCGATCGCGTTCGAGGTGCGTGACGTGCTGGAGACGATGCCCGCGAGCGCGGACGGCCCCACCTCGCTGCGCGTGGACGGCGGCGCCTGCGCCAACGACCTGCTCTGCCAGCTGCAGGCGGACCAGATCGGGGTGCCGGTCGAGCGACCGCAGATCGTGGAGACCACCGCGCTCGGGGCCGCGTTCCTGGCGGGTCTCGGCACCGGGCTCTGGGACTCCACCGACGAGCTGCGCCAGACCTGGCAGCTGGACCGGTCGTTCACCCCGCAGGGCGACCGCGCCTCCGCGGACCGGTCCCACGCCCGGTGGCGGGCCGCCGTCGAGCGGTCCAAGGGCTGGGCGGACCTGGACCTGTAGGCCCCCGCTCAGTCCTCCAGGTCGGCCAGCGCGGCAGCGGCGTCGTCGCGAACCCCGGTGACCTCACCGAGGCAGGCCGTGGCCTCGTCCCGGACGTCCTCGGCGTCGGCGAGCTCGTCGTCGACCTCCTCCGCGGTCGCCTCCAGGTCCGCCAGCCGGCCGCGCAGCTCCTCGATCTCGGACTGCACCTGCAGGCTGCGCGCCTCCAGCCGGGCGACGTCCGCTGCCGCGGCCTCGGCGGCCTCCCGCGCGGCGCCGACCTGCACCTCGGCCTCCCGCAGCCGTTCCCGCGCGGCGTCCCGCGCCTTCGCCGCGGCGTCCGGGTCCGGGACGACGTGCAGCTCGGGACGGGCGGCGGCGGGCTCGTCGGGTGCCGCCGCGGCCCGGTGCCCGACGGCCTCGGGGACGGCCACCGCCGCGACCAGGTCGGCCCGGGGCACCGGGTCCACCCCGGTGGTGCTCAGCGCCGCGACCAGCAGCCCGGACCGGACCGCGGCAGCGCAGCCGGCGTCCAGGATGGCAGCGGTCAGCGTGGCCTCGACCTGGTCGGAGACCGCCTCGCTGACCCGGTGGCCGTGCTCGGCGGCCACGGCCCGGGCCCGGGTCGTCACCGCCGCCGTGAGCTGGCGGCGTTGCCGCGTCAGGGACCGCAGGTCGTCCGCGGACAGCGATGCCTGGGCCTCGCGCAGCGCGTCCCCGACGGCGAGCACCTGGTCCAGCTGGTCGTTCTCGTGCCGTGCCAGCAGGTTGACCACCCAGGCCGCCGCGGACGGCTTGCGCAGTCCCTTGACCCGGGTGGCGAGACCGGCGTCGGCGGCCTTCAGCTCCTTGGCCCGGGAGTCCCGGGCCCCGGTGAAGTCGGGCAGCGACAGCGCGTACAGCTCCTCGGCGATCGCGAGCAGCTGGCCCGGCTCCCCCGGCTCCCCCACGGCGCTCAGTCCTCCTCGTCGAGACCCTGGGCGATCGCGTAGCGGGTCAGCTCGACCCGGTTGTGCAGCTGGAGCTTGCGCAGCGTGTTCTGCACGTGGTTCTGCACGGTGCGGTGCGAGAGGACCAGCCGCTCGGCGATCTGCTTGTACGACAGGCCCTTCGCCACCATCCGCAGCACCTCGGTCTCCCGGTCGGTCAGCTCCGGGTGACCGTCGTCCGTGGCCAGGTCACCGGCGCCCCCGTCGGCGAGCCGACGGAACTCGCCCAGCACCAGACCGGCCAGCCCGGGCGTGAACACGGTGTCCCCGCGGGCCACCCGGCGTACCGCGTCCACCAGCTCGGCAGAGGAGGCGGACTTCACCAGGTAGCCGGTGGCACCCGCCTTGACGGCGTCCAGCACGTCGGCCTGCTCGCCCGAGGCGGAGAGGATCAGGACCCGCGCGGACGGGTCGTGGCGGAGGATCTCGGCGGTGACCTCGACGCCGCTCGGCGGCGGGATCTGCAGGTCCAGGACGACCACGTGCGGCCGGGTGGCCCGGGACCGGACGATCGCCTGCGCGCCGGTCGCCGCGACCGCGACCACCTCGAGACCGGCGGCGACCAGGTCGCGCTCCACCGCGTCGCGCCACATCGGGTGGTCGTCGACCACCATCACCCGGATCGTGGTCATGCCGGGGCCTCCCACCGGACGAAGCGGCCACGCCGGTGCCCCAGCGGTTGCTCGTCCTCACCGATCTCCACCTGCTCCAGGGCGCAGGTGACCAGCACCGACCAGCCCACCGGCGTCTCCTCGAGCAGGGAGGTGCCGGCCCAGGTCGTCGCCGAGCCGAGCCGGGGCCCCCAGGCGGTGTCGGTGAAGTCGGCCTGCCGGAACGGGCCGCCCGGCGCGGGCGAGGTGCCCGCGAAGGCCTCGGCCAGCTGCCGGTCCGGCCAGGAGAGCAGCTGCACCACGCACCGGCCGGTCTCCCGGAGCCGCTCCAGCAGGTCGCTGTCCGGGTCGAGCAGGGCGAGGACCCGCCCCTGCTCACCGGCCGCGACCATCAGCGAGCTCACCGTCAGGCCCGCCCGCTCCGGGCCCCGGCCCGCGGTCCACAGGCTGACGGCACCACCCACCCGGCCCCGGAGGCGGCGCAGCGGGTCCGGCTCGGGGTCGGCGAACGGATGGCTGGTGTGGATGGTCACGAGCCCTCTCCTGTGGTCGGCGGCGGCACCGGTACGACGAGCTCCCACTCGGTTCCCCAGTCCCCGGTGGACAGCACGGCGACGCCGCCGAGGTCCTCGATCCTGCCCCGGATGGAGGCCGAGACCCCGAGCCGCCCCTCTCGCTCGGCCTGCTCCAGCCGGCCCGCCGGGACGCCGGGCCCCTCGTCACGCACCGTCACCGAGACCCGGTCCGGGAAGGACTCGAGCAGCACCCAGGCGGGCGACCCGGTGCCCGCGTGCCGCTCCACGTTGTCCAGGCAGGCGGTCACCGCGGCCAGCACCTCCGCGGCCAGCGCCGCCGGGACCGGCACCGGGGTCCCCGGCGCGACCACCTCCGTCCCGGGTCGCTCCAGCCGGGCCAGCAGCGGCACCAGGTCCGCGGTCCGGGCGCCGGCGGACGTCGGTGCGACGGTGTCCTGGCGGCGGATCAGGTTCCGCAAGGCGGTCTCCTGCTCACCGGCGAGCCGGCCCAGCTCGGCCACCTCGCCGCCCAGCTCCCGGCCGCGACGCTGGACCAGCGCCAGCACCTGGAGGACCCCGTCGTGGACCGCCCGGGCCAGACGGGTCCGCTCCGCGGCGGCGGCGGCGGCTCGCTCGGCCCGGTCACGCTCGGTGGCCATCTGCTGCAGCGACCAGCACATGTAGCCGACGATCGGACCGCCGATGAGGAGCAGGAACGCGTTGCCGATGTTGGGCTGGGTGATCTCGGCGCGGATCCCCAGGTCGACGCTCGCGAGCACGACGCCGGCGAGCACCCCGCCGACCCAGCGCCAGTGCACCGCCCAGGCCAGCAGGGCGGCCATCGTCCAGAAGCCGGTCAGCGAGGTGCTGAAGTCCGGGCCCTTGACGACCGGGGTGAGCAGCAGCAGGACCACGGTCAGGGCGAGGTCTGCCACGAGCAGCGGCCAGCGTCGTCGCGCCGCGTCGGCGTACGCCACGCCGGCGACCAGGGTCCACACCGCCATCGCCGCGAGACAGGCCGCGGTGGCCCGGGGACGCTCGTAGGTGCCGAGGCGGAGCAGGTACAGCACCACCGAGTTGACCAGCAGGACCACCCGGAGGAAGGCCAGGGCGCGGAAGAGACGGTCCTCGACGGCGAGGGCCGCACCCGACCAGGGAAGGACCGCGCTCAGGACGCCTTCTTGCGGTCACCGGAGTCGCGCGACCCGCCGGCGGCCTTCGCCGCCTCGGCCGCCTCCTTCTCGAGCCGCTTGGACTCCTCCTTGGCGCGGCCGGCGTACATGTCGACGTACTCCTGCTCGGAGAGCCGCATGATCTCGTACATGATCTCGTCGGTGATCGAGCGCAGGATGTACCGGTCGTTCTCCATCCCCTCGTAGCGGGAGAAGTCCAGCGGGGGGCCGAAGCGCACGACCGGCCGGGTGATCGTGCCGAACTTCTTGCCCGGGGGTGCGACCACGTCGGTGCCGACCACCGCGACCGGGATCACCGGGGCCTTGGTCTCGAGCGCGAGCCGGGCCACCCCGGTCTTGCCCCGGTACAGCTTGCCGTCGTGGGAGCGGGTGCCCTCGGGATAGATGCCGAACAGGTCACCGGAGCCGAGGATCCGCTTGGCGGAGGACAGCGCACCCTCCGCGGCGCTGGCACCGCTGCGGTCGATGGGCACCTGACCGGCGCCGGAGAAGAACTTCTTCTGGAACCATCCCTTGAGCCCCGGCGTGGTGAAGTACTCCGCCTTCGCCACGAACGTGACCCGACGCGACAGGGTCAGCGGCATGAAGAGCCAGTCCGCGTAGGACAGGTGGTTGCTGGCCAGGATCGCCGGACCGGTGTCCGGGACGTGCTCGGACCCGTAGACCTGGGGTCGGAAGATGACCCGTAGGAGCGGCCCGATGGCCACCCACTTCAGGAACCAGTAGAACAAGTCCGACCTCCGCGCCCCTCGACCCAACGGCCGCAGCCTAGACCCTTTCGGGGTCGTCCCGCCCCCGCGCGGTGGTCGTGCTTGCCGGAACCACTTACGCTGGCCGGGTGCAGCGGGACGAGGACGAGGCGTGGCGCGCGATCGTCGCGAACTACGGCGACCGCGTCGAGGTCGAGCACGAGTCCGACACCCGGGCCGGCGAGCAGCCCGGCCAGCAGCCTGAACCCGTGGCCGAGATCGGACCGCAGGCCCAGGGTGAACCCGAGCCGAGCCCCGAGCCGGACGTCGAGCCCGCACCGGTCGGCGACCTCGAGCGCGCCGACGAGGAGCCGTTCGTGCCACCGGCCCCGCCGCCGCTGCCACGACCCCCGCGCGACCGGCTGATCGCCTGGGCGGGGGTGTTCGGCGGCCCCACCCTGCTGCTGGTGTTCCTGCTGGTGGGGGTGCCGCTGCCCAGCTGGCTGGCCTACCTGTTGGTGGCCGGCTTCGTGGGCGGCTTCGTCTACCTGGTGATCCAGATGCCCCGCGGTCCCCGCGACCCGTTCGACGACGGCGCCCGCCTCTGAGGCTGTCCGCGCCTCACGCGACCAGGTCCCGGGCCAGTGCCGCGGCCCCGACCACGCCCGCCTCGGGGCCGAACCGGGCCCGGCGGACCGGCGGCAGGACCCGGTGGGCCGCGGCGACCAGCGATCGGGCCATCGCCGAGCGCGCCGGGTCGAGCAGCAGGTCTCCGGCGGCGGACGCGCCGCCCCCGACCAGCACCAGCTCCGGGTCGAGCGCGGCCACCAGGTTGGCCAGTCCCACGCCGAGCCAGTCGCCCACCGAGGCGAAGGCTTGGAGCGCCAGCACGTCACCCTCCTGCGCCGCACCGGTGACCATCGACCCGGTCAGCCGGTCCGGGTCACCGTCGCACGCCTGCGCCAGCGTGCCGACCGTCGCCGAGGCGTGCCCGGCGAGGTGGGACCGGGCGAAGCGGACCAGCGCGTTGCCGCTGCAGTACTGCTCCCAGCAGCCGCGCCCCCCGCACTCGCAGGCCAGCCCGTCGGGGACGACCTGCATGTGGCCGAACTCGCCGGCCATCCCGTTGCGGCCGCGGTGCAGCCTTCCGTCGAGCAGCACCGCTCCGCCGATCCCGGTGCCCAGCGTCACCAGGACCACGTCCCGGGCACCGCGCGCCTCCCCGGCGGTCCGCTCGGCGTGAGCCGCGCAGTTGGCGTCGTTGTCGAGCGCCACCGGCACCTGCCACCGGTCGGCCAGCCGGGCGCGCAGCGGCTCCCCCTGCCAGGGCAGGTGCGGGGCGAAGACCAGTCGCTCCCCGGCCGCGTCCACGAACCCGGCCGCGGCGACGCCCACCGCGGCCACCGGCCTACCGTCGGCGACCTCCTGCACGGCGGCGGTCAGGGCGTCCTCGACGAGCTCCACCGCGACCCGCCGTCCTGGCGTGGAACCGCGGACCGTACGCCGCAGCTCCCCGTCCGCGGTCACCTCCGCGGCGAGCACCTTGGTCCCGCCGACGTCGACGCCGACCACCAGGCTCACCGGGGGTCCACCCGCCCGCACTCGTCGGCCCGGAGGGTCACCGCCGAGCCAGGTCGGCGGCGCCGATCATCCCCGCCTCGTTCCCGAGTCGCGCCCCCCGGATCTCGAGCACGGGCCGGAAGCCCCGAACCGGGAGCGAGGACAGGAAGGCGCGCCGGATCGGGGCCAGCAGCAGCTCGCCGGCCTCGCTGACACCACCACCGATCACCACCACCGCCGGATCGAGGACCGTGGTGAGCGAGGCGATCCCCTCTCCGATCCACCGGCCCAGCACCGAGAGCTGCGCGACGGCCAGGGGGTCGCCGGCCTGCGCGGCCCGGGTGACCACCGGCCCGCTGATCAGGTCCGGGTCACCGCCGGCCAGCTCGAGCAGGGCGCTCGCGGCGCCGGCCAGGGTCACGTCCCGGGCGGCGGCCCGGGCGTCGCGGACCAGCGCCGACCCGCTGGCGTACTGCTCGAAGCAGCCGCGGTTGCCGCAGCCGCAGAGGATGCCGTCGGGGACCACGCGCAGGTGGCCGATCTCGGCACCCACCCCGAACGCACCGCGGTAGAGCTCGCCGTCGAGGACCAGTCCGCCGCCGACGCCGGTGCCGATGGTGAGCATCAGCAGGTCGTCGACGTCGTGGCCTGCCCCGAAGGCGAACTCGCCCCAGGCCGCGGCGTTGGCGTCGTTCTCGACCACCACCGGCAGACCGGTCCGGGCCTCGAGCTCCGCCTTCAGCCGGACGTCGCGCCAGGCGAGGTTGGGGGCGAACATCACCGTCGAGCGGGCCTGGTCGACGTAGCCGGCGGCGCCGACACCGACCCGCTCGATCGCGTGCCGGGTACGCAGCTCGGCGACCAGTCCGGCGATGGCCTCCTCGATCGCCTCGGAGCTGCGGGCCGGCGACTCGACCCTCAGCTGCTCCAGGATCTTTCCGTCGGTGTCCACGACGCCGCAGGCGATCTTGGTGCCGCCGACGTCCACTCCACATGCGAGCGCCATCTCAGCTCTCCTCCGGCCAGGGGTTGTCGTCCTCGGGGTCGAGGTCGATGTGCTCGACCCGGTCGGACCGGGTCGACGAGGGGGGTGTCGCGGCGGCAGCGAGGATCCCCGAGGCCGCCTGCAGCAACGAGGAGGCCGCGGACACCAGGTGGGTGCGGACCTCCGGACTCACCTGGCGCACGACGTGCACGGTGCGGCAGATCGGGCAGTACGTGCACTCGGGAGCACCGGTGGCCAGGTTCTCCTCGAGGTGGTCACCGAGCCCGCGGGCGGAGTCCGCCGCATGCCGGGCCAGCCCGGCGAGGCCCTCGCCGGTCTCCGTCCCCTGGTCGGCGGCCCAGGTCGACAGCGCCCCGAGCAGCTTGATCGCCTCCTCGGCGACGCTGCCCACGGCCTCCCCGGCGGTCTCGTCCGCCCCGGCGGCACCAGCGGGTGGGCCCTCGTCGGCCGGTCCCGCCCCGGACTGGTCGCTCATGCGTGCTCCCGCGCCGGGGCCAGGTCCACACCGAGGCCCGCGTCGACGAACCTGACCTGCAGCTCCCCGGCCTCGACCCGCGCTCCGGCGACCCGCAATCGGGACAGACCGGTGGGCAGCGTCAGCAGTCGCCGGTAGGAGGCGACGGTGACCACGAGGTCGTCGCCGTTGCGCGCCAGGTCGACGTCGGTGCGGCTCACGTTCGGCAGCGCCAGGTGGAGCACCGCACCCCCGCGGTTCCGGGTCACCCGGAACGGGCCTCGGGGAGCCGCCGGGGCCAGGGGGTCGGTGTCGCCGTACACGTCGCCGGCGAGCTCGGTCAGGGCCGTCACCCCGACCGGCTCGTCGGCGCGGTAGACCGAGCGCCACACCGGGAGGTCGGCGAAGGACTGGTCGACCTCGGCCAGCACCGCGTCCTGGGCTCGCACCCAGCCGGCGCGCCAGTCGTCGGCTCCGGCGGCCGGGAACACCCGGTTGGCGACCACGCCGTCGACCCGGTAGCCGAACAGGGACAGGGTCGTGTGCGAGCGCCGCGCCTCGGCCAGCACCACCTGCTCGGGGGTCAGCACCAGCCGCACGCTCGCCTCGGGCCCGGAGAGCAGTGCGCGCACCTCCTCCAGCTCCGCGTGCAGCCGCTCCAGGGCGTCGAAGACGCCGTCGCCCGGCATCGGGACACCGGCGGCGCGGGTGAGCACCGGCTTGAGCGCCTTCACCAGCCGACGCTCCATCGGGAGGACCCGGTGCATGTACCACCCCAGGGCCTCCGGCAGGGCCAGCAGACGCAGGGTCTCGGCGGTGGGGGCGCAGTCGACGACGATGACGTCCCAGTCGCCGGACAGGGCCCGCAGCCGCAGCTCGAGCAACGCCAGCACCTCCTCGGCACCGGGCAGCACCGTGAGCTCCTCGGCAGCCACCCGATCGACGCCGACCACGTCGAGGACCGAGAGCAGGTAGTGCTGGATCTCCGCCCAGGACTGCTCGAAGCGGAGCTGGGCGTCGACCTGCTGCACGTGCAGCAGGTCGGTGACCGGCGTCGGCTCCGGCCCGACGGCGACCCCGAAGGCGTCGGCGAGCGAGTGCGCGGCGTCGGTGGAGAGCACCAGGGTCCGCTGACCCGAGGCGGCGGCCAGCGCCGCCGTCCCGGCGGCGACGGTGGACTTGCCGACTCCGCCCTTGCCGGTGAACAGGAGGATGCGCACGAAAGCGGGGTCCGGTCAGCCGCGCGACTCGACGCGCTTCTTGAGCCCCTTGAGCGCGGTGTCGATGAGGATCTTCTCGCCCTTGCGCTTGAGCATGCCGATCAGCGGGATCGAGACGTCCAGGGCAAGACGGTAGGTGACCTCGCTGGAGCCGTCGCCACGGTCGCGCAGCACGTAGGCGCCGTCGAGGGCGCGCAGCATCTTGCCCTCGACCAGGGTCCAGGTCACCTCCTGGTCGCCGTCCCACTCGTAGGCGAGGGTGTACTCGTCCTTGATCGGGGAGACGTCCAGGGCGAAGAACACCTTCTCGGCACGCCCGGCGTCGGGTCCGGAGTCGTAGGTGGAGGTGACCTCGGCGGCGGTCACGCCCTTGGCCCACTCCGGGTACGCCTCGAAGTCGGCGATCACCGCCATCACCTCCGCCGGGGCGGCGTCGATGACGATGGAGGACGTGGTCTGCTCGGCCATGCCGGTTCCCTTCGATCGCGCGGCCCAGTGAGCCGGCATTCCGGCTCGGTCGGTCAGCGAGCGTACCGGATGAGCCGGGGGCGTTCCCCAGCGGTAATCTGCGGGCGACGCGCCCGCCCCGGGGCGCCCCACCACCAGGAGGCAGCGTGCGGGAGTTCTCCACGCCGATGACGATCGAGGTACCGGCCACCGGCAACCTCAGCGACGACGTGGTGACCAATGCACGGGAGGCGGCCGACGCTGTCGTCCTCAGCCGTCGGGACTCCGACGAGGGTGCGGAGTGGCGGGAGGTGACCGCGGGGCAGTTCCACGCCGAGGTGACCGCGGTCGCCAAGGGCCTGGTGGCTGCCGGCATCGAGCCCGGGGACCGGGTCGCCCTGATCTCCAAGACCCGCTACGAGTGGACGCTGCTCGACTACGCGATCTGGTTCGCCGGTGCCGTCACCGTGCCGGTCTACGAGACCTCCTCCGCGGAGCAGGTGGGCTGGATCCTGGCCGACTCCGGTGCCCGCGCCGTGGTGGCGGAGACCCCCGAGCACGTCGCCAGGGTGACCGAGGTCCGCTCCTCCCTGGAGGAGCTCAACCACGTGTGGTCGCTGGCCGGCAACGCGCTGGAGATCCTCACCCGGCTCGGCGACGACGTCTCCGACGAGCAGCTCGAGGAGCGGCGTACCTCTCGCGGTCCCGACGACCTCGCCACCCTGATCTACACCTCCGGCACCACCGGGCGCCCCAAGGGCTGCGAGCTCACGCACGGGAACTTCGCCTGTGAGCTCGGGGTAGCGGTCAGCGAGCTGGACCGGCTCTTCGACTCCGACGACGCGGCCACCCTGCTGTTCCTGCCGTTGGCCCACGTCTTCGCCCGGATCATCCAGGTGGGCGCGGTCAGGTCCCGGACGCGGCTGGGCCACAGCCACGACATCAAGAACCTCGTCGCCGACCTCCAGGGCTTCCGTCCCACGTTCGTCCTCGCCGTCCCCCGGGTCTTCGAGAAGGTCTTCAACACCGCCTCCCAGAAGGCCGCCGCCGACGGTCGTGGGGCGATCTTCGACCGCGCCGCGGAGACTGCGATCGCGTGGTCCCGGGCGCTCGACAAGGGACGCCCGCCGGTCCGGCTGCGGGTCCAGCACGCGCTGTTCTCCCGGCTGGTCTACGGCAAGCTGCGCGACGCGCTCGGCGGGAGCTGCCGCTTCGCCGTGTCCGGGGGCGCCCCGCTGGGCGAGCGGCTCGGTCACTTCTACCGCGGGATCGGGCTCACCGTCCTCGAGGGCTACGGCCTGACCGAGACCACCGCCGCGCTCACCGTCAACCTGCCCGACGCGATGAAGATCGGCACCGTCGGTCGTCCGTTGCCGGGCACCGCGGTCCGGGTCGCCGACGACGGCGAGCTGCTGTTCCGCGGCGGTCAGGTCTTCCGCGGCTACTGGCAGGCGCCGGAGGCCACCGCCGAGGTGCTCGAGGACGACGGGTGGTTGCACAGCGGCGACGTCGGCGAGGTGGACGACGAGGGCTTCGTCCGGATCACCGGCCGGAAGAAGGAGATCCTGGTCACCGCGGGCGGCAAGAACGTCGCCCCGACGGTCCTGGAGGACCGGCTGCGTGCCCACCCCCTGGTCGACCAGTGCCTCGTGGTCGGCGACGGGCAGCCGTTCATCGCGGCGTTGGTCACCGTGGACCGTGACGCCTTCGGGCCTTGGGCCCAGGCGCACGGCAGGTCCGCCGACCCGGCGGACCTGGTCGACGACCCGGAGCTGACGGCCGAGATCCAGAAGGCCGTGGACGAGGCGAACAAGGCGGTCTCCAAGGCCGAGTCGATCCGCAAGTTTCGGGTGCTGGCGCAGGAGTGGACCGAGGAGGGCGGTCAGCTGACCCCCAGCCTGAAGCTCAAGCGCTCCGTGGTGATGCGCGAGGTCCGCGACGAGGTGACCGGGCTGTACTCCTGACCCGGGCTCCGACCGGGCTCCTGACCCGGCCCGACCTCGGCTCCCCCCGGGCCTTCCGCGGCCACCGCCGATTGCGGCAAAACGCCTCGCAGATCCGGCGCCGTCCCTACAGTAAGCGGCGGGGCTGGGGAGCAGCCCCGGGAGGGAACGGCTCGAGCCGGTGGCGGGGGGCGCCAATCGGTCCGTTCTGACGAAAACGGAGGGTTTTCGTTCATGGACCGACGCAGAATTCTGTTGATCGCGGCTGCCGTCGTGGCGTGCCTGGGCACCGTTCTGGTGTTCTTCTACGTGCGTGGCGCCGATGCCCGAGCCAGCGCTCGCTACGACACCGTCGAGGTGTTGACGGCGACCGCGGCGATCGAGGCCGGCGAGTCGATCGAGACCGCCACCACGGCCGGCAAGCTGGCGTTGACGCCGGTGGTGCGCGAGGCGCTGCTGCCGGGTGCCCAGCAGTCCACCGACTCGTTGGCCGGCACCGTTGCGCTGACCCGCATCTACCCGGGCGAGCAGGTGATCGCGGACAAGTTCGGCTCGTCGGCGGAGGCCTCGACGGCCCTCCGGATCCCCGAGGGCAAGCTGGCGATCTCGGTGGACCTCACCGACCCGGCCCGGGTCGCCGGGTTCGTGAACCCGGGGTCGGAGGTCGCGGTGTTCCTCAACGGCATCGACCCGGGCACCGGCGAGGCGTTCAGCAGGTTGCTGCTGGACCGCGTGGGGGTGATCGGGGTGGGGTCGACGACCCCGGTGCCGACCACCACCACCGACGAGACCTCCGGGGAGTCCACCACCGAGCAGCTGCCTCGGACGCTGCTGACGCTCGCGCTCGAGCAGCGCCAGGCCCAGAAGGTCATGTACGCCAGCCAGAACGGTGAGCTCGCCTTCGCCCTGCTCACCGAGCAGGCCAAGGTCCTGCGGAACCCCGGCATCACCTACGGCAACCTGTTCGAGTGAGCTGACATGCCCGCCTACGTCGACTCCGACCCGGAGACCTTGAGACGCCTCCTGGACGCCGCCCCGACCGGCTCGCACGCCGTCGAGGACCTCGACCGGCTCCAGGCCTGGCTCGACCACCACCCCGGCGAGTACGCCGTGGTGCTCGGGCCGACCCTGGACCTCGACCCGGCGCTGGACCTGTGTGACCGGCTGCGCACGGCCCGCCCCACGCTGAGCCTGATCCTGGTCCGGCACGAGCTGGAGACCAGCACCCTCAGCCGGGCCATCAAGGCCGGCGTCCGGGACGTGCTCGCGGCCGACGACCTGGCCTCGATGACCGCTGCGGTCGAGCGGGCCCACGAGCTGTACGTCGCGCTGCGCGGCCCGGACGGCGCCCGGCAGACCGGGAAGGTGATCACCGTCTTCTCCCCCAAGGGTGGGGTCGGCAAGACCACGATGGCGGTCAACCTGGCCCTGGCGCTCACCGAGCGCGGAGCGCGGCGCGTCTGCCTGGTCGATCTGGACCTGGCCTTCGGCGACGTGGCGATCACCATGCAGCTGTTCCCCAGCCACACCATCGAGCACGCGATCGGCTCCGAGGGCTCGCTCGACCAGGAGATGGTCGGCTCGCTGCTCACCCGGCACGCCGACTCGATGATGGTGCTGGCGGCTCCGGCCCAGCCGGACGTCCGTGACCGGATCACCGCCCCGCTGGTGGCGACCTTGGTACGGACCCTCAAGGAGACCTTCGACTACGTGGTGATCGACACGGCGCCCGCCTTCGACGAGCAGACGCTCACCGCACTCGACGAGACCGACGAGTGCGTCATCGTCGCCACCCTGGACGTGCCGACGCTGAAGAACGTGAAGGTCGCCATCGAGACCCTCGACCTGCTCGACATCGCCCGCGACCACCGGCACCTGCTGCTCAACCGGGCCGACGAGGCCGTCGGGCTCGGCCCGGACAAGGTCGAGACGATCCTGGGGATGGCGGTGGCCACCCAGGTCGCCACGTCGGTCGACATCGCCGCCGCGACCAACGCCGGCTCGCCGATCGTGGTGGCCAAGCCCGAGCACCCCTCCAGCGTCGCCGTACGGCGGCTCGCCTCGCTGCTGGCCGGTGAGCCGGTCGCGAGCCCGCGTGCCCTCCCCCACGACGTCGGGGAGTCCGACCACCCCACGCCGCGCGCGTCGCGGCGCTTCCTGAACCGGAGGGCCTCATGAGCCGCCTCGCCGACCGGCTTGCCGCCGCCCGCGGCGCGCAGCCCGAGCCCCCCGCCAGGACCGGGCAGGACCAGGACACCGTCGAGACCGGCAGGCACACGGCGGTGCGGCTCGCCCCCCCGGCGGCCGAGCCGGTCGCTTCCACGGACCCGTCGTCGGGCAACGGCACCTCGACCGCGGTCGCGCTCGCGGTCAGACCCGCGCCTGCGAAGACCGACCTGTCCTCGCGTCGCAGCGCCGGTCGACCCGACCGCATCGAGGAGATCAAGTCCACCGTGCACGCCGAGCTGCTCACCCAGCTCGGGCCCCAGCTGTACGCCGCGAACATGGACCAGGCCGAGCTGGACACCCGGGTCCGTTCCGCGCTGGCCGATGTCCTCGCCGCGCAGGACCGCCCGCTGAGCAGCACCGACCGGGCCCGGGTCAGCCAGGAGATCAGCGACGACATCCTCGGCTACGGCCCGATCGAGCCGTACCTGCGTGACCCCGACGTCTCCGAGGTGATGGTCAACGGCCACGACTCGATCTGGCTGGAGAAGTCGGGGCGCCTGGTCGTCGCGGACGCCCAGTTCGCCGACGAGGCGCACCTGCGGCGGACGATCGACAAGATCGTCTCCCGGATCGGGCGGCGCGTCGACGAGTCGAGCCCGATGGTGGACGCGCGGCTGCCGGACGGCAGCCGGGTGAACGCGGTCGTCCCGCCGCTCGCGGTCGACGGCTCGGCGCTGACGATCCGCAAGTTCGCCGCAGACCCGCTCACCGTCGCCGACCTGATCCGCTTCGGATCGCTCAACCATGCCACCGCTGACTTCCTGGACGCCTGCGTGCGCGGCCGTCTCAACGTGATCGTCTCCGGCAGCACCGGCGCCGGCAAGACGACCACCCTCAACGTGCTCTCCTCCTTCATCCCCGCCGACGAGCGGATCGTCACCATCGAGGACGCCGCCGAGCTCCAGCTCAAGCAGGACCACGTGGTCCGGCTCGAGTCCCGCCCGGCGAACATCGAGGGCAAGGGCGCGATCAGCATCCGCGACCTGGTGCGCAACAGCCTGCGGATGCGGCCGGACCGGATCATCGTCGGTGAGGTCCGCGACGCCTCGGCCCTGGACATGCTGCAGGCGATGAACACCGGCCACGACGGCTCGATCTGCACCCTGCACTCCAACGGTCCCCGGGACACCCTGAGCCGGATGGAGACGATGGTGCTGATGGCCGGGATGGACCTGCCGGTGCGCGCCATCCGCGAGCAGGTGGCCTCCGCTGTCGACCTGATCGTCCACCAGACACGCTTCAAGGACGGCTCCCGGCGGATCACCCACATCACCGAGGTGTCCCGGATGGAGGGCGACGTGATCACTCTCCAGGACGTGTTCGTCTACGACAACACGTTGGGCTTCGACGCCGACGGCCGGTCCCGCGGGCGGATGCGTCCGACCGGGCTGCGGCCGACGTTCCTGGAGAAGATGGCCTACTCCAACGTCACGGTGGACCCGATGATCTTCGCGACGGACCGGTTGTGACCGGCCGGATCGGACGACGTCGGGCCGGGCCCTGGCTGGCCCTGGCCGGCGTCCTGCTCCTCTCCCCGGCCGGTCCCGCCGCCGCCGACGGGTCCGGCACCCCGGACGCCTCCGGTGCCGCGATCACCCTGGTCCAGCCGACCGAGGACGGCGTGGAGCTGCTGGTCTCGGTGCCCGCGGGAGCCGAGCTTGACCTCGACGCCGTCCGCGTCACGATCGCCGGCGAGGACGCCGAGGCGACGGCCGAGGCGGCCACCACCGCCGAGCGGATCCGGCGTACCGCCGTGCTGGCGATCGACACCAGCAACTCGATGAGCGGTCCTCGCTTCGAGTCCGCGAAGGCCGCTGCCCTGCAGTTCCTGGACTCGGTGCCGCCCGACGTCCGGGTCGGGATCGTCGCCTTCGCCGACGAGGTGACCGAGGTGCTGCCGCCCGGCCAGGACCGGGCCAGGGCCCGCAGCACGGTCGCTGAGCTGTCGCTGAGCCGGCGTACCCGCCTCTACGACGGTGTGCTGGCCGGCGTGAGGATGGCGGGTGAGGAGGGACAGCGGTCGCTGCTGCTGCTCAGCGACGGCGCCGACACCACCCGCACCCCGCTCGACCGGGTCACCGCCGCGATCGAACGGTCCGGGGTCCTCGTCGACGTCGTCGCCCTGGACCAGGCCGACACCGCGCTGCCGGCCCTGGAGCAGGTGGCGGCCGCCGGTGACGGTCAGGTGATCGCCGCCGACAGCGAGGCCCTGGCGGCGGCGTTCGTCGGCCAGGCCAGCGAGCTGGCCCGACAGGTCTACGTCACCGCGACGCTGCCGGCCTCGGTCACCGCCGACCAGGACACGGTGCGGGTGACGCTGCCCACCGCCGACGGCGCGATCGACGTCCGGGCCTTCACCGCGCTCCGGCAGGCCGGCACCGCCCCGACGACGATGCCGACGCTGCCGGCCGTCGAGCCCGGCTGGTCCCCGCCGGTCTGGGCGATGTATCTCGGCGTCGCCGCGCTCGGCATCGGTCTGGTCGGACTGGTGGCGGCACTGGTCCCCACGGGTCCGCGACGCGCCACCGCGGTCGAGCGGGTCAACACCTACGCCGCCGCGACCCGGACCGGCGGCGCCCGCGGGTCCGCGGCCCCGGGCACCGGAGCCCGGGTGGACGCCGAGGAGGTGCTCACCCAGGCCAAGGGCGCTGCCGCACACATGCTGCGCCGCAACAAGTCGCTCGAGGCGCGGATCACCCAGCGCCTCGAGGCAGCCGGCAGCGAGCTGAAGTCGGCGGAGTGGCTGCTGCTGCACGCCGCGATCTTCCTGGTCGCCGGGCTGGTCGGCCTGATGCTCGGCGGCGGCAGCGTGCTGACCGGGCTGCTCTTCCTGGCGCTCGGGGTGGTCGGTCCGTGGCTGTACCTCGGGATCCGCCGCGGTCGCCGCCGCAAGGCGTTCGGCTCCTCGCTGCCGGACACGCTGCAGCTGATGTCGGGGTCGCTGGCCGCGGGGCTCTCCCTGCCCCAGTCGGTGGACACGGTGGTCCGCGAGGGCGCCGAGCCGATCGCCTCGGAGTTCAAGCGGGTGCTCGTCGAGTCCCGGCTGGGCGTCTCGGTGGAGGACGCTCTCGAGGGGGTGGCCCAGCGCTTCGACAGCAAGGACTTCGCCTGGGTGGTGATGGCGATCCGGATCCAGCGCCAGGTCGGCGGCAACCTCGCCGAGCTCTTCGAGACGGTCGCCGCGACGATGAGGGAACGGGAGTACGTCCGCCGCCAGGTCGCCGCGCTCGCCGCGGAGGGCAAGCTCTCCGCCTGGGTGCTCGGGGGTCTGCCCCCACTCTTCCTGGGGTACCTGGTGCTGACCAAGGGCGAGTACGTCGCACCGCTGTTCACCGATCCGCGCGGGTGGATCATGCTCATCGGCGGCGCCGTCTGGCTGACGGTGGGCGTCTTCTGGATGAGCCGGCTGATCAAGGTGGAGGTCTGAGATGGTCGTCGTGCTCGTGATGGGGCTCTCCCTCGTCCTCCTCTCGGTCGTCCTGGTCGGGTCGGCGCTGCGCACCACCGAGGAGGCCACCGGTATCGGCCGCTCGCTGGCGGTGCTGCAGGCGATGACCACCGCCCCCGAGGCGCTGCGACGCGACCTCGACCGACCCTTCGGCGACCGGGTGCTGGCGCCGCTGCAGCGGCGGGCCCTGGCGATCGGTCGGCGGCTCACCGGCTCCGACACCGCGGAACGGCTCCGACGCAAGCTCGACCTCGCCGGCAACCCGGCCGGCTGGACCGTGGACCGGGTCATCTCGCTGAAGGTGGTGGGCGCCGTCGTCGGCCTGGTCGCCATGCTGGGACTGACCCTCCTGCTGGGGGTCGGACCGGCGATCCGCATCGTCCTGTCCGCAGCGGGGCTGGTGGTCGGCTTCTTCGGCCCCAACCTGTACCTCTACCAGCAGGCCTACGATCGCGCCGAGCGCGTCCAGCGCGACCTCCCGGACGCCGTCGACCTGCTCACCATCAGCGTCGAGGCGGGCCTGGGCTTCGACGCCGCCCTCCAGCAGGTGGCCCGCAACACCACCGGCCCGCTGTCCGAGGAGTTCTCCCGGGTGCTGCGGGAGATGCAGATCGGTCAGGGACGGTCCGCGGCGCTGCGCTCGATGGGCGAGCGGACCAACGTCGCCGACGTCCGCACCTTCGTCAGCGCCATGGTGCAGGCCGACAGCTTCGGCATACCGGTGGCCCAAGTCCTGCGTGTACAGTCGGCTGAGATGCGCGTGAAGCGCCGTCAGCGCGCGGAGCAGAAGGCGCAGCAGGTCCCGGTCAAGATCACCGTCCCACTCATCTTCTGCATACTCCCCTGTCTCTTCATCGCGGTCATGGGCCCAGCCGCCATCAGCATCATGGACAACCTGTGATCAAGCTCCGCAGCAGCCAGTTCGCCCGCCTGTCACTGGCAGCGCGGGCGTTCGTGCTGCTGGCGCTCGCCGTCCCCGCCCTGGTGGGCACGGACAAACCGACGGCGCTGCTGTTCCTCGGTCTGGTCGCCGCGGCCTGGGGGATCGCCCAGGTGGTCGAGTTCGTCCGAGCGACCCCGTCGATGCTGGCGCTGGTGCTGGTCTCCGCGGTGACCGGCGGCCTGTGCGCCTACGCGTTCACCGACGACCAGGTGGTCGGCGTGCTGGGGGTGCTGTGCGTGACCCCGTTCGTCAGCGGGCTCTTCATCGGCCTGCGCGGCGTCGGGCTGAGCCTGGCCGCGCAGCTGACGGCGCTGGGCATCACCGCCTGGCTGGGCACCGACGCGACGCTCGACGCGCTGCGGATCACCGAGTCCGGCGCCAACACCGCTGCGGTCGGCGTGCTCACCTGGACCATGACCGGGCTCGGCCTCGGCCTGGTCGCCACCTTCCTGCACTCCTCGGTCGGCGAGTCCACCGACCCGCTGGCGCCGTACCACTACGCCCAGAACCTGATCCGCCAGTTGATCGACCTCTCCGGCGGCCTCAGCTCCGGCCTCGACCCGGTCTCGCTCGGCGGTGCGATCCTCAGCTCGGTGCGCGACGACATCCCCACCAGCTCGCTGGTGATGCACATCCCCAGCGGCGACACCCTGGCACCGCTGATCACCAAGTCGATCGCCTCACCGGCCGACGTCGAGCGGACCGAGGACATCGCGGTGGAGGCGTGGTGCCTGGGTCACCCGGTCATCGACGGCTCCGTCTTCGCGTTCCCGCTGCACACCGAGGCCGGCATCACCGCGGTCGTCGCCGGCGTCCTCTCCGACCGGATCGACCCGCACCGACTCGGCATCGAGGAACGCATCCGCCGGCTGCACACCCGCCTGGAGACCAACGCGGTGCACCTGGACACCGCGTTGCTGTTCGCGGCGTTCCGGGACGCCGCGACAGCCGAGGAACGCAGACGCCTGGCCCGCGAGATGCATGACGGGGTCGCCCAGGACATCGCCTCGCTCGGCTACCTCGTCGACGCGCTCGCCGCCGGTCCCATGTCACCGGACCAGGCCGAGCGCGTCGAGCTGCTTCGGGACCGGATCACCGCCGTCGTCTCCGAGATCCGCCGGTCCGTGGTCACCCTGCGCACCAGCGTCGGCGCCAGCGAGAGCCTCGGCACCGCGATCGGGTCGATCGCGAGGAATCTCAGCGAGGTCTCCGGGGTGCCGATCCACGTGACGCTCGACGAGCGCACCGGTCGCCTGCGGCCGGAGGTCGAGGCCGAGCTGTTCCGCATCGCCCAGGAGGCGATGAACAACGCCGTCAAGCACGCGCGGGCGGCGGCCATCGACGTCCACTGCGTCGTGCACCCGCCGGAGGCGAGGATCACCGTCGTCGACGACGGGCGCGGCATGCAGAGTGCCCGCAGCACCTCACACGGGATGGAGATCATGAAGGAACGGGCGAAGCTCATCGACGCCGAGCTGAGCATCAAGGATGTCCCGTCGGGGGGCCTGTCCGTCTCCGTGCGCGTCGGCGGCCGAGGAACCCCTGGCACCCATCACCGGTCCGTCACACACACGAGGGCGACAGTATGAGCGAGAACATCTCGGTGCTCCTGGTCGACGACCACGAGCTGATCCGCAGCGGCCTGTCCGGGGTCTTCAACCTCGAGGAGGACATGGCCATCGTCGGCACGGCAGCCACGGTGGCGGAGGCGCTGGAGAAGTACGACGAGCTCCGGCCCTCGGTGGTCGTCGCGGACCTGCAGCTGCAGGACGGCACCGGCCTCGACATCGTCCGAGCGATCCGGAAGCACAGCAACCAGGTCGGCCTGATCGTGCTCACGATGCACTCCGGCGACGACCAGATCTTCGCCGCGATGCAGGCGGGAGCCTCGGGATTCGTGGGCAAGGACGCCCCGTCCGGCGAGGTGGTCCGGGCCGCCCGGCACGCCGCGATCTCGCCGCGATCCTTCGTGTGCACCGGGCTGGTCGGCGCGATGATGCGTCGTAGCGCCACCGAGTCGACCCGGCTCTCCGAGCGCGAGCACGAGGTGCTCATGCTGCTCGCCGACGGTCTCGGTGCGGCGGCCATCGGAGAGAAGCTCTACCTCAGCGAGTCGACCGCGAAGTCGCACATCGCCCGGATCTACCAGAAGCTCGGCGCGAGCAACCGCGCCCAGGCGCTGGTCACCGCGATGCGGGTGGGCCTGCTCTCCAGCGTGCGTCGCGACGAGAACTGACGCCGGTCCCCGAGCCGGCGCTCCTTCCCCCGGTCCGCGCTGCTCCGGCGCGCCCGTACGCCGGCGCGGGGCTGGGCCGGATGGCGGACCGGCATAGCCCGAAATGACCATCTGGATCCACCTGAGATTCCGCCACGAAGATCGGCCTGTTCGCCAAGAATGATCCTCATGAGGCCCCCACGGCCTCACCGTGTGAAGGACCCACACGCCCGACCCCCGAGGGAGAACCCCCACATGATCGAGTACCTCACCATCCTGCTGAACGCCCGCTTCGCCCGAGCCGACGAGCGCGGCGCTTCCGCCGTCGAGTACGGCCTGCTGGTCGCCGGCATCGCCGCGGTGATCGTCGCCGTCGTCTTCCTGCTCGGCACCAACATCCAGAGCGCCTTCACCACCGTCAACACCGAGGTCGGCGGCGCGGGCTGAGCCAGATCGTCCCCACCACTCGACGCGACCGCGTGCCCGGCCCGGGCACGCGGTCGCGGTCTTTCTCGGGTGACCACCGAGCCGGACCGAGCACGTCCCGACCGCACCGAAACTCCGAGGTGACCGCGATGCCCACCCACCGCTCGAGCGCCCGACGACATCGTGACGACCGGGGTGCCTCCGCGGTGGAGTACGGGCTGCTGCTGGCCGGCGTCACCCTCGTGATCGTCGCTGTCGTGCTGCTGCTGGGCGGCAGTGTCCAGGGTCTCTTCGACACCGGCTGCGACGCGATCGGCACCGCCTCCGGCTCCGGGACCTGCTGACGGAGCCGCCCCGGGCGAACCTCAGCGCGCGCCCGAGCTCCTCGCCAGGGCCACCCGCTGCAGCAGCGTCGGATGGGTGCCGAAGGCCCACTGCGACAGCGCCGGCGGCGTCGGATCCGCCAGCGAGCGCCGCGCCAGACTGATCTGGAGACGCTCGAACGCCTCGGGGTCACCGGTAGCCGCGAGCGCCACCACGTCCGCCCGGGCCTCCACCGTGCGGCTGATCGCATGCTGCACCGGCGCGGCCAGCAGCGAGGCGATCGCCACCAGCGCCAGCAACCGCGGCACCGAGCCCACGTCGAACACCGGGCCGGGGTCGGCCACCGGGGTCCGGGCCGGGGTCCCCACCAGGACGCCGGGACCGACCGGTGAGCAGGCCGAGGACCCCGAACGCGAGCACGGCGCCCGCGGCGCCCATCCCGGTACCGACCAGCACGTCGTCGTACCGGGCGTGGGCCAGCTCGTGGGCCACCACCGACAACGCCTGGTCCCGCGGTACGCCGTCCACGAGCGTGTCGTAGAGGACCACTCGCCGGGTGCCGGCGAACCCGGACACGTAGGCGTTCAGCGTCGTCGTACGACGCGAGGCGTCCGCGACCAGGACCTCGTCGACCGCCACCCCTTCGCGGTCGGCGAGGGCCAGCACCTCGCTGCGCAGCGTCCCTGATGGCAGGGGGGTGAAGTCGTTGAACAGGGGCTCCACCACCAGCGGGTAGACGAACGAGCCCAGCAGGACGAGCACCGACCCGGTGGCGCCGGCCAGCAGCGGCCACCAGCGGCGCCACCGGCGGGCGACGCCGACCAGCATCACCAGCAGCAGCGAGGTGACCGCGACGTCGACGAGCTCGCCCTTCACCACGTCGAGCCCGTACCCGAACCAGGACTGCGTGGTGAGCCCGTGGTCGATCAGCAGCTGGCGGCGTGCCGCGGAGAGCGGAAGGGTGACCACCCGTACCACCAGGTTCACCACCGCCACGGCGAGCACCACCCGGCCCCACCACGGCCCCGGCAGGCGATCGACGAGGGCTCGCCCGTGCCGGGTGAACCCGAACCAGCACAGCACCGCCAGTGAGACCACCAGCGCGCTCCAGCTCCACCCGCGCGCCCATCGGGAGAAGTGCTCGGCGCGATCGATCTCGCCCGGACCGAGGACGGAGTCCGCCGAGACGGCCGGCAGGGTCGAGGGCAACGCGTCCCACGGCACGAGGGCCACCGCGATCGCGGCGAACGCGCCCGCGCCGAGCAGCACGGCCAGCAGTGCAGCGCGCCGGTGCTCCTGGCGTTCCCCCGGGCGCTGCGTCGTCGTCATGCCGCTGGCTCGCGGGCGAGCAGCCGCAGCTCGCGTCGCCAGGCCTGCGTCAGCGCGGCCAGGTCCAGGCCGACGTGCTCGCGCAGGGCGGCGTCGACCGCGGCGCCCGCGTCGACGTCGGCGTAGAGGGCCACCAGTGCCGGTTCCCCACCCTGGTCGGCGAGGTAGCGGCACGCCAGCCACGCGGACTCGTAGACGGCTCCGAGGTGGGCGTCGGTGGCCTCGAAGTCGCGGGCACCGGGCAGCGCCGGCGGCGGTCCCTCGCGCCGGACCTGCTCGAGGATCTGCCCGGCCGTGGTGCCCAGCGGCAGCCGGACCTCGCGCAGCGCGACGTAGTCGGCGAACCCCTCCAGCAGCCACAGCGGCGCCGGGCTGAAGGCCGCCCCGGTGGCGACGTGGGTCGCCTCGTGGCTCATCACGACCTGGGCGCCGGTCCGTCCCAGCCCGCCGTACACGCGCGGGTTCACGAACACGTGGACGGCGCTGCCCCGGGCGAGCGTGCCGTCGACGGTGGCGGCCAGCGCGGCGATGTCGGCGTAGGTGCCGGGTTCGGAGCCGAGCGCGGCGTCGAGCTGCTCCTCGGACTGCGGGACCTCCACCACCAGCCCGTCCCGCCACCCCGGCACGACCCGGCGGACCACGGGAACGGCACGCCGCGCGGCGGCCAGGTAGCGGTCGGCGTCGTCGGCGCTGCGCGGGGTCAGCACCAGGGCGGTCGCGCTGCGTCGCACCTGCAGCGGCCCGGTCAGCCACAACGGCGTACGTCGCTCGCCGCCACCCAGGCCGGCGATCGTGACCTCACCGCTCTCCCGGTCCACGGCGAAGGTGACCTGGAGCTCCACGCGTACCGGGGCCGGGTCGAAACCGGCGAAGCGCCAGGTCAGGTCGACCGCCGCGGGCCAGGCGCCGGTCGCGTCGACACCGCCGAGCTCGCTGACGTACCGGGCGGTGAAGTCACGCACCACGAGGCGGCCGGCGTTGGCCACGACACCCTCGAGCAGGCTCTCGGCCTGGGTCCCCGGCGCCGCGAGCTCCCGGGCACGCTGCTCGTCCCGGTCGGTGACCGCCTGCTCCAGCAGGGTCAGCGCACGGGCCGCGCCGCCCGGACTGGCTGCCAGCACCCGCTGGTCGCCCTCCGGGGCGACATAGGTGTCCTCCCGCAGCACGAGCCAGGCGACCAGGCTCGCGACCAGGCCGACGACCAGCACCAGGACAAGCGAAGAGCCGGTCGCCCACCTGCGTGGACGACCGGCTCCTGCGGGCGCGGGGTCAGCCAGGGCGGACCGCGCCGACGTAGGGCATCGAGTACAACGGCGCGACGTTCACACCGGACCGGGGGTTCGCCGCGTGCACGATCATCCCGTTGCCGATGTACATGCCGACGTGGCTGATCGGGCTGTAGTAGAAGACCAGGTCACCCGGCTGGAGGGACCCGGACGGGATCTTGGCGCCCATCCCGAACTGGGCGCTCGAGGAGTGCGGCAGCGAGACGCCGGCCGCGGCCCAGGCCATCATCGTCAGGCCGGAGCAGTCGAAGGCGTTCGGGCCGGCCGCGCCGTACACGTAGGCGTCGCCGACCTGGGCCATCGCGTACTGCACCGCGGCCCCGGCCCGACCGGACGCGGGAACGCTGGCGGGCACCCGGACCTCGTCACGCGAGACGGTCGCCTCCCGCTCCGCGGCCTCGAGACGCTCGCGCTCCTCGTCCTTCAGGCGGGACAGCAGCGACTCGGCCTCGTCGAGGCGGTCGTCGATCGTCGCCTTCTCCTCGGCCAGGCGCTTCTCGGTCGCAGCGATCTGGTCGGCCCGGGACTCGGTGGCCTCGGCCCGGATACCCAGCGCCTTGACCTCGGTCTGGTACGAGCTGAACAGCTGGTCCTGGAGGTCGTCGTACGCCGACATCGTGGTGAGCCCGGCGACGAACGCGTCCGGGTCGTCGGAGACGAGGACCCGGCCGGTCGCCGAGAGGCTCTGGCCCTGGTACTGACGGACCATGGCCTCCTGGACCTGGGCCCGCACTCCCTGCATCCGGGTCTGCTGCCGACGCTGGTCGGCACGCAGGGTGGTCAGGTCGGTCTCGAGCTCGTCGAGCTCGAGCCGGGCGTCGTTCACGCGCTCGGAGGCCTGCTCGGCCTCGTGGTAGAGCCGGTCGACGCGAGCCTGCACGTCGTCGATGTCGGGCTCGGCCTGAGCCGGTGAGAGGGGGGCGAGCCCCATGGCCACGAGTGCCAGGCCCGCGGCGGCCCATCTGGTGGCGCGCGCAGCGCGTCGCTTCCGTCCGTGCAGCACGAGCGGGCGGTCTCCCTTGCGTGTCGTACGCCTACCGGGTGAGCTGACGGGTTGAGGCACGACCTGCCCCTCCCCCGCTCCCGGTGGCAGCGCCACCGTCTTGCGGGAGATACACCCCAGAAGAGTTGGTTCCCCGGTTCCAGGCCCAAGGCCCGGACTCAGCGCGGCGCCCGCGCGGGTCGGCTGACCCACTTCCACGAGCACCTGGACGACGAGACTAGACGGGTCCAGCCACGGTCGCCAATCCTCGATCGACGCACGTGGCGAGGATCACGGCGACCCCCGTCAGGCGGTGCGGTCGACCTCGGGCCCGTCGGTCGCGGTGACCAGGCGCAGCGGTGGCACCAGCCCGCCGCGGGCCAGCACGTCCAGGGCCCGGCACTCGTCCTCCCCCAGGGCCAGCTCCGGCGGGGGGCCCAGCAGCACCGTCACCACGCAGTCGTGGCAGGCAAGGCCGCGGACCACACAGGTGTCGCAGTCGATTCTCGTCATGGGCCCCACCGTGACAGGGCCCACCGACAGCGGTCCGGGCGTGACCTCGACGGCCTTCGGCGCGTCGGGTCCCGGGGACCCACGGGTCAGTCCGGCGCCCCGGTCACCCGGAGCGCCCGGTGACCGCGATGAACGCGTCCGCGGTGGCCGAGCGGGCCCCTGCCGCCACGACGTCCTCGGCGACCTCACGGTCACTGCTCACCACCACCACGACCCGGCCGGGAGGTTCGGCGGCCACCAGCTCGCGGATCACGTCGTCGGCGATGACCCCGTGAGGGCTGAAGATCACCTTGACCCCACGCGGGGGTGCGACCAGGGCCCGGGTGGTGGTCTCGGCCGCGTCGAAGACCACGGTGGTCTGGGCACCGGTCCGCGCCACCAGCGGGGCCAGCTCCGCCAGCAGCAGGTTGCGCTGCGCCTCGAGGGTGGCGCTCGGGTAGGCCGACTTGGTCACGTTGTAGCCGTCGATGATGAGCCGGGCCCGGGGCATCGCCAGGAGGTGCTCGAGGGTGCCGGCACCGTTCTCGCCGCGCCCGGGGACCGTCGGCGCCGGCCGGTCCCCCTGGGCGACCACCTCCGCCTCCACCCGGTCCCCCGGTGCGCCGGTGGTCGGCGGCAGGGCGAGCTCGCGCTGCAACCCCGAGGCGGCGTCGATCACCGTGTCGAGCAGCAGCCGCGCTCGGATGCTCGCCTCGTCGCGCTCGGACCGCGCGTCCCGGCGGTCCTGGCTGGCGGACGCCTCGAGCGCACTGACCTGCGCGCGCAGCTGCCGCAGCTCCTTCTCGTGGGCCGCGGCGTCGCTCTCGGCCGCCTCGCGCAGCTGGGTGGCGGCGCTGACCGCTTCCTCCTCCTGCGCCCGAGCCTCCCGCGCCGCGGCGCGGGTCTCGCCGAGGCGGCGGCGCAGCGTGGAGTTCTCCGACCTCAGCTCCTCGATCTGCGAGCGGTACCGCTCCCGTTGCGCCCGGAGCTGGTCGCGCACCGAGGACTCGGCCTCGGCGAGCTGGCCGCGCAGTCGTTCCACCTCCGCGGTCGCCGCCCTCGAGCCGGCCGTCTCGGCGCTGACCCTGGCCAGCGCCGCCTCGAGGACCTCCGGCCACTGCGCCGGCCGCACCAGCCACGCCAGCGCTGCCAGCTCCGTGGCGTCCGCGTCGTCCGCGGGCGTCAACGACCGGGCCGCCGGGACCCGGGAGGCGACCTGGGTCCCCACCCGTTCGCGCAGCTCGGCGTCGCCCAGGGCGCTCACGATGGCGGAGCTGCCCAGGCGCGCCCTGCGGGCCGGTGCGAACGACGCCACCCGCCGCAGCGGCGGCGGCAGCCGCACCACGTCCGGCAGGACGTCTGCGGTCAGCTGGACGACCCGCGACCGCACCGGACGCGGCAGCGTCTCCACCCCCGGCTCCGGTGCCCCGTCGGCGGCGGTCTCGGCAGCGGTCGAGGAGGTGCTCACGTCCGTGCTCACGTCCTCGCTCACGACCTCACCCTAGTTCGGCGCACCGCGCGCCACCCGAGGATTGTCGGCGGCGCGCCCTACCTTCGGGGCCATGAGCCGCACCGCCGCGACAGCACCGTCCCGCTGGGAGTCCCAGCGGAGCTTCGACGAGCTGGGGCGGCCGCTGCGGGACCTCACCTTCTGCGTGGTCGACCTGGAGACGACCGGCGGGTCGGCGAAGGCCGGCTCGATGATCACCGAGATCGGCGCGGTCAAGGTGCGCGGCGGCGAGGTGCTCGGGGAGTTCCAGACCCTGGTCAACCCGCACACCGAGATCCCCGCCTTCATCGCGGTGCTGACCGGCATCTCCCAGGCGATGGTCACCGACGCGCCCTCGATCGACGCGGCGCTGCCGGCGTTCCTGGAGTTCGCTGCCGGCACCGTGCTGGTGGCCCACAACGCGCCGTTCGACATCGGCTTCCTCCAGCACTTCTGCGAGCTGCAGGGGCGGGCCTGGCCCGGGTTCGAGGTGGTCGACACCGCCCGGCTCGCACGCCGGGTGGTCACCCGCGACGACGCCCCGAACTGCAAGCTGTCCTCGCTGGCGCAGGTCTTCGGGTCCCGGACCACCCCGAACCACCGCGCCCTCGCCGACGCCCGCGCCACCGTCGACGTGCTGCACGGGCTGATGGAGCGGATCGGCGGCCTCGGGGTGCACACGCTGGAGGAGCTGCAGACCTTCACCTCCCGGGTGACCACCGCCCAGCGGCGCAAGCGGCACCTCGCCGAGGGCCTGCCGCACTCCCCCGGCGTCTATCTCTTCCGTGACGACGCCGACCGGGTGCTCTACGTCGGGACCTCGCGGGACCTGAGGACCCGGGTGCGCTCCTACTTCACCGCCTCGGAGACGCGGAGTCGGATGGGCGAGATGGTGGGCCTGGCCGCGAGCGTCGTGGCGGTGGAGTGTGCGACGCCGTTGGAGGCAGAGGTGCGCGAGCTGCGGTTGATCGCCCAGCACAAGCCTCGCTACAACAAGCGGTCCCGGCATCCGGAGAAGGTGCACTTCATCAAGCTCACCCGCGAGCTCTGGCCCCGGCTGTCCCTGGTCACCCGGGTGCTGGCCGACGACGCCGACTACCTCGGCCCGTTCGGGTCCCGGCGGGTGGCCGAGAAGTGTCTGTCCGCGCTGCACGAGACGTTCCCGGTGCGCCAGTGCACCGACCGGCTCGGGCGCAGCTCGCGCCGTACACCGTGCGTCCTGGCCCAGATGGGTCGCTGTCTGTCCCCCTGCGACGGGAGCGCGGACGAGCTGACGTACGGCGCCGTGGTCCGGGGGTTGCGCGACACGCTGCTGCGTCGACCGGACGAGGTGGTCGACGCCCTCGCCGGGCGGATGACGTCGCTGGCCGAGGAGGAACGGTTCGAGGAGGCGGTCCGCCACCGCGACCGGCTGGCCGCGTTCGTCCGGGCGTCCGCGAGGACCCAGCGGCTCTCCGCGCTGACCGCCTGCCCCGAGGTGGTCGCCGCGGCCCGTGGGGACGACGGCCGCTGGGCGGTGCACGTGGTTCGCCACGGCCGGCTGGCCGCCGCCGGGGTGATCCCGCCGGGGGCTGACGCGCACCAGTACGTCGCGGAGCTCCGAGCCTGCGCGGAGACGGTGGCCGCGTCGCCGGGTCCGGTCCCGGCTGCGACCGCCGAGGAGACCGAGAGGATCCTGCGCTGGTTGGAGTCGCCGGGGATCCGGCTGGTCGAGGTCGACGGCGAGTGGACCTGCCCGGTGGCGGGCGCCGCGCGGCACCTGGCGATCCACGACGCGGTGCACGCCTCGCGTCGCTCGCTGGTGCCCTTCGACGAGCGATCGGGGGTCTAGGGTGCCGTCCATGATCACCGCCATCGTCTTCATCAAGGCCGACGTGTCCCGGATCCCCGAGGTGGCCGAGTCGATCGCTGCGCTGGACGGTGTCAGCGAGGTCTACTCGGTGACCGGTCAGATCGACCTGATCGCGCTGGTGCGGGTCCGCGACCACGACGACGTCGCCAACGTGGTGGCCGACCGGCTGAACAAGGTCGACGGGGTGAGCGCCACGGAGACCCACATCGCGTTCCGGGCGTACTCGCGCCACGACCTGGAGTCGGCCTTCTCCCTCGGCCTCGACTGACCTGGAGACCTGCCGGTCCCCCGCCCCGGCGGGACGCCGGCGGTCGGTTCCGGGCCCCGGTGGGAATCCCCGGATGTCAGGGGTTCCCGACGGTTGTCAGCGGTTGCAACAGCCGACAACCGTCGGCGAAGCCTGACAACCCGCGGAACCTTCGCGGGCCCCCGGTGGGAATCCCCGGATGTCAGGGGTTCCCGACGGGGCAGCTCGCGGGGCTGCCGGAGCCGGCTCAGCCCGCGCTGGCGGCGACCCAGCGGTCCAGCGTGACCCTGGCCTCCCCGGAGTCCACGGCACCACGGGCGCGGGCGATGCCGTCGGCCAGCGCCTCGTCGACCGTGGCGGGCGAGGCCGCGTGCACGGCCAGCGCCGCTCCGGCGTTGAGCAGGACGGCGTCGCGGACCGGGCCGGGCCGACCCGCCAACAGGTCTCGGACCACGCCGGCGTTGTGCTGGGCATCGCCACCGCGCAGGTCGGCGGTCGTCGCCTCGGCGAGCCCGTGGGCGCGCGGGTCCACGGTCGCGGTGCTGACCTGCCCGTCCCGAACGACCCACAGCGAGGACGTCGTGGTCGTGGTGAGCTCGTCGAGGCCGTCGTCGCCGCGGAAGACCCACGCGTCGACCCCGCGGCGCGCGAACACCCCGGCCATCACCGGCGCCATCCGGACGTCCGCGCAGCCGATCGCCTGGGCGGCAGGTCGGGCGGGGTTGCTCAGCGGCCCGAGGAAGTTGAAGGTGGTGCCGATCCCGAGCTCGCGCCTCGGCACCGCGGCGTGCCGCATCGCCGGGTGGAAGGCGGCCGCGAAGCAGAAGGTGATGCCGGCCTCCTCGGCCACCGCGGCCACCCGGTCGGCCGGCAGGTCGAGCCGGATGCCCAGCGCCTCCAGCACGTCCGCGGAGCCGGACTGCGACGAGGCGGAACGGTTGCCGTGCTTGACCACCCGGGCGCCGGCACCCGCCGCCACGATCGCGGCCATCGTGGAGATGTTGACCGACATCGACCGGTCACCGCCGGTGCCCACCACGTCCAGCAGCCGCCCCGGCACCGAGATCGGCGTGGCCCGGGCGTACATCGCCTCGACCAGGCCGGTGACCTCGTCGATCGTCTCGCCCTTGGCGCGCAGCGCCACCGCGAACCCGGCGATCTGGGCAGGCGTCGCCTCGCCGGCGAGCACCTCACCCATCGCCCACGCGGTCTGACCGGCGTCGAGGTCCGAGCCAGCCACCAGCGCGTCCAGGACCTCCGGCCAGGTCGAGGACATCAGGTCGTGGCGGGGACGCGCGAGCGCAGCAGCGCGACCACCGTCTCGGCGAGCTGGATCGGGTCCAGCGGATGCGGTACGGCGGCCTCCGCGCGGGACCACGTCGCCAGCCAGGCGTCCTGGGGGCGGCCGGTGAGCACCAGCACCGGGGGGCAGTCCCGGATCTCGTCCTTGAGCTGCTTGGCGATCCCCATCCCGCCGGCGGGGACGGCCTCCCCGTCGAGGATGGCCAGGTCGATCCGCCCGGTGTCCATGTTCGCGATCACCACCGGCTCGGTCGCGACCTCGACGTACTCCAGCTCGGGCAGGTCGGGGTGCGGGCGGCGACCGAGCGCCAGGATCACCTGCTGGCGGGTGTTCACGTCGTCGGAGTAGACGAGAACCTGCAGCGGCGCGCGCTGGTGGCGTGCGGAACCGGCGTGGGGATCACTCACGGCCGCGATGCTACCGCTCGCCGCCCCCGTCGTCGGGCAGGGCGTCGGGCAGGGCGTCGCGCCGGGCGTCGGGCCGGACGTCGGGCGGGGCTTGGGGTGAGGCCGCTCGGGCGGCCGCGGTCCGCTCGCGCGCCTCGACCAGGTCCAGGCGACGGTCCTCGCGCTGCGCCTCCCGCATCGAGGAGCGCACCCACTGCACGAACAGCACCCCGAAGACCGCCAGACCGATCAGGTCGCCCGATCCCCAGAGGATCCCGCCGGCGAGGTGCTGGTCGGCGGCGACGCTCGGCAGCCAGGCGCCCATCGGCCCCTCGCGCAGCATCCGGTAGTGCTCGCCCCCGATCAGGGCGGTCTGGCCCATGATCGTGACGCCGAGGAAGGCGTGGAAGGGGAGGGTGAGGACCACCAGCAGCACCCGGAACGGGTACCCGACCCGGCCGGGGACCGGGTCCACCCCGACCAGGGGCCAGAAGAAGAGCGAGCCGACGAGGACCAGGTGCACGTGCATCATCTCGTGCACGAACGCGGAGCTGAGCGAGGCGTCGTACCAGGAGGTGAAGTAGAGCGCCCACGGCGAGAGCACGTAGAGCGCCAGCGTCAACGGAGGGAACGAGAGCACCCGGGCCACGCGCGAGTGCAGCAGCCTCAACAGCCAGCGACGCGGGGCCGCCGGCAGGGTGCGCAACGCCAGGGTCACCGGTGCGCCGAGCGCCAGTGCCAACGGCACCAGCATCGAGAGCGCCATGTGCTGGACCATGTGCACGCTGAGCAGGGTCGTGTCATAGACCCCCAGCCCCGACTCGGTGACGAGGAAGAAGACACCCATCCCGACCACCACGAACGAGAGCGTGCGACCCACCGGCCAGTGGTCGCCGCGGCGCCGCAGCGTCGCCACGCCGAGCAGGTAGAGCCCCACCGCCCAGACGGTGACCACGAAGGGCAGCGGGTCCAACGCCCAGCGCGTCCAGAGGGTGTCCGCGCCGAACCTCGGCAGCACCTCGACGTCCCCGCCGGAGGTCGCGGCGAGGACGATCGCGGTGGCGAGCGACGAGGCGATCACGGCGGCACCCACACACCCCAGACTCTAGGCAGACGACACCCGGGGGGTCGGGGCGTGCCCTCTTGGACGTGTCAGGACATAATGGCTCGCGTGGCGACAGCGACGACCATTCCGGCATCCCGGCTCCACGGGCACCACGACCGACCGAGCATGGTCAGCGTCGGGACGATCATCTGGCTCTCGAGCGAGCTGATGTTCTTCGCCGCGCTGTTCGCGGCGTACTTCACGATCCGTTCGGTCAGCCCCGACCTCTGGTCGCAGAACACCGAGCTGCTGAACATCCCGTTCGCCTCGGTCAACACCACGATCCTGGTGCTCTCCTCGGTGACCTGCCAGCTCGGCGTCTTCGCCGCCGAGCGCGGGCAGGTCGGCCGCTCCGGCTCGGTGCTGCAGGTCGGCGGGTGGGGCCTGCGCGAGTGGTTCATCCTCACCTACGCGATGGGCGCCGTCTTCATCGCCGGCCAGGCGGTCGAGTACGCCGCTCTGGTCCAGGAGGGCGTGACGATCCAGGACTCGGCCTACGGGACGATGTTCTACCTGACCACCGGCTTCCACGGTCTCCACGTCACCGGTGGCCTGATCGCGTTCCTGTTCGTCCTCGGACGCACGTATCTCGCCCGCAAGTTCACCCATGAGCAAGCCGTCAGCGCCATCGTCGTGTCGTACTACTGGCACTTCGTCGACGTCGTGTGGATCGGTCTGTTCGCGACGATCTACCTGATCAAGTAGTTGCCCGGCCCGACGACCGCTGAGGACTGATTGTGCGTCTCTTGAACCGAACCGCCGGCCGCGTCTCCCGGCACCGTCGTGGGCCTCTTGCGGGCATGGTGCTGATCCTCGCCGGGCTCTTCGTCACCGGTGGCCTGTACGCCGCCTTCTCACCCGCCCAGGCCGAGGAGGCGCGCACCGACACCGCCCTGGTCGAGGAGGGGCGCCAGCTCTTCCTGGTCGGCTGCTCCTTCTGCCACGGGCAGAACGGCGAGGGCATCGTCAGCGCCGACGGTGAGAACTACATCGGGCCGCCGCTGGCCGGCACCGGTGCCGCCGCCGTCGACTTCCAGGTCGGCACCGGGCGGATGCCGCTGGCCCAGCCCGGCGCCCAGGGCAAGGTCAAGGACGTCGCGTACAACGAGGAGGAGATCGCGGCGCTCGCGGCGTACGTCGCCAGCCTGGCCCCCGGCCCCGCGATCCCGGACCCCTCGGACTACAGCATCGAGGGCCTCTCCGAGGCCGAGCGCGAGGAGGCGATCTCCCGCGGCGGCCAGATCTTCCTCACCAACTGCACGGCCTGCCACAACTTCGCCGGTTCGGGCGGCGCCATGCCCCGGGGCGGCAAGGCTCCCAGCCTGAAGAGCACCACCCCGATCCACATCTACGAGGCGATGCTCACCGGCCCCGGCCAGATGGACAACTTCTCCAACGGCAACCTGTCGCCGGAGGAGAAGCGTGACGTGATCGCCTACCTGGTCTCGCTGCGCGAGGCGCCGACGTACGGCGGGTTCTCGCTCGGTGCCCTGGGGCCGGTCGCCGAGGGCCTCTTCGCCTGGCTGGTCGGGATCGGCGGGCTGGTCGTCTTCGCGATCTGGATCGCCGCGCACACCACTCGCACCACCAAGCAGAAGGGAGATGCGACGTGAGCGACTCCCATGACTCCCACGGAGCCAAGGACCTGCACCCCACGACGCCCGACGTCTCGCACGGCACCGCGCTGGAGCGGACCGACGAGCCGATCGCGAACCCGGGGCTCCCCGCGCACCTCTGGCGGCCGACCGACGTCGACCCACGGGCCGAGAAGCGCGCCGAGCGCCAGGTGGCGGGGCTGTTCGGCCTCTCGATGGTCTTCGCGGTCCTCTTCTGTGTCTCCTACTTCGTCTTCGACGTCGGCGACGAGTGGAACAGCGTCGGCGGGCTGGGCGCCTCCACGGTGGCGCTGGGCACCACGCTGGGCATGGCGCTGCTGCTGATCGGCGTGGGGATCATCCAGTGGGCCCGCAAGCTGATGGCCGACGAGGAGATGATCGAGATGCGGCACCCGGCCGCATCCTCTCCCGAGGACCGTGAGGCGACGCTGGCCGCGCTGGCCGACGGCACCGAGGAGTCCGGGATCGCCAGGCGCCCGCTGATCCGCAACACCCTGCTCGGCTCGGTCGGGCTGCTCGGCCTGCCCGCGGTCGTGCTGCTGCGCGACCTGGGCCCGCTGCCCGGCGACAAGCTCGAGAGCACCGTGTGGACAGCGGGCATGCGGGTCGTCCGCGACGTCGTCGGCACCCCGATCCGACCGGCGGACCTGGAGATCGGCGACCTGGTCAACTGTGAGCCGGGGATCATCTTCGAGGTCGACGAGGAGGGCGAGCCGCTGGTCGAGGGCGTGGATCTCCAGGTGGCCAAGTCCAAGGGCGCGGTGCTGCTGCTGAGGATGGACCCCAGCGACCTCACCCCGGGCGCCGGCCGGGAGAACTGGACCGTCGACGGCATCACCTGCTACTCCAAGATCTGCACCCACGTCGGCTGCCCGATCTCGCTCAACGAGCGCAAGACCCACCACCTGCTGTGCCCCTGTCATCAGTCGACCTTCGACCTTGCCGACTCGGGTAGAGTCATTTTCGGACCCGCAGCACGGGCCCTGCCACAACTCCCCATCTCGGTCGACGAAGAGGGCTACCTCGTCGCACAGAGCGACTTCACCGAACCGGTGGGACCGAGCTACTGGGAGCGTGACTACGAATCATGAGCATCGACACCAGCAAGGTCGCCACCAGCAACAGCAAGGCCGCCACGCCCGAGAAGCCGAACCGGGTCGGCGCCGTGGCCAACTGGGCCGACGAGCGCCTCGGGCTGGCCAGCCTCGGCAAGAAGAACCTGCGCAAGGTCTTCCCCGACCACTGGTCGTTCATGCTCGGCGAGATCGCGCTGTGGAGCTTCGTGGTCCTGCTGCTCAGCGGGGTCTTCCTGACGCTGTGGTTCGTCCCCAGCATGGGCGAGATCACCTACGAGGGTTCCTACGACCAGCTGCGCGGCATCGCGATGTCGGAGTCGATGGCCTCCACCCTGCACCTCTCCTTCGACGTGCGCGGTGGTCTGCTGATGCGGCAGCTCCACCACTGGGCCGCGAACATCTTCATCGCCGCCATGATGATCCACCTGCTGCGGGTCTACTTCACCGGCGCGTTCCGCAAGCCGCGCGAGCTCAACTGGGTGATCGGCAGCCTGCTGCTGCTGCTCGGCACCCTGGAGGGCTTCACCGGCTACTCGCTCCCCGACGACCTGCTGTCGGGCACCGGCGTCCGGGCCGCGGACGGGTTCATGAAGTCGATCCCGGTGATCGGCACCTACGCCTCGTTCTTCCTGTTCGGCGGCGAGTTCCCCGGTGAGTCGATCATCCCGCGTCTCTACACCATCCACGTGCTGCTGATCCCCGGCGTCCTGCTGGCCCTGATCGCCGCGCACATGCTGCTGCTCGTCTACCACAAGCACACCCAGTGGCCCGGGCCCGGCCGCACCGAGGAGAACGTCGTCGGCTTCCCGATGCTCCCGGTGTACGCCGCCAAGGCCGGCGGGTTCTTCTTCGTCGTCTTCGGCGTCAGCGCCCTGATGGGTGGCCTGCTGACGATCAACCCCGTCTGGCTCTACGGTCCCTACGATCCGTCCAAGGTGACCGCGGGATCCCAGCCGGACTGGTACATGGGCTGGCCGGACGGCGCGCTGCGGATCATGCCGGGCATCGAGTCGCACTTCTTCGGCTACACGATCGCCTGGAACGTGTTCCTGCCGATCATCGTGCTGCCGGGGCTGATGTTCACGATCCTGATGCTGCTGCCGTTCCTGGAGGCGTGGATCACCGGTGACAAGCGCGAGCACCACCTGCTGGAGCGCCCGCGCAACGCCCCGACCCGTACCGCGCTGATGGTGGCGTTGATGACCTTCTACGGCCTGATGTGGGCCGCCGGCGGCAACGACATCATCGCGATCAAGCTGAACCTCAGCATCAACCAGATCACCTACTTCCTCCGGGTGGCGGTGTTCATCGGGCCGCTGATCGCCTTCTTCATCACCCGGCGCTGGTGCATCTCGCTGCAGCGCCACGACGAGGAGAAGCTGCTCCACGGCTACGAGACCGGCGTGATCATGCGGTCCCCCGAGGGCGGGTACTCCGAGCGTCACGCGCCGGTCAGCTCGGGCAACGCCTACACGCTGACCGCACGGGACCGCGAGGAGGTCTACGCGACCGAGGACGACGGCAGGCTCTCCGGCCTGCGGGCGAAGCTCCAGACGCTGTGGTACTCCGACAACGTCCAGAAGCCGACCGCGGCCGAGCTCGAGGAGGCGCACCACCACGCCGAGCACGAGCACGAGCTCACCGCGGCACTCGACGGTCACGCGGCCGACGGTCACCAGTTCGACGGTCACCACGAGGTCAAGGGCGAGACGCTCCGCGACCACTGAGCACGCACGACCACTCGAGTCGGCGCATCCTGACCTCGGTCAGGGTGCGCCGATTCGCTGTCTCCCCGCCCGAGGCAGCGCAGACTCGCGGTCAGGAGAGGGCGGAGCCCTGGCGGTACGTGGAGAACGGGGCGTTCCAGTCGCCGTACCCGTTGTCGAGGGTCATCGGACGGTCGGTGCCGACGTACTCCACGACGTCGCCACGCTTGGTCATCGAGTAGAGCCAGCCGGCGTTGTCGGTGCTCATGCCGGTGCAGCCGTGCGAGACGTTGGCCGAGCCCTGGGAGCCGACCGACCACGGAGCGGCGTGGATGAACTCCCCGGAGTTCGTCAGCCGCATCGCGTACTTCACGTCGTCGATGTCGTAGAACTCGGGGTTGCTCTCGCTGATGCCGACAGTCTCGGAGTTCATTCGCTTGGTGGCGAACTTCTCCATGATCACCTTCACCCCGGATCGGGTCGTGAAGCCGGCCTTGCCGGTGGTGATCGGGATGGTGCGCAGCAGCTGACCGTTGCTGCGGACCTCCATCTGGTGGGTCTGCGCGTTGACGGTGTAGATGTTCGCATCACCGACGTGGAAGTCCACCGAGCGGCTCTCCTGGCCGTAGATCCCGCCGCCCGCGGCCACACTGTTCACGTCGATGTCCACCTGCACGTCGGCTGCCGGCCTGCCAGTAGGTCTTCGGGCGCCAGTGCACCTGGTAGTCGCTGAGCCAGTGCCACGAGCCCGCCTGGCGCGGGGTGGAGGTGACGCTCATGTGCTTCTCGAACGCGGCACGGTCGGTGACGGCGACGTCGAAGGAGACGGCCACCGGCATCCCGACCCCCACGGTCTCCCCCTGGAGGGGTGCCACCGAGGCGTAGGTCTGCTGGTCCAGGGTCAGGTCGGCGGTCCGGAAGTCGGAGGAGCGGGTGACCGTGCTGCCGTCCGACTGGGTGGCCCGGACCTGGACCGTGTACGCCGTCCCTGGCTCGAGCCGGTCGGTGGCGCGCCACGTCACGCCGTCCTCGGCGACCGCCCCGGCGAGAGGCCCGTCGGGCGAGCTGACCCGGACCTTCGTGAACGTGCCGTCCTGCACCCGCAGCCGCACGGTGGTGTCCACCGGGACGTCCGTGGCGCCACGGTCCACGTTGCCGCTCACCCGGGCCGGCGACACCTCGGGGGTGGCCGAGTCGCCCGCGGCGCTCGGGTTCGCGCCGGAGGTGCCGTCGGAGGCGGACGGGGAGGCGTCGCCCAGGGTGCACGCGGAGAGGGCACCGGTGGTCAGGACGACCACGGCAGCCGTCGCCAGACCGCGACGCAGGGATGAGGATCTCGAAGGCACACTTCCAGGGTAAAGGCGTTCGCCGACAGACACGAAACGCGGAGCCGTGCGGCTCCGCGATCGTGACGCGGGTCTCTCCGATGCCCGCCCGGGGTCAGCCTCGGAGCGCGGCGGGCGGGTCAGTGCGCGTGCTCGCCCTTGTAGAACTCGAAGATCCAGCCGCTGAGAGCGACCGCACCCAGCGTGCCCGCGATGATGAACATCCACCACTGCGCCATCGCCAGTCCGAACACCATGAAGCCCAGGGTCAACGCGCACCACAGCGGCCACCAGGAGTACGGCGGGAAGAAGCCCAGCTCCCCCGCACCGTCGGCGATCTCCCCGTCGTTGCGGTCCTCGGGGCGAGGGTCCATCCGCTTGGCGTGGAAGCCCAGGTAGACCGTCACCATCAGCGTCAGCAGGGTGGTCATCGTGAGCGCGGAGGTGCCGGTCCAGTCACCGCCCCGGTCGCTGGCGTCGGTGATCAGCCAGTACGCCGGGGTGACCAGCACCAGGAAGACCGTGCAGATAGCGAAGACCCAGGCCTCGGCTCTCATCGGGCACCACCGTCCGGCTTCTCGTCACGGCGCTCGCGCACCTGCTCGTCCCGACCGTTCATATCCGGGGCGTCCGCGAACCCGCCGTCGCGAGCGGCCTCGTTCTCGTCGAGCTCGATCGCGGCGACCTCCGGGTGGTGCAGGTCGAAGGCCGGCGACTCGGAGCGGATCCGCGGGATCGTCACGAAGTTGTGGCGCGGCGGCGGCGAGCTGGTCGCCCACTCCAGGGACCGTCCCCAGCCCCACGGGTCGTCGGTCTCCACCAGCGGCGCCCGGCGCGAGATCCAGACGTTGTAGAAGAACGGCAACGTCGAGAGGCTCAGCAGGAAGGCGCCGATCGTGGAGATCTGGTTCAGCGTGTTGAACCCGTCGTCGGGCAGGTAGTCGGCGTACCGGCGGGGCATACCCTCCACGCCGAGCCAGTGCTGGACCAGGAAGGTCAGGTGGAAGCCGACGAACAGCAGCCAGAAGTGCAGCTTGCCCAAGCGCTCGTCGAGCATCCGCCCGGTCATCTTCGGCCACCAGTAGTAGAACCCGGCGAACATCGCGAACACCACGGTGCCGAAGACCACGTAGTGGAAGTGGGCGACCACGAAGTAGGAGTCGGAGACGTGGAAGTCCAGCGGCGGGCTGGCCAGGATGATGCCGGTCAGGCCACCGAACAGGAAGGTGGTGAGGAAGCCGATCGACCACAGCATCGGCGTCTCGAAGGACAGCGATCCGCCCCACATCGTGCCGATCCAGTTGAAGAACTTCACCCCGGTCGGGACCGCGATCAGGAACGTCATGCCGGAGAAGAACGGCAGGTCGACCGCGCCGGTGACGAACATGTGGTGGGCCCACACGGCGACCGAGAGGATCGCGATCCCCAGGGTGGCGCCGACCAGGCCGACGTAGCCGAACAGCGGCTTGCGGCTGAAGACCGGGAGGATCTCGGTCACGATGCCGAAGAACGGCAGCGCGATGATGTAGACCTCCGGGTGGCCGAAGAACCAGAACAGGTGCTGCCAGAGGATCGCGCCGCCGTGGGCGGCGTCGAAGACGTGGGCCCCGAGCAGTCGGTCGGCCTCGAGGGAGAGCAGCGCGCCGGCGAGCACCGGGAACGCGATCAGCACGAGCAGGCTGGTGACGAGCGTGTTCCACACGAACAGCGGCATCCGGAACATCGTCATCCCGGGAGCACGCATGCAGATGATCGTGGTGATGAAGTTGACCGCGCCGAGGATGGTGCCCAGACCGGCCATCCACAGGCCCATGATCCACAGGTCACCGCCGGACCCCGGCGAGCGGACCGAGTCCGACAACGGGGTGTAGGCGAACCACCCGAAGTCCGCGGCGCCGCTGGGGGTGAGGAACCCCGAGGCCACGATCAGGCCGCCGAAGAGGAACAGCCAGTAGCTGAACATGTTCAGCCGCGGGAACGCCACATCGGGCGAGCCGATCTGCAGCGGCATGATGACGTTCGCGAACCCGAAGAACAGCGGAGTCGCGAAGAGCAGCAGCATGATCGTGCCGTGCATGGTGAACAGCTGGTTGTAGACCTCGTCGCTGACCACCTGGTTGCCCGGGAAGGCCAGCTCGGAGCGGATCAGCAGCGCCATCACGCCACCGACCAGGAACCACGCGAACGAGGTCGCGAGGTAGAGCTTGCCGATCAGCTTGTGGTCGGTCGTGGTGAGCAGGCGCACCACCTGCTGGCCCAGCGGCGGGCGCTGCGGCGCGATGGGACGAGCTTGCGTGGCGGTCATTCGCCGCCTCCTTCGGTCTCGGCGAACTCGGCCCGCAGGCCGGCCTGGGTGCGGGCCTGCTCGCCACCGAGCAGCGGGGCGTCGGCGACCTGCTGGGCGCTGCGCTCCTCGAGGTAGGCCGCGTAGTCCTCGGCGGAGACGACCTCGACCTTGAAGAGCATCCGGGAGTGGTAGATGCCGCACAGCTCGTAGCACTTGCCCTTGTAGCTGCCGATCGCGGTGGGCTTGATCTCGTAGTGGTTCACCCGGCCCGGGATGACGTCCATCTTCATCAGGAAGCCGGGCACCCCGAAGTCGTGGATGACGTCGGGCGAGTGCAGGTTGAAGCGCGTGGTCTGGTCGACCGGCAGGTAGATCGTCGGGATGTACGACGCGGTGCCGACCTCGTAGGTGTACTGGTCGTAGGCGAACTCGCCGTCCTCGCCGGACTGGGCCGCGTAGTCGGGCTCACCGAGGCCGTAGTTGAACGTCCACGACCACTGCTGCCCGACCACCTCGACGATGTTGTCGGGCTCGGGGGTCTCGCTGAGCACGGTGTTCTGGGTGCTCACCGTGTGCGAGAAGAAGACGATCACCATGATGATCGGGGCGATCGTGTAGAAGATCTCCAGCGGCAGGTTGTACCGGGTCTGCACCGGTATCTCGTCGTCGCTGCGGCGGCGGTAGGCGACGACCACCCAGAAGATCAGGCCCCAGACGACGGCGCCGGTGATCAGGGCGGCGATCCAGGCGCCCTGCCAGAGGCTGAGGATGTGCGTGCCCTGCTCGGAGACGGGCTCGGGCATCGCCAGCCGCTCCCACTCGCCGCGTGACTCGGCAGAGCACCCGGACAGCAGGAGGACGGCGGTACCGAGGAGTGCCGGCAGGGTCGCCCGACGAGCGCGAGCCCGCGGCGACGCCGCCTGCGTGGGGAGTTCCAGACTCACTACGAGCCTTCCTCTCAAACGGTCACGGATACCCGAACACTAGCCGAATGAGGCCAACCGTGGCGGGGTGGGGCACCCGGTAGGTTCGCGGTGTGTCGAGCGACCTGAGTGCACCGGGGACGGCCGCACCGGTGTACCTCGACGCGGCGTCCTCGGAGCCGCTGCACCCGGCCGCGCGGGAGACGCTGCTGGCCGCTCTCGACCAGGGGTACGCCGACCCGCGGCGGCTGCACCGGGCCGGCCGGACGGCTCGACTGCTGCTCGACAACGCCCGCGAGGCGGTCGCCGAGGCGCTCGGGGTGCGCCCGGACGAGGTCACCTTCACCGCCTCCGGCACCGAGGCCGTCCATCGGGGCCTGCTCGGCCTGCGCCGCCGGCCGGACCCGGCACGCGACGTCGATCGTGCACACGGCGGTCGAGCACTCCGCGGTGCTGCACGCGGCCCGGTGGGCGACCGGGAGCGGGGCCGGGTCGCCGGTCAGCATCCCGGTCGACCGCCACGGCAGGGTGCACGCGGAGGCGGTGCCGGCGGCCGCCGCCACTGCCGCCGGGGGCGCCGCGGTGGTCGCGGTCCAGGCGGCCAACCACGAGGTCGGGACCCGGCAGCCGGTCGCGGAGATCGCCGCCGGACTGGGCGACGTCCCGCTGTTCATGGACGCCTGTGCTGCCGGTGGCCGGGTCGCGCTGCCGGCGGGATGGGCGGCGGCCGCCCTGTCGGCGCACAAGTGGGGCGGTCCGGCCGGGGTGGGGGTGCTGCTGGTCCGCAAGAACGTCCGCTGGCGCCACCCCTTCCCGACCGACGACCGCACCGACGAGCGGGCCGGGGGCTTCGAGAACGTCCCGGCGGCCCTCGCGGCGGCCGCCGCGCTGCAGGCGGTCACCGCCGAGCGGGAGGAGGTCGGCACCCGGCAGGCCGAGCTGGTGGGCCGGATCCGGGTCGCCGCCGCCCAGGTGCCCGACGTGGAGGTGGTCGGCGACCCCGACGACCGGCTCCCCCACCTGGTGACCTTCTCCTGCCTCTACGTCGACGGAGAGGCGATCGTGCACGCCCTGGACCGGCACGGCTTCGCGGTGGCCAGCGGCTCGGCGTGCACCGCGTCGACGCTCGCGCCCAGCCACGTGCTGGAGGCGATGGGGGTGCTCACCCACGGCAACGTCCGGGTCTCGCTGACCCGGGAGACCAGCGCGGCCGAGGTCGACCGGTTCTGCGCGGTGCTGCCGGCCGTGGTCCGCGGGATCCGCGCCGAGGTGGGACTGTGAGCGAGGCGCCGGGGAGCAGCAGCCCCGGCAGCTCCGGGCCGGTGGACCTGGAGCTCGACTGCCGATCGATGATGTGCCCGCTGCCGGTGATCGAGCTGGCCCGGCACATCGACCAGGTGCCCGTCGGTGGGGTGCTCGCGGTGGTGGCCACCGACGTGGCGGCGCGCACCGACGTGCCTGCCTGGTGCCGGATGCGGGAGCAGGAGTACGTCGGCGCGGACGCCGCCGCGGACGGCACCCCCCGCTACCTGGTGCGGCGCAGCCGCTGACGGCGGCGACGGCACCAGCCGGCTAGCTCCCGGTGAGGTGCCGGCCGATCTCGGCGACGGCCTCGGCGCCGTAGGAGAGCTCGACCCGGGCCAGGAACTGCTCGGGGGTGAACTCGTACTCCTGGGTGCCGACCGTCTCCACGACGTACGCCGCGAGCGTGCAGCCGACCTGGGCGGAGCGCTCGAGGCCGACCTGCCAGGCCATCGCCGCCAGGAAGCCGGCCCGGAACGCGTCGCCGACCCCGGTGGGCTCGACGGCCGTGACCCCGGTGGCCGCGGGCACCTCGATCGGGTCCTCGCCGCGACCGGTGATCCGCACCCCGTCCTTGCCGAGGGTGGTCACCTGGGTGCCGACGCGGTCGAGGATCTCCTCGGCCGACCACCCGGTCTTCTGCTCGATCATGTGGGACTCGTACTCGTTGGAGAACAGCAGCGCCGCGCCGTCGATGAGCTGGCGGATCAGGTCCCCCTTGCCGAACGCGAGCTGCTGGCTGGGGTCGGCGATGAACGGGTAGCCGCGCTCACGACACTCCTGGGTGTGCCGCAGCATGCCGTCCGGATCGTCGGCGCCGATCAGCACGAACTCCGGGTCGCCCACGTCGGCCACGATCGGTGCCAGCTCGAGCAGCCGGGCCTCGCTCATCGCGCCGGGGTAGAACGAGGCGAACTGGGCCATCGTCTCGTCGGTGGTGCACACGAAGCGAGCCGTGTGCAGCTCCTCGGAGATCCGGACATGGGAGCAGTCGACGCCGTGCCGCTCGAGCCAGGACCGGTAGTCCGCGAAGTCGGCACCCGCGGCACCGACCAGCACCGGTCGAAGCCCCAGCAGGCCCAGCCCGAAGCACATGTTCGGGGCGACACCGCCGCGCCGGATCTCCAGGTCGTCGACGAGGAACGAGACCGACAGCTTGTCCAGCTGCTCGACCACCAACGAGTCGGCGAACTTGCCGCGGAAGCTCATCAGGTGGTCGGTGGCGATCGATCCGGCGATCAGTAGCGACATGGTTGCGGAGGCTATGTCCAGACAGCTCCCGAGTACCAATCGGTAGCGCTGGGGGTACCCAGCGGTAGCCCATACCGTGGTCCGCATGAGCACGTACGACGACTTCTCCTCCCCCGCCCAGATGCACGCCGACTGTCGTGAGGCAGGCCGTCACCTCGGCCTGGTCACCCCCGCCGAGGCCGAGCTGGCCCGGGCCGCCCGGGCCGCGGTGCAGCCGCCGCCGAGCATCCACTTCGAGGACTACCCCCGCGAGGTCCGCAAGCGCGGCATCGAGGTCAGTGACGCCGCCCAGCGCCTGGCCAACGCGCTGCACCTGCACCTGGACTGACTGAGCAGCACACGCACGGACAGACCACAGCCCCCGCCGGTTTCCCGGCGGGGGCTGTGGTCTGCTGCGTCAGGGGCCGGGTGCGTCAGGCCCTGCGGTGGATCAGTGGAACGAGTCGCCGCAGGCGCAGGACCCGGTCGCGTTCGGGTTGTCGATGGTGAAGCCCTGCTTCTCGATGCTGTCGACGAAGTCGATCATCGCCCCGTTGAGGTAGGGCACGCTCATCCGGTCCACGACGACGCTGACCCCGTCGAAGTCGGTCACGACGTCGCCGTCCAGGGTCCGCTCGTCGAAGAACAGCTGGTAGCGCAGACCGGAGCAGCCGCCGGGCTGCACCGAGATCCGCAACGACAGGTCGTCGCGGCCCTCCTGCTCGAGGAGGCTCTGCACCTTGGCCGCGGCCACCGAGCTCAGGTTGATCTGGTCGGTGCGGCGCTCTTCGGTGGTGTCCACCTGCTCGGTCATGTGTGGCTCCCGTGGGACGTGGATGGGGGTGTCTTCCGGTTCCAATGGTCGCACAGGACCGGATATTCCCTGCCACCTGCGCGAGGTCCGTCCGCTGGTCGGTGCTCGCCGGGGGCCGATGGGGCCGACGATCAGCGCGACCAGGTCCTGGCCACCCGTTCAGCCAGGGTCGCCAGTGAGCCGGCGGGGTCGGCGAAGGCACGCTGCTCCCCCACCAGGTCGACCAGTGCGTACGCCGACTCGACGCCCAGGGCGCGCATCTCCCGGGCCCCGACCAGCACCTGCCCGGCCAGCGCCACGCACGGCCGCAGCGCCTCCGCGGCGATCTCGGCGACCCCGTAGGGGACCTTCCCCGAGCGGCTGGAGAAGTCGAAGGCGCCCTCACCGGTGAGCACCAGGTCCGCCGCCCGGGCCCGCCCGGCCAGCCCCACGGCCTCGGCGACCAGCGCGATGCCCGGCCTGCGGGACCCGCCGAGCAGCAGCACCGCGAACCCCAGTCCCCCGGCGGCTCCGGCGCCGGGCTGCAGCGCGGCACGCCGGTCGGTGGCCAGCGCCCAGCTCTCCAGGTAGCCGTCGATCACGACCAGCCGTTCCTCGGCGAGCCCCTTCTGCGGGCCGAAGGTCTTGGTCGCCCCGAACAGTCCGGTCAGGGGGCTGTCGACGTCGGTGGCGGCGACCAGCTCCAGGCCGGCGAGACGGCGCCTCGCCGGCTCCAGGTCGACCCGGGTCAGGCCGGCCAGCGGCGCCGGCCCCGCAGCCAGGCCCACGTCCGCGGTGACGCCGAGCGCGGCCAGCATCCCGGCACCGCCGTCGTTGGTGCCGCTACCACCGAGGCCGAGGACCACCCGACGTACGCCGGCCGCCACCGCGGCCAGCACCAGCTGCCCCACCCCGACCGTGGTGGCCTCCTCGGCGCCGGCGCCGCCGGTCAGGTGCACGCCGCAGGCCTGTGCGGCCTCGACGTACGCCGTGTCACCCACGACCAGGACGGTGCCCGGCACCGGCGCGCCGAACGGTCCGTCGACCGTGGTGGCCAGCAGCCGACCACCCAGGGTCGCGTGCAGCACGTCGACGAATCCGGGACCCCCGTCCGCCATCGGTGCCAGGTCCAGCTCGTCACCGGGTGCGCGACGGCGCCATCCCTCGGCGATCGCCTCGGCTGCCTGGACCGCGGTCAGGGTGCCGGCGAACTTGTCGGGTGCCACCAGGATCCGCATGCGCGGCATGGTCGCAGACGCCTAGGGTCACGGGGGTGAGCGAGGTGAGCGTTCCGTCCGATGCGACCCGAGGACGTGGCCGCGGCCGAGCGGCTCAGCGCCGAGGGCTTCCACGAGCTGGACCAGCGGGTGACCCGGCGGTCGGACCCCCGATCCCGCGCCACGCTCCCCGCATCGCGGCGAGCACTGGGTGACCCGCACCCGGCACCTGCTGGCGACCGACCCGGGCGGCTGCTGGGTGGCCGAGGACTCCGACGACCTGATCGGGATCGCCACCTCCTTCACCCGGGAGAAGCTGTGGTGCCTGGCGACGTACGCCGTCCGCCCGGGTCTCCAGGGCCGCGGGATCGGCACGGCGCTGCTCGCGGCAGCGCTGCACCACGGTCGCGGCTCGTTGCGCGGGATGCTGGCCTGCTCCGACGACCCCCGGGCGTTCCGCCGCTACCGGCTGGCCGGGTTCTCGCTGCACCCGCAGCTGGTGCTCTCCGGCCGGGTCGACCGCTCAGCGATCCCGCTGGTGCAGAAGGTGCGGGAGGGGACGGCCGGGGACATCGACCTGATGGACTCCATCGACCGCCGGACCCGTGGCGCGGCGCACGGAGCCGACCACGAGGTGATGCTGGGCTCCTGGCGGCTGGTGGTCTCCGACACCACGACCGGGTCCGGCTATGCCTACCTCGACGGCGACCGAGTGGCGCTGCTCGCCGCCACCAACCGACGCACCGCCACCCGGCTGCTCTGGACCGCGGTCGCCGATGCCGGCGAGCACGCCACGATCGCGCACGTCACGGCGGCCAACGAGTGGGCGGTCGACGTCGGGCTGGCTGCCCGGCTCGAACCGCGGACGCAGGGGTACCTGGGACTGCGGGGCATGCCGCCGCCCACCCCGTACCTCCACCACGGGGCGCTGCTGTGAGGGCGAATAGGATGGGGCCATGACGACCGTCGACCTGCCCCTGCTGCCCCTCGGCCGGGGCACCGACCTCGGCTCCGAACGCGGCGTCGAGTGTCCCGGCGACCTGCCCGCTGTCTCGGACCCGGACCTGGTGGCGCGGGCGCGGGCGGCGAAGGAGGCCCTCGGCGACAAGGTCTTCGTGCTGGGTCACCACTACCAGCGCGACGAGGTGATCCAGTTCGCCGACGTCACCGGGGACTCGTTCAAGCTGGCCCGCGAGGCGGCCGCTCGCCCGAGCGCCGAGTACATCGTCTTCTGCGGCGTGCACTTCATGGCCGAGTCGGCCGACATCCTCACCGGCCCCGAGCAGCAGGTGGTGCTGCCCGACCTCGCCGCCGGCTGCTCGATGGCCGACATGGCCCGGCTCTCCCAGGTCGAGGACGCCTGGGACGCGCTGACCGACGCGGGCGTGGCCGAGGCGGTCGTCCCGGTGACGTACATGAACTCCTCGGCCGACATCAAGGCGTTCTGCGGCCGCAACGGCGGCGTGGTGTGCACCTCCTCGAACGCCGAGGTGGCACTGGAGTGGGCGTTCGAGCAGAAGCCCGACGTCGTCGGCGGGGCCAAGGTCCTGTTCTTCCCCGACCAGCACCTGGGTCGCAACACCGCCGTGCTGAAGATGGGCTACTCCCTCGACGACTGCGTGGTGTGGAGCCCGCACCGGCCCCACGGCGGGCTGACCACCGAGCAGCTGCGCGACGCCAAGGTGATCCTCTGGCAGGGCCACTGCTCGGTGCACGGCCGGTTCTCCCCCGCGGTGGTCGACGAGCTGCGCGCCACCATCCCCGACGTGCAGATCCTGGTGCATCCCGAGTGCACCCACGAGGTGGTGCTCAAGGCGGACCTGGTCGGCTCCACCGAGTTCATCATCTCCACGATCGAGGCCGCGCCGGCCGGCTCCAGCTGGGCGATCGGCACCGAGCTGAACCTGGTCAAGCGGCTCGCGACCCTGCACCCGGACAAGCAGATCGCGTTCCTCGACAAGACGGTGTGCTACTGCTCGACGATGAACCGGATCGACCTGCCGCACCTGGTCTGGGCCCTGGAGTCGCTGGTCGCCGGGACCGTCGTGAACCGCATCCAGGTCGACCCCGAGACCGAGAAGTGGGCGCTGGTGGCCCTGGAGCGGATGCTGGCGCTGCCGGGGCGGACGGCTCGGGACTGAGCCGGTCCGAGATTCCGTCCCTCAGACCGGGATCTCGAACCAGACCCGGGTACCGCCGGTCGGCACCGGTTCCAGACCGATGGTGCCGTCATGGGCCTCCACGATCCGCCGGCAGGTGGCCAGCCCGATCCCGGAGCCGGCCACCGACGCGTCGGCCCGTGCGAGCGGTTCGAAGACGCGGCTGCGGTGCTCGGGCGGGATGCCCCGGCCGTTGTCGGTGATCGAGACCTGCCAGGTCCGCGGCATCCGGCGGCACCTGATCTCGATGTGCGGCGTCCGGGTGAGTGCCCGGAACTTCGCGGCGTTCCCGATCAGGTTCTGCAGCAGCGACCGGAGCTGGACCTCGTCACCGGTGACGGTCGGCAGCGAGCCGGCGTCGACGGTGGCGCCCACCAGCACGCCCCCGAGGTCGTCCAGCACCTCCCGGAGCACCCGGTCCAGGTCCACACGCTCCACGCGCAGCGTGCCACCCAGCTTGGCGTACTCCAGCACGTCGTCGATGAGGGCGGCCATCCGCGACGAGCCGCTGATCGCCCGTTCCAGCAACCACAGCGCGTCGCCGGAGCCGCCGTCGTTGGCCAGCTCCTCACGGATCATCGCCAGCGACATCGAGACGCTCGTCAGCGGGTTCTTGAGGTCGTGGCTGACCTGGCCGGCGAACGAGGCGAGACGCTCGTTGGAGCGCTCCAGCTCCGCCTTCATCGCCTCCACCCGCGCCAGCGTCGCGACGAGCTCACGGCTCTTCAGCGAGAGCTCGAGGATGTCCACGATCCGCTCGGCCAGGGTGCCCAGCGCGGCGGCCTGCTCCGTGGACAGGTGACGCGGATCGGTGTCGAAGACGCAGAGCGTGCCGATGGTCAGTCCGTCGTGGGTGACCAGCTTGTGAGCGGCGTAGAACCGCATCCGGCCCAGCACCCCCGTGACGAACGGGTTGCCGGCGAAGCGCGGATCGGCGCGCGCGTCCGGGACCACCACGGGGGCGTCCTCGTCGAGGATCACGTGGCACATCGAGTCCTGTCGGACGCAGACCGTCGCGTCCATGCCGACCGTGGCGATCTGGTGCTGCTCGGTGTCGGTGATGAGGTTGATGCCGGCCATCGGCACGCCGCAGATCCGGGCCGCCAGGTCGACCACCGCGAGCAGCTCACGGCGCGGCGGCTTGTCCAGGACGTCGTACGCCGAGATGCCGGCCATCCGGCGGGCGTCGTCGGTCTCGATCGCGGTCACTCGGCCTCCCCCAGGGACACTGAGGCGCCCGGCCGCGCTCGTGGACGGGGATCGGGGGGTACGCCGAGCACCAGGGTGGGGGGAGTCCGGGGCTCGATCCTTTGTCCGATGCCGATCCTAGGACTGCGGCGCCGCTCGCGGGGGTGTTTCACCGAAAGTGGACAGTGTCGGGTTCAGCCGGACGTCACAGACCCGGAGCACCCCACAGCGCCAGCCATCTGCTGAGCTCCTGCTCGACGGGGAGCTCGTCGGCGATCTCGTCGCGGATCTGCAGCTCCAGCAGGGTCTCGCGGGTGCGCGGGCCGGTCGGCGCGAACGGGTAGAAGGTCCCCTGCTTGTAGAGGTAGACCAGCCCCACCCGTCGACCGTCGGGACCGGCGAAGGGCACGACCGAGCACAGCAGACCGGACCCGAATCCCTGCGCCTCCAGGGTGGTGTTCACCGCATGCAGGTCCGTGCAGAGCCCGGCCACGTCGTCCGGGTCGTCGTGCACGGCGAGCCAGGTGTAGCCGAACTCGTCGGTGGAGGTGACCACGTCCGGGGCGTCGGAGGCGTTGCGCAGCAGCGCCAGCAGCTCCGCCTCGGCCTGGGCGAACCCGGCCCCGCTGGCCCCCCGGTAGCAGACCGTGCCGGTGCCGGTGGGGCGCAGTCCGAGCGTGGTCTCGAGCGTGATGGCCGCGCTCGGCACGTGGAACAGGGCGTCCAGCTTCGCCTGCTTGGGGCGGGAGCGCCCCATCAGGGAGTCCCACAGACCCATCAGTCCTGCTCCCCCCCACGCCCCGGAACCCAGGTCGAGGCCCGAGCGGTCACTCGGTGCGCCCGAGCTCGCGCTGGATCCGGGCGAGCTGCTCGAGGCGCTGCTCCAGCGACGGGTGCGTCGCGGTGAGCGTCTTCAGGGACACGCCGCGGATCGCCGGGGCGATGAAGAAGGCGTTCATCGCCTGGCTCGCGCGCAGGTCACGCTCCGGGATCCCGTTCATCTCGCCGGTGATCTTCTGCAGCGCCGAGGCGAGGGCCTGCGGCTTCATCGTCAGGTGCGCCCCGGCCCGGTCCGCGGAGAGCTCGCGATACCGCGAGAGGAGCCTGAGCAGCACGAAGCTGACCGCGTAGACGACCACGCTGATCAGCAACGCGACCAGGAACGCCGGCATGTTGTTGCCGTTGCCGCGGCTGCGGCTCATCATGTGCAGGCCGCCGTACTGAGCCCCGCGGGTGAGCATCCCGGCGACGATGCCGGCGGACGAGGCGACGGTCATCACCAGGACGTCACGGTGGGCGACGTGGGAGAGCTCGTGGGCGAGCACTCCCTCGAGCTCCTCCGCGGTGAGCGTCCGCAGGATCCCGGTCGTCACGCACACGACCGCCCGCTCCGGCGACCGGCCGGTCGCGAACGCGTTCGGGATGGCCAGGTCGGCGATGCCCACTCGGGGCTTGGGCATGTCCGCCATCGCGCACAACCGGTCGATCATCCCGTGCAGCTCGGGAGCCTCCTCGGGCGACACCTCGCGGGCCCTCATGGCGCGCATGGCCACCTTGTCCGAGCTGTACCACTGGTACCAGGCGACGCCGAGGCCACCGATGCCGATCAGCACCGCCAGCCCCGGCGACTGGACGGCGTACATCAGCCCGACCACCAGGACCACGAACAGTCCGCCGAGCAGGAACATCGTGAGGGTCATCCGTGCCGTCAGGCCACGGTCTCCGACGAAGCGGGTGCTTGCCATCGTCAGCCCGGGATCAGTCCGTCGTCGGCGAGCAGCTCCCGCACCTCCTCCAGCGAGGCGTCCGCCGGAGGCAGGATGAGGTCCGACTCGTCCAGCGAGTCGGCGGGGTGCGCGGAGCCGGCGGTGCGGACCCCCTCGAGCAGCGCGGCCAGGGTCGACGCGAAGGTGGCCTCGTCGCCGGCCTCCACCGCGCGCTCCACGGCGGCGTCGAGCTCGTTGAGCCAGTCGAGCTGCCCATCGGGGACGTCGAGCTGTCCCTCGCCCAGGATCCGGACGATCATGACGAGGTGCTCTCGCCGGAGCCGGGCTGCGCCGTGCGCTGCTTCTCCTCGGCCAGGATGTCCCCGGCGGGCGGGGCCTCGATGGCCTCGGGCGCCGAGCCGGCACCGAGGCCCTTGAGCTTGGCGAGCTCCACCTCGACGTCGGACTGCGAGCCGAGGGCGTCCAGCTCCCGGGCGATGTCGTCGCCCCGGTTCAACGAGCTCACGTCCTCCAGGGCGCCCGAGGAGATCAGCTCGTCGATGGCACCGGCTCGGGCCTGCATCTGCGCGGTCTTGTCCTCGGCCCGCTGGATGGCCATCCCGACGTCGCCCATCTCCTCGCCGATGCCGGACATCGCCTCGTTGATCCGGGTCTGCGCCTCGGCGGCGGAGTAGGTGGCCTTGATCGTCTCCTTGCGGGTGCGGAAGGACTCGACCTTGGCCTGCAGTCGCTGCTGGGCCAGGGTGAGCTTCTCCTCCTCGCCCAGGAGCTGCGCGTGCTGGGCCTTGAGGTCGTTGATCTGGCCGGCGAGACCGGACTTGCGGGTCAGCGCCTCCCGGGCGAGGTCCTCGCGGTCGACCGAGATCGCCTTCTCCGCCTGGCCCTGCAGCTTGGTGGCCTGCTGCTCCAGCTGGTTGACCTGCAGCTCCACCCGCTTGCGGCTGGTCGCGACGTCGGCGACGCCGCGGCGTACCTTCGAGAGCAGGTCGAGCTGGCGCTGGTAGCTGTAGTCCAGGGTTTCCCGCGGGTCCTCGGCGCGGTCGAGCGCCTTGTTCGCCTTGGAACGGAAGATGAGGCTGATGCGCTTCATGAGACTCATGTGGTGGCGGTCCCTCTCACTACGTCGGACTGGATGTCCCGAGTCAACCCTAGGCGCAATCGCCAACCGCGGCGAGGCCGCCGGTAAGGTTGGTCGGGCCCCGTCCCGCTCGAGACCAGCTCGAGTGCCGAGCCCGTAAGGCCCACGTTGTTCCGACGCAGCAAGTCCGATCCCTCGACCACCGAAGAACCCCTCGTCAAGCCCGGCGGCAAGGGGCGCCCGACGCCCACCCGCAAGGAGGCCGAGGCGGCGGCGCGTGCCCGCGCCAAGACCCCCCGCAGCCGCAAGGAGCTGGCCAAGGCCCAGCGGCGGGCCCGGATGGAGTCCAGCCAGCAGGTGCGGGCGGCGATGAAGTCGGGCGACGAGCGCTACTTCCTGACCAGGGACAAGGGGCCGGTCCGCCGCTTCATCCGGGACTTCGTCGACAGCCGGTTCTCCTTCATCGAGCTGATGATCCCGCTGCTGATCCTCACCATGATCCTCGGCTACTCGGGCAACCCCTCGCTCGCCGCCCTCGGCAACACGGTGCTGCTCGGCACCGTGCTCCTCATCGTGGTGGACATGGTGACGCTGCGGTTCCGGCTTCGCCGGCAGCTGGCCCGTCGCTTCCCCGAGGAACCCACCAAGGGCACCACCTACTACGCGGTGACCCGGGCCATGCAGATGAAGTTCATGCGGCTGCCCAAGCCGCAGACCAAGATCGGGCAACGGCTCCCCGAGCACTACCGATGACCTCCCGATGACCCGCCGATGACCGCCAGATGACCCTGCCGGGCTCGTTCGGGCTCGGCCTGGCCGCCGGGCTGGTCGGGGCGGTGCTCTTCGGGCTGGGCGCGGTGGCCCAGGCGCATGCGGTACGCCGGCAGCCGGGCTCGCCGGACACGCTGCTCGTCTTCGTGCGCCGGTCGGTCCGCGACGGCTGGACGATGCTGGTGGTGCTGGCCTACCTGGCCGGGTTCGTGCTGCACGCGGTCGCGATCTGGCTGCTGCCGCTCTACCTGGCCCAGGCGACGGTGGCGATGTCACTGCCGGTGACGGCGATCGCCTCCCGGCACGTCGGCGAACGGCTCTCCGCTCGGCACTGGCTGGCCGTCGGCGCGGTCACCCTGGGCCTGGTCCTGCTCTCGCTGGGGGCCGGCGACGCGGGCGCGGTGGTCACCGAGCCGGTCTTCGTCGCACCCCTGTGGGTCGGCTTCACCCTGCTGGCCGCCGCGTCGCTGGGGCACCGACGGCTCAGCGGCGGAGCCCTGGGCGCCCTGGCCGGCCTGGGGTACGCCGGGTCGGCGATCGCGGTCCGCGGCGTGACCACCCCGGTGGAGACCCTGGTGGTCGCCGCGGCGCTGGTGGTGCCGGCGTTGAGCCTGGTGGCCTTCTGGCTCTACTCGCTGGGGATGAACACCGCGGCGGTCTCCTCGGCCACCGCACCGCTCATCGTCGGCCAGACCTTCGTCCCCGCCGCGGTCGGCGTGGCCCTGCTGGGCGACACCGTCCGGGACGGGTGGTGGCCCGCCGTGGCGGCCGGGCTGCTGCTGGCGACGTACGGCGCGATCCGGCTGGGCACCGCCGTCCCCTCAGAAGTCGCGCCGCTGCGGTGACCGGGTCTTGCCCGGGTCCCGCTCGACCACGCCGTCCAGCGCCTCGTCGATCCCGGTCAGCAGGTCCTGGTCCAGCCTCACCCCGGCGGCCTTGGCATTGTCGGTGACCTGCTCGGGACGGGACGCGCCGATGATCGCCGAGGAGACGTTGGGGTTCGCCAGCACCCAGGCCACCGCGAGCTGCGCCATCGTCAGACCCGCCTGGTCGGCCAGCGGGCGGAGCCGCTGCACGCGCTCGAGGACGTCGTCGCGGAGCCACCGGCTGATCATGTCCGCGCCGCCCTTGGCGTCGGTCGCCCTCGACCCGGCCGGGTGCTCCTTGCCCGGCTGGTACTTGCCGGTGAGCACGCCCTGCGCGATCGGAGACCAGACGATCTGGCCGATGCCCAGCTCCTCGCTGGTCGGCACCACCTCGGCCTCGATGACCCGCCACAGCATCGAGTACTGCGGCTGGTTGCTGACCAGCGGGATCCGCAGCTCGCGGGCGAGTGCGTGCGCGGCCCGCAGCTCCTCGGCCCGCCACTCCGAGACCCCGATGTAGAGGGCCTTGCCGGCCCGGACGACGTCGGCGAACGCCTCCATCGTCTCCTCCAGCGGCGTCTCGTGGTCGTAGCGGTGCGCCTGGTAGAGGTCGACGTAGTCGGTGCCGAGGCGGCGCAGCGAGCCGTCGATCGACTCCATGATGTGCTTGCGGGACAGCCCGTGGTCGTTGTGCTTGCCCGGCCCGGTGGGCCAGAAGACCTTGGTGAAGATCTCCAGGCCCTCCCGCCGCTCGCCGGCCAGGGCCTTGCCCAGCACCGTCTCGGCGGCGGTGTTGGCGTACACGTCAGCGGTGTCGAAGGTGGTGATGCCCTCGTCGAGGGCCTGGCGGACGCAGGCCTGCGCCGCGTCCTCCTCGACCTGCGAGCCGTGGGTCAGCCAGTTGCCGTAGGCGATGGCCGAGATCTTCAGGCCGCTGGCCCCGAGGTTGCGAATCTCCATGTGACCGACCCTACTGAGCCTCCCCTACCCTCCCGACCGGGAACCGGCGCTCAGCGGCTGGGATGATCCCCCGATGAGCCAGATGCACCAGGGTCCGACCGCCGACGTCTCGGTCCGGGTGGCCTGGGCCGACGACGCCCCCGCGATCGCCGAGCTGCAGCTGCGCACCTGGCCGGAGCTGTACGCCGGGGTGCTGCCGGCGGAGGCGTTCCCCCAGGGCTCGGAGGCGGTGGAGGCTGCGGCCGCGAAGTGGCAGGCGTCGTTGACGCGTCCCGCAGACGCGCGGCAACGCGTGCTGGTCGCCCTCGAGCACAACCGGGTGGTGGGCTTCGCGATCACCGGCCCGGCGACCGACCCCGACTGCGACCCGGTGGCCGACGCCGAGCTCGCCGAGCTCACCGTGGAGCAGGCAGCGCGTGGGCAGGGCCACGGCTCGCGGTTGTTGCAGGCGGCGGCGGACACGATGCGCGCCGACCGGTTCACCCGCTCGGTGGCGTGGGCGATGGCCTCCGACGATGCGTTGCGCCGGTTCCTCACCAGTGCGGGGTACGCCGCCGACACCGCGCACCGCGAGCTCGACCTGGACGGCACCGGAGCGGTGCGGGTCAAGCAGGTGCGGCTGCACGCGAGCCTGTGAGGCTGCCCGACTCCCCGACTCCCCGACTTCCCCGACGAACCGAGGGACGGTGACGGCAGGTCGGGTTGATTTCGTCCGGCGAGACGGCAGGATGGAAGGCCATCGGTGCAGTCGGACCCCGTGCCCTCGACCGGGTGCTCGGAGCGGCGGCGGCCCGGTGGAACCAGCGACGAGGAGGGCCCCCACGATGATCGGACCGTTGCCCCGGCTCCACGGGTGGCTGGTGGTGGTCACCGTCGTGGTGGCCACGGTCGTGGCCGGCGCCTGGATCACGCACGCGACCGTCATCCCGGTCGACCCGGCGGCCGGCGCGTCGGTCGGACTCGTCGTCGGAGGCCTGCTCGCCGCCGCCGTGCTGCACGGCCAGGGCTCGCACCAGCAGTCCTCGCGATCGCGGCAGCGACGCCGCTGAACGCGGGTTCCGGCGGGTCGCCGGACGGTGGGCTGCCGAGCACGACGCGCGCCGCGATCCTGCGACAGGCCCTGGGCATCGCGGTCGCGACGGGGGCCTACGGCACCTCCTTCGGCGCGATCTCGACGGCGTCCGGCCTCAGCGTCGCCCAGACCGTGGTGCTCTCGCTGGCGATGTTCACCGGCGCCTCCCAGTTCGCCCTGGTCGGCGTGCTCGCCGGCGGCGGCACGCCGCTGGCGGGCGCGCTCACGGCGCTGCTGCTCGGCACCCGCAACACCCTCTACGGGCTGCGGGTCGGCCCGCTGCTGCGCTATCGCGGCGTCCGCCGGCTCGCCGCGGCGCACCTGCTCATCGACGAGTCGACCGCGATGGCGGTCTCGCGGGCCTCCCGGGCCGAGGCGCGCCTCGGTTTCGTGGCCACCGGCGCCGCGATCTTCGCGCTGTGGAACGCCTCGACGCTCGTGGGAGCGGTCGCCGGGGCGGCCATCGGCGATCCCCGCGTCTACGGCCTGGACGCGGCGGTCGGAGCCGCCTTCCTGGCCCTGTTGTGGCCGCGGCTCACCGACCCACGCCATCGGGCCACGGCGCTGCTGGCGGCGGTGGTGGCGCTGGCGGCTGGCCCCCCTCGCCACCCCCGGGGTGCCGGTGCTCGCGGCCGGCGGGGTGGCCCTCCTGGTCGGCCTGTGGCCCCGGTCCGGCGCCCCGCGGGGGTCGCGGTGATCTGGACGGCCGTGCTCGCGGCGGCGGTGGGCTGCTACCTGCTCAAGCTGGCGGGCTTGTCGGTGCCCTCGGTGGTGCTGGAGCGGCCGGCGGTCGCGCGGGTGGCCGACCTGCTGCCGGTGGCGCTGCTCGCGGGGCTGGTCGCGGTCCAGGTCGTGGTCGCCGACCGGGTGCTGGTCGTCGACGCCCGGGCCTGGGGTCTCGCGGCGGCGGTGCTGCTGCTGATGGCCCGCGCTCCCTTCCTGGTCGTGGTGTTCGGCGCTGCCGTGGTCACGGCACTGGCGCGACTCGCCTGAATGGGTGTAGGAATTTCACGGGCTCCCCCAGCGTCAACCCAGCGCCAACATGCCCGTTTTTCCCCGGTTGTGTGACTTTGCGTGGAAGTCCTCGCCACCCTCCCCCTTGACACCACACAAACGGGCGCATATAAAGGTACTCACAGATGTGACCGACGTTACTCAGACCCGGATTGATCCCGGGCCGAACAAGGGGGACCGCTGATGGCCATGCCGGACGCACATGTCAACAAGAACCTCGAGGGTGGTGGATTCCGCGCCACGGTGCAGCGCTTCGGCGGCTACCTGGCCGGGATGATCATGCCGAACATCGGCGCGTTCATCGCCTGGGGTCTGATCACCGCACTCTTCATTCCGACCGGCTGGCTGCCGAACGAGAAGCTCGCCGAGCTCGTCGGCCCGATGATCATCTACTTGCTCCCGCTGCTGATCGGCTACACCGGTGGCCGGATGGTGCACGGCCAGCGAGGCGCCGTCATCGGCGCGATCGCCACCATGGGTGTCATCGTCGGCACGACGGTGCCGATGTTCCTCGGCGCGATGCTCGATGGGTCCGCTCGCGGGCTACCTGCTCAAGCTGCTCGACGAGGCGATCGAGGACAAGATCCCGTCCGGCTTCGAGATGCTGATCGACAACTTCTCGCTCGGCATCCTCGGTGGTGGCCTGGCGATCCTGGGTCGGCTCGCCATCGGTCCGGTCGTCCAGGAGGTCGTCGACTTCCTCGGCAGCGGCGTGGACGCGCTGGTGGAGAACAACTTGCTCCCGCTGGCCTCGCTCTTCGTGGAACCGGCGAAGATCCTGTTCCTGAACAATGCGATCAACCAGGGCGTCCTGACGCCACTCGGCGCCGCCGACGTCCAGGAGGCCGGCAAGTCGATCCTGTTCATGGTCGAGACCAACCCCGGGCCCGGCCTCGGCATCCTGCTCGCCTACCTGCTCTTCGGCCCCAAGTCGATGCGTCCCACCGTTCCCGGTGCGCTGGTCATCCACTTCCTCGGCGGGATCCACGAGATCTACTTCCCGTACGTGCTGATGAAGCCGAAGCTGGTGCTGGCCGCGATCGCCGGCGGCATGTCCGGCCTGCTGACCGCGACCATCCTCAACGCCGGCCTGGTCTCGGTCCCCTCGCCCGGCAGCATCTTCGCCTACCTGGCGGTCACGCCCCGGGGTGGCTACTTCCCGGTGCTCTCGGCGATCTTCATCGCCACCGCGGCGTCCTTCGCGGTCGCCTCGGTGCTGATGGGCTTCGGCCGCGGCGAGAAGGACGAGGAGCTGCACCGCCCCGAGGACGAGGTCATCGTCGGCGACCTGAGCCCCTCCGGGCTCGGGCCCAGCCCGGCTCAGCACGCACCGCCACGAAGTCCACTCGACGGAAGGAACCCGCATGCCGCAGGTCAACGGATCGGACGTCAAGAAGGTGATCATCGCCTGCGACGCCGGAATGGGCAGCAGCGTGATGGTGGCCAGCACCATGAAGAAGAAGCTGAAGAAGTACGGCGTCACGGTCGAGCACACCCCGGTGAACTCGATCCCCGCCGACACCCAGGTGGTGCTCTGCCACGCAGGCCTGGCCGAGCGGGCCAAGAGCATCAACGCCGACGCGGTCATCGTGCCGTTCAACGTGTTCATGGGCGACCCGGCCTTCGCCAAGGTCGAGTCGGCGATCAAGGACGGTGGCGTCCTTGAGTCCTGAGCCCGACGCCGGACAGGTCCTGAGCGCCGAGGCGGTCCGCCTCGGCCTCAAGGCGGCCGACAAGGAGGACGCGCTGCGCCAGTGCGGCGCGGTGCTGGTCGAGATCGGCGCCGCTGGCCAGGAGTACGCCGACGCCATCCTGGAGCGTGAGGCCTCGGTCTCGACGTACATGGGCGAGGGCGTGGCCATCCCGCACGGCACCGACGCGAGCCGGCGAGTACATCAACCGCGCAGCGCTGGCGTTCCTGCAGTTCCCCGACGGGGTCGACTGGAACGGCAAGAAGTGCTTCGTCGCCATCGCGATCGCCTCGCAAGAGCAGCGAGCACATCGGCATCCTGCAGTCGCTGGCGATGGTGCTCAGCGACAAGGAGACGGCCCAGCGGCTGCGCGAGACGACCGACGTGAACGAGGTCCTCGACGCTGCTGGCCGAGGACGACGACGAGGACGACTGATCCCGACTCCGCGTCTCCCCGCGCCCGGGGACGTCCCCTTCGAGGACGTTCCCGGGCCGGACTGCGCTCGGGACGAGGTCACGCTGCAGGTGCGCAGCCCGCGTGAGACCCCGAGGCCAGGCACCTGAACACGGCCGACGCTAGGCACCCCAACACGGAGGAACCATGACATCAGAGTACGACCGGTACCGCGCGGCCGATCTCGACCTGCCGGAAGAGAGCTGGGCCTGGAACATCTACGGCGCAGGCGAAGAGAACATGGGCAAGGACGACGGACCCGAGCTGGTTCCGATCCCCGAACCCAGTGCCGACCAGATGCTGGTCCGCATCGACAGCGTGGGACTCTGCTTCTCCGACGTGAAGATCCTCCGCGCGGGCGGCAGCCACCCGAAGCTCTACAACCGCGACCTGTCCAAGGAGCCCACCCGACTGGGGCACGAGACCAGCCTCACGGTCATCAAGGTCGGAGAGAACCTCCAGGACCGCTACCACGCCGGCCAGCGACTGGCCGTGCAGCCCGACATCTACCAGGACGGCAAGAGCACGGCCTACGGCTACACCATTCCCGGCGGCCTGATCCAGTACCACCTGATGGGCTCGGAGATGCTCGACACCGACGATGGCGCCTGCCTGCTGCCCATCCCCGACTCGATGGGGTACGCCGAGGCCTCCACGCTGGAGCCCTGGGGCTGCGTGATGGCGGCCTACACCCAGCGTCGCCGCCTGGTGCCCGAGACCGGCGGGATCATGTGGATCATCGGCCGGCCCGGAGACGAGCGGGAGTACCAGTTCTCTTCCGGTCTGGACGCGCCGGCCACCATCGTGATGACCGACGTGCCCGCCTCGGTGGAGAAGCTGGTGGAGCAGACCTCGGCCACGAAGGTCGTGCGCAACGGCGTCGGCACCGATGACTACCAGGCTCTGGTGGACGAGCTGACCGACGGCGCCGGCTTCGACGACATCGTCATGCTCGATCCCCGGTCCGCGGCGACGGTGGGTGCCGTGGCCAAGCACATCGCCCGGCGGGGCACCCTCAACCTGGTGGGCGAGACCGCCCTGGACGGCTTGGTGGACACCGACGTGGGCCGCCTGCACTACGACTACACCGCCTACCTCGGCGGCCAGGGACCGGACATCGCCTCCTCCTACGGGGAGGCGCGCAACCGGTGTGACCTGCGTTCCCGGGGCACCACCGTCTTCGTGGGCGCCGGCGGTCCGATGGGGCTGATGCATCTCCAGAGGGCCATCCAGCAGCCCGACGGTCCCAGCAAGATCATCGCCACGGAGATGAGCGACGAGCGCCTGAAGAGCCTCGTGGATCGTCTGGGCCACCTGGCGGAGAGCAACGACTGCGAGCTGCTCACCTTCAACTCCCAGACCGCGGAGCAGTCCCTGCACGACTTCGTCATGGGGATCACCGACAACCAGGGGGCCGACGACGTGGTGGTCAGTGTCCCCATCGCCGCTGTGATGGGCGAGGGCGACACCCTGATGAATCCGGACGGCATGCTGGTCTTCTTCGCCGGTGTTCCCAACGGCACCCTGGCGCCGCTGAACCTGAGCGCGGTGTACCTGAACAATGCCCAGTACACCGGGACGTCAGGACTGACCATCCACGACCAGCAGCAGGTGGTGGACCTGGCCAACCGGGGTGAGCTCTCCCCGGGATCCATCGTGGGCGCCGTCGGCGGCATGCGAGCGGCCAAGGACGGCCTCCAGGCCCTGGTCGACGGCAGCTACTCCGGGAAGGTCCTGATCTTCCCGCAGATCCACGACCTCCCCCTGATGGGGCTCAACGAGCTGCAGGAGAGACTGCCGGAGGTCGCCGAGAAGCTGGGACCTGGCGGCACGTGGAACGACGAGACGGAGAAGGCGCTCTTCGACAGTCAGCTGAGCCTCTAGGCTGCGGCCACGGACGAGCGGCCCGCACCGGCAGCAGCCGGTGCGGGCCGCTTCCTCGTGCCGGGGGCGGACGGCGCCACCAGGGCCGCGAGAGCGTCTCCAGGGGGCGCCACAGCTCAGTCCAGGTCGAGGAAGTGCTCCAGGCCCACGGTGAGGCCCTGGTGGTCGGCGATGGCGCGCAGACCGGTCAGCACGCCGGGGGTGAACGAGGCCCGGTCGAGCGAGTCGTGCCGGATCGTCAACGTCTCCCCCACCCCTCCGAGGACCACCTCCTGGTGCGCGACCAGGCCACGGATCCGCAGGCCGTGCACCCGGATGCCGTCGACGTCGGCGCCGCGGGCCCCGTCCATCGCGCTGGTGGTCGCGTCCGGGACCGGTCCGCAGCCGGCCTCGGCCCTGGCTGCGGCGATCAGCTGGGCGGTACGCCGAGCGGTCCCGGACGGCGCGTCGGCCTTGTCCGGGTGGTGCAGCTCCACGACCTCGACCGACTCGTAGAACGGGGCCGCCACCGCGGCGAAGCGCATCATCAGGATGGCCCCGATGGAGAAGTTGGGAGCCACCAGGACCCCGGTCCCGGGACGGTCCTCGAGCCACCGGCGCACCGTCTCCAACCGCTCGTCGTCGAACCCGGTGGTGCCGACCACGGCGTGGATGCCGTGCCGCACGCAGTAGGCCAGGTTGTCCATCACCACGTCGGGGTGGGTGAAGTCCACCACCGCCTCGGCGCCCGACCGGACCAGCTCGGCGAGCTCGTCCTCGGCGTCCAGCGCCGCCACCAGCTCGAGGTCGTCGGCAGCCCGGATCGCGCTGCACACCTCGGTCCCGACCTTGCCGCGAGCCCCGAGGACCCCCACCTTCATCCGTGCCACCGTGCCAACCTAGGCCATCGCCGAGAACCGGGGACCCTCCCCCGGCCTGCACGGCTTCTGGCAGGCTGTGGCCATGGCGGTGCAGGCGATTCCGACACGGATCCGCTGGGCGGTGGAGTTCATGGACGTCCAGCCGACCGATCATGTCCTCGAGATCGGGTGCGGCCCCGGGGCCGGGGCCGAGCTGATCTGCAGCAAGCTGACCAGCGGCAAGCTGTTCGCGATCGACCGGTCCGAGTCGGGGGTGGACCGCACCCGGCGCCGGAACGCGGCGTACGTCGAGGCGGGCCGGCTCACCGTGCGCCAGATCGACCTGGCCACCCTCCGGGTCCCGGTCAAGCGCCTGACCAAGGTCTTCGCGTTCAACGTCAACCTGTTCTGGGTGCGAGACTGCCCCGACGAGGTGGCCCTGCTGCACGAGCGGCTGCTGCCGGGCGGCGCGGTGTTCCTCTTCTACGAGGCGACCCGTCCCGACCAGGTGCCGACGATCATCGAGAACGCCTCCGCCGCGCTGGGCGGTGCCGGCTTCCGGGTCTCCGCGGTCGACCAGCAGCGGCCCGCGGTCGTCGGGGTCATCGGCAAGAAGTGAGCCCGAGCCCGGTCACTCCGGGCCGACCACCGCCAGCACCTCGCCGCGGCCGAAGACCTCCCGGGCCACGTCCTGGACCTCCTGCAACGTCACCGCCGAGATCCGGTCCAGCACCTCGTCGATGCTGAGCAGCTCGTCGTAGACCAGCTCGGCCTTGCCCAGCCGGGACATCCGGGCACCGCTGTCCTCCAGGCCGAGGACGAGGCCGCCGCGGAGCTGGCCCTGGCCCCGGCGCAGCTCCTCCTCGGTGATGCCGTCGGCGGCGATCCCGGCCAGCTCCGCGCGCACCACCGCCAGCACCTCCTCGACCTTGCTCGGCAGGCAGCCGGCGGCGACGCCGACCAATCCGGTGTCCGCGTGGTGGCTGGCGAACGAGTAGACCGAGTAGGCCAGCCCACGACGCTCGCGGACCTCCTGGAAGAGCCGGCTGGAGGTCCCGCCGCCCAAGGTCGTGCTGAGCACCGCGAGCGCGAAGCGGCGGTCGTCGTTGCGGGCCGGTCCCTCCATGCCGAGGACCAGGTTGACCTGCTCGAACGGCCGGGACGTCGTCGCCGAACCCGGCCGTACCCGCACGGCGGGGGCACGCGGACGCGGCGGCGCCGGCGTGGCCTCTCCGCCCAGGAAGTCGTTGCGACCGAACGCCTCGGCCACCATCGCCACCACCTCGTCGTGGTGGACGTTCCCGGCCGCGGAGACCACCATCGTGGACGGCCGGTAGTGACGCCGGTAGAAGCGCAGGATCTGCTGCCGGCTCAGCCCGCGGATCGACTCCTCGGTCCCGGCGATGCCGCGACCCAGCGGGGTGCCACTCCCCCACGCCTGCTCGGCGAAGAGGTTGTGCACGACGTCGTCCGGGTCGTCGTCGTGCATCGCGATCTCGTCGAGGATCACCTCGCGCTCGGCCTCGACGTCGACGGACAGCAGCCGGCTGTCGGTCAGCATGTCGCCGAGCACGTCGACGGCCAGCGGCAGGTCGGCGTCCAGGACCCGGGCATGGAAGCAGGTGTACTCCTTGGCGGTGAAGGCGTTGAACTCGCCGCCGACCCCGTCGAGCGCCACCGAGATGTCCATCGCCGAGCGACCGGTGGTGCCCTTGAAGAGCAGGTGCTCCAGGAAGTGCGAGCAGCCGTGCTGGGCGGCGGTCTCGTCCCGGGAGCCGACACCGACCCAGACCCCGATGCTGGCCGACCGCACGCCCGCCATCTCCTCGGTGATCACCCGCAGGCCGCCGGGCAGCACCGACCGCCGCACCTGCGAGGTGACCGACCCGTCCGGTGCGGTCACGGTCTGGAGCACCTGGGAGGCCGACGGCCGGCCGGGGGTCAACCCCCGGCCGGCCGTCGTGGAACCTGTGGTCACGCGGAGGTCACGCCTCGTCGGCGGACCCGTCGGCGTCCGCACCGTCGCCGGCGTCGGCGGCATCGGCGGACTCCTCCAGGTACGGGACCAGGGAGAGCTTGCCGCGGTCGTCGATCTCGGCGATCTGGACCTGGATCTTCTGCCCGACCGAGACGACGTCCTCGACCGCGTCCACCCGCTTGCCGCCGGCGAGACCGCGCAGCTTGCTGATGTGCAGCAGCCCGTCCTTGCCCGGCATCAGCGAGACGAAGGCGCCGAAGTTGGTCGTCTTCACCACGGTGCCGAGGTACCGCTCGCCGACCTCGGGCATCGTCGGGTTGGCGATCGCGTTGACGGCCTGACGCGCCGCCTCGGCGGCCTCGCCGTTGGTGGCACCGATGTAGATGGTGCCGTCGTCCTCGATCGACAGCGAGGCGCCGGTGTCGTCCTGGATCTGGTTGATCACCTTGCCCTTGGGCCCGATCACCTCGCCGATCTTGTCGACCGGGATGCGCACGGTGATGATCCGCGGCGCGTGCAGCGACATCTCCTCGGGCTCGTCGATGGCCTCGGCCATCACGTCGAGGATCGCCAGGCGGGCGTCCTTGGCCTGGTTCAGCGCGGCGGCCAGCACTTCGGCGGGGATGCCGTCGAGCTTGGTGTCGAGCTGGAGGGCGGTGACGAACTCCCGGGTGCCGGCGACCTTGAAGTCCATGTCGCCGAACGCGTCCTCGGCACCGAGGATGTCGGTCAGCGCGACGTACTGCTGCTGACCGTCGACCTCGCCGGAGATGAGCCCCATCGCGATGCCGGCCACGGCGGCCTTCAGCGGCACACCGGCCTGGAGCAGCGACATGGTCGAGGCGCAGACCGAGCCCATCGAGGTGGAGCCGTTGGAGCCCATCGCCTCGGAGAGCTGACGGATCGCGTACGGGAAGTCCTCGCGCGCCGGCAGCACCGGCAGCAGCGCACGACGCGCCAGCGCACCGTGGCCGACCTCGCGGCGCTTGGGCGAGCCGACCCGGCCGGTCTCACCGGTGGAGAACGGCGGGAAGACGTACTTGTGCATGTAGCGGCGCGACTTCTCCGGGGAGAGCGTGTCCAGCTTCTGCTCCAGGGTCAGCATGTTCAGCGTGGTGACCCCGAGGATCTGGGTCTCGCCGCGCTCGAAGAGCGCCGAGCCGTGCACCCGCGGGATGACGCCGACCTCGGCGTGCAACGGCCGGATGTCGGCCAGGCCGCGACCGTCGATGCGCACCTTGTCGCGCAGCACCCGCTCACGCACGAGCTGCTTGTTCAGCGCGCGGAAAGCGGCACCGACCTCCTTCTCGCGACCCTCGAACTTCTCTCCGAGCTGGTCGAGGACGGAGGCCTTGATCTCGTCGATCCGTGCCTCGCGCTCCTGCTTGTCGCCGATCGTCATCGCCGAGGCGGTGTCGTCCTGCGCGACGGTGGTGACCGCCTGGTAGACGTCGTCCTCGAAGTCGAGGAAGACCGGGAACTCCTGGACCGGCTTGGCGGCCTCCTTGGCCAGCTCGGCCTGGGCCTCGCACAGCTGCTTGATGAACGGCTTGGCCGCGTCCAGACCGCTCGCGACGATCTCCTCGGTGGGCGCCTGGGTGCCCTCGGAGACCAGGGTCCAGGTCTGCTCGGTGGCCTCGGCCTCGACCATCATGATCGCGACGTCACCGGAGTCGGTGACCCGACCGGCCACGACCATGTCGAAGACGGCCTTCTCGAGCTGGCTGTAGGTCGGGAACGCCACCCACTGTCCCTCGATCAGGGCCACCCGGACGCCGCCGACCGGGCCGGAGAACGGCAGGCCGGAGAGCTGGGTGGACAGCGACGCGGCGTTGATGGCCAGCACGTCGTAGGGGTGGTCGGGGTTCAGCGCCATCACGGTGATGACGACCTGGACCTCGTTGCGCAGCCCCTTCTTGAAGGTCGGGCGCAGCGGCCGGTCGATCAGGCGGCAGGTGAGGATCGCGTCCTCGCCCGGCCGGCCCTCGCTGCGGAAGAACGAGCCGGGGATCTGGCCCGCGGCGTACATCCGCTCCTCGACGTCGATCGTCAGGGGGAAGAAGTCGAAGTGGTCCTTGGGGTGCTTGCCGGCCGTGGTGGCCGAGAGCAGCATGGTGTCGTCGTCGAGGTAGGCGGTCACCGAACCGGCGGCCTGGCGGGCCAGCAGCCCGGTCTCGAACTTGACGGTGCGGGTGCCGAACGTGCCGTTGTCCAGCACGGTCTCGACGGCGGAGATGACGGGTTCAGTCAAGGGGTGTTCCCTGTTCTGCTCGCGGAGCGATCCGCGGCGTCCCGCGTCGCACCCTCCATCACGGGAGGGGGCCGGTCTTCGATCGAGGCTCGCGGATCCTGGGGGCTCCTGGTGGAGCCGGTCGGGATCGGAGGGCCACTACCGAGGACCGAGCCCGGACGTGCGGGTCGCTCCTGGTTTCGTGGTGTGAACTTGTGGTCCGGCGGGACGCCGGAGGGGTGGTGCTGGTGCCAGACTAGCGAGCGAGCTGTCCCGGGCCCGCAAATGGCGACGAGCGGTCACCCCGATGGGGCGACCGCTCGCCCATGAGCTGGGTCAGCGACGCAGGCCGAGACGCTCCACGATGGAGCGGTAGCGGGCGATCTCGGTCTTCTGCAGGTAGTTGAGCAGCCGCCGGCGCTGGCCGACGAGCAGCAGCAGACCACGACGGCTGTGGTGGTCGTGCTTGTGGGTCTTGAGGTGCTCGGTGAGGTGGCTGATGCGGTGGCTCAGCAGCGCGATCTGGACCTCGGGGGAACCGGTGTCACCCTCGGTCGTGGCGTACTCGGCGATGATCTTCTTCTTGGTCTCCGCGTCGGTACCGATCGACATGCGGGGCTCCTTCCGGTCTGGGTTGCGCGGCGCGCCGGGGCCTGTTCACCCGGGCACTCTGGATCCGCGGCCGATTGCACGGCGGTCTTCGGTGGTGCGAGTCGCCCGATGGGCAACCGGTCGAGACTATCCCGGCTGCGGGCTCAGGCCCAAACCGCGGCCGGCACCGGCTCGGGCCGGTCACGCAGCAGCAGGGGCCCCACCTCGACGGCGGGGCCCCTGCGTGCGGTCTGCATCAGGTGGATCAGGTGGTGCCTACAGCGTCGGGCCGGCATCCGTGCGACGCTCGCTCACCGTCTGCGACCCGTCCGGGTGCGTGGTGGTGCTCACGTTGCCGGTGCTGCGCCGCGAGCTCATCTGCGCGGCCGCGAAGCCGAGCGCCACGATGCCCACCACGGTCAGGATCCACCCGACCATGGTCAGGTCCACGCCTGCGATGGCATCCTCCACCGCCAGCGCCAGGATCAACCCGAGCGCGATCATGCCGATTCCGAGTCCGAATCCCATGTGCTTCGTCCTTCCGTCGATGTCCCAGGTGGGCCATCACGGACGATGCCCGGGCAGCGCGGGACCGAAACGTGAGCCTGCCCTCAGCGTCCGAGCACCTCGAGCACCGCAGCGCGTGCCGCCGCCGGGTCCGCTGCGGCGAGCGCCGCCTCGGCCGCGTCCTCGCAGGCCTCGATCGACGCGGTCGCCAACCGGGCCCCGACAGCGCGTACGGCGGCTGCGGCCATCGACAGGGACGTGATCCCCATCCCGACCAGCGCACAGGCCAGCAGCGGGTCGGCGGCGGCCTCGCCGCAGACCCCGACCGGTTTGCCGGCCTGCTTGCCGGCCTCGGCCGTGATCGCGATGAGCTGGAGGACGGCCGGCTGCCACGGGTCGGTCAGGTGCGCCAGGTCGGTGGCCATCCGGTCCGCGGCCATCGTGTACTGGGTGAGGTCGTTGGTGCCGATCGAGAGGAAGTCGACGACCTCCAGCATCCGGTGGGCCAGCAGCGCCGCCGAGGGCACCTCGACCATCACCCCGGCCTTGAGGCCGCGGCCGTGCACCTTCTGTGCGAACTCGTCCGCCTCGGCCACGGTGGCCACCATCGGGGCCATCACCCAGGCCTCGACGCCGGTCTGCTCGGCGGCGCCCGCGATCCCGTCGAGCTGGCGGTCCAGCAGCTCGGGGTTGTCGAAGCTGAGCCGCAGCCCGCGCACGCCGAGCGCCGGGTTCTCCTCCCCCTCCAGCGTGGCGAAGGCGACCGGCTTGTCCGATCCGGCATCCAGGGTGCGGACCACCACGTAGCGGCCCTCGAACGGCCGCAGCACCGCGGCGTAGATGTCGGCCTGCTCCTCGGCGGACGGCTCCTCGGTCCGGTTCAGGAAGCACAGCTCGGTGCGGAAGAGACCCACACCCTCCACCGGCTCGGAGGCCGCGGAGGACGCCGATCCCCCGTCCGCGACGTTGGCCAGCAGCTTGACCGGCGTCCCGTCGGCGGTGGCACCGGGCCCGGACCACGCCGCCAGCATCGCCTTGGCCTCCTGGCTGGCCACCACCCGGCGCTCCGCATCGGCGGGATCGGGGTCGGGCTCGACGGAGCCCGTGGTGCCGTCGACGAGCACCGGCGTCCCCGCCGCCAGCTCGAGGGCCCCGGGGGTGCCGACCACGCAGGGGATGCCCAGCTGGCGAGCGATGATGGCGGTGTGGCTGGTGGGTCCGCCCCGCTCGGTGACCAGCGCCACGATCAGGCGTGGGTCCAGTCCGGCGGTGTCGGAGGGAGCGAGGTCCTCGGCGACCAGCACCGAGGGATCCGAGGGCGTGGGCACGCCCGGCTCGGGCTCGCCCACCAGCCGGGCGACGACCCGGAGCTCGATGTCACGCAGGTCGGTGACCCGCTCCGCCATCAGCCCGCCCATCTGGGTGAACACGCCGACGAACTGCTCGACGGCGGCAGCGACCGCGTCGAGCAGGGGTTGGTCGCCGCGCAGCCCCTTGCGGACCGCGCCGCGCAGCCCCTTGTCCCGGGCCAGCCCGGCACTGGCGGTGAGGACCTCGGCGGCCGCGCCCGAGGCCGCATCGGCCTTGGCGACGAACCCGTTGGCGACGGCGTCGACGGCGTCGTCGTACGCCGCGAGCGCAGCGTCGGCATCGGCGAACCCGCCGTCACCGAATCGTGCGACGGCGTCGGAGGAGATCTCGGCGCGGACGACGAGGGCGGGCCCGTACGCGACGCCCGGGACGACAGGGGTGCCCGTGAGCACAGTGGAAGCAGTGACCATGCTCACAAGTTAATGGTGAAGACCCTTGACAGTCAACACATACGGGCGTAAAACAACATATACACAGACCACAACACGGGCGATCGGGGGGCCATGTACGCCGAAGAGCGTCAGCAGGCGATAGCCCAGCTGGTGGCGGAACGCGGTCGTCTGTCCGTGACCGTACTCGCCTCGCTCTACGACGTCACCACCGAGACCGTCCGTCGAGACCTGTCCGCCCTGGAGCGGATGGGTCTGGTACGCCGGGTCCACGGGGGCGTGGTCCCCTCCGGCAGCCTCGGGGTCATCGAGTCGACGGTGAACGAGCGCGACGCCGCTCACACCGCGCAGAAGGAACGGATCGCCCGCTGCGCCGTCGACCTGCTCCCGCCGCCGGGCTCGCTGGTGCTGCTCGACGCCGGTTCCACGTTGACCCGCCTGGCCGGCGTGCTCCCGCGTGACCACAGACTGGTCGTGTTCACCCATGCGGTCCCGGTGGCCGCAAGACTGGCCGGCATACCCCAGATCGAGCTGCACCTTCTGCCCGGCCGGGTCCGTACGACGACGCACGCCGCCGTCGGGGCTGACACGGTGCGGACCCTCGCGCGCCTGCGTGCCGACGTCGCATTCCTCGGCGCCAACGGCATCTCGCACGGTCACGGCGCCTCCACGCCCGATGTCGACGAGGCGGCCACCAAGCACGCGATGGTCGCCAGCGCACGCCAGGTCGTGGTGCTCGCCGACGCCAGCAAGGTCGGCGCCGAGGCGCCGATCAGCTTTGCCTCCATGGACGAGATCGACGTCCTGATCACCGACGAAGCGGTCGACGCCGACGACCGTCGGGATCTCGAACGAGCCGGCGTCGAGGTGGTGGTCGCATGATCGTGACACTGACGCCCAATCCCAGCCATGACCGGACGGTCACGCTGGGCGCGGCCCTGGAGCGAGGGGCGGTGCAGCGTGCTGAGTCGGTGACGTCGCAGGCCGGCGGCAAGGGGGTGAACATCTCTCGGGCCGCGATCAGCGCCGGGATCCCCTCCGTGGCGGTGCTGCCGGCACGCCAGGACGACCCGTTCGTGCTCGAGCTGCTGGCCGCGGGCATCGACTGCCGCCCGGTGGAGCACGAGGGCGACCTGCGGGTCAACGTGACGATCACCGAGCCGGACGGGACCACGACCAAGCTCAACAGCCCGGGCCCGACGCTGTCCGAGGAGGTGCTGGGCCAGCTCACCAGCAGCCTGCGCCGCCGGGCCGCGTCCGCGGACTGGGTGGTGCTGGCCGGCTCGCTGCCGCCGGGAGCGCCGGACGGCTGGTACGCCGAGCTGGTCACCGCGTTGTCCGACACGCCCGCCCAGGTGGCGGTCGACACCTCCGACGAACCGCTGCGGGCGCTGGTCGCGGCGCTGCCCGACAGCGCGCCGAACCTGATGAAGCCCAACGGCGAGGAGCTCGCCTCCTTCACCGGCGACGACCCCGACCTGCTCGAGTCCGACCCCGAGGCCGCCGCCCAGGCGGCGCAGACGCTCGTGGGACAGGGGGTCTCCGCGGTCCTCGTCACCCTCGGCGGCAACGGCGCCGTGCTGGTCACCGCCGGTGCGGCCTGGCATGCCTCACCGCCGCCCACCACCGTCGTCAGCACCGTGGGTGCCGGCGACTCCAGCCTGTTCGGCTACCTCCTCGGCGAGATCCAGGGCAAGACCCCGCACGAGCGACTGGCGCTCGCCGTCGCCTACGGCAGCGCCGCCGCCGGGCTTCCCGGCACCACCATCCCTCACCCCTCGCAGACCCGACCCGATCTGGTCACGGTCCGCGAGCTCAACAACAGGAGACTGACATGCCACCTGATCACCACCGACCTGGTGCGTCTGGACGCCGACCTGGGCGGCGACAAGTTCGCCGTCATCCGGTCGCTCGCCGACGTGCTCGGCCAGTCCGGTCGCGCCAGCGACCCCGGCCAGGTCGTCACCGACGCCCTGGCCCGCGAGGAGACCTCGCCCACCGGCCTGCCCGGTGGCATCGCGATCCCGCACTGCCGCACCGCCGGGGTCCAGGAGCCGACCCTGACCTTCGCCCGCCTCGCACCGAAGGTCGACTTCGGCGCCAAGGACGGCCCCGCCGACCTGGTCTTCCTCATCACCGCGCCGGCCGGCGGCGACAACACCCACCTCCAGCTGCTCACCAAGCTCGCTCGGGCGCTCGTCAAGCCGGCCTTCACCGACGCGCTGCGCAACGCGACCTCGGCCGAGGAGATCGTCGAGGAGGTCAGCATGGTGGTCGGCGAGACGCCGGCCCCGGCCGCGGCCCCCGCTGCCGCCCCCGAGGTGGCGAAGCCGTCGCTCACCGAGACGGCCGCCGCCGGGGCGTCGTCGACCAGCGCCGCTGCCGGGGCGACGAGCACCGCCACCGCCAGCCACCACAGCCTGGTGGCCGTCACCGCCTGCCCGACCGGGATCGCGCACACCTACATGGCCGCCGAGGCCCTGGAGGCCGCGGCTGCCCGGGCCGGGGTCGACATCCAGGTCGAGACCCAGGGCTCGGCCGGCTCGACGCCGCTCAAGCCCGACGTGATCGCCAACGCCGCCGCGGTGATCTTCGCCGTCGATGTCGGGGTCCGGGACCGGGGCCGGTTCGCCGGCAAGCCGGTGGTCTCCTCGGGCGTCAAGCGCCCGATCGACGAGGGTGACACGATGATCGCCGAGGCGCTGAGGTACGCCGAGGACCCCAACGCCCCCCGGGTCGAGGGCAGCGTCACCGCCGGCGAGGGCGGTGGCGCCAACGAGTCCTTCGGCGGACAGGTCCGCCGGGTCCTGATGACCGGCGTCTCCTACATGATCCCCTTCGTGGCGGCCGGTGGTCTGCTGATCGCGCTCAGCTTCCTGCTGGGGGGCTACGAGATCGTCGGCCCCGGTGGCGACATCGCGGTCAACAACACCTTCTTCAACCTGCCCGACCTGCAGGAGACAGGTCTGGACCACGCGCTGTTCGGCAGCTCGATCCTCGCCTACCTGGGGGCGCTGATGTTCGTCCTCGGGGGCGCGGCGTTCGGCTTCCTGGTGCCCGCACTGGCCGGCTACATCGCCTACGCGATCGCCGACCGCCCGGGGATCGCACCGGGATTCGTGATGGGTGCCGTCGCCGGCGTCACCAACTCGGGCTTCATCGGCGGCATCATCGGCGGTGTCCTGGCCGGCATCACCGCCCACTGGATCGCCAGCTGGAAGATCCCGCCCTGGGCCCGCGGCCTGATGCCGGTGCTGGTGATCCCTCTCGGCGCCACCCTGATCAGCGGCTTCATCATGGTCGTCGTGCTGGCTCGTCCCCTGGCCGGCCTGATGACCGCGCTCAGCGACGGGCTCAACTCGCTGGGAGACCGTCCCGGCCTGTCCATCGTCCTGGGCATCATCCTCGGCCTGATGATGGCCTTCGACATGGGCGGCCCGCTGAACAAGACCGCCTACGCCTTCGCCACCACGGGCCTCGCCGCCGCCGCCACCGCCACGGACGCCCCCGAGCTCAAGGTGATGGCAGCGGTCATGCTCGCCGGCATGGTGCCGCCGATCGCGCTGGCGCTCGCCACCGTCGTCCGCCCCGGTCTCTTCACGGTCCCGGAGCGCGAGAACGGCAAGGCCGGCTGGCTGCTGGGCGCCTCGTTCATCACCGAGGGGGCGATCCCGTTCGCCGCAGCCGACCCGCTGCGAGTGATCCCCTCGATCATGCTCGGCAGCGCCGTCACCGGCGGGCTCTCCCAGGCCTTCGACGTCACCCTGCGGGCCCCGCACGGCGGCATCTTCGTCCTGTTCGCCGTCGACAACGTCCTGGGCTTCATCATCGCCCTCGTCGCCGGCGTCCTGGTCGCCTGCGCCGCGGTGGTCGCCCTCAAGACGATGGCCCACGTCGACAACGACCTGGTCACCGCCTGAACCGCGGCAGCCACCGGATCACCACCAGAACCATCGAGAACCAGCAACCCACCACAAGGAGAACCATGCCCACCAAGACCGTCGTCGTCGGCTCCGCCGTCGGCCTGCACGCCCGCCCCGCTGCGATCATCTCCGAGGCCGCCGGTGACCTCGACTCCGAGGTGACGATCGGCCTGCCCGGTGCCGACCCGGTCGACGCCAGCTCCGCGCTGCTGATCATGACGATCGGGGCCGGCAACGGCGCGACCGTCGAGGTCTCCGGCGAGAACGAGGCGGACGTCGACACGATCGCCGCCCTCGTCGAGAAGGACCTCGACGCCTGAGTCGACCGACCTCAGCGACCAGACCGACCCGGTGCCCGCCTAGGGTGCCGGGTCGGTCTGCGTCGTGGCCCGCAGCGCCCGGTACACCGCGCGCACCCCGACCGCCCGGTGCAGCTCGCTCATCACCCCGCCGAAGAACTGCTCGCGGTAGGTCTCGTCGGTCACGGTCGCGACCGTCAGGTACAGCGCCGAGAAGCCGGCCAGGAACACCGAGACCTGCACCAGCTCGACCGAGAGGCCGCCCAGGTTCGGCACCGTGTGCGGATCCTCGGCGATCCAGGAGGCGATCACGTCGTCGGTCATCACCATCGCTCCGAACAGCAGGAAGAACGCGAAGACCGTCACCGCGAGCAGCAGCACCTGCACCGCCTGGATGACCATCAGCACGATCACCAGGTTCCAGCGCTCGAAGCCACGGATCTCGGCGTACGACGCCGGGTCGGCCTCCGGGTCGGCCACCAGCCGCCGGCTCTGCTCCTCCAGCGGGGTGCCGGTGCAGGCCCGGAGCAGGAAGTCCTCGTCGACGTCGTCGTCGGTCCGGTCCACCTCCTCCGGCAGCCGGACCAGCAGGAACGCCACGGCCAGCACGGCGAAGAGCAGCACCGTCAGCCAGAGGATGCCGCCGTCGAGTCGTGAGGTGACCTGCCAGACCTCGGCGTTGATGAAGAGGAACGTGACGAAGACCAGCAGCAGCGGCAGCGCCCGGGTCATCATCGGCAGCAGGGTGGCCAGGCTCCCGAAGGTCCGCGACAGCGCCCAGGTGACGATCGACCCGGCCCGCAGTGCGGTCAGGGCATACCATCCGGCGCTGACCATCGCCACGGTGACCAGGACCGCGGGCGCGACGCTGACCTGCTCGGAGAACCACGCCAGTCCCCCGCCGGCGGCGAGGGCGGCGACGGCGACCAGCACCACGAGCGGCACCACCCGCCGGGGCCGCAGCGCGTCCCGGGCTGCGGCGCGCTGCTCGGGCACGAAGTAGGCCAGGCCGTGGGTGGAGAACCAGGCGTCGGTGGCCGACAACGGGTCGTCGCCGGCACGCGTGGCGCGCAGGGGCCGCGGGACGGCCACTCAGGCCCCGACCAGGTCGCGGGTCCGCGCCACGTCGTCGTGCATCTGCTCCAGCAGCGCCTCGACGGAGTCGAAGGCGGTCATCGGTCGCAGCCGCTCCAGGAACGAGACCTCGACCTGTACGCCGTACAGCTCGAGATCGGTGCGGTCCAGGACGTAGCTCTCCACCCGCCGCTCCCGCTCCCCGTCGAAGGTCGGGTTGGTGCCGACGCTGATCGCCGCGGGGAACGTCTCGCCGGTGTCCAGCCGTCGCAACCGCCCGGCGTACACCCCGTCGGCCGGCACCGCGACCTGCTCCTCGACCGGCACGTTCGCGGTCGGATAGCCGAGCTCGCGCCCGCGCTGGTCACCGCGCACCACCGATCCCCGCACGACGTACGGGCGGCCCAGCGCCTCGGCCGCGCCGCTCACGTCGCCGGTGGCCAGGCAGGTGCGCACGTACGTCGAGGACCACACCATCGGACCCCCGTCGAGCGCGACCGGCTCGGCGACGAAGTCGTGCTGCGCCCCGTGCTCGACCAGGGTCGCCACGTCGCCGGCGGCCCTGCTGCCGAACCGGAAGTTCGCGCCGACCACCACCGCCGCGGAGTGCAGCGCGTCGACGAGGATCCACTGCGCGAACTCCTGCGGTGACCACGCGGCCATCGCCCGGTCGAAGGGCAGCGCGAGCACCGCGTCGGCACCGGCGTCGGCCAGCAGCTCGGCGCGGACCTCGAGCGTGGTCAGGGTGCTGGGGGCGTGCTCGGGACGCAGCACCGCCATCGGGTGCGGGTCGAAGGTGACCGCCACCAGGGTGAGGCCCCGCTCGTCGGCGATCTCCCGGGCCCGGGCCAGCACCCGGCGGTGGCCGAGGTGGACGCCGTCGAAGTTGCCGATGACCACCGCCGTCCGGCCCAGGTCGGACGGGACGTCGTCGAGGGAGCGCCAGACGTGCACGGCGCCGAGCCTACTGGCCCTCGGCTCAGACGAAGACCGCTACCGGCCGGGCTCCTCGCTCCCGCGGCTCGTAGAGGGCGAGGAACTCCCCGTCGGGCCCGAACAGGGCTGTCAGAGCAGCCAGCTCGAGGTCGAGGGGGCGCCCCACCCGGACGTCACGGGCGTGCTGCTCGTCGAGGTCGTGGGCCGGGAAGGCGGCTCGGGCCGCGGCGGCGATCGGCAGCAGGGCGAAGTCCTCGCCCAGCTGCTCCAGGGTGCGGGCGCCGGCCAGGTCGTAAGGTCCGACCGCGGTCCGCCGCAGCGAGGTCAGGTGGCCGCCGACGCCGAGCCGCGCGCCGGCGTCCCGGGCCAGGGCGCGCACGTAGGTGCCGGCCGAGCAGCGCAACGAGACCTCCACGTCGAGGGCGCCGTCGGGCACGCCGTCACCGGACCCAACCCGGTGGACCTCCAGCGAGCCGATCCGCACCCGGCGGGCGGCGAGCTGGACGTCCTCGCCGGCCCGGACCCGGTCGTAGGCGCGGCGTCCGTCCACCTTGATCGCCGAGACCGCGGTCGGCACCTGGTCGATCTCGCCGACGAACCCGGCCAGCACCGCGCGGACCGAGGCCTCGTCGACGGCGTCGGCGCAGATGGTGGCCAGCACCTCGCCCTCGGCGTCGTCGGTGCTGGTGCCGACCCCGAGTCGGATGGTGGCGTCGTACGCCTTCTCGGTCAGCATCAGGTGGCCGAGCAGCCGGGTGGCCCGGTTGACGCCGACGACGAGGACGCCGGTGGCCATCGGGTCCAGCGTGCCCGCGTGGCCGACCTTGCGGGTGCCGGCCAGCCGACGAACCCGGGCGACCACGTCGTGCGAGGTGATCCCGCCGGGCTTGTCGACGACGACCAGTCCGGCCTCGGTGGTCACTCCCGGCTGCCCCCGTCGGTCTCGCCCTCGTCGGGCTCGTCCTCGTCGGGCTCCTCGTCCTCGCGCGGCTTGCGGTACGGGTCCGGGTCGCCGGCAGGCTGCTTGCCCGCGCGGGTCGCGGCGACCGCCTCGTCGGCCTCCCGGGCCCGGGCCAGCAGGTCCTCGAGGTGGCGGGCGTTCTCCGGGATCGCGTCGTGCACGAAGGTCAGCGTGGGCACGTGCCGCATCCCCAGCTGCTTGCCGACCTCCGAGCGCAGCAGCCCCGTGGCGGACTCCAGCGCGGCGGCTGCGCCGGCGGTGGCCGTCTCGTCGTCCCCGGCGCTGGTGGCCTGGCCGAGCACCGTCCAGAACACCGTGGCCTGCTGGGTGTCACCGGTGACCCGGACGTCGGTGATCGTGACGAAGCCGAGCCGCGGGTCCTTGACCCGACGCTCGAGCATCTCCGCGACGATGACCTGGATCCGGTCGGCGATCTTGCGGACGCGGGGGTTGCTCATGGGTTGCTCACTCTCATCACGCAACGGCTCCGAGCCGGCGCGGGTCCCCGCAGGGTCCCGCGCCGACTCGGACACGGATCAGCTGCGGGGGATCTCCCGCATCTCGAAGGACTCGACGAAGTCGCCGATCTTGATGTCCTGGAAGTTCCGGAGCACCAGACCGCACTCGAAGCCCTCACGGACCTCCGAGGCGTCGTCCTTCTCGCGTCGCAGCGACGCGAGGTCGAGGTTGTCGGCCACGACCGCGTTGTCGCGCAGCACCCGCGCCTTGGCGTTGCGGCGCACCACACCGTCGACGATCATGCAGCCGGCGATGTTGCCGATCTTGGAGGACCGGAAGATGTCGCGGATCTCGGCGCGGCCGAGGGAGACCTCCTCGAACTCCGGCTTGAGCAGGCCCTTGAGAGCGGCCTCGATCTCCTCGATCGCCTGGTAGATGATCGAGTAGTAGCGGATCTCGACGCCTTCCTTGTCCGCCATCTCGGTCGCCTTGCCCTGGGGCCGGACGTTGAACCCGATGATGATGGCGTCGGAGGCGGCGGCCAGGTCGACGTTGGTCTCGGTGATCGCACCGACACCGCGGTCGATGACCCGCAGGGTGACCTCGTCGCCGACGTCGATCTGCGACAGGGCGTCCTCGAGCGCCTCGACCGAACCGGACACGTCGCCCTTGAGGATCAGGTTGAGCTCCTGGCTCTGGCCCTTCTCCATCGAGGCCATGAAGTCCTCGAGGGTACGGCGGACCCGGCGCTTGGCCTGGGCCGCTGCCCGCTCGCGGGACTCCCGCTTCTCGGCGATCTGACGCGCCATCCGGTCGTCCTCGACCACGATGAAGGTCTGGCCCGCGCCGGGGACGGCGTTGAGGCCCAGCACCATGGCCGGCCTCGAGGGGTCGGCCTCCTCGATGTTGTCGCCGTGCTCGTCGAGCATCGCGCGCACCCGGCCGTAGCCGGCGCCCGCCACGATCGAGTCGCCGACGCGCAGCGTGCCGCGCTGGACCAGGACGGTGGCGACCGGGCCGCGACCGCGGTCCAGGTGCGCCTCCACCACGAGGCCCTGGGCGTCCTGGTCGGGGTTGGCCCGCAGGTCCAGGGACGCGTCGGCGGTCAGCACGACCGCCTCCAGCAGCTTGTCGAGGTTCAGCTCGGACTTGGCCGAGACGTCGACGAACATCGCGTCGCCGCCGTACTCCTCGGGGACCAGGCCGTACTCGGTCAGCTGGCCACGGACCTTGGTGGGGTCGGCGTCCGGCTTGTCGATCTTGTTCACCGCGACCACGATCGGCACCCCGGCGGCCTTGGCGTGGTTGAGCGCCTCGACCGTCTGCGGCATCACACCGTCGTCGGCCGCGACCACGAGGATCGCGATGTCGGTCGCCTGCGCACCACGGGCACGCATGGCGGTGAACGCCTCGTGACCCGGGGTGTCGATGAAGGTGATCCGACGCTCCTCCTCGTCCACCTCGGTGGTGACCTGGTAGGCACCGATGTGCTGGGTGATCCCACCGGCCTCCTTGTCGACCACGTTGGCGCTGCGCAGCGCGTCGAGGAGCTTGGTCTTTCCGTGGTCGACGTGACCCATCACGGTCACGACCGGCGGACGGATCGCCAGGTCTCCCTCGTCGCCCTCGTCCTCACCGAACTCGAGGTCGAAGGACTCCAGCAGCGCGCGGTCCTCGTCCTCGGGCGAGACGACCTCGACGACGTAGTTGAGCTCCTCGCCGAGCAGCTCGAAGGTCTCGTCGTTGACGGACTCGGTCGCGGTCACCATCTCGCCGAGGCTGAACAGCATCTGCACCAGCGCGGCGGCGTCGACGCCGATCCGCTCGGCGAAGTCGGTCAGCGAGGCACCGCGGGGCAGCTTGACGGTCTCGCCGTCACCCTTGCGGACCCGCACGCCGCCGATCGTCGGGGCCTGCATGGCCTCGAACTCCTGACGACGCGCCCGCTTCGACTTGCGACCACGACGCGAGGGTCCCCCGGGACGACCGAAGGCGCCCTGGGTCTGACCGCGCTGGCCGGGACGACCGCCACCGGGACGGCCACCGCCACCGGGGCCGAAGCCGCCGGGACGACCGCCCGGAGCACCACCGGGTCCACCGGGGCCACCACGGCCCGGAGCACCACCGGGACCACCACGGCCCGGAGCCCCACCGGGACCACCACGGCCCGGGGCGCCGCGGCCGGCGGGAGCGCCGGCCCGTCCACCGGGACCACCACCGAAGGCGGCCGGGGACTTGGGCATCATGCCGGGGTTCGGCCGCGGCATGCCGGGACGCCCGGGGGCGCCGCCGTCACGGCTGGCCGGCGGGCGCGGCGGGCGCTCGCCGGGAGCACTGTCGCGGGCCGCCGGGGCGCCGGGAGCCGCGCTGTCACCGCTGCGCGGCGGCGCAGCGGGACGGCGTCCCATCCCCTGGCTGGAGGCGAACGGGTTGTTGCCGGGACGCGGGCTGCCGCCCGGTCGTGCACCGGGCCGGCCGACGGGCCGGGGTGCCGGGCTCGGAGCCTTGGGCGTCGCGGGGGCCTCGCCCTCCGCGGCGGGTGCCGGGGGCTCGGCGGGAGCCTCGGGCTCCGCGGCGGGTGCCGGCGCGGCTGCCTTCGGGCCGGGACGCGGCCCGGGCCTCGGGTGGGTGCGCCGGGGGCGGCCGGCGCGGCGGGCGCAGCCGGAGCCTCGGCGGCGGGCGCCGCGGGGGCCTCGGCGGCCGGCGCAGCGGCGGGAGCCTCGGGGGCGGCCGGGGCCTCGGGAGCGGCCGGGGCCTGGGGCGCCGCGGCGGCCGGGGCCTCGGGGGCGGGCTTGGCGGCCTGCGGGCCGGGCTTGGGGCCGGGCTTGCCGGCCGGACGTGCCGGGCTCGACGCCGGGGCGTCGGTCTTCAGGCTGGCGCCGTACTCCTTGCGGAAACGCATCTCGGCGGGAAGCTCGACGGTCGAGCTCGCCGACTTGACGAACTCCCCCATCTCCTTGAACTTCTCGAGAACGAACTTGCTCTCGACGCCGAACTCCTTGGCGAGTTCGTGAACTCGGGTCTTGGCCACAATTCTCCTATCGGCCTCTCGACCCGGTCCCGGGCTGTGCGGAGAGGCGTTAGCGGGTGTGCAAACTCATCGCGAAGTACTCATCGAGTGCTCATGAGCTGCTGCTCCAGTTCTCTGGTTCGGTCGATGGATCTGACAACGGTGGGTCACTCACGCGGGTCGAGGTGGTCGCGCACCGGCGCGGTCTCGAGCCCCCGACCCCCGCCCAGATACCGCAGGGCACGGGCGAAGGCTCGTCGCCGCACCGCGAGCTCGAAGCACTCGACGGTGGGGTGCAGGTGCGCCCCGCGGCCGGGTGCGGTGCCCTCCGGATCGGGCACGACGGCCGGGTGGCCGTACACGTCCGAGCCGACGGTCACCCGCAACAACTCGCGTTTGGCGGCTCGCTTCCGGCACCCGACGCAGGTGCGGACAGGTCCGTCGAAGGACCCGCCGTCCGGGCGTGCTGGCGGTGGGCGTCTGCGAGCCACCATCGACAACCTTAGCGTGGTCGGGGCTGGGAGGACGAACCGGCCGTGCCGGCCCGGGGCCGGTCCGGGTCTCTCAGGCGGGCGGGGCGACCGGCGGGGCGACCGGGGGCTCGTCGGAGCGGATGTCGATGCGCCAGCCGGTGAGCCGGGCGGCGAGCCGGGCGTTCTGCCCCTCCTTGCCGATCGCCAGGGAGAGCTGGAAGTCCGGGACGACCACCCGCGCCGACCGCGCGGCGAGGTCGATGATCTCCACCGAGGTGGTCCGGGCCGGGGAGAGCGCGTTGGCCACCAGCCGGGCCGGGTCGTCGGACCAGTCGACGATGTCGATCTTCTCGCCGTGCAGCTCCGCCATCACGTTGCGCACCCGCTGACCCATCGGCCCGATGCAGGCACCCTTGGGGTTGACCCCCGGCGCCGCGGAGCGGACCGCGATCTTGCTGCGGTGGCCGGCCTCCCGCGCGATGGCGGCGATCTCGACGGTGCCGTCGGCGATCTCGGGCACCTCGAGGGCGAACAGCTTCTTGACCAGCGTCGGGTGCGAGCGCGACAGGGTGATCTGCGGCCCGCGCATGCCCTTGCGGACCGAGACGACCAGGCACTTGATCCGGGCCCCGTGCTGGTACTTCTCCCCGGGCACCCGCTCCCCGACCGGCAGCAGCGCCTCGACCTTGCCGAGGTCGACCATCACGTCGTCGGGGTTGCGGCCCTGCTGGATGATGCCGGAGATGATGTCGCCCTCCTTGCCGGAGAACTCCCCGAACTTGATGTCGTCCTCGGCGTCGCGCAGCCGCTGGAGCATGATCTGCTTCGCGGTGGTCGCCGCGATCCGGCCGAAGCCGTCCGGGGTGTCGTCGTACTCGGGGCCGCTCAGCGCGCCCTCCTCGTCGACCTCGCGGGCCAGGACGGTCACGTGACCGCTCTTGCGGTCGAGCTCCACCCGGGCGTGCTGCTGGGCGCCGGGCGTCTTGTGGTAGGCGGTGAGCAGCGCCTGCTCGATGGCCTCCACCAGCACGTCGAAGGAGATCTCCTTCTCGCGCTCGAGCATGCGCAGGATGCTCAGGTCGATGTCCATCAGGCGTCTCCTGTCTCGGACCGGTCCCCGGTCCCACGGTTGAACTCGATCTGCACCAGGGCCTTGCGGACGTCGTCGTAGCGGATCTCCCGGGGCTCGCCGGAGACGTCCACGCTGACACCGCTCTCCGAGCTCGCGGTGATCCTCCCGGTGACGGTCTCGCCGTCGGCGGTGGTGACCTTGACCAGCCGATCCTGGTTGCGGCGCCAGTGCCGGGGCAACGTCAGCGGCCGGTCGACGCCCCGGGAGGTGACCTCCAGGGTGTAGGGCTGCTCGCCCATCACGTCGGACTCGTCCAGCACCCGGTTGACCTCACGGGTGGCCTCGGCGACGTCGTCGAGCGTGACGCCACCGTCCTTGTCGACGGCGACGCGCAGCACCCGACGCTTGCCGGCCGGGGTGACCTCGACCGCCTCGACGTCGAGGCCGAGCACCCCCAGGGGGTCGACCAGCTCCGCCTCGATCCGGTCCCGGACGACGTCTCGGCCTGGACTGCTCACGGGTGCTCGACCTCCTGTGCTGTTGTGGGTGGTGCCTACCGACACGATAGCCCGCCGGGGTGCTGCTCCGGATAGGGTCACCGCGTGTCCGCCCGGCCCCTGACCTCCCGCCGTACGGCGCTCGGCGGGACCGCCGCGGGGCTCGCTGCGCTGGCCGGTTGCGACCTGTCCGGTCTCGACCCGCGCGGCGGGCCCGATGATGCTCCCGCAGCCTCCGGTGGCGCCGGCACGGCGGGCGGTGAGGACCGCCCCGCGGATGTGGTGCTGGTCTCGCAGGCACTGACCGAGCTGGCGGCGACCGCCGCCCTCGTCTCCGCGGTGCGGCGGCGGTACCCGAGGCTGGCGGCACCGCTCCAGCCGGCGCTGCGCACCCACCGTTCGCACGCGGCGACGTTGACCGGCGCCAGCGGCGACCAGCCCCCGAGCACCACCGCCCGGGCTCCGGACACGGTCGAGCAGGCCTGGCGGCGGGTCCGGGCCCGGGAACAGCGCCTGCAGCGACGGCTCGCCGGCTTCGCCCTCGGCGCCCGCAGCGGCGCCCTGGCCGGTCTGCTCGCCTCGATGTCGGCGGCGGTCGCCCAGCAGCTCGCCGTGCTGCCGACCGCCCCGCCCTCGGACCCGGCCGCACCCGCGACGGGAGGCGGCTGATGAGCGCGATCGAGTCGCTGCAGACGGCGCTGGCCGCCGAGCACGCCGCGGTCTACGTGTACGGCGTGCTGGGCGCCCAGACCTCGCAGGGGGCCACGCCGGTGCTCTTCGGTGCCCTCGAGGACGGGTACACCACCCACCGGGCCCGGCGCGACGAGGTCGCCGGGATGCTCCGCGACCTCGGCGCCACCCCGACCGCGGCCGCGCCGGCGTACCAGGTGCCGACCGACCTGTCCTCGCCCGACCGGGTCACCCGTGCCGCCCTCGACATCGAGACGGCCGCGGCGCGGACCTACCGCTACGTGGTCGCCAGCACCGGCACCCCGACGCGTCGCTGGGCGATCACCGCGCTGACCGACGCCGCGGTCCGGGGACTCAGCCTCGGCGGTCGACCCACGCAGCTGCCCGGCGGTCCCTCGTAGCTCCGGTGCCGTGCCGGCCGGCGGGCCGGCCGGCCGGCGGCCGGGCCGGCCTGACCTGGCCAGCAAATGAAAGAGGTCCGCGTACTCGGCTGGTGCGGGGAACTCCCGAGATGTTCCCCGGAACCCGCCGAGTACGCGGACCTGGGCCCTTGGCACGAGGGCCGGGAGAGGATCCCGGAGGTTGTGGGGACCGTGGCGGTTTCCTCTCGTGCACAATCTTGCAACCTCGGAGCTCCGGAGCGTGAGAACGGGCGTTCCTCACAATCCTGCATTGCAGAAACATGCAATTGAGCAGTTCGGGACCTCCGCGTCCCGAAAAAGCCCGTCCGGGTCGGCTCAGGCCCAGGCTGCGAGGATCGCCGGCAGCTGCGAGAGGCGCTCGACCACGGCGTCGGGGCGGCCCTCGGTGGGGCCGAGCTGCTCGCTGGGGATCACGCTGTGCGGCACGTGGACCGCCCGCATCCCGGCCTGCTGCGCACCCCAGACGTCGTCGTAGAGCCGATCGCCGACGTACACGCAGCGGCTCGGGTCGGCGGCACCGACCGCGGCCATCGCGGCCTCGAAGGCGCGGGGAGAGGGCTTGGTCCACGGGATCTCGCTGGTGTAGACGTCGCCGTCGATGAGGTCGAGCACGCCGTCGCGGGCGAAGAACCCGCGGTGCCACTCCCGGGGCCAGATCGTGTTGGAGAGCACCCCGACCCGGATCCCGTCGGCCCGCAGCCGGGCGAACAGCGGGCCGACCTCGGGGTCGGTCTCGGTGTGCGGCTCCCAGAACTCGTAGTAGGCGCTCAGCAGGTCCGGGTCGTGGTCGAGCCCGGCCTCGGCGAACAGGTCGGCGATGGTCGCGCTGCGCTGGTGGTCGCGGCTGCGCCCCCAGACCGACCGAGCCGGCCGCGTGCAGGCGAGCCGCGTGCGCGTGCTGGTCGTCGTCCGGGGTCGGGGTGGTGACCACCGCCTGGGCCAGCGCCAGCGACTCGGCGTGGAAGTCCACGTCGTGCCACCGGGTCAGCGTGCCGCCCCAGTCGAAGATGACCGCGTCGATGCCGCCGCTCGACGGAGCCGCTCAGGCACGGACCAGCCGCACCAGGTGGTCGACGACATGGTCGGCCGGCGACGTCCTGCCGCTCCCCGGTGCGACGGTCCTTGACCTCGATGGTGCCGGTGGCCAGCCCCTTGCCGACGACGACGATGGTCGGCACCCCGATCAGCTCGGCGTCCTTGAACTTGACCCCGGGGCTGACCTTCGGCCGGTCGTCGAGGATCACCTCGACGCCTCGGGTCGCCAGCTCGTGCGCGACCCGCTCGGCGGCGGCGTGCACGTGCTCGTCCTTGCCCGCCGCGACCAGGTGCACGTCGGCCGGGGCCACGTTCCGGGGCCAGGCCAGACCGAGCTCGTCGAGGGTCCCCTCGGCGATCGCGGCGACCGCACGGGACGGCCCGATGCCGTAGGAGCCCATCGTGACCGTGACGAGCTTGCCGTTCTCGTCGAGCACCTGGAGGCCCAGCGCCTCGGCGTACATGCGCCCGAGCTGGAAGATGTGGCCCATCTCGATGCCGCGGGCGGACTCCAGGACGCCGTCGTCGCAGTCCGGGCACGGGTCGCCGGCGCGCACCTCGGCGGCCTCGATGGTGCCGTCGGGGGTGAAGTCGCGGCCGGCGACGAGGTCGATGACGTGGCTGCCCGGCAGGTTCGCGCCGGTCACCCAGCGGGTGCCCTCGACGACGCGGGGGTCGACGAGGTAGCGGATGCCCGGAGCTGCCCTTCTCCCCCAGCACCGGCGCGTCCGCGGTCCCGGGGCCGATGTAGCCCTTGACCAGGCCGGGGTGCTTGTCGAACTCGGCCTCGTCGAACGGCACCACCTCGGTGGGCTCGAGCTGGCCCTCGAGCCGCTTCTGGTCGACCTCCCGGTCGCCGGGCAGGCCGATCGCGACCGGCTCGCGGGTGCCGTCGGCGTGCTTGAGCACCACCAGCACGTTCTTGAGGGTGTCGGCGGCGGTCCAGGTGCGGTCCTCGCGCGGGAACTGCCGCGTTGAGGTGGTCGACCAGGGTGGCGATGGTCGGGGTGTCGGGCGTCTGCTCGGCGTGCGCCGCGGGCACGTCGTCGTACGCCGCCGGGCTCGGCGGCGGCACCTGCACGGCCTCGACGTTGGCCGCGTAGTCGCAGCCGGAGCACTGGACGTAGGTGTCCTCGCCGACCTCGGCCTTGGCGAGGAACTCCTCGGACTTGGAGCCGCCCATGGCGCCGGAGGTGGCCGCGACGATGACGTACTCGAAGCCGAGCCGGTCGAAGATCCGCACGTAGGCGTCGCGGTGCGCCTGGTAGCTGTCCGCGAGGCCGGCGTCGTCGATGTCGAAGGAGTAGGAGTCCTTCATGATGAACTCGCGGCCCCGCAGCAGCCCGGCGCGCGGGCGCGCCTCGTCGCGGTACTTGGTCTGGATCTGGTAGATCGAGAGCGGGAGGTCCTTGTAGGAGGAGTAGAGGTCCTTCACCACGAGGGTGAACATCTCCTCGTGGGTGGGCCCGAGCAGGTAGTCGGCGCCCTTGCGGTCCTTGAGCCGGAAGATGCCGTCGCCGTACTCGGTCCAGCGGTTCGTCGCCTCGTAGGGCTCGCGCGGCAGCAGCGCCGGGAAGCTGAGCTCCTGGGCGCCGATGGCGTCCATCTCCTCGCGGATGATGCCCTCGATCTTGCGCAGCACCCGCAGGCCCAGCGGCAGCCAGGTGTAGATGCCGGGCGCGGCGCGGCGGATGTAGCCGGCCCGCACCAGCAGCCGGTGGCTGGGCACCTCGGCGTCGGCCGGGTCCTCCCGCAGGGTGCGCACGAACAGCCTCGACATCCGCAGGATCTGCGCGTTTCCGGAGCTGGCACTCATGCGCGCAAGGGTACGGCGCGGGAGCGTCCCGGGCCGAGCGGGTTCCTGGTTCGCCGGACGGACCGGGACGGGCTCAGCGCCCGCGGCCCACGCGCCAGGCGATGCGGACCAGTGGCAGCTGGAGCGGGAGCCGGGCCAGGCTGGCCGCCCGCACCGCCGGGCTGCCCCGGCGCATCGCCTTCTGCGCCATCGTCACGTTGCCCGGGAACACCCCGACCAGCACCGCGACGCTGGCCCACCCGGCGGCCCGCCGGGTGGCGGGGACCAGCATGCCGGCGGCGCAGGCCAGCTCGGCGACACCGCTGGCCACGATGACCTGCCGGTGCGCCGGGCACCCAGGCGGGCATCAGCGGCCGGAACACCTCCGGCCTCACCAGGTGCGTCACCCCGCTGACCGCGAACCCCGCGGCGAGCAGCCGGGCCCCCGGCGGCAGCGGAACGGCGGAGGGGCGCGCTGCAGAGGATGGTGCGGAGGGTGGCGGCATGCGCGGCACCCTACGCCGGACCGCGAGCACGGCTCGCGGCCAGAAGTCGACCGCTAGAACATCACCGTGGAGAACCGGCAGGTCTCGGTGAAGCCGACCCGTTCGTAGGCGTGGCGGGCGGCGTGGTTCCACTCGTTGACGTAGAGGGAGACCACCGGGGCGATCCGGTCCTGGACCAGCTCGACGACGGCGGCCATCCCGGCGACGGCCAGGCCCTCCCCGCGACGGTCCGGGACGACGTACACGCCCTGCACCTGGGCGGCGGCCGGCGAGCTGCAGGCCACCTCGGCCTTGAAGACCAGCCGGCCGTCGTCGTCGAACTTCGCGAACGACCAGCCTCGGTTGACCAGCTGGAGCACCCGGGCCCGGTACAGCTGGGCACCGCCCCCCTGCTCGGGCGAGACCCCTACCTCCTCGGAGTACATCGCCACGCACGCGGGGTAGAGCTCGTCGAGGTCCCGGGGCCCGGTACGACGCACCTCCGGGTCCGGCTCCACCACCGGCGGCCCCGCGATCTGCAGGTGCGGCTGCTGCCACCGGAGCTCCCGAGGCCGGCCCCACCGCCCGGCGACAGCGCCCCAGAAGGCATCGACCGGGGCGTGCGGACCGACGATGGTGGAGACGGTGCGACCCCGGGTCATCGCCCGCTCCGCGAAGACCAGCGCATCCTCGGGCGTGGCCTGCACCGGGACCAGGTTCGCCCCGACGTGGCAGGCGGCGACCAGCTCGCCGCCGTCGAACCGGCCCCACATCTCGCCGCCGAGCCAACGCGGTTCCAGGTTGGTGGTCCGGGCCCGGTAGTCGACGAAGACGTTCACCACGGGGTCCCGGGAGGTGAGGTCCAGGAAGGCGCCCAGGTCGGGCGCCGCAAGCGGTCGAACCCCGTGGCGGGTCGTGAGCACGCCGTGAGCCTACTTCGGTGCCCGGACAGCCGCGATCAGATGCCCTCGAGGATCGCGCGGCGCCGCTCGGCGTGCTCCTCAGCGGTCACCAGGCCCTCGTCGCGGAGCCGGTCGAGCTCCCGCAGCCGGTCGGCGGTCGGGCGGGACGGCGCCGGTCCCTCGACGGGGGTGACTTCGCCTTCGACCGGCGGGCGGCGCAGCGACGAAGCGAGGTACGTCGCCTCGAACCCGTCGTCGCTCAGCAGAGCCATCCGGGTCGCGCGGCCCTGCAGGCCGGCCTCCCGCGCCATCCGTCGTGACTCCGAGACCTTCACCGTCATCCCGATCCCCACCACGCGCGAACAGGAAGAACACGCGAACAGTCCGGACGCCGCCGGTGGGGTCCGCGTCGAGGCCGCCACCGTCGTAGGTCCGCGTCCACTTGGTGCCGTTCCAGGTGCAGGTGGGCAGGTCGCCGAACTCGTCGGCGACGAAGCACCGGGGCGGCGGCTCTCCCCCTGCCCCACGGGGAAGCGTCGCCGCGACCAGGAGGCTCGAGAGCATGGCGACATCCTAGGGTGCTGGACGGTTCCTCACCGGGAGCCGTGCACCGTGGGCAGGTGGCGGCCGGTCAGCTGACGGAGACCTCGGCGCCGGCCCCGTCGACCGACTCCATCCCCTCGGCGATCCGCATCGCCTCCTCGATGAGGGTCTCCACGATCTGCGACTCCGGCACCGTCTTGATCACCTCGCCCTTGACGAAGATCTGGCCCTTTCCGTTGCCGGAGGCGACACCGAGGTCGGCCTCACGGGCCTCACCGGGCCCGTTGACCACGCAGCCCATCACGGCGACCCGCAGCGGCACCTCGAGGCCCTCGAGGCCGGCGGTCACCTCGTCGGCCAGCTTGTAGACGTCGACCTGGGCCCGGCCGCAGGACGGGCAGGAGACGATCTCCAGGCGGCGCGGCTTGAGGTTGAGCGACTCCAGGATCTGCAGCCCCACCTTGACCTCCTCGACCGGCGGCGCGGAGAGGCTGACCCGGATCGTGTCGCCGATGCCCTGGGAGAGCAGGTGGCCGAAGGCCACCGAGGACTTGATGGTGCCCTGGAACGCGGGACCGGCCTCGGTCACGCCCAGGTGCAGCGGCCAGTCGCCCTCGGCGGCCAGCATCTCGTAGGCGCGGACCATCACCACCGGGTCGTTGTGCTTGACCGAGATCTTGAAGTCGCGGAAGCCGTGCTCCTCGAAGAGGCCCGCCTCCCACTTGGCGGACTCGACCAACGCCTCCGGAGTGGCCTTGCCGTACTTCTCCAGCAGCCGCTTGTCCAGGGAGCCGGCGTTGACGCCGATCCGGATGCTGGTGCCGTGGTCCTGGGCCGCGCGGGCGATCTCCTTGACCTGGTCGTCGAACTTGCGGATGTTGCCGGGGTTCACCCGGACCGCCGCGCAGCCCGCCTCGATGGCGGCGTAGACGTACTTCGGCTGGAAGTGGATGTCGGCGATGACCGGGATCTGCGACTTCGTCGCGATCGCGGGCAGCGCGTCGGCGTCGTCCTGGCTGGGGCAGGCCACCCGGACGATGTCGCAGCCCGAGGCGGTCAGCTCGGCGATCTGCTGCAGCGTGGCGTTGATGTCAGAGGTCAGCGTGGTCGTCATCGACTGCACCGAGATCGGGTGGTCGCTGCCGACCCCGACCTTGCCGACCTGGATCTGGCGGGTCGGTCGTCGTGGCGCCAGCACCGGCGGCGGGTGCTGCGGGCATGCCCAGGCTGATGGCGGTCATGCCCCTCAGGCTACTGGCCGGTCGATCAGACGAGGTGCAGCGGGACGACCAGGTCGCCGATGATCAGCACGACGCCCATCACCAGCAGCAGCGAGGCGACCACGTACGCGACCGGCAGCAGCTTGGCGGCGTCGACGTACCCGGGGTCGGGGCGGCCGCGCAGTCGGGCGAACGTCCGCCGCAGCCCCTCCCAGGTGGCGCTGGCGATGTGCCCGCCGTCCAGCGGGAGCAGCGGGATGAAGTTGAACATGCCGATGAAGAAGTTGAAGCCGGCGATCAGCATCAGCAGGAAGACGGTCTTCTCCTTGACCAGGAAGGCCTCGTGGGACACGGTCTCCCCGGCCAGCCGGCCACCGCCGACGATGCTGACCGGGCCCTCGGGGTCGCGCTCCTCGAGCCCGACGATGGCCTGGCCGACGTCGTACACCTTCAGCGGCAGGGTGCCGAGCGCCTGGACGGTCTGGACCGTCATGTCGCCCATCTCGTCCAGGGTGTACAGCGGTCCGCCGGTGGCGAAGTAGGTCACCGGGCTGACGCCGAGGAAGCCGACCTGGACCAGGGTGTCGTCGGTGAGGGAGGTGGGGCGCGCCGAGACGGTGGTGTTGGTCGTGACGGTCACCTCGCGGCCGTCGCGCGAGCACGGTGATCTCCGCGCGGCCGGCGTCGTTGGCTCGGATCAGCCGCTGGAGCTGCTCCCAGTCCGTGATCGCGGTGCCGTTGAAGGCGACGAACCGGTCCCCTGGCTGCAGCCCGGCCTCGGAACGCGGGCGCGTCCGGGTCCTCGGCGGTGCAGACCCGATCGTTCTCGAGCGGCCGGGCACGACGCACGCCTCGCACGGCGGCGATCTCCGTGGTGATCCGGAGGTCGGAGGGGTTGCCGTAGGAGGCGAACAGCGGCGGCGAAGATGCCGAACGCGATGAGGATGTTCACCGACGGGCCCGCCGGCCATCACGATGACCTTCTTCCACGACGGCATCTTGTAGAAGAGCCGGTCGGAGTCCTCGGGACCGATCAGCTCCCACTCCGCGGAGCGGGCGTCTGAGATCAGCTGGGTGAACATGCCGGTGTTGGACTTGCGGACCCGGGTGACCTGCTGGCCGTGCTCGTCGTGGATCACCTCGTCGGCGTACTGCTCGGCCCCCGGCGGGAGCATGCCGACGATCTTCACGTAGCCGCCGAGCGGGATCGCCTTGAGGCCGTACTCGGTCTCGCCGCGGGTGCGGCTCCACACGGTCGGACCGAACCCGATCATGTACTGGGTGACCTTCCCACCGAACTTCTTGGCCGGGATCATGTGCCCGAGCTCGTGCAGCCCGATCGAGGCCAGGATGGCAAGGACGAACAGCAGCACGCCGAGCAGGTAGAGCAGGCCGGTCATGAGTGTTCTCGATGTCCTTCGATCAGTCGGGTCGCCTCGGCGCGGGCCCAGGCGTCGGCAGCGAGCACGTCGTCGACGGTGAGCCCCTCCTCCGAGGGTACGTCCAGAAGCCTCAGCACGGTGCCGACCGTGGGCACGATCTGGGTGAAGGGGAGCACACCGCGCCGAAACGCGTCCACGCAGATCTCGTTGGCCGCGTTGTACACCGCCGGGGCGGTGCTGCCCCGCTCCCCGGCGCTGCGTGCCAGCCCGACCGCGGGGAAGGCTTCGTCGTCGAGCGGGTGGAACTCCCACGTCTCCGGTCGGGTCCAGTCCACGGCCGGCGCGGCATCCGGGATGCGATCGGGCCAGGCCAGGCCGAGCGCGATCGGGATCAGCATCGTCGGCGGACTGGCCTGGACGAGGGTCGACCCGTCCACGAACTCGACCATCGAGTGCACCACGCTGGTCGGGTGGACGACGACCTCGATCCGGTCGAAGGGAATCCCGAAGAGCAGGTGCGCCTCGATCACCTCCAGCCCCTTGTTGACCAGGGTGGCGGAGTTGATCGTCACCACCGGGCCCATGTCCCAGGTCGGGTGGTCCAGCGCCTGCTCCGGGGTGACCTCGGCCAGCTGCTCGCGGCTGCGGCCGCGGAACGGACCGCCGCTCGCGGTCAGCACCAGCCTGCGCACCTCGTCGGCGGAGCCGCCGCGCAGGCACTGTGCGATCGCGCTGTGCTCGGAGTCGACCGGCACGAGCTGGCCGGGCCGGGCCCGCTCCAGCACCAGCGGGCCGCCGATGATCAGCGACTCCTTGTTCGCCAGCGCCAAGGTGGTCCCGGCGTCGAGCGCGGCCAGGGTGGGGCGCAGGCCGACCGCGCCGGTGATGCCGTTGAGGACCACGTCGGCCGGCCGGCCCGCGGCCTCGACCGACGCCTCCTCGCCGAGGCCTGAGTACGCCGGGGCGAACTCGGCCACCTGCTGCTCGAACAGCTCGGGGTTGGCGCCGCCGGCAGTCAGCCCGACCACCCGGAACCGGTCCGGGTGCCGCCGTACCAGCTCCAGCGCCTGGGTTCCGATGGACCCGGTGGACCCCAGGATGACGACGTCTCTCACCCACGCATTGTGGCAGCGGGCCTCTGCCCCGTCTCCGGTGGTTGAGGAGCGAGCGCCACGCCCACGGAGGTTGAGGAGCGAGCGCCACGCCCACGGAGGTTGAGGAGCGAGCGCCACACCCACGGAGGTTGAGGAGCGAGCGCCACACCCACGGAGGTTGAGGAGCGAGCGCCACACCCACGGAGGTTGAGGAGCGAGCGCCACGCCCACGGAGGTTGAGGAGCGAGCGCCAGCGAGCGTCTCGAAACCTCGCAGGTGAACCGGTGGTTTCGAGACGGTCGCTGCGCGACCTCCTCAACCACCGTCGGCGCTGCGCGACCTCCTCAACCACCGGGGCGCTGCGCGACCTCCTCAACCACCGGGGCGCTGCGCGACCTCCTCAACCACCGGGGCGCTGCGCGACCTCCTCAACCACCGGGGCGCTGCGCGACCTCCTCGCCCACCCGGGGGCATACTGCTGCGATGGCGTACGACGAGGCCCTGGCGGCTCGGATCCGCGAGGTCGTGAGCGGTGAGGCCGGCATCACCGAGCAGCGGATGTTCGGCGGGCTGGCGTTCCTGCTGCACGGCAACATGGCGGTGGCGGCGAGCGGCCGGGCCGGCCTGATGCTGCGGATCGACCCCGCGCTGACGGATTCGCTCGTCGACGACGAGCACGTGCGCCGTTTCGAGATGCGGGGGCGGGCGATGAACGGCTGGCTGGACATCGATCCCGAGGCCGTCGCCACCGACGAGCAGCTGGAGCGGTGGGTCGCCCACGGTCTGGCGTACGCCGGTTCGCTGCCCTCGAAGTAGCCACCCGCCTGCCGCCTGCCGCCGACCCCCCGGCCTGCTGCTCCTCTGTGGGGCCTGGTGCCCCTGCAGAAGGGGGCACCAGGCCCCACAACTCCGCGTTACAGGGCGAGCGGGCGGGCGACGTACTGTCGAAGCGTGACCGTCGCACCCCTTCTCTCCGTCACCCTCGAGGACCACTTCGCCCGCGAGCTGCCTGAGCTGGCCGCCCCGTGGCAGGCCGCCGAGGCGCCCGACCCGCAGCTGCTGCTGCTCAACGAGCCGCTCGCCGCCGAGCTCGGCCTGGTTCCGGACACGCTCCGCACCTACGACGGCGTCCGCTTCCTGATCGGCACCCGCGTCCCGGACGGCGCGAATCCCGTCGCCCAGGCGTACGCCGGACACCAGTTCGGCGGGTTCGTGCCGCGGCTCGGCGACGGCCGCGCGCTGCTGCTCGGCGAGCTCACCGACAGCGACGGCAGGTTGCGCGACGTGCACCTCAAGGGCTCCGGCCGTACGCCGTTCGCGCGCGGCGGGGACGGGCTCGCGGCGGTCGGGCCCATGCTGCGCGAGTACGTCGTCAGCGAGGCGATGCACGCGCTGGGCATCCCGACGACCCGGTCCCTTGCGGTCGTCGCGACCGGTCAGCCGGTGCGCCGGGAGACCGTGCTGCCGGGGGCGGTGCTGACCCGGGTGGCGAGCAGTCACCTGCGCGTGGGGACGTTCCAGTACGCCCGGGCCACCGGCAACGGCGAGCTGCTGCGCCGGCTCGCCGACCATGCGATCGCCCGGCACCATCCCGCGAGCCGCCGACTCCGACAACCCCCACCTCGCCCTGTTCGACGCTGTGGTCACCGTCCAGGCCAGGCTGGTGGCGCAGCTGGATGCTGATCGGGTTCGTGCACGGGGTGATGAACACCGACAACATGACGATCTCCGGGGAGACCATCGACTACGGGCCGTGCGCGTTCATGGAGGCCCACGACCCGGCAACGGTGTACAGCTCGATCGACGAGGGTGGCCGCTACGCCTACGGCAACCAGCCCGCCGCGGCGGCCTGGAACCTGGCCCGGCTGGCCGAGGCGATGCTGCCGCTCCTGCACGACGACGAGTCGCAGGCGGTGACGATCGCGACCGACGCTCTCGGCGCCTTCCGCCGCGAGTACGACGCCGCCTGGTCGGCCGGGATGCGCGCCAAGCTCGGACTTCCCGACGGACTCGCGGCAGACCTCGCCAACAGTCTGGTCCATGAGCTGCAGGCCCTGCTCGCCGCCGGCCACGCCGACCACACGACGTTCTTCCGGGCCCTCGGCAGCGGCTGCCCACGGTGACGCGGAGCCGGTCCGAGGACTGGTCCTGGACCTGCCGGCCTTCGACGCGTGGACCGAGCGCTGGCTCGCGGTGGACCCCGACCCCGTCGCGATGGACCGGGTCAACCCGGCGTACATCCCCCGCAACCACCTGGTCGAGGAGGCCCTCGACCTCGGCGACCGCCGGCGACCTCGAGCCCGGTGACCCGACTGCTCAGCGCGGTCACCGAGCCGTACCTGGAACGCCCCGGCTTCGAGCGGTACGCCGAGCCGGCACCCGACGACTTCGGCCGGTACCGCACCTTCTGCGGCACCTGAGCCGCACGCCGCTGGCTGCCGGGGGTCGGACGTGCGGATGCCGTACTGCGGCAGCGAGGTTTCGAGACGCTCGCTGGCGCTCGCTCCTCAACCTCCGTGGGCTGGCGCTCGCTCCTCAACCTCCGTGGGCTGGCGCTCGCTCCTCAACCTCCGTGGGCTGGCGCTCGCTCCTCAACCTCCGTGGGCTGGCGCTCGCTCCTCAACCTCCGTGGGCTGGCGCTCGCTCCTCAACCTCCGTGGGCTGCCGCTCGCTCCTCAACCTCCGTGGGCTCGGGGCGCGCTCGCTCCTCAACCTCCGTGGGCTGGCGCTCGCTCCTCAACCTCCGTGGGCTGGCGCTCACTCCTCAACCGCGAGCTGCCGGCGCACCTGGCCCGGACCCCGCTGATCATCACCGCCACCGTCCCGGGGACCGAGTGGTCCGAGCTCGGCGAGCTCGCCGTGCAGCCGGCCTGAACCCGGAGACCAGATCGATGGCCGCAGACTCTGCCCACGACCGGCTCGGGCGGGGCAGAGTGTGCGGATGCAGCTGTCCCGACGATCACGACGCTCGCTGGTGCCGGTCGCCGTCGTCGCGGTCGTGCTGGCGGGAACACCCACCGGACCGGGAGTCGGCCCGGCCGTCGCACGCGAGGTCGCGGACGGGGGCCGGGCACCCTGCTCCTCGGGCCAGGTGTCGCTGAGCTTCGACGACGGGCCGTCGCCGCGGCAGACCCCACGACTGCTGGACATCCTGCGTCGGGAGAACGTGCCGGCCACGTTCTTCGTCGTCGGCCAGCGGGTCGCCGCCGCGCCCGCGCTGACCAGACGGATCGAGACCGCGGGCTTCCTGGTGGCGAACCACAGCTACGCCCACGTCGCGATGACCTCGCAGACCTCCGCCGCGGTCCAGGAGACCCTGCGCGCCACCGACCGACGGCTGCGCGCGGCGGGCGTGCACCCCACCCGCCTGATGCGGCCGCCGTACGGCGCGATCAACGACCGGGTGCGCACCGCGATCGCCCGGACCGGGCACATCCCGGTGCTGTGGGACATCGACTCCGCCGACTGGACCGGTCTCTCCAGCGCCGCCATCGCCTCACGAGTGCTCGGTGGCCTGCGCCCCGGCAGCAGCAACGTGGTGCTCCAGCACGACGGCGTCGGCAACTCGCCGGCCTCGATCTCCGCCGTACCCCGGATCGTGTCCGAGGCACGCCGGCGCGGCTACTGCTTCGTGGCGCTCGACGAGCAGGGCCGTCCCGGCTTCCCGACGCCGCGTGCCGACGTGTCGGTCACCGGCGGTCGCGAGGGCGAGCACGCGGTGGCCACCGTCAGCCTCGACAAGCCGGCCGGCCGCGAGGTCCGGGTCCGGCTCCGGGTCCGGGCCCGCACCGCGCGACCGGGCCAGGACTACACCAAGCCGGGACCGCGACTGGTGATCCCCGCGGGGTCGCTGCGGGCCAGCGTGAGGATCCCGCTGCTGCGCGACAGGCTCGACGAGGCACGTGAGCGCGCCGACGTGCTGATCGACCGCCCGGTGGGGGTGCGGCTGGGCCGCGCCCGTGCCGTGCTGGTCATCGCCGACCGCACCGGTGAGCCCGGGATCACCGGGATCGACCGGACCGTCGTCGAGCCGGCCCAGGCGTCCGAGGAGACGGGGGCCTCCGGCGAGTCCGTGACCGTGCCGGTGCGCTTCCGGCTGGCCCGGGTCAGCGGCCGCGACGTGCGGATCCGGGTGCGCTCGCAGCCGGGCACCGCCACCCCCGGCGAGGACGTGGATCCGGTGGACACCACGATCACGATCCCGGCCGGCACGCGTACGGCGCAGGTCCCGATCACCGTGCACCCCGATGCCCTGGACGAGCCCGAGGAGCGGTTCAAGCTCCGGATCGTCGAGGCCCGGTTCGCACGGATCCTCGGTCACGCCGTCGTCACGATCACTCCGCCGCCGGTGCCACCGGAGCCCGAGCCGGACCCCGACCCCGAGCCGGACCCCGACCCCGAGCCGGACCCCGAGCCCGAGCCCCGACCGGAGCCGCCCCCCGAGACCGAGGTCACGCCGGAGCCGGAGCCGGAGCCGGACTCGCCGACGCAGCCCGAGCCGGAGGCCCCCGCCGCCCCGGGGACCGCCGACGACCAGCAGGCTCAGGCGGTGGCGGCGAACGCCTCGGCCACCACGTCGAACGCCTCGTGGAGCAGGGCGTCCGAGATGGCCAGCGGCGGCAGGAAGCGGAACACGTTGCCGTAGGTGCCGCAGGTCAGGGTGATCACGCCCTGCTGGTGGCAGTACGCCGCGACCGCCGCCGTCCGGACCGGGTCGGGCTCGGTGCCGCCCGGGTGACACAGCTCGATCGCCAGCATCGCGCCACGGCCGCGGACGTCGCCGATCACCGGGTGCTGCTGCGCCAGCCCGGCCAGCCGCTCCCCCATCAGCGCGCCGATCTCCCGGGCACGGCCGACCAGGTCGTGGTCGCGCATCTCCTCCAGCGCGCCCAAGCGCGGCGGCGCAGGCGACCGGGTTGCCGCCGTACGTGCCGCCCAGCCCGCCGACGTGGACGGAGTCCATCAGCTCGGCCCGACCGGTGACCGCGGCCAGTGGGAGCCCGCCGGCGATCCCCTTGGCCAGCGTGATCAGGTCCGGGACGACCCCCTCGTGGTCGCAGGCGAACCAGTCGCCGGTGCGACAGAACCCGGTCTGGATCTCGTCGGCCACCAGCAGCACGCCGTGCCGCCGGCACCACTGCTCCAGCGCCGGCAGGAAGCCCTCGGCAGGGACGACGAAGCCGCCCTCCCCCTGGATCGGCTCGATCACCACGCAGGCCAGGTTCTCCGGGCCGACCTGCTTCTCCAGGACGTCGAGCGCCCGGGCGGCCGCGTCCGCCCCGGACAGACCGCCGTCGCGGAACGGGTAGGACATCGGCGCCCGGTACACCTCGCCGGCGAACGGTCCGAAGCCGTGCTTGTACGGCATGTTCTTGGCGGTCATCGCCATCGTCAGGTTGGTCCGGCCGTGGTAGGCGTGGTCGAAGACCGCGACCGCGTCCCGCCCGGTGGCGGTCCGGGCGATCTTCACCGCGTTCTCGACGGCCTCCGCGCCGGAGTTGAACAGCGCCGTCTTCAGGTGGTGCTCGCCGGGGACGAGCTCGGCGAGCTGCTCGCACACGTCGACGTAGCCGTCGTACGGCGTGATCATGAAGCAGGTGTGGGTGAACGCCCCGGCCTGGTCGACGACACCCTGCACGACCGCGGGGGCGGCGTTGCCGACCGTGGTCACCGCGATCCCCGAGCCGAGGTCGATCAGCGAGTTGCCGTCGACGTCGACGACCACCCCGCCGCCGGCGGCCACCACGAAGACCGGCAGCAGCGTGCCGACACCGTCCGCGACGTGCTGCCTCTTGCGATCCAGTCGCTCCAGCGACCCTGGACCGGGTATCTGCGTGACGAGCCTGCGCTCCTGCGCGATCGTCGGACCACCCTGCATCTCGTCCCTCTCCTCCCCCGCGGGCGCCGTCGGCCGCGGACCGGTCCCGGCAGCGTACGGCCGCCCGCCCCGCCGGCGGAAAACCGGTTGCCCGGCACAGGTCGGGGCGGGGATCATCGGCGCCAGCCCCGGTGCTCGCCGGTGCCCGACGAGAGGAGCGTGACATGTCCATCGCTGTCCTCGGCCTGCCCGCCGACCACCTCTCGAGCACCCGGAGCACCGACACCCATGACCAGCCCCGCATCCAGGGACATCCGTTCGCAGCACCCGCACACCCCTGACCTCCTGCCCGACCTCCCGTCCGACCGACTGGCCGGGATCGACCCGGCCTTCGTGGTCGACTTCACCCCCTACGACGACCTCGACGAGGACACCGGCCGACGCTGGTCCACCTGGTTCGAGGTGGAGGCCGGGTGTCGCGGCCCCGAACCACGCCCCGACTGGGTGGTGACCTCGCGCGGGGCGATCGACACGGACCTGGGCATCCTCAAGACCGGCAAGGAGGCCGACGTCTTCCTCCTCGAGCGGGCCGACCCGCATGCTCCGGAGGCCGAGCCCGGCAGCCAGGTGGTGATGGCGGCCAAGCGGTACCGGGGTGAGGAGCACCGCACCTTCCACCGCTCCAGCGCCTACACCGAGGGCCGTCGGACCCGGAACACCCGCGACACCCGGGCCCTGGCACGGCGCAGCGCCCACGGCCGGGCCGTCGCCGCCGGCCAGTGGGCGTACGCCGAGTGGACCGCGCTGGTCCGGCTCTGGCAGCGGGGCCTGCCGGTGCCGTACCCGGTGCAGCTGGACGGCACCGAGCTGCTGATGGAGTGGATCACCGTCGACGGGGAGACCGCGCCGCGGTTGGCCCAGACCCGGCCCCGGCCGGCGCTGCTGGCGTCGTACTTCGAGCAGCTGCGCACCGCGCTGGCCGACCTGGCCGCCGACGGGCTGGTGCACGGTGACCTGTCGGCGTACAACGTGCTCGCCGCCGGCGACCGCGTGGTGATCATCGACCTGCCGCAGGTGGTCGACCTGGTCGGCAACCCGGCCGGGATGGACTTCCTGCTGCGCGACTGCGCCAACATCTGCGGCTGGTTCCGCAGTCGGGGGCTCGAGGTCGACGAGCACGCCCTGTACGGCGACCTGCTCGCCCAGGCGTTCTGAGCCGGTGCACCCGACCGGAGACCGGTTAGGTTCGCTGCGTGAAGCACACCCGGGGGCGCGTCGTCGAGATCGACGACCTGGCCGAGCTCGACGCTCGGCTGGCCGCCGGGGCCGCCAGCATGTCCGGCTGGCGGGTGCGCTCGGTGGACCTGACCGCCCGCTCCGGCGAGCTCGACGACTGCCGGGTCGCGGGCGCGGCGTTCCTCGGCTGCGACCTGGCGCCCGGGGACCGGGAGCGGCTCACCGCGCGCGGCGCCCTGGTGCTGCCGGGCATCCGCGACGTGCCGGTCGACGTGCACCGCAGCAGCCTCTACACCCCGGCCGAGCTCTTCGACACCGCCGCTTACGCCGAGTCGCTCGATGCCCGTGCCTACGCCTGGGCCCGGCAGGCACCCGACACCGACGACGCCCTGGCCCGGGCGCTGCACGACCATGCCGTCGACGAGGCGCTGGCCGCCTGGATCCGGGGTCGCACGGTGGCCGGGGTGATGGGCGGGCACGCCGCACGCCGCGGTGAGGCGGGGTACGCCGACGCAGCCCGGCTGGGCCGGTCGCTGGGCGCCCGGCTGACCGTCGCGACCGGCGGCGGACCGGGAGCGATGGAGGCGGCCAACCTGGGTGCCGCGCTCGCCGATCACCCGCCGGCGACGCTGGACGGGGCCGTGGAGCGCCTCGCCCAGCACCCGACCTTCCGCCCCTCGGTGCAGGCGTGGGCGGCGCCGGCCCTGGAGCTGTTGGAGCGGACCCCGCGGGTCCGGGAGAACCTCGGCATCCCCACCTGGCACTACGGGCACGAGCCGCCGAACGTGTTCGCCACCGCGATCGCCAAGTACTTCGGCAACGCGACCCGGGAGGCGGTGCTGCTCGAGGTCTGCGACGCCGGCATCGTGTTCCTGCCCGGCGCCGGCGGCACGGTGCAGGAGATCTTCCAGGACGCCTGCGAGAACTACTACGCCGACGAGTCGTCGGTGGCGCCGATGGTGCTGGTCGGGGTGACCTACTGGACCCAGACGCTGCCGGCGTGGCCGCTGCTCCGGGCGCTGGCCCGCGGGCGGCCGATGGAGGCCCACGTGCACCTCGTCGACGGCGTCGCCGACGCCGCGGCACTCGTCGTCGAGGCCGCGACGTCGATCACCGACCGGTGAGGCTCACCACCGGTAGTCGGGACGATCGTCGTAGTCCTCCGCGTCCGAGCGCGGCGGGTCCTTCGCCTCGGTCTCCTGGGCCCGCTGGTTCGCCTTCGCCAGCTGCTCGAGCTCCCGGCGCTCCTTCGCGGTGAGCCGACCGGTGTCCTGACGGTCCCGGCGTTCCAGGGCGGCCTCGAGCTTCTCGGCCAGCCGCTCGTCGGTCTCGACCGCCCGGTCGACGAGCGTCTCCTCCGCAGCGTTCCCGCCGAGCGGGTCGACGAGGTCGTCGAGCAGCCCGAGCCATCCGGAGCGCCGATCCCGCGCCGCTGCTCGATCGGTCTCGGCGTCGAAGCCCCCCGGGTCGGTGCCGTCGAGGTCGACACTGTCGAGGTCGCCGAGGTCGTCAGGGTCGTCGGGATCGGCGGGGTTGTCGGGATCGAGCTCCGCGGAGTCGATCCGCTCGGCGTCCGCCACCTCCTCCGGGTCCTCCACCAGGTCCGTGGTCGTGGTGCAGTCACCGGCCGCCAGGGCGTCCCGGGCGTCGCGCCAGGCGCGCTCGGCTCGGGCCGAGGCCGGGTCCGGTGCCGCGTCGCCGATCCGCTCCCGAGCCAGCGCGATGTTCAGCCGGACCCGGCACTCGTACTCCAGCGGCACCACCAGCAGCGCCGACTGGAAGTCCTGCACCGCGGACTCGTACTCGCCGAGGAAGAAGTGCGCGTCACCCTCGTTGAACGGCGCCACCCACGGCTCGACCTGGCCGAACCAGCGGTTCGCCGCGAACGAGGTCCGGGCCTGGTCGAACTCGCCGCCGCCGTACGCCACCAGTCCGGTGTCGTTGCGGTGCAGGGTGAGCAGCAGGCTGCCGGCCACCAGCAGCGCGACCAGGGAGGGCAGCAGGCCAGCCAGCAGCAGGCGGTTGCGGCGGCGGCTCCGGTCGGGCCGGATCCGCGTCACCGGGGGCGTCGGGGTCGTCGCGGTCATCGAGGACCTCCGGTGCTGCGCGGGCGCGCGCCTGCGGCGCGTCTGGCCTCGTGCCAGGACCGCCACGCCCGTCGCAGCTCGAGCAGCGCGACCAGGAGCAGCAGCAGCGCCAGCAGCCAGGTGACCTCGTGGGCGACGGTGGCCGAGCCCAGCACCAGGTCGACCGGTGGGGAGAGCGCCCGGTCGACGTCCGCGACGCTGCCGTCGGTGGGGCCGTTGCTGCCCCGGTCGACGAAGGCGATGCCGAGCTCGTCGGCCACCTGGCGCAGGTTGTCCTCGTCCACCGTCGAGACCGCCGGCGTCCCGCTGGCGTCCCCGGGAACGAAGATGCCCGGACGGTCCGGCTGGAGCAGCATCCGGCCACCCGTCGCGGTGCCGTAGCCGACCACCACACCGGCGTCGACCAGGTCGCTGAGCGGCGCGTACGACGCCTGCGTCCCGGGCTGGGTGTTCTCGCCGTCGCTGAGGAAGAGGACCACCGTGTGCCGGTCCGGGTACTGCTCGGTGGCCGCTTCCAGCACCGAGGTCATCTTCTTGATCGGCCGGTCCAGCCGCGAGCCGATGCCCTCGGTCGGCTTCTCCCGCTCGACCAGCGCCAGGGAGCGCAGGTAGGCGTCCCGGTCGCTGGTGAACGGCACCACCAACGAGGCCAGCGAGCCCCACTCCAGCAGTGCGAAGCGGGCGCCAGGATGGCGGAGCACGATCGTCTCCAGGTCCGTGCGGGCGAGCTCCAGCCGGGGGCTGCCGGCCGGCCCGTCCAGCGCGGACATGCTCACGGTCCGGTCGACCACGGCGAGCACCTGGAGCTCCGCGGGGCGGGCGGCCTGCACGGCCACCGCGCCGAGACCGGGGCCGAGCAGGATCCCCACCAGCAGCACGACCATCAGCGCGCGGCCCAGCAGCGGGCCACGGCCGTCGCGGCGGCGTACCGCGGCGACCAGCAGCCCGGCGACCAGCAGCGCACCCAGGCCCAGCGCCCATCCCGGGCGCCACCAGCGGGTCCCAGCTCACCGGCGTGAGGTTCATGGTCGCCTCCCCAGCCCGAGGGCGAGCAGACCCAGGAGTCCCGCACCGGCCAGGGCGGCGCCGGTCCCGGGGGCCTCTTCCAGCACCTCACGCGGCGGCTCCTCGATCCGACGGCGTTCCAGCCGGTCGATCCGGGTCACCACCTCGGGCACCGAGTCCTCGTCGTCCAGCGCGGCCAGGCTGCCGCCGGTGCGTTCCAGGGCGGTGCGCAGCTCGAGCTCGGCCCGGGGGCGCTCGGCGAGCGCCGGCACCGCCAGCCCGTGGACCACCACGTCCCGTTCCAGCGCCGCGTCGGCCGCCTCGGCGAGGGTGTGCACCGGCGGTCCGATCGGCTGGTTGTCCGAGGCGACCAGGATCACCCGGCCACGGTCCTGGTCGAGCAGGTCGAACCCGCGGGCACAGCCGACGAGCGCGTCGCCGAGCTGGGAGGCCCGGATGTCCAGGGTGGCCCGGGTGTAGAAGTCACTGCCCTTCGCGAACGCGTCCTCGGCCCGGGCCAGCTCGGCGTCGACGTACGCGCGGTCGTCGGTGAGCGGGAACTTCACCACGGTGGCGCCGTTGAAGAGGGTCAGGCCGACCCGGTCGCCGGGGAGCTCGCCGACCAGCCGGCGTACCGCCTGGAGGATGCCCAGGTTGTAGGGGTCCATCGACTTCGAGGCGTCCAGGCAGAGGATGACGTCGCGGTTCGGCCGGGTGTCGTCGGCGCGAACGTCCGCGGGCCGGGCCAGCAGCAGCAGGCACCCGCCGACCAGGACCAGCAGCGCCGTCGTCTGCACCCCGGTGCGCCACAGCCGCCGCCGGCGCAGCGCCCGGAACCGGGGCAACGTGCGCCACCGGTCCGAGCGGGCCACCAGGACCTGGTCGTCGTGCGCCTCGGCCACCGGGCGACGGCTCCACCACACCAGCAGTCCGATCACGACGGCGGTGGCGAGCAGGCCGAGCAGCGGCCAGCGCAGCCCGGGGACCAGGCCAGGGATCAGGTCCACGAGGTGCCCACCACCTCGCGGGCGCGGCGCAGCGCCTCGGCGAACCGCTCGTCCGGACCGGCTGCGTCGGCTTCCCGGCCGGGAGCGAACTCGGGCGGGTACATCACCGCGACCGCCGCGGCGACCTCGGCCAGCCCCGCCGCCCGCAGATCGGCCAGCGCCAGGTGCCGGGCCGGGACGTCGGTGGTCTCGTGGACGTAGGAGCGGGTGGCGGCGCTCAGCTGCTGGTACGCCGGACGCAGCTCGAGCCGGCCGGCGCGGACCCCGGCCTCGATCCGGTCGAGCTCGGCCAGGTGCTCCTCGCGCACCGACACCGGATCGGGGGCGGCCGCCGCGGGTGGCGGGGCCGGGACGCGCCGGGGCCGCCCCCACCACAGCACCCCGAGGTTCCACACCAGCACGGCGGCCACGAGCCCGAGCGCCACCAGCGTCCAGATGGCGGCGTAGTCGACGGGACCGGCCAGCTCCCGGATCGCTGCCGCTGCCGCCGTCACTGCCCCCGTCGGCTCACCGGCGGCCGGCACGCCGATGCCTCTCCAGCAGCCGCAGCACCGCGGTCACCGCCGAGGGGTGGTCGTGCACGTGCTGGTGCACGATGCCCAGCCCGTCCAGCTGCCGCCGCAGCGCCTCGGCGTCGGCACTCGCCCGGTCGGCGTACTCGGCGGCCAGCAGCGTGTCACCCAGCGCCCACACCGGGACCGGATCGAGGGTGTCGACATCGCGCAGGGTCCGCCCGGACAGCCGCGCCGGCTCGACCCCGGGGTCGAGGTCGCCGATGGTCACCAGCAGCACCTCGTGCTGGACGTGCAGGCGGCGCAGCGCCGCGACGGCCTCGTCGTCGAGCATCACCTCGTCGCAGACGACGAGCGCGACGGTGCGGCGCCGCACGGTCCGCGCGACGTACCGCAACAGGGTGGTCAGGTCGGTCGGACCGGCCCTCGGCGTGGTCCGGTCGTGCACGGCGGCCAGACAGCGCTCGAGGTGCACCTCGCCACCTCGGGGCGGCAGCTGGTGCTGCGACTCACCGTCCCCGTGGATCAGCGCGACCAGGTCCCCGTGCTTGACCGCGAGGTGGCCGACCACCCCGGCCACGGTGACGGCCAGGTCCCGCTTCGGGACGTCGATGTCGTTCAGCGCGGCCATGCTGCGTCCGGTGCCGACGACCAGCAGCACGGTCAGCTTGCGGATCGCGGCGTACCGCCGGACCAGCAGGGTCCGGGTGCGGGCGGAGGCCTTCCAGTCCAGGTCCTTGACGTCGTCGCCCCGGACGTACTCGCGCAGGTCGTTGAACTCGGTGCTGCGGCCGGGCTGCAGGGAGCTGTACTCGCCGTCCAGCAGACCGCGGACCTTGCGGTGCGCGTGGATCCGCAGCCGGCTGCGGACCCGGTTGAGGTGGTGCTCGGCCATGGTCGCGGGCCGCCCGGTCAGGGGCTGGGGACGGCGGCGAAGACCGCGTCGACGACCGTCTCCGGGCGGATGCCGTCGGCCAGCGCCTCGAAGTTGAGGTGGATCCGGTGCCGCAGCACGCTGTGCCGCATCTCCCGGACGTCCTCGGGGATGACGTGGTCGCGACCCTCGATGACGGCGAGCGCCCGGGCCACCTGGAAGAGCGCGATCGAGCCCCGGGGGCTGGCGCCGACCTCCACGTAGCCACCGAGCTCGGGGCCGAGCACCCGCGGGGTCTCCCGGGTCGCCTGCACGAGCTCCACGATGTAGCGCTTGATCGAGGCGTCGACGTAGATCTGCCCCACCACGGCGTGCAGCTCGGCCACCTCGGCCGGGCCGACCACGGGCTCCGGAACCGGCGCCCCGCGCCCGAGCCGGCCGTCGTCGATCCGGTCCAGGACGCTGACCTCGTCCGCGGCCCGGGGGTAGGCGACGATCTCCTTGAGCAGGAACCGGTCCATCTGCGCGTGGGGCAGCACGTAGGTGCCCTCCTCGTCGATGGGGTTCTGGGTGGCCAGCACCAGGAACGGCGAGGGCAGCGGGTGCACCTCGCCGGCGATCGAGGTCTGCCGCTCCTGCATCGCCTCCAGCATCGCGGACTGGGTCTTGGCGCTGGCGCGGTTGATCTCGTCGACGAGCACGAAGTTGGCGTGCACCGGACCGAGCTGGGTCTCGAACTCGTGCCGGCGCGGGTCGTAGACCTGGGTGCCGACGATGTCGCTGGGCAGCAGGTCCGGGGTGCACTGGATCCGGGAGAAGTCGGCGCGCACCGCGCGGGCGAGCGTCGCGGCGGCCAGGGTCTTCGCGAGACCCGGCACGCTCTCCAGCAGCACGTGCCCCTCGGCCAGCAGCGAGACGAGCAGGGTGCGGCGCAGCTGCTCCTGGCCGACGACCTGGGCCGAGAAGGCGGTCGCGATGAGGTCCACCAGGTCGGTGGCGTGCGCGACCCGCTCCGGCGACAGCCCGGTGGTGGCCGTGGCCTCTGCGGTCATGGGCGTCCCATCTGCTGGTGGTTGCGCGACGGCCGCCGCGGAGCGGTGGCGAGGGCCACGGTAGCCGTTGCCACCTGTCCGGTTCACCCCGTGGTCGGGTCGCGGCGCGGCGGGGCCGGGCGGGGCCGGGCTCACTCGGTCGCGGCCAGCTGACCGCAGGCGCCGTCGATGTCGCTGCCGCGGGTGTCCCGGACGGTGGTGGGGATCCCCTTGGCCTCCAGCCGCCGGACGAACTCGCGCTCGTCGGCGGGGTCCGAGGCGGTCCACCGGGAGCCGGGGGTCGGGTTCAGCGGGATCAGGTTGACGTGCACCCAGCCCCAGTCGCCGTAGGAGTTGAGCACGTCGCCGAGCAGGTCGGCCCGCCAGGCCTGGTCGTTGATGTCGCGCATCATCGCGTACTCGATGGACACCCGGCGCTTGGTGATCCGGGCGTACTCCCAGGCGGACTCGACGGTCTCGGCGACCGAGAACCGGGTGTTCACCGGGACCAGCTCGTTGCGCAGCTCGTCGTCGGGGGCGTGCAGGCTCAGCGCCAGGGTCACCGGGATGCCCTCGGTGGTGAGCTGGCGGATCCGCGGCACCAGCCCGACGGTGGAGACGGTGATCCCGCGCGCCGACATCCCGAGCCCGTCCGGGGTCGGCTCGGTGAGACGGCGTACGGCGCCGATGACGGCCTTGTAGTTGGCCAGCGGCTCGCCCATCCCCATGAAGACCACGTTCGAGACCCGGCCGGGGCCGCCGGGGACCTCGCCGCGGGCCATCGACCGGGCACCGGCGACGACCTGCTCGACGATCTCCGCGGTCGACATGTTCCGCTGCAGACCGCCCTGGCCGGTGGCGCAGAACGGGCAGGCCATCCCGCAGCCGGCCTGGCTGGAGACGCAGATGGTGGTCCGGTCGGGGTAGCGCATCAGCACCGACTCGACCAGCGCGCCGTCGAACAGCTTCCACAGCGTCTTGCGGGTGGTGCCCCGGTCGGCCTCGAGGGTCCGCAGCGGGGTCATCAGGGTGGGCAGCAGCGCGCCGACGAGCTCCTCGCGCTGCTGGGCCGGCAGGTCGGTCATCTGCGCCGGGTCGTCGACCAGCCGGGCGAAGTAGTGGGTGGAGAGCTGGCGGGCGCGGAAGCCGGGCAGCCCCTGCTCGGTCAGCAGCGTGGTGCGCTCGGCGGCGGTGAGGTCGGCGAGGTGCCGCGGCGGCTTGCGGCGGCCGCGGGGCTCGTCGAAGACGAGGGGGAGCGAGCGGGCGGGGCGGTCGGGATTCTCGGACATCAGAGGACGATCATCCCCCGAGACGGGGCTCGCGCCGAATCGTTCAGGTCCGGACCATGTACCACAGCACCGCGGCAGCCACGCCGACCACCACCACGGCGGTGCTGACGATGCCGAGCAGCATGTACCGCCCGAACCGTCGGGTCCGCGGCGAGACCAGCAGCGCCAGCGGGACGGCGAGGGCGACCAGCACGAACCCGAACAGCTCCTCGGCGGTGTCCTGGTCGAACAGGGCGCTCAGCAGCGCGGCGTACCCCCCGGGCACCAGCACCACCGCGGCGAGACCGGTGAAGAACCCGGCGATCGAGACGGCTGCGGGGTGCCGGGCGCGTTCGGGCGCGGCCGGAGGCGGCGTGAGTGTCATCGGAACACCAGGTAGTGCAGCACCAGCCAGATCGGGGCGATGGTGGCCAGCAGCGAGTCGAGCCGGTCCATCAGGCCGCCGTGGCCGGGGATCACCTGGCTCATGTCCTTGATGCCCAGGTCGCGCTTGACCACCGACTCGACGAGGTCGCCCAGCGTCGCCATCACCACCGCGATCACACCCAGCAACAGCCCCACCCACCAGCGCCCGTCGAGCAGGTGGACCACCAGCGCGTACCCGGCGGCCAGGGTGAACAGCAGCGACCCGGCGAAGCCCTCCCAGGACTTCTTCGGCGAGATCACCGGCGCCATCGGGTGCCGGCCGAACAGCACGCCGGCGGCGTACCCCCCGATGTCGGAGGCGATGGTGACGCCGATGAAGACCAGGATCCCCTTCACACCGTCGTTGTCCAGCCCCCCGCCGCCGAGACCCCCCTCGGCGAGCAGCAGCGCGACGAAGGAGCCCAGGAACGGCACGTAGACCACGGTGAACACCGAGGCGGTCGCATTGCGGACGTAGCCGTCGATCCCCCGCCGCAGCAGCCACAGCATCAGCACCAGCGCGGTCACCGCGGTGGCGGTGACCAGGGCGGGCGCCCCCCACACGTAGGCGACCACCACCATCACCACGCCGCCGAGCATCAGCGGCTGCTCGGGCAGGTCGATGCCCTTGGCCTGGAAGCCGCGGTGCAGCTCCCAGACCGCGACGACCACCGCGGCGGCCACGATGAGCATGAACGCCGGCTTCCACAGCAGCAGCGAGCCGATGATCGCGGCGATGAGGACGACGGCGGAGGTCACCGCGGCCCGGAGGTCGCGACCGGCGCGGCCGTGGTCCTTCTGCGGCGCGGTCGGCTCCGGCGCGGGGATGGGATCGGTCATCAGGAAGGGTGGCGGGCGAGGTCGCTCAGACCTCGAGCAGCTCGGCTTCCTTGTTCTTGAGCATCTCGTCGATGGCATCGGTGTGCTTCTTGGTGATGCCGTCCAGACGCTTCTCGGCCCCGGCGACGTCGTCCTTGCCGGCCTCGCCGTCCTTCTCGAGCTTCTCCAGCCCCTGCTTGGCGGTGCGTCGCAGGTTGCGCACGGCCACCCGGCCGTCCTCGGCCTTGCTCTTGGCGAGCTTGATGTACTCCTTGCGACGCTCCTCGGTCAGCTCGGGGAAGACGCAGCGCAGCACCTTCCCGTCGTTGGCCGGGTTCACGCCCAGGTCGGAGTCGCGGATGGCACGCTCCACGTTGGCCATGGCGCCGATGTCGTACGGCGCCACGAGGATCACCCGCGCCTCGGGGGCCGTGAAGGAGGCCAGCTGCTGCAGCGGCGTCTGGGTGCCGTAGTAGTCGACGGTGATCTTCGCGAACATGCTCGGGTTGGCCCGGCCGGCCCGGATCGTCGCGAACTCCTCGCGCGTCGACTCGACCGACTTCTCCATCTTCTTGTCGGCCTCGTTGAGGATGTCGTTGATCACGAGATGCCCTTCGCTTCAGTGGCTGGACGGTCGCGGCGGCTGCTCAGCCGGCGCTGACCAGGGTTCCGATCTTCTCACCCTGCACGACCCGCAGGATGTTGCCCTCGGGTTCCATGCCGAACACGATCATCGGCAGCTTGTTCTCCCCGCACAGGGCGAAGGCGGTCTGGTCCATGATCCGCAGCCCGCGCGACATCGCCTCGTCGTAGCTCAGCTCGTCGAACTTGGTGGCCGTCGGGTCGTGCTTGGGGTCGGCGGAGTAGACACCGTCCACGCCGCTCTTGGCGACCAGCACGACGTCGCACCGGCTCTCCAGGGCGCGCTGCACCGCGACGGTGTCGGTGGAGAAGAACGGCATCCCCATCCCGGCGCCGAAGATCACGACCCGGCCCTTCTCCATGTGCCGGATGGCGCGCCGCGGCACGTACGGCTCGGCGACCTGGCCCATGGTGATCGCCGTCTGCACCCGGGTCTCGACACCGAGCTTCTCCAGGAAGTCCTGGAGGGCCAGGCAGTTCATCACGATGCCGAGCATGCCCATGTAGTCGGCCCGGACCCGGTCCATCCCGCGCTGCTGAAGCTCGGCGCCGCGAAAGAAGTTGCCGCCGCCGGTCACCACGGCGATCTGGACGCCGGCCTCGGAGACGGCCGCGATCTCCTGCGCGATCGCCCCGACGACGTCGGGATCGACGCCGACCTTGCCACCCCCGAAGACCTCGCCGGAGAGCTTCAGCAGGACTCGCTTGTATCCGGTCATGCGGGATCCCTTCGTGCGTCGCGGGGGGAAACGTGCCGGAGGCCGGCCGCCTGATCTCATCACGGGATCGAGCGAGCCGGCCTCCGGGGTGTCGTCGACGACAACCTAGCCGATGAGGGCCGATCGGGGCCCGGTGGCTGGGGGTTCCCTCAGGCACCCACCTCGAAGCGCGCGAAGCGCTTCAGGGTGGTGCCGGCCCCGTCGAGGACCGCCTTGACGGACTTCTTGTTCTCGGTGACCGAGGGCTGCTCGAGGAGCACGACGTCCTTGAAGAAGCCGTTCAGCCGTCCCTCGGTGATCTTGGCGATCGCCTGCTCGGGCTTGCCCTCCTCGCGGGAGGTCTTCTCGGCGATGTCGCGCTCGTGCTCGACGACCTCGGCGGGGACCTCGTCGCGGGACAGGTACGTCGGCCGCATCGCCGCGATCTGCATCGCTGCGCCCTTGGCCGCCTCCTCGTCGCCGTCGTAGGAGACCAGCACGCCCACCGCGGGCGGCAGGTCGGCGGCCCGCTTGTGCATGTACGCCACGACCGGACCGTCGAACCAGGCCACGCGGCCGAGCTCGATCTTCTCGCCGATGGTGATCGCGAGGTCCTCGACCACCTCTCCGACGGTCTTGTCGGCGAGGCTGACCGCCTTGAGCGCCTCGACGTCGCCGGCCTGCGCGGCGTCGGCGGCGTCGGCGATCCGCTGGGCGACGGCGACGAAGTCGTCGCCCTTCGCCACGAAGTCGGTCTCGCACTTGAGCTCGACCAGCGAGCCGCCGGAGGTGGCGACCAGGCCCGCGGAGGCCTCGCGCTCGGCACCACGCTTGGCGGCCTTGGCGGCGCCCTTGACGCGGAGCAGCTCGACAGCCTTGTCGAAGTCGCCCTCGGCCTCGTCGAGCGCCTTCTTGCAGTCCATCATGCCGGCACCGGTCAGCTCACGGAGCTTCTTGACGTCGGCGGCAGAGAAGTTAGCCATGTGTGTTCCCTCGTGGAATCAGTGGTCGGTACGACGGCCGGAAGCCCGGCCACCGCGGAGATCCGCGGCGACCGGGCCCGGGGTGACTCAGGCCTGGGCCGCGTCGGTGGCCGGCTCGGCCTCGGTCGCGGCGTCAGCGGACTCGGTCGGCGCCTCGGCAGCAGCCTCGGTCGGCGCCTCGGTGGCGGCCTCGGTGGGCGCCTCGGTGGCGGCGTCGGCGGCCTCGGCGGAGGCGGCACCCTCGGAGGAGGCGCCGGTGGCCTCGGTGGCCGGGGTCGCCTCGCTGCTGGCGTCGCCGCCGGTGGCCTCGACGGCCACCTTGTCGGCCTCGCCGCCGAGAAGCTCGCGCTCCCACTCGGCGAGCGGCTCGTTGGCGGTGGCGTCAGCGCCCTCGGCGGCCTTGCCACCGGAGCGGGCGATGAGGCCCTCGGCGACGGCGTCGGCGACGACCCGGGTCAGCAGGCCGACGGCGCGGATCGCGTCGTCGTTGCCGGGGATCGGGAAGTCGACCTCGTCGGGGTCGCAGTTGGTGTCGAGGATGCCGATGATCGGGATCCGCAGCTTGCGGGCCTCCTCGACCGCCAGGTGCTCCTTCTTGGTGTCCACGATCCAGACGGCGGCCGGGGTGCGGCCCATCTCGCGGATGCCGCCCAGGGTCTTCTCCAGCTTGTCGCGCTCGCGACGCATCTGGAGGAGCTCCTTCTTGGTGCGACCCGACCCCGCGACGTTGTCGAAGTCGATGTCGTCGAGCTCCTTGAGGCGGTTGATCCGCTGGTGCACGGTCTGGAAGTTGGTGAGCATGCCGCCCAGCCAGCGCTGGTTGACGTAGGGCATCCCGACGCGGGTCGCCTGCTCGGCGATCGCCTCCTGGGCCTGCTTCTTGGTGCCCACGAACATCACGGTGCCGCCCTTGGCGACGGTCTCCTTGATGAAGGCGTACGAGCGGTCGATGTAGGCCAGCGACTGCTGCAGGTCGATGATGTAGATGCCGTTGCGCTCGGTCATGATGAAGCGCTTCATCTTCGGGTTCCAGCGCCGGGTCTGGTGCCCGAAGTGGACGCCGCTCTCGAGGAGCTGGCGCATGGTGACGACTGCCATTCGGTTCTTCTCCTGTGCTGGACCCGGCACCGTGCGTGCGCCCTTGGAACAGGACGCACCGGTACAGGGTCCGGTCGGTTTCCAGTTGCCACGGCCGGCGGGTGCCGGCCGTCCTGACGCCTGCGCGCGATCCGACCCCGAGGAGACTCCGACTGCGAGAACTCCGGATGGGACTGAGGATCGTCGCCCACGGGTGATCGGTGCCGGAGCGGCACCGTCGCGGTCTGCGGACGTGCGAAGTCAACCCACGTGAACACCCGAAGGTGTCCACACGTGTTGCAGCGTCCAGCGTAGTCCACAGCCGACCGCGGCTGCGAATCCGAACGCCCCGCAGGTCGGGCAGCGTAGGGGTCATGACGCCGCTGCAGACCATCCGCAGGACCACGCCGCCCCTGCCGCGCCGGCTGCCCCTGCTGCCCCTGCTGGCCCTGCTGGCCGTGTGCTGGCTGATCGTGGTCGCTCCCGCCGCGACCGGGGCCGGCCCCACCCCTGCCCGGGACCCGGCGCCGGTGGGTGGCTGGCCACTGCACCCCCGGCCGGCGGTGGTCGCCCGGTTCGACGCCCCGGACACGCCGTACGGCCCCGGACACCGCGGGGTGGACCTGCTCGGACGCCCCGGCCAGCCGGTCCGCACCGCGCTGCCGGGCCGGGTGCGTTTCTCCGGGCAGGTCGCCGGCCGCGCGGTGGTCGTGGTCGGTCATGGTCCGACCCGGACCACCTACCAGCCCGTCGTCGGCAGCCTCGCCGTCGGCACCCGGGTGCGGACCGGTGACGTGATCGGCCATCTGGTCCCCCGCGGGTCGCACTGCTTCCCGCGCAGCTGCCTGCACTGGGGATGGCGCGACGACTCCACCTACTTCGACCCGCTGCTGCTGGTCGGGCTGGGGCCGGTCCGGCTGCTGCCGCTGTGGCGGGCCGAGCCGTTCAGGCTCGCGGATGGGCCTGCTGGTAGGCCCGTCGCAACCGGTCGGTGGTGACGTGGGTGTAGAGCTGCGTGGTGGACAGCGAGGCGTGGCCGAGCAGCTCCTGCACCGAGCGGAGGTCTGCCCCGCCCTCCAGCAGGTGGGTGGCGGCACTGTGCCGCAGCCCGTGCGGCCCGATGTCCGGGGCGCCGGGCACGTCGGCGATCCTGCGATGGACCAGGGTGCGGACCGCCCGCTGGTCGATCCGCCCGCCCCGGACCCCGAGGAACAGGGCGGCACCCGAGTCGTCGACGACCAGCCGCGGACGGCCCTGACGCAGCCAGAGGTCGAGCGCCCGGGCCGCCGGACGGCCGAACGGCACGGTGCGCTCCTTGCGTCCCTTGCCCAGCACCCGGACCACGTTGCGCTCCCGGTCCACGTCGTCGACGTCGAGGCCGACCAGCTCGCCGACCCGGATCCCGCTCGCGTAGAGCAGCTCCAGCATCGCCACGTCACGCAGGCCGACCGCGCTGCCGTCGTCGGCGAGGGCGGTGGCGGCGGCGATGAGGTCCCGGGCCTCGTCGGTGCGAAGCACGGCCGGCAGCGGCCGGGAGGTCCGGGGCGAGCCGAGACTGGACCCGGGGTCGGCGTCGAGGCGCCCGCTGCGCACCAGCCAGGCGGTGAAGACCCGTGCGGCGGTCGCGCGGCGGGCGATCGTGCTGCGGGAGCGACCCCGGGTCTGCTGCAGGGCGAGCCAGCTGCGCAGGTCGCGCAGCTCGAGTCCGGTGAGGTCCGGACGACCCAGCCGGTGGGCGTGCTCGAGCAGACCCGCCACGTCGGACAGGTAGGCGCGCACGGTGTGCGGGGTGAGGTCGCGTTCGGAGGTCAGGTGCCGTTCGTAGTCGGCGAGCACCCGCGCGAACTCCTCGGGCAGCGCCTCGGACGGCTCGGGGGGCGGCTGCACCGGCGCGGCCCCCTCGCCCCCGGGGCGCGGGCTCGCGGCGAGAGGCATCCGTGCAGTCTAGGAAGCCGGGGCACCCTCACTCGTGAGCCTGTCCGGCGAGCCGCCAGCGACCCTCCTCGCACTGCACCAGGCCCCGGCGCTCCAACCCGCCGAGCGTCGATCGCGCCTCGGTCAACCTGATCCCCGCGGTCCGCGCGATCGCGTCGGCGGCCACCGGGGTGGAGACGGGAACGGCGTCGAGGATCTGTTGGTGCCGCAGCGTCAGCCGGTCCCGAGGCCGCTCCGGCGCCCGGGGCGTCGACAGCAGGTGGTCGCCCACCAGGCCCAGGTCCTCGAGCACCTCCTCCCCCGAGCTGACCAGGATCGCCTGGCCGGACCGGATCAGCTGGTGCACCCCCTGGGACGGGGCGCTGGAGACCGGCCCGGGCACCCCGAGCACCGTGCGGTTCAGCCGGTTCGCCCAGTTGGCGGTGTTGAGGGCGCCGCTGCGCACCGCGGCCTCGACCACCACCGTGCCCCGGGTCAGCGCGGCGATCACCCGGTTGCGGGACAGGAACCGCAGCCGGGTGGGCGCACAGCCCGGGGCCAGCTCGGAGACGATCGCCCCCTCGGCGGCCACCGCGTCGAGCAGGGACCGGTGCGCGGCGGGGTAGGCCCGGTCCGGCCCGCAGGCGAGCACGGCGACCGTGGGACCGGAGACCGCCAGCGCCCCCCGGTGCGCCGCCTGGTCGATCCCGAACGCCGCCCCGGAGACGACGCACGAACCCTGACGGGCCACCACCGCACCCACCTCGCGAGCCATCTCGCCGCCGTACGCCGTGGCCGAGCGCGACCCCACCACCGCCACCGCGCCGCTCAGCGAGTCCAGCCGCGCCGGTCCACGCACCCACAGGCCCAGCGGCGGCCCGCCGCGGCCCTGCAGCGGCTCGCCCCACGCCAGGTCGCCCAGCTGGGCGGGCCACTCGCGGTCGCCGGGCACCACGAACCGGACCCCGAGCCGCTGCGCCTGCTCGAGCTCCCGCTCGGGCTCCACCCGGGCGAGCCGGGAAGCCAGGTCGGCCAGCACCCCGAGCAGGTCACGCTCCTCGCGGAGTGCGGCGACCACGGCCGGCGCCCCCAGCTCGGCGACCAGGGCGGCGATCGTGGTGTCCCCGGGCTCGGTGGCCCGGCTCAGCGCCACCCGGGCCAGCCGCTCCGCCTCCAGGCCGCTCACCCGACCCTCCGCTCGAGCGTGGCGAGCATCAACGGGTCCCCACCGCGCAGCCGCAGGGCCGCATCCACCTCCGGAAGCCCGGGAGCCTCCAGTGCAGCCAGGTCCGCCAGCGTCCAGGCCAGCCGGTGCACGCGGACGGCGCCGCGGCGGGTGAGCCGACCGGCGTAGAGCGCGTCGTCGAGCAGCCGCCGGGCCTCCTCACCCAGCGGCCAGCGCTCGGAGAGCACCGGCCCCGGGGCGTGGCCGTTGAGCCGCCACGGGCAGCCGGCGTACCGGGCTGACTGGCGCCGCCGCGCCTGCTCCACCCGCTCCCGGACGAGCGCGGACGGCTCGTCACAGGCGAACCGGTCCCGGTCGGCGTGCGGACGCTGTGGCTCCACGTGCCGGGTGATGTCGATCCGGTCGGCGATCGGCCCGGTGATCCGGGCGCGGTAGTCACGGCGCCGGACCTCGCTGCAGGTGCAGCGGTTGTGACGGGCCAGGGCGTGGTACTCCCCGCACGGGCACGGGTTGCAGGCCAGGACCACGGTCCCCCGGGCCGGCAGGGTCACCGACTCGTCGCGCCGGGCCACCACCACCTCACCGCTCTCCAACGGCTGGCGCAGCGCCTCGATGACGTCGCTGCGGAACAGCGGGAACTCGTCGAGGAACAGCACGCCGCAGTGGGCGCGGCTCAGCTCGCCCGGCCGCACCTGGCCGGTCCCGCCGCCGATGATGCTGGCCTTGCTGGCGTCGTGGTGCGGCGCCGAGAACGGCGGTCGCCGGAGCAACCCGTCGCCGGGCTCCAGGGCCCCGGCCAGGGAGTGGATCGCGGTGAGCTCCAGCGACTCCTCGGCGGTGAGGTCGGGCAGGATCGTCGGGAGCCGTTCGGCGATGCTGGTCTTCCCCGACCCCTTCGGCCCCGAGAGCAGCAGATGGTGCCCCCCGGCGGCGGAGACCTCGAGGGCGAATCGCGCGTCCGCCATCCCGCGCAGATCGGCCAGGTCGACCTCCTCGTGCCGGTCGGCACCGCGCCAGGCCAACAGCCGGCTCCCCGACATCGGGGCCACCGGCGCGGACTCGGGCATCGGCTCGCCACGCAGCTCGGCGGCAACCTGGCACAACGACCGCACCCCGACCACCTCCATGCCCGGAACCATCGCCGCCTCCGGCACCTGGGGCTCCGGGACGAAGACGCGCCGCACACCCCGCTCGGCTGCCGCCAGGACCATCGGCAGCACCCCCGGAACCGAGCGCAGCCCCCCGGCCAACGTCAGCTCCCCGACGAAGGCGGATCGCGCCAGCGACGAGTGCGGCACCCGGCCGTCGGCCGCGAGCACCGCCACGGCGATGGCCAGGTCGTAGTGGGTGCCCCGCTTGGGCAGGTCAGCCGGGGACAGCAGGATCGTGATCCGCTTGGTGGCGGGCCAGTCGAGGTTGCTGTTCACCACCGCCATCCGGCACCGGTCTCGCGCCTCGTTGAGCGAGGCGTCCGGTCGGCCGACCAGCGTGGTGCCGACCTGCCCGGGCGAGACGTCGGCCTGCACGTCGATGAGGTGGCCCAGGGCGCCGTGCAGCGACACGGTCCTGGTGGTGGCGATCGGCATCAGCCGATCCCCGGCACGTGTTCGACCACCGCGGGCCCTCGGGGCGGTCGGAGCACCGCGACCAGGTCGATCCTGGTCTCCGGCGGGCTGACCGAGCGGTCCGTGGCCCATCGCCAGGCGAGCCGTCGCAACCGGTCCAGCTTCGCGGGGGTGATCGCCTCGTGCGGGGTGCCGCACGAGTCGTCACGCCGGGTCTTCACCTCGGCGACCACCAGCACCTGCCCCTGGCGCAGGACCAGGTCGATCTCCCCCTCCTCGCAGCGCCAGTTGCGCTCGAGCAGGACCATGCCGGCCTCCACCAGGTACCGCTCGGCCACGGTCTCGCCGTACGCCCCGAGGGCCTGGCGGCTGGCTGCTGTCGTCGTCATCGCTGACCTCCTGCACGGCAGCCTGCCCGCGCCGAGGGCCGCCCGCTGGGGTCCGCGGGCGGCCTGTGGACAGGGACCGCGAACGGCTCGGCTGTGGACGCCGAGTGGTCCGAGCGGTCAGCCGGCCAGGCGGGGGTCGTTGCAGACCGGCTTGTGGATCCCGAACAGGTCCGCGCCCGCGATCTGGAGGCCGAGCAGCTTGGCGACCCCGGTCAACCGGTCGTTGATGTTGTCGACGAAGCCGTTCACGGCGCTCAGCACGTTCTTGCTGATCAGGTCGTCGAAGATCGGCTGCAGGGTCACCCCGGCCAGCGGGCCGTTCAGGTTCACCGTGCGGCCGTTGAACGAGATGGTGCCGGTGACCCGGTGGGGGTTCAGCGAGGAGTGCGGGATGACCACCCCGGCGGTGCCCCCCACCGACTCCGGGTCGGTGTAGTCGTGCGGCGGGACGGCGTAGGTCGCGTCGGTGCTGCTCGGCGAGGTCGTGGTGGTGTAGCCCAGGTCGACGATGATGTCGACGGTTCGCCTTCGCGTTGGGGGCGATCACCCCGACCAGGCCGAAGAGCAACGGGTTGGTGATGACGTCGCGGGCCTTGATCTCGCCGGTGAGCCGGACCGGGATGGTGAAGTTCACCGTCGAGACCAGCGACCGGGTCACCCGGACACCGACCGCGTCGGGGTTTCCCGCCGTCCCGGTGCCGCAGGTGATCGAGGTCAGCGTGCCCTCGGCGCCGGCGAGCCGCACCTCCATCCCCATCGTGACCTTGGGTCCGGAGAGGCCGGCGATGGTCGGCACGTTGAGCTCGGGGTAGGCCTTGAGCGTCAGCTGCGCGGTCGCCGCCCGGGCCGCGCCCGGCTGGCCGCAGGCCAGCTGCGCCCGCTGCACCAGCGTCAGGTCGGCCGGTCCCTGCGAGACCTGGGGCACGTTCCAGACCACCCCGAGGTCCAGGAAGCTCTCGCCGTTCGCCACCAGCGCCGAGCCGGCGACCAGGTCCAGCAGGTTGATCGCGATGTCCAACGCCGCCGGACCGGCCGAGGAGACGTCGACGACATCGGCGAAGGCGATCCGGAGGCTGCCGTCCACGCTGGCGGCCAGCGTGTTGAGGACCGCGACGTCGGCGGCCTGGCCCCCGCTGCGCTGCAGCGCCCGGGCCGAGGCCAGGTAGAGGTCGCGCAGGGAGAGGTAGCGCAGGTCGGCCAGACCCTCGACCGAGCCGACGCCGAGCTCGGTGGCCAGGTCGCCCAGGGTGATCCGCGCGTCGACCAGGCCCTGGTACCCGACCCCGCGCACGTCGAGCGCGTCGTCGAGCAGCGTGCTGAGGATCGCGGAGTTGCTGCTGTCCAGCGCCGCGGCGTACGACCCGAGGCGGAAGCAGGCGTTCTGCGCGGTCCTGGCCAGGGAGCTGCGGGTGGCTGTGCCCGATCCTGCGGCGAAGGCGAAGTCCACCATCCCCTCGGCGGTGACGTAGACCCCCTGTGGCTTCTGGCCGTTGGGGACCGCCAGCACGGCGCCACCAGCGGTACGGCGCGGCACCAGGGCACCGTGGGAGCCCACGTCGACGTACACGAGCTCGGCCTGCACGCCCTCGATGTCGCCGAGGGTGGTGTTGTTGCGCGACACGCTCTGGGCCACCACGGTGGCCAGGGCGGGCTTGCCGCCACCACCCGCGCGGATCTCGCCGGCCGTGCGACCGTCGATGAGGCGGGCCGCGTCCAGGGCGACCACGTCCGCCACCGCCTGCATGTCGCTGCGGACCACCCGCTGCATGCCGATGTCGACGGCGAACGCCGCGATCGCGAGGACGACGACGAGCATCACCGCGGTCATCGCGGCGATCGCTCCCCGCTCGTCGCGGCGGCGCACGGCCGGTCGTCGGCGGACGCCTGCGCTCACGAGCTCCCCCCGGCCACGGCCGTGTAGGTCAGCGTGTCGGGCAGCGCGAAGCCCATGCCCGGAAAGACCGGCTTGCTGGGGTCGGCGGTGTAGTCGTAGCTGACGGTGACGGCGATGCAGGTCACGCAGGACGGGGCGGTGCCGCTGGTGCAGTGCAGGTTGCCGGTGTTGCAGGCGACCCCCATGACGGCCTCGATGCTGGCGAAGGCGATCGCGGTGCGGTCGGCGGTGGCCGGGGCGATGGCCGCGGCCCGGGCGCCCTCGGCGGCGGCCTGGCTCACCCCCTGCCGGAAGTTGAGCATGTAGCCGTAGCTGATGACGCCGAAGACGAGCAGCAGCAGGAGCGGCGCCACCAGGGCGAACTCGACTGCGGCCGCCCCGCTCTCGGGCAGGCGGCGTCTCCCTCCAAGGACCATCGGTCCCTCACCTCGTCCACGGCTCCCAGGCGGCCCTCACCGCCGGGACTCAGGGTAGGTCGGCGCCAGCCGCCGGAAGGCCGGAATGGCCCGGAAGGACTAGGGCTTGGGCGGATCTATGTCCGAAGGGTTGAGTTCCTCGACGTTGACGTCCTTGAAGGTGAGCACCTTGACGTTCTTGGCGAACCGGGCCGGGCGGTACATGTCCCACACCCAGGCGTCGCTCATCGAGACCTCGAAGAAGACGTCGCCGGCCTCGGTGCGCGCCTTCACGTCGACCTGGTTGCACAGGTAGAACCGGCGGTCGGTCTCGACGACGTACTTGAAGATCCCGACGACGTCGCGGTACTCGCGGTAGAGCGTCAGCTCCATCTCGGTCTCGTACTTCTCGAGATCCTCTGCGCTCACGTGCATCTCCTCGACCGACCGCGTGTCCTGGTGACGAACCGTACCCGTTGGCGGCGGGTGAGACAGTCATGACATGGAGCCTTCGGTGGACGTGCTGGTGGCCGGCGCGGGACTGGCCGGTCTGCTGTGCGCCCGCACCCTGGTCGACGCCGGGCTCCAGGTCGCCGTGGTCGAGGCCTCGGACGGGGTCGGCGGTCGGGTCCGCACCGACGTCGTCGACGGGTTCCGCTGCGACCGGGGCTTCCAGCTGCTCAACCCCGCCTACCCCGCTGCCCGGCGTCACCTGGACCTGGCCGCCCTCGACCTGCAGGTCTTCGGCCGCGGCGTCGAGGTGCGCACGGCGAGCGATGTCGTCACGCTCGCCGACCCGGTGCGGCACCCCGGTTCGCTCGCGGCGACGGTACGCAGCGGCCTGCTCCGGCCCGGCGAGCTGGCCCGGCTCGCGCGCTGGCTGGCCCCGGCGCTGGGTCCGGTGCCCCGGTTCCTGGACCGGCCCGACGCGGCGCTCGGCACCTCGCTGGACGGGGCCGGCGTCCGCGGGCGGGTGCGTCGCGAGGTGCTGGAGGCCTTCCTCACCGGAACGCTGGCCACCGATCCGGCCCTGACCTCGGCGGCCTACGTCCGGTTGCTGCTGCGCAGCTTCGTGCGGGCCACCCCCGCGGTGCCCGCCCGAGGCATGGTGGCGATGCCGGAGCAGCTGGCGGTCCGGCTCTCCGGGGATGCTGCCCCGCAGCTCGGCGTCCGCCTGATCGCGGTACGCCGTGGCAGCGGCGCGGTCCGGGCGACCACCTCGGCCGGCGAGGTGGAGGCGAGCGCGGTCGTGGTCGCCACCGACCCGGTCTCGGCCGCGGGCATCGCCTCGCTGCCGGTGCCACGGATGAACGGGCTGCGCACCTGGTGGTTCGCGGCCGCAGCTGGCTCCGCGCCGGGCTCGCCGTTCCTGCGCGTCGACGGCCGTCGCGCCGGGCCGGTGGTCAACGCGGTGGAGGTCACCGCCGCCGCGCCGACGTACGCGCCGCCGGGCCGGCACCTGGTGCAGGCCAGCGAGCTGCTCCGCGGCCCCGCGGACGAGCCCGCGGTACGCCGGCACCTGGCCGACCTGTACCCGGATCTGGACGTGGACGGCTGGCAGCTGGTGCTGCGCCACGACGTGCCGCGCGCGCTGCCGGACCAGCCGCCGCCGCTGCGGACCCGTCACGACGTCGACCTCGGCGACGGGCTCTTCGTCGCCGGCGACCACCGCGACACCGCCTCGATCCAGGGGGCGCTGGTCTCCGGCGCCCGCACCGCCCGGGCGGTGCTGGGTCATCTCGGCCTGCCGCGGCGGCCGGCGGGCGCGGCGGGAGCGACCGGATGACCCGCCTCGCCGAGCAGGGGCCCGACCTGCCGACCCGGCAGATCATGCACCAGTGGTGGCGCGACATCACGTTCGTGCACTGGCCGGTCGACCCTGACCGGCTCGCGCCGCTGATGCCGCCCGGGGTCCGCCCCGATCTGTTCGACGGTGCCGGCTGGGTCGGGCTGATCCCCTTCCGGATGGTCGACGCGGGGCTCGGCGGGCAGCGTCGGGTGCCCTGGTTCGGGACGTTCCTGGAGACCAACGTGCGGATCTACTCCGTCGACGACCGGGGCCGGCACGGCGTGGTGTTCCTGTCCCTGGACGCCCAGCGGCTCGCGGTCGTGCTCGGGGCGGTGCTCACCTTCGCGGTGCCCTACCGCTGGGCGCGGATGGGCTACGAGGCCGTGGGCGGGCAACGTCGCTACCGCAGCCGGCGGCTGGCCCCGGGATCCACCAGCACCGACCTGCGGGTCGAGGTGGGGGCTCCGATCGAGCCGTCGGACCTCGAGGTCTTCCTGACCGCCCGGTTCGGCCTGCACACCGCCGTGCTGGGTCGCAGCCTGTGGGTGCCGAACACCCATGGCCCGTGGCCGCTGCGCCGGGCGCGGCTGCTGGGGCTGGAGGACCAGGCGGTGGCGGCGGCAGGACTACCGGGGGTCGCCGAGGGTGAGCCGGCCAGCGTCCTGTACTCCGAGGGGGTCCGCACCGTCTTCGGGCTCCCCCAGCGGCTCTGACCCGGTCGGCTCGAGGCCCGCTGCGCGGCGTACGTTCACGAACCGCATCCGGTGCACCGGGCAGGGGCCGTGCTCGGTCAGCGCGGCTGCGTGCGTCTCGGTGATGTAGCCCTTGTGGGTGCGGAAGTCGTAGGCGGGCCAGTCGCGGTCGAGCTCGCACATGATCCGGTCCCGGGTCACCTTGGCCAGCACCGACGCCGCCGAGATGCAGGCCGCCACCCGGTCCCCCTTCCAGACCGCCAGCCCGGGCACCCCGAGCCCGTCGACGGGGAAGCCGTCGGTGAGCACGTACGCCGCCGGAACGTCGAGCAGCGCCACCGCCCGGCGCAGGGCCTCCACGTTGGCCACGTGCATCCCGAGGCGGTCGCACTCCTCGTGGCTGACCACCACCACGGACCAGGCCACCGCCCGACGGACCACCTGGTCGTAGCAGCGCTCCCGGGCCTTCTCGGTGAGCAGCTTGGAGTCCGCCAGTCCCGGCACGATCCCGGCCTTGCCGGGCGGCAGGATCGCCGCGCCGGCGACCAGGGGGCCCGCGCAGGCTCCGCGGCCCGCCTCGTCGACGCCGGCGATCGGCTCGATCCCGTGCCGGCGCAGCGCTCGCTCGTAGCCGTACAACCCGGCGTCACGCCGGACCGTCGACCCCCGTGGCAGCACGCTCACGCCGGTCCCCGGCTCACGAGGGGTCGGGCACGTCCGCGAACGCGTCGGGACGCGAGACCCAGCTGAAGTGGTCGGCCGGCCAGAGCAGGACGAAGACCTTGCCGGTGATGAGGTCGACGGGCACGAACTCCTCGCCGGGCACGCAGTCGGTCTCGTTCTTGGTGCACATGTGCACGGTGGAGTCCGCGGAGTGCGCCCGGTTGTCCCCCATCACGAAGACGTGGCCCTTGGGGACCGGTCCGGCGCTCCAGGAGCAGTTGCCGGTCATCGGGCCACGGCAGGCGACCTTGGCCTCGTTCTTGACGTAGGCGTCCTCGGTGATCGGCTCACCGTTGATGCTGAGCCGCCCCTGGTCGTCGCAGCACTCGATGACGTCGCCCTCGACACCGATGACCCGCTTGACCAGGTGTCCGCCGGACGGGTAGAGCCCGATCTTGGCGAGCACCTGGGTGATGCCGCTGTCCGGGCCCATGGCCTCGGCGGGGCCGAGCCAGTCACCGGGGTCCTTGAAGACCACCACGTCGCCGCGCTGCGGGGTGCCGCCGAACCAGTACGACGGCTTCTGCACCAGGATCCGGTCGTTCTCGACCAGACCCGGCTCCATCGACTCCGACGGGATGTAGAACGCCTGGACGAACAGCGCCTTGATGACCACGGCGAGCACGAGGGCAACACCGAGGAGCAGGATGGTCTCCTGCCAGATCGGCAGGTGCTTCTTCTTGCCCTGCTTGCCGCGCGGGGCCTTCCCCGGAGCACCCCGTCCGGTGCCGGGGCCCTCGGCGGGGTCGGCAGGAGCGAGGTCGCGGTCGTCGGTAGTCACGCCGAGAGTGTAGGGAGAGAGTGGTCGGTCGCGTGCCCGATCAGGACTCCCGACGCTCCTTGATCTTGGCGGCCTTGCCCCGCAGGTTGCGCAGGTAGTAGAGCTTCGCGCGGCGGACGTCGCCGCGGGTCACGATCTCGATCTCGTCGAAGATCGGGGAGTGCAGCGGGAAGGTCCGCTCGACGCCGACGCCGAAGGAGACCTTGCGGACCGTGAAGGTGCGGCCGATGCCGGAGCCCTGGATGCGGATCACGACGCCCTGGAAGATCTGGACGCGCGAGCGGCTGCCCTCGACGACCTTCACGTGGACCTTGACGGTGTCGCCGGCGCGGAAGGCCGGGATGTCGTCGCGCTTGCCGGCGTTGCCCAGCTCGGCGATGAGGTGGTTCGTCATGGTGCTCTCCTCGCAGGTGCCACAGGTCAACCGCGGAATCGGATGGTGGTGCGTGTTCAGATGAGGGCCCGGTCCGGGTGGCCGGCGGCGCGAGGCTCCCCCTGTGGCAGGGGCCTGACGCAGGTCCTCCGCGCGTTCCTCGGAGCGACCCTTCGGCCGACTGGGCCAAGAACGAAGTGTGCCACAGCGACCGGTGCGCGCAGAAATCACTCTCGGGTGGCGGTCCGGCGTGGTCGGGTCAGCAGCACTGCGCCGGGCGGCGCAGGCAGGTCCGGACGCAGCCGGAAGCCGGCACGCCGGTACATCCGCAGGTTGTCGGCGCTGGCGGCCCCGGTGACCAGGCGGTACGCCGTGGCCTCGGCGGGCGCCACCGCCATGACGTGCTCCAGCAGCGCCCGGCCGTGTCCACGTCCCTGCAGGTCGGGAGCGACCATCAGGCGACCGATCTCCCAGACGTCGCCCTCGAGCCGGCCCCGGACGGCACCGACGAGACGCCCCGCGACCCTCACGACGCCGACCTGCCAGCGAGTGAGGTCCTCCTGCACGTCGGCGAGGGACTCCCCCAGGGCGGGAACCTGCTCGACCGAGCCGATCGCCCGGGCCTCCTGCACCCAGCAGGCCCGCTGCAGGGTCAACAGCTCTCCGGCGTCCGCCCGGGTGGCCGGGCGGACCTCCCAGCCGGTGGCCACCGCGGCAGGGGGCAGCAGGTCGGGCCGGCGGCGCGCCGTACGACTCAGCGCCTGGTCGCGTCGCCAGGCGGCGATCGCCCCGTGGTTGCCGCCGAGCAGCACCGGCGGCACCTCGCGGTCGCGCCAGGTCGCGGGCTTGGTGTAGACGGGGTACTCCAGGAGCCCGTCCTCGTGGGACTCCTCGGCCAGCGAGGCGGGGTTTCCCATGAAGCCGGGCAGCAGGCGGACCACGGCCTCGGTGATGGCCAGCGCGGCGACCTCGCCCCCGTTGAGGACGTAGTCGCCGATCGAGACCTCGCGCACCTCGGCACGGGTCGCCGCCTCGTCGACCACCCGTTGGTCGATCCCCTCGTACCGCCCGCAGGCGAAGACCAGGTGGTCGCGGGTGGCCAGGTCGCGGGCGACGGCCTGGGTGAACGGCTCGCCCGAGGGGGTCGGCACCACCAGGGTGGTGCTGCCGCCGGGGGCCAGCAGCTCGTCGAGGGCCTCGCCCCAGGGCCCGGGCTTCATCACCATGCCCGCGCCTCCGCCGTACGGCGTGTCGTCGACGGTGCGGTGCCGGTCGTGGGTCCACCGACGCAGGTCGTGCACGCCGATCTCGACCAGGCCGGCGGCGACGGCCTTGCCGGGCAGCGAGAGGCCCAGCGGGCTGAACCAGTCGGGGAAGATCGTGACGTAGTCGAGGCGCACCGGCGCCTCACGCGTCCTCGGGGAGCGGGGTGACCAGGCCCGGCCGGTCGGCGACCACGACCCGGCGGCCGACCAGGTCGACCTCGGGGACCAGGGCCTTGACGAAGGGCACCAGGGCGTCGCGGCCGTCGGGGGTGCGGACGGTCAGCAGGTCCTGGGCACCGCCGGGGACCAGACCGGAGACCGTGCCGAGGTGGTTGCCCGCCTCGTCGTGGACGTCCAGTCCGACCAGCTGGTGGTGGTAGTACTCGTCCGGGTCGTCCGGCGCGGCGTCGGCGGGGATCGACGCGTGCAGCACCAGGCCGCGGGCCGCCTCGGCGGCGTTCCGGTCGGCGATCTGCTCGAACGTGGCCAGCAGCACCGACTGGTGCCAGCGGGTGCTGCGCACGGTGAGCTCCGACGCCGGGTGGTGGGACCCGCGGGGGGCTTCCACCCTCAGGGTGGCGCCCGGGGCGAACCGGCGCTCCGGCTCGTCGGTCCGGACGTCGACGGTCACCTCACCTCGCAGCCCGTGCGGCTTGCCGATGCGGCCGACGACCACCTCGATGAGGTCGTCGCCGGCCGCACCGGTCGTGCCTGGTGTGCTCACGCCGGTCTACGGAACCGGGTCAGCGCTGGCGGTCGACGTCGACGAAGTCGATCCGCGCGCCGCCACGACCGGCCAGCCCCGAGATCACGGTGCGGAAGGCAGACGCGGTGCGCCCGCCCCGGCCGATGACCTTGCCGAGGTCGTCGGGGTGGACCCGGACCTCGAGCACCGAGCCGCGTCGCAGCTGCTTGTCGCGGACCGTCACGTCGTCGGGGTTGTCGACGACGCCACGGACCAGGTGCTCGAGGGCCTCGGCGAGCATGCCGCTCAGGCCTCGTCCTTCTCGGCGACCTTCTCAGCAGCCTCGGTGGTCTCGGCGGCCTCGGCCTCGACCGTGGCGCCCTCGGGCGTCTCGGACGCCGGCACCTCGGCCGGAGCCTCGGCCTCGGCGGCGGGCGCCTCGGTGGCGGGTGCCTCGGTGGCGGGCGCCTCGACTACGGGGGCCGCAGCCTCTGCCGGCTTGTCCTCGGCGGGCTTGTCCCCGGCCGGCTTCTCCTCGACGGAGTCCTTCTTGGCCTTCTTGGTGACGGCCCCGCCGCGGGGCTCGCTCTGGGCGTCCTTGAGAGCCTCGTTGAAGATCTCGAGCTTGTCGCGCTTGGGCTCGGCAGTCTTCAGGGTGCCCTCGGCACCCTCGATGCCGTGGTGCTTCTGCCAGTCACCGGTCCGCTTGAGCAGCGAGGCGACGGCGTCGCTGGGCTGGGCGCCCACGCCGAGCCAGTACTGCGCGCGCTCGGAGACCACGTCGATCAGCGACGGGTCCTCCTTGGGGTGGTACTTGCCGATCTCCTCGATGACTCGGCCATCACGCTTCTTGCGGGAGTCGACGACGACGATGCGGTACTGCGGCACTCGGACCTTGCCCAGGCGCTTCAAACGGATCTTGACGGCCACGGTTGTGGTGTCTCCTCGGAGTTTCGGTGTGTGGGTGAGACGGCCGCATTCCGGGTGGGGAACACCAGGTCGGCTGAATCGGCTGGCGCTGCGTCGTCCGGGTGAGAGGGTCCGGGCGCGCAGGACACAAGCGAGAATGATGCCAGACCGGCGGGGTGGCCCGAAATCGGCCGCCGGATCCCACGCCGCGATGCGGCACAGTGGTCCCATGAGTCAACCCCCACCGTACGGCGGACCGCCCCAGCCGCCGGGTCCGCCCGGCCCGCCGTGGCCACCTGCGGGCGGGCCGGGCTTCCCGGCGTATCCGGCGCCGCAGCCGCGCCGCCCCCGGCCGAGCGGCTGGTGGTTCGTGGCCGGTGGGGCGCTGGTGCTGGTCGGCGTCGTCGTCGGGGTGGCGCTGTTCGCGTGGACGCTGCTGGGCTTCCTGTCCACGGACGCGACCGTCCAGGCCGACGGGACCGCTCACGTGGTGCAGCTCGACGACCCGGACAAGGGCCGGATGATCTGGTGGCCGGCGGGCCAGACCGCCGACTGCCGCATCGTGGACATGGTCACCGGGGAGGAGGTCGAGGTGAGCCCACCGGGCGCGAGCTTCGACAAGTCCGACGGCTCGGGGTCGTGGCGAGGCGCCGGCGTCTTCGATCCGGGCTCGGGCACCCTGGAGGTCACCTGCAGCACCACGGGCGGCCCCATCCAGATCGGCCCGTCGCCGCAGGCCGCGAGCTTCGTGGGCGGCATCCTCGCCACGGTCCTGGCCCCGCTGCTATTGGGTGGCGCGGGCCTGATCGTGCTGCTGGTGACGACGATCCGGTACGTGCGCGGCGAGCCCCGGCCCCGCCACGGAGGTTGAGGAGCTCGCCTCCCCGGAGGTTGAGGAAGGCGCGCAGCGCCGCACGGTGGTTGAGGAGGTCGCGCAGCACCGCACGGTGGTGGAGGAGGTCGCGCAGACCCCACGGTGGTTGAGGAGGTCGCGCAGACCGCACGGTGGTTGAGGAGGTCGCGCAGCGACCGTCTCGAAACCATCGCTGTGCTGGGAGGTTTCGAGACGCTCGCTGGCGCTCGCTCCTCAACCTCCGTGGGGACGACGGTTGAGGAAGGCCCGCAGGCTCCACGGTGGTTGAGGAGGCGCGCAGGCCGCACGGTGGTTGAGGAGGTCGCGCAGGCCCCACGGTGGTTGAGGAGGTCGCGCAGCGACCGTCTCGAAACCACCCCACCATGGACATGCCACTGGCCCCGCCGGGGCGGGGTGTGGGGCGGTCAGGGTCGTCGGTGCTCGGCTGGACCGGGTCCGGTCGGCTGGTCGGGGGTGACATCGCGGGTGCCGTCGTGGTCGCGGAGGTAGGTGTAGCGCTGGGGGCTGGTCCAGTGGTAGCTGCCACGTTCGATCACCGTGTACCGCCAGCCGCCGTGGGTCTTGAGCCGGTGGTGCCGTCGGCACAGGGGCGCGATGTTGCCGGTGCAGGTGGCTCCGCCGGCGCCGTGGGGGACGCAGTGGTCGCAGTCGCACTTCCGGGCTGGTCGGGTGCACCAGGGGAAGACACAGGTGTGGTCGACCAGGGCGGCTGCTTCGGCGATCCGGTCGGGGACCTCGTAGGCGTCGACGTGGACGTGGTCGTTGAGGTCGATGACCGGCTTCACGGTGATCTTCGTGGTGTCCGGCACGGAGCACCAGTCGCGGATCTGGCCGGTGGTGACCGGCATCCTCGTGTTCTCACACCGCCCGACCCCGGCCTCACCGGCAGCGCCGCCTCGGAGAGGTGCACGTACAGCACCACCTCACGCCCGGTCCGGCCGTTCCGCGGACCAGCTGATGGCGCGACTCGGGTGGCGTCGGTGCCGGTGAGGTCGAGGGTCCCTTGTCGGCGGGCGATGACGCCGAGGGCGGCGGCGCGGCGCACGTCGAGGGAGTCGGTCGAGCCGAGGTCTTTGAGTGCGGCGGCGCCGGCGGTGACGGCGGCGTCGAGGTCGAGGGCGTCCGCGACGTCGAGGGTGCCCCACACCTGCGTGGTCCCCGACAGGCCGGACAGGTCGGCCTGGTTGCGGGCGACCTCGAAACAGCGGGACTCCGCGGCGGCTGCCCGGCGGCGTTCGGCCTCGGCGGGCATGAACCAGCCGACCGCGTCCAGGACCAGCCGGTCCAACTGGAGCGGGACCGATCCGGTGGGCGACTCCGGCGACGTGCCGGTCCACGAACGCGGCCGCCTCCAGGGAGAGGGTCATGGTGGTCTTGGCGATCCGGCGGGCCTTCCACGCCACCAGGTCCCCGGCCACCACCCGCGCCCACGTCCGCGGCAGCCGGTACCGCAGCTCCACGGCCTCGCCGAGGTAGCAGCGCCCCGCGTCGGTCGACTGCCCGACCGCGGCGGCGAACTCGGCCACCGAGAACTCCGCGATCAGCGGCGCCCCCTCCCCGGCGATCGGCACCCCGTGCTCCCCGCACGAGGGGTGCCAGATCGCGGCCGCGTCATCGATCGAGTCGGTCGAGTGCATCGCCGCCCACTCGACCGCGGCCTGCAACAGCGTGGCCTCGGCCTCGTCGGCGGCCCGTCGGCGCGTCCCGCGCCACCGCCAGCACCCCCGCAGCGGTGTCCGCTGCGGCGGGTGGTGGTGATCGCTTCGGCCATAGGACAAGTCAAGCCGCGACCACCGACAACGACCCCCCGAAACGAGGCCCCGTATCCCACGAGGTGAACACCCCTCGGCGAAAAGTTCCCAGCGGTTCTGGCGGGGGTTTCGAGACGGGCGCGGAGCGCCCTCCTCAACCACCGCCGGCCGGCACCACGGGGGTTGAGGAGCGAGCGCCAGCGAGCGTCTCGAAACCGTTGAGGAGCGAGCGCCAGCGAGCGTCTCGAAACCGCTGGCTACGAGGGCGCCGTCCTCAACCACCGTGGGCGGGGCGCCCTCCTCAACCACCGTGGGCGCGGAGCGCCCTCCTCAACCACCGCCGACCGGCACTACGGGGGTTGAGGAGCGAGCGCCAGCGAGCGTCTCGAAACCCCTCGATCGGTGGTTTCGAGACAGGCGCTAGCGCGCCTTCCTCAACCACCGTGGGGGCAGAGCGCCTTCCTCAACCAGCGAGGGCGCGGGCGCCTTCCTCAACCACCGTGGGCGCGGGCGCCCTCCTCAACCACCGTGGGGCCGAGGGTCAGGCGACGACCTGCCCCCGCAGCACGACCCGTGCCGGTTCCCACAGCACTGAGAGGTCGGCGACGGGGTCGCGGTCGAGCACCAGGAAGTCGGCGGGTGCACCTTCCTCCAGGCAGGAGAAGCCGAGCCACTCTCGGGCCTTCCACGAGGCGGCGGCGAGCACGTCCACGGCCGGGATGCCCAGCTCCGCCATCGCCAGCACCTCGCCGGCGAGGTGCCCGTGCCGCTCCGCTCCCCCGCCGTCGCTGCCGACGTACAGGGCGACGCCGGCCTCGTGGGCCGACATCAACGTCTCGCGCCGACGGGCGTAGAGGTCCTCCATGGTGGCGGCGTAGTCGGGAAACTTCTCCCGGCCCGCCTCGGCGAACTCGGGGAACTTCCCGGTCTGCATCACCGTGGGCACCAGTGCGACCCCGTGGGAGGCCATCTGCTCGACCTGGTCCACGGACAGCCCGGTGCCGTGCTCGAGGCAGTCGATGCCCGCGTCGAGCAGCCCCTGCAGCACCTCGTGCCCGAAGCAGTGCGCGGTGACCCTGGCGCCCTCCGCGTGGGCCACCGCGATGGCGGCGGTGAAGGCGTCGACCGGGAAGGACGGGGCCAGGTCGCCGGAGTCCCGAGAGATCCAGTCCCCGACGAGCTTGACCCAGCCGTCGCCGGCTCGAGCCTCCTGGGCGACGTACGTCGTGAGGTCGTCGGGCTCGACCTCGTGGGCGTAGTTGCGGATGTAGCGACGGGTGCGCGCGATGTGGCGACCGGCCCGCACCAGCTTCGGCAGGTCCTCGCGCTCGTGCACCCACCGGGTGTCGGCGGGCGACCCGCAGTCCCGCAGCAGCAACGCCCCGGCGTCGCGGTCCGCGATCGCCTGACGCTCGGTCTCCGCCTCGTCGACCGCGCCCTGGTCCTCCATGCCGAGATGGTTGTGGGCATCGACCAGGCCGGGCAGGATCCACCCGCTCGCGACGGCCTCGGCTCCCGGCTGCGGGTCGTAGGTCACCTTGCCGTCCACCACGTACAGGTCGCGGCTCTCGCCGTGGGGCAGCACCGGGCCGGAGAACTTCAGCGCGCTCATGGCGCCGACGCTAACCCCTGTCGAGGTGGTCGAGCAGCCACGACGGGCCGAGAACGATCGCCCCGACGGCCTCGCAGCGTGCCTGGAGCATCCGGTCGGCGGTCACCACCGTCACCCGGGCACCTCGCTCGGCCGCCGCACGCGTCTCGGCCACGATGGTCGCGTCACCGTCCCTGGGGGCGTGCACGGTGCGGACATGGGCGTCCCGCCCGGGCCGCACCCCACCCTTGGCCGCACCCTCGAGGACCAGGACCACCTCGTCCCCGGGTACGTCGGCGACCAGCAGCGCCTCGTGCAGCCGGCGCGCCGCACCGGGCCGGTCCTTCCACCATCCGTCGGGTCGGCTGCCGACGACGTTGGCGCCGTCCACGACCAGGGCGCTACGCACCGCGCCTCCTCGCCGCGCTACGCGCCGCGGACGGGCGTCGACCGGCTTCGCCGGGCTGTTCCTTTGTTCCGCTCATCCAGGCTCGCTGCGCTCGCGGATGAGCGGTCACTTCAAGAACTTGGAGAAGTCCTGGGGCAGGTTCAGGGCCGCGGCGGCCTGCTCGTAGTCGACGTCCTCACCGGCCGGCTTCCCGAACGGGTTGGCCGCCGGGGCGGAGGCTGCCTTGTCACGATCGGCCTTCTCCTGCTGGGCCGCCTTGGCCGGGTTCCCCGAGACCCGGCGCCCCTTGCCCTTCTTGGGCTGCTGCTTGGCCTTGCGCTTGCCGCCGCCACCGACCCCGGGCATCCCGGGCATTCCCGGCATCCCGCCACCGCGGGCCATCTGCATCATCATCTTGCGTGCCTCGAAGAACCGGTCCACCAGGCTGTTGACGTCGGAGACCTGGCGCCCGGCACCGCGCGCGATCCGGGCTCGACGAGAACCGTCGATGAGCTTGGGGTTGTCCCGCTCGGCCGGCGTCATCGACTGGATGATCGCCTGGATCCGGTCGATCTCCCGCTCGTCGAAGTTCTCCAGCTGCTCGCGGAACTGCCCCATCCCGGGCAGCATCCCCATGATCTTCGACATCGAGCCGAGCTTGCGGACCTGCTGCATCTGCTCGAGGAAGTCGTCGAGGGTGAACTCACCACCCTGGCCGCTCAGCTTGTTGGCGGCCTTCATCGCCTGCTCGGCGTCGAAGGTCTTCTCCGCCTGCTCGATCAGGGTGAGCACGTCGCCCATGTCGAGGATGCGCGAGGCCATCCGGTCGGGGTGGAAGAGGTCGAAGTCGGTCATCTTCTCGCCGGCGGAGGCGAACATGACCGGTTTGCCGGTGAGCGAGGCGATCGACAGCGCGGCGCCACCCCTGGCGTCGCCGTCGAGCTTGGTCAGGACGACCCCGTCGTACCCGACGCCGTCGAGGAACGCCTGCGCGGTGACGACCGCATCCTGGCCGATCATCGCGTCGACGACGAAGAGCACCTCGTCGGGACGGACCGCGTCGCGGATGTCCGCAGCCTGCCGCATCATCTCGGTGTCCACGCCGAGGCGGCCGGCGGTGTCGACGATCACCACGTCGTGCAGCGTCCGCTTGGCCTCCTCGATCGAGGCGCGGGCCACGCCGACCGGGTTGCCGACGCCGTTGCCCGGCTCGGGAGCGAACACCGGTACGCCGACCCGCTCGCCGTTGACCTGCAGCTGGTTGACCGCGTTCGGGCGCTGCAGGTCGCAGGCGACCAGCAGCGGGCTCTTGCCCTGCTCCTTGAGCCACAGGGCGAGCTTGGCCGCCAACGTCGTCTTGCCGGCGCCCTGGAGGCCGGCCAGCATGATGACGGTCGGTCCGGACTTGGCGTACCGCAGCCGGCGGGTCTCCCCGCCGAGGATCGTGACGAGCTCCTCGTTGACGATCTTGACGATCACCTGTGCCGGGTTCAGAGCACCGCTGAGCTCCTCGCCCCGGGCCCGCTCCTTGACGGCACCGACGAACTCCTTGACCACCGGCAGCGCGACATCCGCCTCCAGCAGCGCGATCCGGATCTCGCGCGCGGTGGCGTCGATGTCGGCCTCGGAGAGCCGTCCCTTGCCGCGCAGGTTGCGGAAGGTGTCGGCGAGCCGGTCGGAGAGTGTGGCGAACAAGTCAGGTCCCTCGGTCGAGCGGGCGGGCACCGGTCGGGTGCACGTCAGTCGGTCGGTGCGGTGTGTCGATGGGCAGGCGGGTCGAACGGGGCAAGCCTAACTTCACCCGCCCGACAGCGCCGCGCGGACGGCGTGCGCCGCCTCGGCGGCCCGGGTCTCGCTGAGCCTGCCGGCCGAGGCCTCGGTGAGGTAGAAGACGTCCACGGCCTGCGGACCCAGGGTGTCGACGTGCGCGGAGCGGACCGCCACATCCAGCCGGGCCAGCGCGGCACAGACCAGGTAGACCACGCCGGGTCGGTCGGCGGCACGCACCTCCAGCACGGTGGCCTGGTCCGAGGCGTCCGGTCGCACCACCACGGCCGGGTCCAGCGCCCGGTCCGCCGAGGGACGGAACCGCTTCGCGGGGTCGACCCGCCCCTGGATGACCGCGTCGTACTTCTGCCGGAGCAGCGCCGGGTCCAGCTGCTCGGCGGCCACCTCCCACACCGCGACCCCGTAGTGCTGCTGGGCCCACACCCGTGCCGCCCGGACCGGGATCCGCTGCACCGCGAAGACGGCCGCGAAGTCCGCCAGCAGGCCCACCCGGTCGGCGGCGATGATGGTGACCCGGGACCCGTCCGGGACGGGCTCCACCGACACCGACAGCGACCCGGACCGGGCCTCGGCGGGGATGTCGGTCAACAGCACCGCCACGTCGGGCGTCCGCGGCGGCGCCGCGACCCCCGTGTCCAGCACCGATCGGACCCGGCGCACGAGGTCGCGCACCAGGCGGGCACGCCACGAGGACCACGCCTGGGGCGAGGTGGCCCGGGCGTCGGCCTCGGTCAGCGCGGTGAGCAGGGTCAACGCCTCCGCGGTGCCCACCCGGGTCACCACCCGGTCGATGGTGGCCGGGTCGTCCGGGTCGCGGGTGGTCGCGGTCTCGCCGAGCAGCAGGTGCCAGCGCACCAGCGTGGCGACCAGGTCGACGGCTTCGGGCTCGAAGCCCATCCGGGTCGCCACCGCGCGGGCGATCGGCTCCCCGGCCAGGGCGTGCTCGGTCAGGCTGCCCTTGCCGATGTCGTGCAGCAGCGCCGCGACCACGAGCACGTCGGGGCGGCTGACGTCGCGGATCCGGTGGGCGGCCTCGATGCAGGTCTCGATGACGTGCCGGTCCACGGTGAACCGGTGGATCGCCGAGGCGTGCGGCAGCATCCGGATCCGTTCCCACTCCGGCAGGATCTGGGCGAGGCCACCGGTCTCCTCGAGGGTCTCCCACACCCCGAGCAGCCCACGTCCCGAGGCCAGCAGCCGCACCAGCAGCTGGCGGGCCTCGGTGGGCCAGGGCTCCGGCAGTGCTGCGCAGTCCCGGGCCAGCCGCGACGCGGTGTGCGGGGAGAGCACGGCGTCCCGCTCGGCGGCCTCGGCGGCCGCGCGCAGCAGCAGCACCGGGTCGTCGCCGGGCCTGGCGTTCCGGTCCAGCACCACCTCGCGCCCGGACAGGGCGACACCCTCGGCGATCCGGGTCAACGAGGGCCGACGGGCGCCCCGGCTGTGCGCCGGCCCGGCCAGGTAGTCGTCGACCCGTCGCCAGGTCAGGTGGGACAGGTGGGTGATCCGGCGCCCCAGCTTCCGCACGTGCACCTGGGCGGCCCGGGCGTCGGGGAGCTCCAGGCAGCGCGCCAGGTCCGACCACATCTCGGGCGCGATCCGGTCGCTCGCCCGGCCCGCGAGGTCGTGCACGAGGTCGCGGACGTCGAGCATCGCCTGCCGGCTGCGTTCCAGCTCGACGTGAGGTACGTCGACCAGCCAGCTGGCCACCAGCGCCTTGAGCACGGTGGCGTCCCGGAGCCCGCCCTCGGCCTCCTTGATGTCGGGCACGGACTCGTGCGCGACCTCGCCCATCAGCTCGTGACGCTGGTTCACGCTCGCCCGCAGGGCGGGGAGCCTGTCCCGTGCCTGACGACGCCAGTGCGCCAGCATCGTGGTCCGCAACCGCAGGGTCAGGTGAGGGTCACCGCTGAGGTGGCGGGCATCGAGCAGCCCGAGGGCGACCCGGAGGTCGGTGCCCGCGGTCTCGACCATCTCGGTCATGGAGCGCACCGAGTGGTCGATCGCTGCTCCGGAGTCCCACAGCGGGTACCAGAGCTGCTCGGCGACCGTCCCCACGGCGACACCGTCGTCGAAGACCAGGACGAGGTCCAGGTCGCTGTACGAGGCCAGCTCGGTGCGGCCGTAGCCGCCGACCGCGACCAGCGCGGTGCCGGTCTCGGCCCCGCCCGCCGCGGTGTAGGCGGACGAGCAGAGCGCGTCGGCCTCGGTGGTACGACGTGCCCGCTCGGCGGCCGTCACCGGGTGCGGCGCTCAGATGGCGGCATCGTCCTGGTCACCGGTCCGCACCCGGACCACCGAGTCGACGCCGGAGACCCAGATCTTCCCGTCGCCGATCCGGCCGGTCTGGGCGCTGCTGCTGATCGCCCCGACGACCGCGTCCACGTCACCCTCCGGCACCACGATGTCGATGCGGATCTTGGGGACCAGGGCGATGTCGTACTCCGCACCCCGGTAGACCTCGGTGTGACCCTTCTGCCGGCCGTACCCACTGACCTCGCTGACGGTCATCCCGGTGACGCCGACGGACTCGAGAGCCACGCGCACGTCCTCCCACTTGTGGGGCTTGACCACCGCGGTGACGAGCTTCATCGGGTCTCCTCATCGTGCCTGTTCATGATGCCTGTTCCTGGCGCCGGTCCATCGGGCCGGTACTGGTGTCCGATCATGCCAAGGCCCGGCCCCCGTCGGGAGCCGGGCCTCGACGCGTCTCAGAGAGCGGCTTCGTCGCGGTCCCCCGTACGGACCCGCACCACCGAATCGACCGGGCTGACCCAGACCTTGCCGTCGCCGATCCGTCCGGTCTGCGCGGTCTTCACCACGATCCCGACGATGTCCTCGGCGTCATCGTCGTCGACGACGATCTCGATGCGGATCTTGGGGACCAGGGCGATGTCGTACTCCGCGCCCCGGTAGACCTCGGTGTGGCCCTTCTGCCGGCCGTAGCCGCTGACCTCGCTGACGGTCATCCCGGTCACCCCGAAGGTCTCCAGCGCCTCGCGCACGTCTTCCCACTTGTGCGGCTTGATCACTGCGGTGACGAGCCTCATGCGTTGACCTCCTCGTTCTCGGACTTGTGGGCTCCCGCGGTCGCCAGGACCGAGGACCGGCGGGTCCCGCTGGTGCCGGTGAGGTCGTAGGCGGTCTCGCTGTGCTCGGCGAAGTCGATGCCGTCGACCTCGTCCTCGGGGGCGATCCGCCAGCCCATCGTGGCACCGATGGCCAGCGCCAGGATCAGGGTGAAGAAGCCGGACCACACCATCGCGAAGACCGCGACCAGGACCTGGACCACCAGCTGCTGGATGCCGCCGCCGACCAGGAGGCCGGTGCCCTCGGCCAGGAAGCCGACACCGATGGTGCCGACCAGGCCACCGACCAGGTGGACGCCGACGACGTCGAGCGAGTCGTCGTAGTTGAACTTGTACTTCAGGCCGACGGCCAGGGCGCAGGCCGCACCAGCGGCGAGACCCAGCAGCATCGAGCTCCAGGGCAGCAGGTTGCCGCAGGCCGGAGTGATGGCGACCAGACCGGCGACGACGCCCGAGGCGGCACCCAGCGAGGTGGCCTTGCCGTCACGGATCTTCTCGACCACCAGCCAGGCCAGCATCGCGGCGCAGGTGGCCAGCGTCGTGTTCAACCAGACGAGCCCGGTCTCGGTGGTGAACGCGAGCAGGTCCCCCGCCTCGGACTCGCCGGGCAGGACGATCGAGCCGACGTTGAAGCCGAACCAGCCGAACCACAGCAGGCCGGCGCCGATCATCGTCAGGGTCAGGTTGTGCGGCTTCATCGGCTCCTTGCCGAAGCCGCGGCGCATCCCGATCACCAGGGCGAGAACGAGCCCGGCGACACCGGCGTTGATGTGCACGACCGTGCCGCCGGCGTAGTCGATGGGCGCCGTCGCGGCGGCGCCGTCACCGGAGAAGAGCAGGTCGGCCAGGCCGCCCTGGACGTCGCTGAGGAAGCCGCCGCCCCACACCATGTGGGCCAGCGGGAAGTAGCTCAGCGTCACCCAGATGGGCAGGAAGACCAGCCAGGCCGAGAACCGGACCCGGTCGGCGATGGCGCCGCTGATCAGCGCCGCGGTGATCACCGCGAAGGTGAGCTGGAAGGCGACGAACACGTAGTCGCCGGGGTCGGTGCCGACCAGCCCGAACTGGTCGAAGGGGTTGGCGAAGAGCTTCGCGACCTCACCCTCGCCGTAGGACATCGACCAGCCCCACAGTGCATAGACGACGCCGACCACGCCGAGGGCGCTGAACGACATCATCATCATGTTCAGGACCGACTTGGAGCGGCTCATGCCGCCGTAGAACAGTGCCAGTCCGGGTGCCGTCATCAACAGGACGAGCGAGGCTGACACCAACATCCAGGTGTAGTAGCCGTCGTACACGGGACCTCCAGGGATTATGTCCGGGAGGGCAGGACCGACCAGCGACCGCACTGTCCGCCGGGCCCCACCCCATTGCGGACAACGATCGGCCGCGCAGGTTTCGAGTCCCGCGGTCGCGTGTTGCGTCCAGGCAACATGACCGCCGCCGGTGTTACTTCCATGTGAACAACGTGACCCGGGTCACACCCGAGCCGCGCCCGTGACCCAGCCGGTGACCAGCAGGTCGCCCCCGGCAGGTCACCCCAGCAGGGCGTCCACGAAGGCGCCGGCATCGAACGGCGCCAGGTCGTCGGCACCCTCGCCGAGACCGACGAGCTTGACCGGCACCCCCAGCTCGCGCTGCACGGCGACCACGATCCCGCCCTTGGCGGAGCCGTCGAGCTTGGTCAGCACGATCCCCGTGACGTTGACGACCTCGCTGAAGACGCGCGCCTGGATCATGCCGTTCTGGCCGGTGGTGGCGTCGAGCACCAGCAGCACCTCGGTGACCGGTGCCTGCTTCTCGATCACCCGCTTGACCTTGCCGAGCTCGTCCATCAGCCCCTGCTTGTTCTGCAGCCGGCCGGCGGTGTCGACGATGACGGTGTCCACCGAGGCCGCGGCACCGCTGCGTACCGCCTCGAACGCGACGCTGGCCGGGTCGCCGCCCTCGGGGCCGCGCACCACCTCGACCCCGACCCGCTCGCCCCAGGTGGCGAGCTGGTCGACGGCGGCGGCGCGGAACGTGTCGGCCGCGCCCAGGACCACGCTGTGACCCTCCGCCACCAGGATCCGGGCGATCTTGCCCACGGTCGTGGTCTTGCCGGAGCCGTTCACGCCGACGACCAGCACCACGCCGGGAGCACCGTCGGCGCCGGTCACCTGCAGCCGGCGGTCCATCTCCGGTCCGACCAGGGTGAGCAGCTCCTCGCGGAGCACGGCACGCGCCTGCTCCCCGCCGGCGCCGGTGACCCGCAGCCGGGTGCGCAGCCGTTCGACGAGCTCCTGGGTCGGGGTGACCCCGACGTCGGCGGTGAGCAGGGTGTCCTCGATGTCCTCCCAGGTGTCGTCGTCGAGCTTGTCCCGGCTGAGCAGCGCGAGCAGGCCCCGGCCGAGTCCGCCCTGGGAGCCGGCGAGCCGTTGCCGCAGCCGGACCAGCCGGGAGGCAGTGCCCTCGGGCGTCTCGAGGACCGGCGCCTCGGGTGCCCCCGGGGGCGCCGGCGGCGCCTCGGCCGGGGCCGACGGGGCGGGCGGCGCCTCGGTCGAGGGCGGCTCGAGCAGGTCGGTGCCTGCGCCACCGGAGGAGTCGGAGGAGTCGGAGGGGCCGGAGGGAGCCGACGGCGGCAGCGGGCGGCGGCGCCGGCGGCTGCCGGCCACCAGGCCGACGCCGGTGCCGACGAGCACCAGAGCGGCCACGGAGATGCCGATGATCAGCAGGAGCACTTCGTTCATGGGCTCATCCAAGCAGGCCCGCCGCGCGACGGGAGGGGGTGCGTCCGCTCAGCGGCGCGACCCCGCGGTGGTGACGTCGCCGTCCAGCTCGGCCAGCAGCTCCCGCGCCACCGGGTCGCGACGTGAACGGCCCGGCCGGTCCTCGGGCGCAGCCGCAGCGATGCTCACGACGGCGACGACGAGGATGGCGAGCATGGCGAGCACGACGACGAGCACGGAGCCTCCAGGTTGAGCCGCGGGCGTTCCGCGGGGCTCTCCCCTCCTACCCGTTCCGGGTGCGGCTAATCCCGAAGGAGCGCCTGCACCGCGTCGCGGACCAGGTCCGGCATCGGCGTCACCGGTCGCTGCGGGTCGGTGTCGTCGACGTACACGTGCACGAACCGGCCCTCGGCGGCGGCTTCCTCGTGCTCGCCCTGGAACAGCCCGATCCGGTAGACCACCGAGGACCTGCCGACCCGGTCGACGACCAGGCCGGTCTCGATCGGTGCCGGGAAGCCGAGCTCGCGGAAGTACCGGCAGCCGGTCTCGGCGACCACCCCGATCTGCGGCAGCGTGCGGATGTCGGTCCCGGTGGCCTCGTAGAGATGGGCGTTGACGGCGGTGTCGAAGATCTCGTAGTAGGTGGCGTTGTTGAGGTGGCCGTAGGCGTCGTCGTCGCGCCAGCGGGTGGTGACGGTGCGCCAGGCCACGTAGTCCGCCCGAGTGGGCCGGGCCGACGGGTCGCGCGAGCTCTCGCTCACGCGGGCTCCGCGTCGCGGAGCCGCTGGCTGATCACCGCGGAGACTCCGTCGCCTCGCATGGTGACGCCGTAGAGGGCGTCGCCGACCTCCATCGTCCGCTTCTGGTGGGTGATCACCAGCAGCTGCGAGTTCTCTCGCAGCTCCTCGTAGATCTCCAGCAGCCGGCCGAGGTTCGTGTCGTCGAGCGCGGCCTCGACCTCGTCGAGGATGTAGAAGGGCGACGGGCGGGCCTTGAACAGCGCGACCAGGAACGCCACCGCCACCAGCGAACGCTCGCCGCCGGAGAGCAGCGAGAGCCGCTTGACCTTCTTGCCGGGCGGTCGCGCCTCCACCTCGACGCCGGTGGTGAGCATGTTCCCGGGGTCGGTCAGCACCAGCCGGCCCTCGCCGCCGGGGAACAGCCGGGCGAACGTGGCGTCGAAGGCGCGCTCCACGTCGGCGTACGCCTCGGTGAAGACCTGCTCGACCCGTTGGTCGACCTGGTGGACGATGTCGAGCAGGTCCTTGCGGGTGCGCTTGAGGTCCTCGAGCTGCTCGGTGAGGAACTTGTGCCGCTCCTCCATCGCCGAGAACTCCTCCAGCGCCAACGGGTTCACCCGGCCCAGCGCCGCGAGAGCACGCTCGGCGGCCCGCAGCCGCTTCTGCTGCTCCGCCCGGACGAACGGCACCGGTGCGGGAACGTCACCGTCCTCGTCCGGGTCGACGTCCTCGGTGGGCGGCACGAGCTGATCGGGCCCGTAGTCGGCCACCAGTCCGTCGGGGTCCATCCCGAGGTCCTCCAGCGCCCGCTGCTCCAGCTGGTCGATCCGCATCCGCTGCTCGGCGCGGGCCATCTCGTCGCGGTGCACCGAGCTGACCAGCTCGTCGTGCTCGCGGGCCAGGTCGCGCAGTCGCGCTCGTACGGCGAGCAGGTCCTGCTCCCGCTCCCGGCGGGCCTCCTCGATCGCGGTCCGCTCCCGAGCGGCGAGGTCCACGGAGACCTCCAGCCGTTCCAGCACCCAGGCCACCGCGGTGCCGACGGCCTGCGCGGCCTCGCCCTCGCGGACCAGCCGGGCCCGGCGATCGGCGGCACGGGCGCGGGACTCCCGCTCGGAGGCGGCCGCACGCAACAGCGAATCGGCGCGCCCGTGCAGCGCGCGGGCCCGCTCCTCGGAGGTGCGCAGCGTCAACCGGGACTCGGTCTCGGCCGCCCGGGCGGCGCGTGCGGACTCGGCGAGGCGCTCCCGCTCGTCGGTCTCGGGCTCGGTGGCGGGCGCCTGCTCGGCAGCGGCCAACCGGGACTCGAGATCGGCCAGTCCGGCCACCCCCTCGTCCCGGGCGGCCTCGGCCTTCGCGATGGCCGCGGCGAGCCGCTCGGCCTCGCCGCGAGCGGACCGGGCCTGCGAGCCGTACTGACCCAGCTCCTCGGCGACGGCGGCGAGCGTGGCGTCGGACTCGTGCAGCTTGGCCAGGGCGACGTCGACGCGCTGCTGCGCGGCCAGCCGCTCGGACTCCAACCGAGCCATGTCGAAGCCCAGCCGCTCGGCGGAGGCGGCTGCCTCGGCGAGCTGCTCGGTCGCCTCGTCGACCGCGGCCTGGATCTCCAGCAGGCTGGGGCGGCGCTCCGACCCGCCGGCGGCGTAGTGCGGGCCGAGCACGTGCCCGTCCCTCGTGACGGCGGTCAGGGTGGGCTCGGCGGACACCAGCCGGCGAGCGGCGGCCAGGTCCTCGACGACGGCGATGCGCTCCAGCAACGAGCCGAGCGCCGTCCGCAGCTCGGCGGGGCAGTCCACCACGGTGAGGGCGTACGTCGCTCCGGCCGGCAGCGCCGGCCACCCGTGCGTGGCCTCGGACGGCGCGTCCTCGCTGCCGGAGCCGACGACCAGGCCGGCCCGGCCGAGATCGTCGGCTCGCAGGTGCTCGATGGCGGCCACGGCAGCATCGGGGTCCCGGACGGCGACCGCGTCGGCGGCGGCCCCCAGCGCGCTGGCGACCGCGGCCTGGTAGCCGCCGCGGACGGTCAGCAGCGCCGCCACCGTCCCGAGCAGCCCCGAGACGGTGTCCGAGGCGGCGAGCAGGGCGCCGGCCCCGTCCTTGCGGTCCAGCCCCATCTCCAGGGCATCCTTGCGGGCGGCCAGGGTGGAACGGTCCCGGTCGGCCTGCAACGCCTCGTCGCGGGCCTTGGCCAGTCGCTCCTCGAGGTCGTCGAGGGCACCGGAGGCCGCCTCGTGCTCGGCGTCCAGCCCCTCCTCCCCGGCGTCCAGGCCGGCGACCCGGGTCTCCAGGGCGGTGAAGTCCCGCTGCGCCCGCTCGGCCCTCGCCAGCGCCTCCTCGCGGGCCAGACCCAGCCGGCCGACCTCGTCGGCGGCGGCGGTGGCCCGCGAGCGCAGGGTGTTGACCTGGCCGTGCAGCCGGGCCAAGCCCTCGCGCCGGTCGGCGGCGGCGCGTTGCAGCGCCGCCACCCGTCGTTCCTCCTCGGCGGCGGCGTCCTCGGCCGCCCGGCGCGCCGTGACGGCACGCTCGAGCTCGGTACGCCGGGTCTCCAGCTGCGCGGTGCTCTCCTGCTCCAGCGCCCGGGCCTTCGACGCCTCGGCCTCCAGCTGGTCGGGGTCCCGGCCGGTGCTGGCCTCGTTCTCGTGCGCGGACGCGGCGTTGCGAACCCGCTCGGCAGCGAGCGACTGCGTGCCCCGCAGCCGCTCCCGCAGGCTGGAGAGGCCGAACCAGGTGTCCTGGGCCCGGGACAGCGCCGGCAGGTCCTCCCGCAGCGCCTCCTCCAGGGCCGACTCCTGCTGCCGGGCGTGGGCGGTGGCCGTCTCGACCGCTGCGCGCCGGGTCAGCAGCACGGACTCGTCCGCCATCTCCTGCTCCAGCGCCGTCCGCGCGCCGACCAGGTCGTCGGCCAGCAGCCGGGCGCGGGCGTCGCGGACGTCGGCCTGGACCCCGGCGGCCCGGCGGGCCACCTCGGCCTGGCGACCCAGCGGCTTGAGCTGGCGGCGGATCTCGTTGAGCAGGTCGTGCAGCCGGTGCAGGTTGCCCTCGGTGGAGTCGAGCTTCCGCAGCGCCTTCTCCTTGCGCTTGCGGTGCTTGAGCACCCCCGCGGCCTCCTCGATGAAGCCGCGCCGGTCCTCGGGGGTGGCGTGCAGGATGGTGTCCAGCTGCCCCTGGCCGACGATGACGTGCATCTCGCGGCCGATGCCGGAGTCCGAGAGCAGCTCCTGGACGTCCAGCAGCCGGCAGGAGCTGCCGTTGATCGCGTACTCCGAGCCGCCGCTGCGGAACATGGTCCGGCTGATCGTCACCTCGGCGTACTCGATCGGCAGCGCGCCGTCGGTGTTGTCGATGGTCAGGACGACCTCGGCCCGACCCAGCGGCGGGCGGCCGGAGGTGCCGGCGAAGATGACGTCCTCCATCTTGCCGCCGCGCAGCGACTTGGCGCCCTGCTCCCCCATCACCCAGGCGAGCGCGTCGACGACGTTGGACTTGCCCGAGCCGTTGGGGCCGACGATGCAGGTGATCCCCGGCTCGAGCTGGAGCGTCGTGGCGGAGGCGAAGGACTTGAACCCCTTGAGGGTCAGGCTCTTGAGGTACAACGGGGGCTCCCGGGGCAACGACGGCGGCGATCGACTCATCGACGCTGAACGCGGCATCCTCTCAGACGACGACGCGGGGAAGATCAGCGCTGCCGACCCTACCCGGCACGGGCCCTCAGCCCGGGTACGGCGCGGGCGCGTCGCCCGCCGTCGCCCGCCGTGCCAGGGCGGGGCCAGGCCGGGCGGGCGGGCGGGGCTGGGTCATCGGTCCACCGGGGACTCCTCGTCGGTGTGCGCGATGTGGATCAGCTGGCCCCAGATCAGGACCAGGAAGAGCGCCGAGCCGCCGAAGCCGAACCAGAACGGCGCCGCCAGACCGAAGTGCCGGGCCAGGTAGCCACCGACCGCGGCGCCGATCACCAGACCGCCGTACACGCCGACCAGGTAGACGCTGCCCACGCGGCCCTGGAGACCGGTCGGCACCGCCCGCTGCCGGATGGTGATCGAGGTGGTCCCCCAGACGAACGCATGGGCACCGAAGACGAAGAAGATCACCATCGCCACCCACGGGGTCCGGGTCAGGGCCAGGGCGAGGTGGGTGAGCGTCTCGATGACCAGTCCGACCCGCATCAGGTTGCCCAGGCTGACCCGCCGGGTGATCCACCCGTAGGCCAGCGTCCCGGCGAGTCCGCCGCTGGCCGCGATCGTGGTGAGCAGGCCGAAGCCCACCGGGCCCATCCCGAGCCGCTCGGTGGCGTAGAGCACCAGGACCGACCACGCGGCGCCGTAGGTGATGTTGAAGGTGAAGATCGTCAGCACCAGGGTGCGGACGGCCGGGTTGCGCCGGACCCAGCCGAACCCCTCGGCGATGTCGTGGCGCAGCCGCGACGGCTGCTGAGGGGCACGACCGTGGGCCGGCAGCACCAGCCGGGAGGCGAGCAGCGCGCCGAAGACCAGCAGCACGCCCTGGGCGAGGAACGGCCACACCATCGCCGCCGAGAAGAGGACGGCCCCCACGGGCGGACCGGCCAGCTGGTTGACGGTGATGAAGCCGGTCTGGAGCCGCGCGTTGGCCACCGCCAGGTCGGGTCGCCGGACCAGCATCGGCAGCAGGGTGCCGGCGGTGTTGTCGGCGAACACCTCCGCGGTGCCGAGCAGGAACAACGCCGCCAGGACCAGCGGCACCGAGACCACGTCGAGGACGATCGTCGTGGCCAGCACCGCGAGGACCAGGGCGCGGGCCAGGTCGACGGTCACCACCAGCAGGCGCCGGTCCAGACGGTCGGACAGCGCCCCGGCGACCAGGCCGAAGAGCAGCGCCGGGAGCCAGTGCAGCAGCACGGCCAACGAGACCAGGAACGGGTCCCGGGTCTGGGAGGCGACCAGCAGCGGCCCCGCCGCCAGGGCGATGCCGTCGCCGAGGTTGGTCAGCCAGGACGAGGCGAGCAGCCACCGGAACCCGACGCCGAGCCGGCTCGGCACCAGCGTCTCGATCAGGCGGCTCACAAGCCAGACAGGCTAGTCCTCCGAGGTGGTACGCCGGACCCGGCGTCGCAGTGCCAGTGCCGCCGCTCCGGCCCCGCCCAGCAGCCCGATGGGCAGCACCCCACCGGCGGTGGTGAACCCGGTGTCGACCGACGAGCCGGACCCGGTCGTGGGGAGCGCGCCACGCCGGTCGCCGGGCACGTCGACGGCGTACGCGTCGAGACCACGGACCAGGTCGATCGAGTACAGGATGTTGCTCGTGGCTCCGGTCTGGCGGCCGCGCCGGTTGTAGACCGGCACCCACATGCTGTCCCAGACCTCCGAGGCGCCGGCGACGGCGTACCCGTAGGAGCGGAGCTTGCGGGGCTTGCGCCCGTCGATCAGCTGGGTGCCGCCGCCGTAGAAGCCGGCGGCGATGATCCCGTCCGGACGGACGTCGAACCAGTGCGAGGAGCAGAAGGCGCCCTGCGGCAGCGGGTAGCTGCCGAGGTCGGCGAGCTCGACCTTGTCCAGCGGCACGATGGCCGACCTGGTGCCGTCCAGCCGCTTGACCCACCAGCTCTGGAACGACCCGGCCCGGGTGCAGTCGGTCTGCTCGTAGTCCTCCTCGGTGACGAACAGGACGTTGCCGTTCGCGACCGACGGACGGCGGTTCGGCTGGAAGGCCTGGGCGTTCGGACGAAAGGCGTTGTGCAGGATGAAGTCGTTCCACCCGGGGTGGTCGGGGTCGGCGCCACGGCCGGCCCGACCGGTGGTGGTGATCAGCCTCGGCTTGGTCGGGTTGCCGGTGCGCCACATCGAGGCGCCCTTCCAGCCGGTGTGGGTGCCGATGCCGGCGGCGTCGAAGTTCCACTTGTGGCCGGCGGTCGGGGACCAGAACGACTGGATCCCCTCCTGGTTCGGCTTGGCGTCCACCTCACGGGGACGGCGCAGGTTGCGCAGGTCGAAGATCGAGAAGCGGTTGCCGCTGCCGGCGGAGTAGGCGTAGCGGCAGTCGGTCTCCTCGATGCAGGCGACCGTGTGGGTGCTGGTGGTTCCGGGCACCCGGGAGATGATCGTCGGCGCCGTCGGGTCGGTGACCTCGACGATCACCAGCTCGTCGCCCCCGACGTTGACGTGCTGGATGTCGTCGGGCGAGGCCTGGTAGAGGTCGAGCCCGATCAGCGCGAACCGGCGGGTCCCCTGTCGGGTACGACGCTCGCCGCAGTTCATCGCCTCGTTCTCGAACTGGGCGCTCGGCAGCACCCCCACCTGCTCGGGGCTGGCGGCGTCGCTCACGTCCCACACCCGGACCGAGTCCAGCCCGCTGGTCACCAGCAGCGGCGCCGTCTTGAGGAAGCAGCCGGAGATGCCGACCTGTGAGGGGTTGGCCGAGAGGTGGGAGACGTTCGGGCTGCTCATCGAGGCCCCAGGGACGCCGGGGGCGCCCAGCAACGCCCGCCGCTCAGGATCGAGGTGGTGGTCGCCGTGGGCGAGGGCCGGGCCCGCGAGCCCGAGTCCGAGGCCCAGGGCGAGAGCAGAGGTCAGGGCAGCCGAGAATGCGCGCATGCGCAGCCCAACGACAGGACAGCCCGACGGTCACGCCGGGCGTTGCGCAACAGCCGGTCAGGCGGGCTGCATCTCCTGCATCGCTGCGGAACCGAGGAGCTCGTCGGCCTGGGTCGAGACCAGCCGGTCGTTCTCCTCGGAGAGCTTGAGCACCAGCGCCTCGAGCTCTCCCACCCGCGTGCGGAGCCGAGAGTTCTCGGCCAGCAGGCGAGGGTCACGCAGGTCGCTGTTCAGGTAGCCGATCAGCGCCTTTGCCATGAACGTTCCTTCGTGGGTCGTGGTGACGGTCACCGCACCGAGCGGGCCGTCTTCAAGAGTCTCACTGACGGCCCCCGCGGTCAATTCCCGAGGGCGCATCGTGTCGCCCGGGTCGCCGTGCTGCCCCGGTCAGGAGCGCCGGCGCGGGGGTCGCTGGCAGGACGGGCAGAAGAACGAGGAACGGTTCATGAAGGCCGCCCGCCGGATCGGCGTGCCGCACCGCTCGCAGGGCAGCCCCTCGCGTCCGTAGGCGTGCAGCGACCGGTCGAAGTAGCCGGACTCACCGTTGACGTTGACGTAGAGGGCGTCGAAGGAGGTGCCGCCCTGGCTCAGCGCGTCGCCCATCACCGCCCGGGCATGATCGAGCAGCTCGGCGACCTGCGCCCGGGTCAGCCGATCCCCCGGTCGCTCGCCGTGCAGCCGGGACCGCCACAGCGCCTCGTCGGCGTAGATGTTGCCCACCCCCGAGACGAGGCCCTGGTCGAGCAGGATGCGCTTGATGCCGGAGCGGCGGCGCCGTACCCGGGCCACGAAGTCCGCCTCGTCGAAGGCAGGGTCCAGCGGGTCGCGGGCGATGTGCGCGATCTGGCTGGGCAGCTCTGCGCCGCCGGTGGAGAGCAGCAGCCCGCCGAACATCCGCTGGTCCACGAACCGCAGGTCGCGGTCCTCGGCCGAGCCGGCCAGGCTCAGCCGGACCCGGAGGTGTCGCTCGGTGGGCGAGTCCGCGGGCTGCACCAGCAGCTGGCCGCTCATCCCCAGGTGAGCGAGCAGGGCGTCACCGTCGTCGAGGGCGAGCCAGAGGTACTTGCCGCGACGGCGCGCGGCCACCAGCCGACGCCCGCGCAGGGCCGCAGCGAAGCCGGCCGGGCCGCGCGGGTCGCGGCGCACCGGGCGCGGGTGCAGCACCTCGACGCCGGTGACGGTGGCGCCCAGCACGTGCCGCTCCAGGCCGGCGCGGACCACCTCGACCTCGGGCAGCTCGGGCACGCGCGGGTCAGTCGCCGCCGGTCGCGGTGTCCAGGACGCCGAGGCGCGAGCTGATCTCGCCGTACGCCGTCTCCGCGGCGCCCTGCTCGGCCTCCTTCTTGGAGCGACCGAGGCCGTTGCCGTACAGCTGATCGCCGACCCGGACCTGGGCGGTGAAGGTCTTCATGTGGTCGGGTCCGTCGTCGTCGATGACGTACTCGGGGACGCCGAGGCCGTGCTCGGCGGCCAGCTCCTGCAGGGAGGTCTTCCAGTCCAGCCCGGCGCCCATCGCGGAGGCCGCCTCGATGAGCGGGTCGAAGAGCCGGTGCACCACCTCGGCGGAGGTCTCGAAGCCGCCGGAGAGGTGGACCGCCCCGATGACCGCCTCGACGGTGTCGGAGAGGATCGACGCCTTGGTGCGCCCACCGGTCGACTCCTCGCCGCGACCGAGCTTGACGTGCTCGCCCAGCCCGATGGTGCGGCCGACGTCCGCCAGCGCGCGGGCGTTGACCACCGCCGCGCGGAGCTTGGCCAGCCGTCCCTCGGAGAGGTCCGGATGGGTGCAGTAGAGGGTCTCGGTGACCACCACCCCGAGGACGGAGTCCCCGAGGAACTCCAGCCGCTCGTTGGTGGGCAGACCACCGTTCTCGTAGGCGAAGGACCGGTGGGTGAGCGCGCGCTCCAGCAGCTCGGGGTCCAGGACCGGATCCCCGAGCGCTGTGCGCAGCTCTGCGTAGTTGGTCAGCGGACCGGTGTGGTCGTCGCTCAGAGAACCTGGCGGCGCTCGGCGCGCGCGCCGTACTGGCCGCACTCGCCGCACGCCCGGTGCGGCAGGTGCTTGGCACCGCAGGCGGGGTTCGCGCAGGTCACGAGGGTCGGGGCGACGGCCTTCCAGGCCGAGCGCCGGTGACGCGTGTTGCTGCGCGACATCTTCCGCTTCGGGACAGCCACTGTTATCTCCTTCACCGTGGCCGGGAGCTTCCCGGCCAGTCGTCAGTCGTGGGGTGTTGCAGGGTCTTGCTGGAGCTCGGCCAGTCCGGCCCAGCGGGGGTCGATCGCCGCGCCGTGCTCGTGACCGGGGTCCTCCGCCAGGCGCACCCCACACTCGGGGCACAGACCTGGGCAGTCCTCGGTGCACAGCGGCTGGAACGGCAGTGCGAGCACCACCGCGTCCCGCAGCTCCGGCTCCAGATCGAGGAGGTCTCCCTCGAGCCGGCTGACATCGTCGTCCTCGTCGTGCGGGGTCTGGTGCTCGGGATAGACGTACAGCTCCTGGAACCGGGCCTCGATCGTCTCCGAGATCGGTTCCAGGCACCGCGCGCACTCGCCCTCGAGCCCGGCTGACGCCGTGCCCGTGACCAGGACCCCCTCCATGACCGCCTCGAGGCGCAGGTCGAGCTCGACCGGCGACCCCTCGGGGACACGAAGGACTTCGATGCCCAGATCTGCCGGCGCCGGCACCGAGTGCGACACCTGACGTTGGGACCCCGGGCGGCGGCCGAGCTCGCGAGTATCGAGCACGAGCGGCGCTCTCGGGTCCAGGCTGGTCAGGGGGTCACTTCCGGGTCCGGGCACGACAGAACGTCCAGAATGCTATCCGGTGCGGTCTCGCAGCAGCAAAACGCCTCTCGGCCCACCCCCGGAGACGGCGGCAGGTGACTCACCGGATCACTCCGGATCGGGTCCGGCGGCGCGCTCGGCCAACCGTGCGGTCAGCGCGGTCAGCACGAAGTCGGGCACCAGGCTGGAGACGTCACCGCCGAACGCCGCCACCTCCTTGACCAGGCTGGAGGCGAGGAACGAGTACTCGGGGCTGGTGGGCACGAAGACGGTCTCGACATCGGTGAGCGAGGCGTTCATCTGCGCCATCTGCAGCTCGTAGTCGAAGTCGCTGACCGCCCGCAGACCCTTCACGATGGCGAGGATGCCGTTGTCGTGGCAGAACGTGGTGAGCAGCCCGGAGAACCCGTCGACGCGGACGTTGTCGTACGGCGCGCACACCCGTTCCAGCATCCCGATCCGCTCGACGGCGCTGAAGAGCCGGTTCTTGGACTTGTTGACCCCCACCGCGACGACCACCTCGTCGAAGAGCGTCGAGGCCCGCTGGATGATGTCGAGGTGCCCGTTGGTGACGGGGTCGAACGACCCGGGACAGACGGCTCGGCGCACGGGGTCCTCCTGAGGTCGGACGGGTCGGTGCCGGTGGCCCGCACCGCGGGTCTCAGGCGGCGCGACCGTACCAAAGAGCGGTCCACAGCCGGGTCTCACCGTAGCTGCGGCCCCGCGCCTCCTCGAAGCCCTCGGGCCAGCCGGGCTCCGGGCTGCGGGTGGACCGTTCGACCACGACCAGTGCCCCCGGGGAGAGCCACTCCTGGGCGACCAGCGCCGCGAGCGCCGCGGCCACCTCCTCCTCGGCCAGCGGGTACGGCGGGTCGAGGAAGACCAGGTCGTAGGGCGCCGGTGGGGTGCGGTGCAGCGCGGCGGACACCGATGCGGTCACCACGTCGGCACGCGCGAAGCCCAGGGTCTTCGCGTTGTCGGCGATCAGCCTCGCGGTACGGCGGTCCTGCTCGACCAGGGTGACCACCCCTGCGCCCCGCGACCAGGCCTCCAGCCCCACCGCGCCGGAGCCGGCGTACAGGTCGAGGACGCGCAGGCCGGAGAGCGACCCGCACCACGACTCGACGACCGAGAACAGCGCTTCACGGACCCGGTCGCTGGTCGGTCGGGTCCGGTCACCGCGCGGCGTGCTGATCCGGCGGCCGCCGGCGTGTCCGGCGATGATCCGGGTCACCGAGGGCCCCGGCTCACGACTTCTCCATGTACTCGGAGGCCACCGACCGCTCGAGGTCCTGGACGGCCTCTGCCGAGGAGCGGGTGCCGACGCAGCGACGCGTCGTCGTCGAGCAGCGTGTGCGCCTCCGACCGGGCGGCGAGGATCGTCTCCTCGTCGCGGAGCACCCTGAGCGTCTGCAGACCGGAGCGGTAGCCGGACTGGCTCTTGCCCAGCACGTCGCCCTCACGGCGCTGGTCCAGGTCGACGCGGGCGAGCTCGAACCCGTCGGTGGTGGCGGCCACCGCGGCCAGCCGCTCGCGGGCCGGGGTGCCCGGTGCCGCCTCGGTGACCAGCAGGCACAACCCGGGCAGCCCACCGCGGCCGACCCGGCCGCGCAGCTGGTGGAGCTGGGAGACCCCGAATCGGTCGGCGTCCATCAGCACCATCATCGTCGCGTTCGCCACGTCCACGCCGACCTCGATCACCGTCGTCGCGACGAGCACGTCGAGGTCTCCGCCGGCGAACCCGCGCATCGTGCGGTCCTTCTCCTCGGCCGGGAGCCGGCCGTGCAGGACTCCCAGCCGCAGGCCGGCGAGCGGACCCTCGGCCAGGTCGTCGGCGAGCTCGACGACCGCGGTCAGCGGCACCGGCTCAGGCTTCGCGGTGGTCTCGGACGTGGCGCGCCTGCCGCCCCGCGCCGGGGTCTTCTCGACCGTCGGCGGGTCGGCGGACCGCACCTGCTCCCCCTCCTCGACCTGGTCGCCGTCGATGCGCGGGCACACCACGTAGACCTGGTGGCCGGCCGCGACCTCCTCGCGGACCCGTTCCCACATCCGCCCCCACCACGTCCGCTGCTCGAGCAGCGGGACGACGTTGGTCTGGATCGGCGCCCGGCCGACCGGGAGCTCGCGCAGCGTGGAGACCTCCAGGTCCCCGAAGACGGTCATCGCCACGGTGCGCGGGATCGGGGTGGCGGTCATCACCAGCACGTGCGGCGGGGAGCCGGCCTTGTCGGTGAGCGCGGCCCGCTGCTCCACCCCGAACCGGTGCTGCTCGTCGACCACGACCAGCGCGAGGTCGGCGAAGGAGACCGGGTCCTCGAGCAGCGCGTGGGTGCCGATGACGATGCCGGCCTCGCCGCTGGCGGCACGGGACAGCACCTCGGTCCGCCGGGCCTTGCCCATCGAGCCGGTGAGCAGCTCGATGGTGGTGCCGACCGCGGCTCCCCCGAGCATCCCGGCCGCGGCCAGGTCGCCGAGCATCGCGCTGATCGAGCGGTGGTGCTGCTGGGCCAGCACCTCGGTCGGCGCGAGCAGTGCCGCCTGCCCGCCGGAGTCGATGACGTGCAGCATCGCCCGGAGCGCGACCAGCGTCTTGCCGGAGCCGACCTCGCCCTGGAGCAACCGGTTCATCGGCTCGGCCCGGACCAGATCCGCGACGATCTCCTCGCCGACCGTGCGCTGCCCGGCGGTCAGCTCGAACGGGAGCCGCTCGTCGAAGGCGGCCAGCAGCGCGCCGTCGCCACCGTCGCGAGCCTGGGCGCCGAGCTCGCGCAACGCCCGGCGGCGTCGGGCCAGCACCAGCTGGGTGACCAGGGCCTCGTCGAAGCGGTAGCGCCGCTGCGCCGCCCGCACCTGCTCCAGGTCGCTCGGGGCATGGACCCAGTCCAGCGCCGTCCGGGCGTCGACCAGCCGCTGGCGCCGGCGTACCTCCTCGGGCAGCAGCTCGGGGACCTCGTCCAGCACCGTCCGGGCGAAGCTGATCGCCCGCTGCAGGTCCCAGGTGTGCACCCCGGCCGTCAGCGGGTAGATCGGGAACAGGTCCCCGATGGCGTCCAGTGACAGGTGCGCGGCGTCCTCGTCCTGGCTGCCGAAGAGCGTCCCCTCGGGATTGGTCAGCTGCCAGGCGTTCTTGAACCGGCCGGCCCGGCCGACGAAGATGCCGCGCCGCCCGGCGGCGTACTTGCGGGCCATGAACGAGGCGACGCCCTTCCGCTTGGCGAAGAACGTCATCAGCAGGGTGGGGCCGTCGGTCTGCAGCACCGTCTCGACGCGGTACGCCGGCCGGCCGGAGCGGCGATCGGTGTAGCTGCGCACGTCGCTGCGGACGATGTCGCCGACGACCGTGAGCTGGTCGCCCTCCTGCAGGTCGTCGACCCGGGTCAGCTCACCGGTGCGCAGGTAGCGCCGCGGGTGGTGGCCCAGCAGGTCGCCGACGGTGCGGATGCCGAGGCCCTTCTCGACCTTCTGGCGCACCGAACGGGCATCGCCCAGCACCGTGGTGACCGGCGAGTCGAGACTGATCATCTCTCCTCCTCCCTCACGGCTCGCGCACCCGGCTCGGCACGGCTCACTCCACGGACATCAGGAGCGGGTACCGCTCCTGGCCACCGTCGTACACCACGACATCGACAACCGGGTGGGTGCGCTCCAGCCAGGCCGCGCAGGCAGCGGCGAGCCGGCCGTCGGGGTCCTCGGCGCCGGAGACCAGGGTGACCAGCTCGCCACCCCCGCCGAGCAGCCGTTCCAGCACCTCGGTGGCCACCGCGTCCACGTCGCCTCCGACGACCACGAAGTCGCCGGCGACCACGCCCAGGGCGTCCCCGGGCTCGCAGGGTCCGGCCATCGTCATCGCCCGGCGCGCCGCGACCGTGACGGCTCCCTGGGCGACGTGCCGTGCGGTGGCCGTCATCTCCAGGACGTCCTGCTCGAAGCTACGGCCGGGCTCGTGGACGGCCATCGCCGCCAGACCCTGCACCTGGGACTGGCTCGGGATCACGGTCACCCGGACCGCGCCACCCGCGTCGGCCTCCGCGGTCCGCGCCGCCGCCTCGGCCACCTTGACCGAGTCGGCGTCGTTGGGCAGCAGCACCACCTCCGCGGCACCGGTGCCGGTGATCGCCTCGAGCAGCTGGCCGGCCGAGGGGCGTTGCCCGGGCCCGCCCGGGACGACGCCGGCGCCGGCCTCGGCGAACAGCTCGGCCAGGCCGGGGCCGGCAGCCACCGCGACGACGGCGCGGCCGGTCGGCGCGGCCTCGACCGCCCGCGCCCGGTCCGCCTGCTGCTGGGCGAAGTGGGTGACCCGGATCCGGTGCGGTCGCCCGGCCTCGATCCCGGCCTCCAGGGCGGCCCCGACGTCGTCCACGTGGACGTGGACGTTCCACAGGCCCTCACCCCCGACGACGACCAGCGAGTCGCCCAGCCCGGCCAGACTCTCGCGCAGGGTGGGGATCTCCTCCTGACCGGCGTCGAGCAGGTACATCACCTCGTACGCCGGGCCGTCCGGGTGCAGGTCGGCGTTGGGCGTGCCGGGGCCACAGGTCACCGACTCGGGTCCCCGCGGGACCGGGATCGCTCGGGTCCCGATCGGGCTGGCGACCGGCACCGGCCGCCGACCGGTGAGCGAGGTCTCCGCCGCGTCGAGGATGACGCTCAGGCCGCGACCGCCGGCGTCGACCACGCCGGCCTCGGCCAGCACCGGGAGCTGCTCGGGGGTCCGCGCCAGCGCCTCCCGCGCGGCCTCGGCCGCCGCGGTGAACACCTGACCTGCGCGGACGTCGGGATCGGCGGCGACCCGGACGGCGGCGTCGGAGGCGGCCCGCGAGACGCTGAGGATGGTGCCCTCCACCGGGGTGCCCACCGCCGCGTAGCTGGCGTCGGTGCCCTCGCGCAGGGCGTCGGCGAGCACCGCGGCCGTGCGTTCCTCGGCGCCGGCCCGACCGACGCGCCGGGCCAGCGCACCGATCATCTCGCTGAGGATCACCCCGGAGTTGCCGCGCGCCCCCAGCAGCGCCCCCCGGCTCATCGACGCGATCGCGGTCTGCACCTGTTCGCGGCTCTCGGCCGACCCGGCCCGCTCACCGTTTCCCTCGCGGGACTTCTGGTCGGCCGCGCGCCCGGGCGTCGCGGCGCGCAGCGCGTCGCGGGCGGCGAGCACCGTGAGGTACATGTTGGTGCCGGTGTCGCCGTCGGGGACCGGGTACACGTTGAGAGCGTCGATCTCCTCGCGGGCCTGCGCCAGGGCGTCGGTGGCGATGTCGAGGAAGCGCAGCATCGCGCCCAACGAGAGACCACCGCGGCGGGCCGTGTCCATGGACGTCCTTCCTCGCTGCTCGACCGGAGTGCACAGGCTAGGACACGGTGGTCGAGACTGGGTCCGACGCCGGCTCCGAGACTGGCTCCCGTTGGTGGGTCCGCCGCTGTGTCCGCCGCTGGGTCCGACACTGTGTCCGACGCTGGGTCCCGTGCCCGATTTCCTCCCGCACCGCGCATCCGATATTCTCGTGTGGTTGCCCGCGTGCGGATCGGCCCCCTGGCCGGCACAACGCCCGGGCCCCCTCCATGCTCAACTCGTCATGCACAACGATTCATGCTCAACGATCTTCAGGAGTTCCCGGTGGCTGCCGTCTGTGACATCTGCGCGAAGAAGCCCGGCTTCGGCAACAACCGACCGTGGTCGCGCAAGATTACGAAGCGTCGCTTCGACCCGAACATCCAGCGCGTGCGTGCCACGGTCAACGGCACCCCGAAGCGCCTCAACGTGTGCACCGGCTGCCTGAAGGCCGGCAAGGTCACCCGCTGACCACAGCGCCGCCGACCTGACCGGTCGGTCCAGTCGTTCCGACGGCCCCCACGAGCACCGCTCGCGGGGGCCGTCGGTGTCTCACGCGGGCCCGGACCGGGGCTGCCCCGGCCCCCGAGGGCCCTCAGAAGTGCGTCCAGCCGCCCGGACCGGCGTACGCAGCTCCGTCCACGGTGACGCCCTCGCCGGCCAGCACGGTGCCGATCGCGGTCCAGCCGAGCGGCACCGAGGCCGGATCGGGGAAGGTGGCCAGCAGCGCGTGGTCGTCGCCACCGGTGAGCACGAAGTGCACGGGGTCGGCGCCGACGGCCGCCGCCACCGCGTGCAGCGGCTCGGCGACCTCGAGGGCGGCCTGGCGCAGGTCGATCGCCACACCGGAGGCGCTGGCAAGGTGCCCCGCGTCGGCCAGCAGCCCGTCGGAGACGTCGATCATCGAGGTGGCGCCCGCGTCGGCGGCCGCCGGCCCCGCGTCGTACGGCGGCTCGGGCCGGCGGTAGGCCTCGACCAGCACCCGTGGCGAGCGGAAACCGCGTCCGAGCACGGCCAGACCGCCGGCCGCCCACCCCTGCCGGCCCGCGATCGCGACGACGTCCCCGACCTCGGCCCCGCTGCGGACCACGGGGGCGACCGTGCAGGACCCGAGCACGGTGACGGCCAGCACGACCTGGTCGGCGCGGGTGACGTCGCCACCGACGACGCTGGCCCCGACGGCGGCGCACTCCTCGGCGAACCCGGCGGCGAACTCCAGCGCCCAGGCCACCGGCAGGTCGGGCGGCGCGGCCAGGCCCACGGTCAGCGAGGTCGCGCGGCCCCCCATCGCGTTGATGTCGGAGAGGTTCTGCGCGGCCGCCCGGTGCCCGACGTCGGCGGCCGAGGACCAGTCCCGACGGAAGTGACGTCCCTCGACCATCAGGTCGGTGGAGACCACCACGTGGCCGGTCCGGACCCGCAGCACGGCAGCGTCGTCGCCGGGGCCGATCAGCACGTGCTCGCCCTGGGCGAAGAGGGGGGTCAGGGCGTCGATGAGACCGAACTCGCCGGCGTCGGCCAGCGTCGCGTCGGGAGGGAGGGCCATGCCCCCATCCCAGCAGACCGGTACGGCGCGGGGGCGGCGCGTCGCCGTGTCCGGGCCGGGAAGCGGCGCAGGGACACCGTCCGGACCCAGGGGTGCCGAGGGGGCACTGTCACCGGCGAACCCGGCGCGATAGGTTGACCGACACCACACCGCAGAACCCTCGGGTGGCCAGACAGCGCCGTCACAGGCAGTCAACGACAGGGAGAGAGCGATGGTCGTCCAGGCCTACATCCTGATCCAGACCGACGTCGGCAAGGCCGCGGAGGTGGCGACCGCCATCGCGCAGGTCAAGGGCGTCACCCTCGCCGAGGACGTCACCGGTCCCTACGACGTGATCGTGCGCGCCGAGGCCCGCAACGTCGACGAGCTGGGCAAGCTGGTGGTGGCCCGGGTCCAGACCCTCGACGGGATCACCCGCACGCTCACCTGCCCGGTCGTGCACATCTGAGGAGCCCGCCGAGCTGAACCGCTTGCCCCGGTCGCCCGTGCGTGACCGGGCCGAGCCCGGGCCGCACCGGTTGGCCCCACCGGTGCTGCCGCAGCCACCTGCGGTGTGGGATTCTCGGGGCGTGACCCAGGACTTCGAAGGACCCGTCGCCGTGATCGCCGGCGGGCTCAGCCACGAACGGGACGTCTCGCTGGCCAGCGGGCGCAACCTGGTCCGCGAGCTGCGCTCGGTGGGGGTGGAGGCGCACACCTACGACTTCGACCGCAACCTGCTGCACAACCTGGAGCAGGACAAGGCCGTGGTCGCGCTTCCGGCGCTGCACGGCGCCTGCGGCGAGGACGGCGAGATCCAGACCCTGCTGGAGCTGATCGGGATGCCGTACGTCGGCTCCCGCAGCCGCGCCTGCCGGGTGGCCTTCGACAAGGGCATCGCCCGGGAGCTGCTGCGGCGGGCCCGGATCCCGGTGCCGGACAGCGTCGGCCTGTCCGCCCAGACCTTCCGCGACATCGGCGCGACCGCGCTGATGGAGCACGTGATGGGCAAGCTCGGCACCCGCGTGGTCGTCAAGCCGGCGCGCGGCGGCAGCGCGCTGGGCGTGACCGGGGTGAACGGCATGGAGGCGCTGCCCTCGGCCCTCGTCGAGGCCTACGCCTACTGCGACGACGCCCTCATCGAGCGGTTCCACGAGGGCGTCGACGTGAGCGTGGTGTGCCTGGAGACCGCCGACGGCCTGGTCTCGCTGCGCCCGGTGGCGATCGACTTCGAGAAGGGTCACGAGTTCGACTTCTCGGCGCGCTACACCGCCGAGTACGTCTCGCTGGCGCTGCTCGACCTGCCGCAGGACCAGCTGGACCGGCTCGGGAAGGTGGCGTGCGAGGCGCACCGGGTGCTCGGGCTGCGCGACGTGTCCCGCTCGGACTTCATCGTCGAGCCGGACGGCAGCTTCGTGGTCCTGGAGACCGCGATCACGCCGGGCACCACCGAGACCTCGGTGCTGCCGTTCGCCTGTCACGCCAGCGGCACCAGCCTGGGAGAGGTGACCCGGGACCTGGTGGCCCGGGCCGCCGTCGCTGACTGAGTCGGTCGGAGATCAGCGGCCCTGCTGCTGGCCCGGCAGCGCCGCGAGCTTGCCGGCGATGCCGCCGGCGGCGCGCAGCGCCACCCCCTCCTCGTAGTTGCGGGTCACCTGGGTGCTGGACCGTTCCGCCTCGTCCAGCGCCGCGGTCAGCACCTCGCCGGGTGCCGTGTCGGGCCACAGGTAGAGCGCCAACGCGCCGGGGATGCTGTTCACCTCGTTGACGTAGACGTCGGTGCCGTCGGAGAGGAAGTCGATGCGCAGCACGCCGGTGAGCCCGGTCAGCTCGACCACCCGCTCGGCCAACGACCGGATCCGGTCCCGCAGCTCGGGGCTGATGTCGGCGGGGAACTCGCGCGGCGCGCTGGCCAGACCCTCGGCGTGCAGGTACTTCGCCGCGTAGGAGTAGATCGCCCCGTCGGTGGGCCGCAGCGGCCGCTCGATCTCGGAGACCAGCAGCTCCGGCGCGGTGCGCACCGAGACGTTGAGGTCGAACAGCTCGGGACGGTGCGGCTCGACCACGGCGCCCTCGCGCAGGTGCGGGCTGGAGTCGAGCAGCGCGACGGCCGTCGCGTAGTCCTCGACCACCTCGATGCCGATGCTGGAGCCGCCGAACCGCGGCTTGACGATGTACGGCCCCGCGAAGCCCGGTTCGGCCAGCCGGGAGAGCAGGGCACGGTCCAGGCTGGCCACCCCGGCGGCGGCCATCACCCCACCGAAGGCCAGCTTGTCCATGCCCAGCGCGGCTGCGGCCACGGTGCCGCCGGTGGCCTTGAGCCCGGCGAGGGCGAAGAGCGCCTGCGCCCCGCCCGCCTCGCCCGCGCCGCCGTGGAAGCAGTTGAACACCACCCCGGCGTCGAAGGGCTTCGCGCCGCCGAGACCTGCCTTGAGGTAGAAGCCGTCACCCTTCTCGGCGCCGATCCTCAGCTCGAGCCGCTTCGCGCCGTCCGGGGCGCCACCGAGGTAGTCGCGCGCCTCGGTGCTGGCCGGCACCAGGAACCACTGGTCGCTGCGCGCCCAGTAGACGCACTGCACCTGCACGCCGGCCCCGGCGAGCACCCGCTCGGCCTGCAGGCCGGTCAGGATGCTGATGTCGTGCTCCGCGGACGGGCCACCGAAGACCACGGTCGCCTTGCTGACGGCTGGGCTCACTGGGGTTCAGCTCCTTGCTTCTGGGGCTTCTGGGGCTTCTGGGGCTTCTGGTCTCGGGCTACTGGCGGCTGCTGGGCGGCTGCCCGGGGCTCACGGGTAGTGGTTCGGGAGGTCATTCTCGTACAGGACCACGTCGCCCGCCGCCGCGTGGGCCATCACGTGCGCCACCGCCGCCTCCCGGCCCGGGAAGCAGGCCGCCTGCCCGGACGCACCGCGCAGCAGTGCCGCCCGGTTGGTGCGGCCGACGATGCACAGCTGCATCCCCGGCGCCGCCGTCGCCAACCGGGCCAGCTCGGCGTTGCGCTCGGCCTGCCGGGAGCCGAGCTCCACCATCCCCGGGGTGATCGTCCACACGGTGCCGTCGTCGCCGACTCGGGACCTGGCCGTGACCAGGGCCTGCGCGGCTCCGTCGGGGTTGGCGTTGTAGGTGTCGTCGATGACGGTGATGCCGTTGGCCAGCGTCGTCGTCTCGGCCCGGTGCGGGGTGGCCGGGATCGACCCGAGCCGCTCCCAGATCGTCGCCTCGGGCACGTCGATGGCCAGGCTCAGCCCGATCGCGACGGCCACGTTGATCGGGTGCCCGGTCTCGGGGGGCAGGGTGACCCGACGCTCGCTGCCGCCGATGACGACCCGCCAGCCGGCGGACCCGTCGGTGTCCGGCTGCGCCGGGGCAACGATCACGTCGGCATGGGCAGCACCGCCGGCCGAGCAGCGCAGCACCCGCTTCTCACCGTCGAGCCGGTCCGCGGCCTCGGCGAGCTCGGGGACGTCGACGTTGAGCACCACGGTCCGTGCCGGCGGCAGGATCTCGGACTTGGCGCGGACGATCGTCTCCCGGTTCCGCATCCGCTCCAGGTGCGCCTCGCCGATCGTCACGATCGCCGAGACCTCCGGCGGGAACAGCTCGCACAGCGCCGCGATCTCGCCGGGTCCATAGGTGCCCATCTCGGCGACGAAGACGTCGGTGCCCGGGACCAGCCGGTCGTTGACCGCACGGGAGAGCCCCATCGCGTTGTTGAAGCTGGCCGGGCTGGGCAGCACCGACCAGCGACCGCTCATCAGGTGCGCGGCGTAGTTCTTCGTCGAGGTCTTGCCGTAGGAGCCGGTGATCGCCACTACCCGGGGCGCGACCTTCGCGATCTGCGTCGCCGCGGAGGCGGCGAACCGTCGGCCCATCCGCTGCTCCACCGGCGCGGTGACCAGCAGGGCCAGCTCCGCGACCGGCAGCACGGCCAGGGGGAGCAGCGCCACCGCACCCACGAGGATCAGGACGGTCGCCACCAGGGCGTGCAGCACCAGGGTGACCGCGACGAGTCGGCGTACCCGCCCGGTGAGCACCAACCGGGCCGTGCGGGGCCACAGGTCGAGCCCGAGCGGCCACAGCAGCCAGACGCCCGCGGCGGCCAGGGCCACCCAGACGCTGACGAAACCGGCGAACGCGAGCACCAGCAGCACCGCGCCGACGACGAGGTTGGGGCGGTACGCGCGGCACCAGATCCACGCCATCGCCAGCAAGCGGCCGGCCTGGTAGTGCTCGCGCTGGGCGACCCGCCACCAGCGCAGGTAGGAGACGCCGGTCAGCACGGCCACGAGAACCTCGAGAAGCAGGGTCACCGTCGTGTCCTCACGCGGCCGCGATCGAGTCGACGGCCTCGCGCAGCGCGGTCTCCAGCGCGGGGTCCAGCAGGTGGGCAGACCCGGCCACGACCCGCAGCGACGCCGCGTCGCCGAGCCGCTCGGCGGCTTCCCGCGCCATCGCCACGGTGGCGGCGGTGTCGTGCTCGCCCCACACCATCGCGACCGGGACCCCGGCATCGGCCAGCGTGGCCAGCTGCTCGGGGTACTCCTCGTTGACGGCCTTGACCAGCACCTCGCGCATCACGCCGTGGGCGGCCCGGTAGTCGGCGGAACCGTGCTTCTGACGCAGCCCCTCCATCCGGTCCTCCCCGACCAGGCCACGGCGGTGCAGGGCGCGCACGACGCGGTAGCCCAGTGCCGGCTTGCGGGATGCCGTGGCCGGTGGCCGCAACAGCGGTACGCCGGTGAGCACCAGGCCGCGGACCAGCTCCGGGCGGGCGGCGGCCAGCTGCACCGCGATCCGTCCGCCGAACGAGTGCCCGACCAGCACCGGGCGCTCCAGGCCGCTGAGCACCTCGGCCGTCCAGCCGGCGTACTCCCGGGTCCCCCAGCCCGACTCGGGCGGCGGGGTGGCGCCGAACCCGGGCAGGTCCAGGGCCAGCGCGTCGTACCCGCTCAGGGTGCCGCTCCAGTCCGCGCGGGACCGGCCCCAGCCGTGCAGCGCGACGACGTCGGGGGTGCCGCTGCCGAACTTCTCGGCGAAGGCGCGTCCACCCAGCAACGTCGTCAGCACAGGGAGGAGACTAGCCCGCCGGGCGCGGCCGCGGGCCCGGACACCCCCCGGACCGAGCGCCCGCCCCGCGACTACCGTGACCCGGGTGAACAGCACGCCGAAGGACGCCTCCCCCGCAGCCGACCCGGTCCGGCTGAGCCCGGCGACCATCGCGGTCACCGCGGGTCGCCCTCCGCACGTGGCCGACCAGCCGCTGAACGAACCGATCACGATGGCCTCGACGTTCGTGGCCGGCGGCGACCGGGAGTACGGCCGGTGGGGCAACCCGACCTGGCAGGCGTTCGAGGAGGTGCTCGGCGAGCTGGAGGGCGGCCGGGCGCTGGCCTTCTCCTCCGGCCTGGCCGCGGTGAGCACCGTGCTCGACCTGGTCGGTCAGGGGGCGCTGGTGGTGGCTCCTGCGAACTCCTACAACGGCACCATCCTCCAGCTCGGCGACCTGGAGTCACGCGGCCGGGTCGTCACCCGGCTGGTCGACGTCACCGACACCGACGCGGTGGTGGCCGCCTGCGACGATGCCGCCCTGGTGTGGCTGGAGTCGCCCACGAACCCGGCCCTGGAGATCGCCGACATCGAGACGATCGCCGCCGCGGCGCACGCGGCCGGGGCGTACGTCGTGGTCGACAACACCTTCGCGACCCCGTTGCTGCAGCAGCCGATCGGGTTGGGTGCGGACCTGGTGGTGCATTCGGCGACCAAGTACCTGGGCGGGCACAGCGACCTGCTGATGGGCGCGATCGTCACCGCCGACGACCAGCTGTTCGGTGTGCTCAAGGGTCGCCGGGACCTGCTCGGTGCGGTGCCCGGCACCCTGGAGGCCTGGTTGACCCTGCGCGGGATGCGTACCTTGCACCTGCGTCTGGAACGGGCCCAGGCCAACGCCGCCGAGCTGGCCCGCCGGCTCGCGGACCATCCGGCGATCTCCGAGGTCCGCTACCCCGGCTTCGGCGGGATCGTCTCGATCGTGCTGGCCCAGGGAGCGCTGGCCGCGGACCTGCTCACCCACAAGACGTCGCTGTGGGTCTACACGACCAGCCTCGGCGGGGTGGAGTCCACGTTCGAGCGGCGCCGCCGGTGGAAGTCGGAGCCGCCGGGGATCCCCGACGCGCTGGTCCGGCTCTCGGTGGGGATCGAGGACGTCGAGGACCTGTGGCGGGACCTCAGCGGGGCTCTGGACGACCTGACCTGACCTGACCCGACCTGGCCCCACCTGGTCGCGCCCGGTCAGTCGGTCTCGGCCTTGGTGCCGCGGCGCAGGATCGAGTCCATCATCTCCTGCGCGGTCATCCGGCCCGCGACGACGTCGTCGACGTGCTGGGCCACCGGGGCGTCCACGTCGTTGTACTCGGCGAGCGCCCGCAACGAGGAGCACGACTTGGCGCCCTCGGCCACCTGGGTGGAGCTGGCCAGGATCTCCTCGGTGGTCATCCCCTGGCCCAGCTTCTCGCCGAACGTGCGGTTGCGGGACAGCGGCGAGGAGCAGGTCGCCACCAGGTCGCCGAGGCCGGCGAGCCCCATCAACGTCAGTGGGTTGGCGCCCAGCTTCATCGCGAGCCGGGCGGTCTCGGCCAGGCCCCGGGTGATCACCGAGGCGGTGGTGTTGTCGCCGAAGCCGAGCCCGACGGCCATCCCGACGGCGAGACCGACCACGTTCTTGTAGGCGCCGCCGAGCTCGCAACCCAGCACGTCCACGCTGGTGTAGGGACGGAACGCCGGAGAGTGCACCCGGTCCTGCAGGATGCGGGCGACGTCCTCGTCGGCGCAGGCGACCACCGACGCGGCCGGTTCCCGGCGGGCGATCTCCTTGGCCAGGTTGGGTCCGCTGATCACCGCGACCCGCTCCGGACCGGCACCGGTGACCTCGCCGATCACCTGGGACATCCGTTCCAGGGTGCCGAGCTCGACGCCCTTCATCAGCGAGACGAAGACGGCGTCCTTCTCTGCGAACGGGGCCCACTCGGTGAGGTTCTCGCGCAACGACTGGGACGGCGTGGCGAGCACCACGAGGTCGGCACCGTGCAGGGCCTTCTCGACGTCCGCGGTGGCGCTGACGTTCGGGGGGAGCTGGATGCCGGGCAGGTAGTCGGGATTCTCGCGCGTCTCGGTGATCGCAGTGGCGAGCTCCTCCCGTCGTGCCCAGAGAGTGACGTCGTTGCCGCCGTCGGCCAGCACCATCGAGAACGCTGTCCCCCACGATCCTGCCGAGAAGACCGCCACCTTGCCGTTGCTCATCGCTTCCCCTCGTCGTGTCGCCGTCGCTTGTTGGGATTGCCGGTCTGCCGCACTCCGGAGCGCCGCAGGTTGAACCGTTCGGACGGCGGCGCCTGGCCGCGGAGCTCGGAGACGATCGCCGTCAATGCATCCATGATCCGCTCCGTTGCCACGGCGACGGTGGCGGGGTCGTCCTGCCCCGCCACCAGGTCGCCGAGGTCGACCGGGTCCCCGACCTTCATCCGCACCGTCCGGCGCGGCAGCAGGTGCAGACGTCTGCCGTACGGCGCCAGCACCTCGTGAGCGCCCCACTGACCGATCGGGACCACCGGGCAGCCGGTCTGCAGCGCGATCCGGGCGGCTCCCGACTTGGCGCTCATCGGCCACAGGTCGGGGTCGCGGGTGATGGTGCCCTCGGGATAGACCACCACGCACTCGCCGGCCCGCACCGCCTCGACGGCGGCATCGAAGGCCCCGGCCGCCCTGCTGCTCATCCGCTCCACCGGTATCTGGCCGGCCGAGTGCAGGAACCAACGCAGGAAGCGACCACGGAACAGCCCGGACTTGGCCAGGTAGCGCGGCAGCCGACCGTGGTCGTACACGATGTGCGCGGCCATCAGCGGATCGGCGTGCGAGATGTGGTTGAGCACGATGATGCAGCCGCCGGTGGCCGGGATCTTCTCCCCGTCGATCCACTCGCGACGGCTGGCCGCGAGCAGAGCCGGCTTGAAGATCGGCACGGCCAGGCTCCAGGCCCACCCACGCTTCTGCTGAAGCCGGCGAACGGTCACGACCCTCCTGTCCCCGCGCTCGGTCGGCACCGAGGCCGGCGCCGCGAGCAGGTTACTCGCCAACAGGTCTGCGACGTCCCGGCACTCGCGGACGACACCGCGAGTGACAGGATCCGGTCGTGAGGCAGTTCGTGGTCGTCGTCCCGGTCAAGCCGCCGGCCCGCGGCAAGTCGCGGCTCGGGGCCGTCGGCGAGCCGTGGCGCAGCGACCTGGCCGAGGCGTTCGCGCTCGACACCGTGCTCGCCTGCCGGGGGTGCGCCCGGGTCGGAGCGGTGCTGGTCGCGACCGACGACGTCGCCGTCGCCCGTCGCGTGGAGGCGTGGGGTTGCGCCGCGATCCCGGACGGCGTGGCCGGCGACCTCAACGAGACCCTGCGGCAGAGCGTCGCGGAAGCGTGTCGCCGCTGGCCGGACCTGGCACCGGTGGCGCTCTGCGCCGACCTGCCCGCGCTGCGACCGGACGACCTGGACGCTGCCCTGGCGGAGGTGGCCCGGACGGTCGACGGAGGTGGGGCGGCCTTCGTCGCCGACGCCGAGCGCGTCGGCACCACGCTGTACGCCGCGTCGTACCCGGGCTTCGCGCCACGGTTCGGCGGATCCTCGGCGGCGGCGCACGCCGACGCGGGGGCGCGCGCCGTCCCCGGTGCGCTGGTCACGTTGCGTCGCGACGTCGACGACCCGGTCGCGTTGCGTGCCGCGTTCGACCTCGGGCTCGGTCCGCACACGACACCGCTGGCCACGGCTCTGCTGCGCGAGGACACCGAGCGCGAGCGGTGAGGACGCCGCAGGGTCGTCCCCCGTGGGGACGACCCTGCGATCGACGACTCGGAGGTCAGGACTTCTTGGCGGCCGACTTCTTCGCCGTCGACTTCTTCGCGGTCGACTTCTTGGCGGTCGAGGAGGATGCCTTCTTCGCCGGAGCCGCGGACGAGGCCTTCTTGGCGGGCGCCTTCTTCGCCGTCGAGGACGACGCCGCCTTCTTCGCCGGCGCCTTCTTGGCGGGCGCCTTCTTGGCGGGCGCCTTCTTCGCCGTCGAGGACGAGGCCTTCTTCGCCGTCGAGGACGCGGCCTTCGTGGCCGGTGCCTTCTTCGCCGGCGCCTTCTTCGCCGGCGCCTTCTTCGCGGTCGTCGACGAGCTCGAGCCCGTGGCCTTCGAGGCGGTCGACGACTTCGCGGACCGCGAGGGCGTGGCCGCCTTGGCGGCCGCGGCCGCCGTACGTCCAGGTGCCTTCGCTGCGGCCAGCGTCAGCTTCGGCAGCTTCTTGGCTCCGGAGACCACGTTCTTGAGGTCGGCGCCCGCAGAGAACTTCGGCACGGCCGTCTTCTTGGCCTTGATCCGCTGCCCCGTCTGGGGATTGCGAACCCAGCGGGCCTCACGGACCCGCTTCTCGAAGGAACCGAATCCGGTGATCGCCACCTTCTCACCCTTGGCCACCTCGCGGGTGATGGTGTCGAGCACCGACTCCAGCGCGTGCTGAGCCGCCTTGCGGTTCCCCTCGAAGCGTGCTGCCAGTGTGTCGACGAGCTGCGATTTGTTCACGGACTTCCCTTCCGTCGGACTCGACGCCGAGCCGATGCCCGTGCGTACTGCTTGGCACGCTAGGCACACGTGGCCGATGTCACAACGGCCACGCCGCAACGGTGGTCACATTTTTCCCAAGCCCGCTTGGTGGTTCAGTCCGCCAGGAACCCCAGCAAGGCCTGGTTGAACTCCTCGGCGTGACTCACGTTGAAGCCGTGCGGGGCGTCCGCGACCACGACCAGCTCGCTGTTCTCGATGCTCTCCGCGGTGCGTCGGCCGGAGACCTCGATCGGCACGATCGCGTCGCTGTCACCGTGGATCACCAGTGTGGGCAGGGAAATCTTCGTCAGGTCGCCTCGGAAGTCGGTGCTGCCGAACGCCGCAATGCACCCGATCAGGGCGGCATCACTGGCCGGCTGCTGCAGGGCGATCGTCTGCTGCCGCTGCTCCTCGCTGACCTTCACCTCGTCACCGGCGGTGAAGAACGTGGTGGTGAAGGCGTCGAGAAACCCGCGACGGTCCTGGCGCACGCCGGACTGCATGCCGATGACGTCGTCCTCGCTCAGACCACCGTCGGGGTTGTCGTCGGTGCGCAGCAGGTACGGCGGGACCGCCCCGGCGAAGACCGCCGAGCTGACCCGCGAGTCGCCGTGCCGGCCGAGGTAGCGGGCCACCTCGCCGCCGCCCATCGAGAACCCGACCAACGAGACGTCCCGCAGGTCCAGCGCGTCGAGCAGCCCGGCCAGGTCGTCGGCGAACGTGTCGTAGTCGTAGCCGTCCTCCGGCTTGTCGGACTCCCCGAAGCCACGACGGTCGTAGGTCACCACCCGGTAGCCGGCGTCGACCAGCGCGGGCACCTGCTCGGACCAGGACGCGCCGCTCAACGGCCATCCGTGGACGAGGACCACGGGGCGACCGTCACCGCCGGAGTCGGTGTGGTGCAGCGTGATGCCGTTGCTGGTGATGTCGGGCACGGAGGGCTCCTGCGTCGTCGATGTCGGCGGACGCCCTCCGGTGACCGCACGGGATCGACGACAAACATGTCCCCGGCGGCTGTGTCGACCTCGGCTCAGCTCGTGACGGGCTTGAACCTCGGACGTGTCGACTCGTAGGCCGCGATGTCGGCGTCATGGCCCAGCGTGATGCCGATGTCGTCGAGCCCCTCGAGCAGCCGCCAGCGCGTGTAGTCGTCGATGTCGAAGGAGTCCTCGATGGCTTCGATCCCCTCGCCGGCGCGCACGGTCCGGCTCTCGAGGTCGACGGTGATGCTCGCACCCGGCTCGGTCTCGAGGAGGTCCCAGAGACGCTGCACGGTCTTCTCCTCCACCTGGGCGGCCAGCAGCCCGGCCTTGCCGGAGTTGCCGCGGAAGATGTCGGCGAAGCGGGAGGAGATCACCACGCGGAAGCCGTAGTTCTGCAAGGCCCACACGGCGTGCTCGCGGGAGGAGCCGGTGCCGAAGTCGGGCCCGGCGACCAGCACCGAGCCGCCGGCGTACCGCTTGTCGTTGAGCACGAAGTCCGGGTCGTTGCGCCAGGCGGCGAACAGTCCGTCCTCGAACCCGGTGCGGGTGACCCGCTTGAGGTACACCGCCGGGATGATCTGGTCGGTGTCGACGTTGCTGCGCCGCAGCGGTACGCCGACGCCGGTGTGGGTGGTGAAGCTGTCCATGTCAGTGGTCCTTGCTGATCTGGGCTGATCTGGGCTGATCTGGGCTGGGCAGTCAGGAGAGGTCGGCGGGCGAGGAGAGGGTGCCGCGGACCGCGGTCGCCGCCGCTACCGGAATCGACACCAGGTGGGTCCGGCCGCCCTTGCCCTGCCTGCCCTCGAAGTTGCGGTTCGAGGTGGAGGCGCTGCGCTCTCCCGGGTCGAGGGTGTCCGGGTTCATCCCCAGGCACATCGAGCACCCGGCGCCGCGCCACTCGCCGCCGGCCTCCTTGAAGATCACGTCCAGGCCCTCCTCCTCGGCCTGGAGCCGGACGCGGACCGACCCGGGCACCACGAGCAGCCGGGTGGACGAGTCCCCGGACCGGCCGCGCCAGGATGCTCGCCGCCAGGCGGAGGTCCTCGATCCGGCCGTTGGTGCAGGACCCGATGAAGACCGTGTCGACCTCGACCTCCCGCATCGGGGTGCCGGCCTCGAGGGCCATGTAGCTGCAGGGCCTTCTCCGCGGCCACCCGGTCCGACGGCTCGTCGAACGACGCAGGGTCCGGGACCGCCTCACCCAGGGGGACGCCCTGTCCCGGGTTGGTGCCCCAGGTGACGAACGGGGTCATCGTGCTGGCATCGAGCACGATCTCGTGGTCGAACTCGGCGTCCTCGTCGGTGGCCAGGGACTTCCAGTGCTCGACCGCGGCGTCCCAGTCGGCTCCCTGAGGTGCCCGGGGACGTCCCTGGATGTAGTCGAAGGTCGTCTGGTCGGGGCCGATCAGGCCGGCCTTGGCGCCCCACTCGATCGACATGTTGCACACCGTCATCCGGGCCTCCATCGAGAGCTCCTCGATGGCGGGGCCGCGGTACTCCACGATGTAGCCCTGCCCGCCCCCGGTGCCGGTGTGGGCGATCAGGGTGAGCACCAGGTCCTTGGCGGTGACGCCGGCGGGCAGGCTGCCGTTGACGGTGACCGCCATCGTCTTCGGCTTGGCCTGCATCAGGGTCTGGGTGGCGAGCACGTGCTCGACCTCGGAGGTGCCGATGCCGAACGCGATCGCCCCGAAGGCACCGTGGGTGCTGGTGTGGCTGTCGCCGCAGACGATGGTCATGCCCGGCTGGGTCAGGCCGAGCTGGGGTCCGACGACATGGACGATGCCCTGCTCGATGTCACCGAGCGGGTGCAGCGTGACGCCGAAGTCCTCGGCGTTGCGGCGCAGCGTCTCGACCTGGGTCCGGGAGACGGGGTCCGCGATGGGCTTGTCCCAGTCGAGGGTCGGCACGTTGTGGTCCTCGGTGGCCAGGGTGAGTTCCGGGCGACGGACGCTGCGGCCCGCCAGCCGCAACCCGTCGAACGCCTGGGGCGAGGTGACCTCGTGGATCAGGTGCAGGTCGATGTAGAGGAGGTCTGGCTCCCCCGCCTTCGACCGGACGACGTGCTCGTCCCACACCTTCTCCGACAGGGTCTTGCCCATGATCCACTCCATCGTGTCGCTGGTCGCGCGGTCATCGACGACGACCGGCTGAGGCTGCTGTTTCGCTCCGCTCACCGGGGCCGTGACGAGGCTCCTCGGAGGCAAAGATGACTCTACTACTTGCATCCCATAGCGTGAGACGGCAGTATTGCCATATGGACAACACTAGTGGCGTGGGCGTGCTCGACAAAGCCGCCCTCGTGCTCACC
>CAVWMP010000013.1:0-5915 GCA_963756135.1 uncultured Actinomycetota bacterium
CCCTCACCGTCGGGCGCGAACGTCCGCGAGGACCGGTGACCCTCCACGTCCAGGTCCTGCTCGTTCTCGTTGGTGTGCTCGCTCATCGTTCTACTCCTTCTCGGTTGGTGGGCCCCGCGACCCGATGTGATGATCGTGCTCCCGTCGGCCAGCTCGTTCCGTTCCCGTGCTGACACAGCGAGAAGTTTGTTCGCCTCAGCCCGGGGGGCGAGCGTTCGCGCTGACCGCGTGCAGCACCGCCTTTACCTGGAACGGCGTCAGATGTGGATGCTTGCCCAGGATCAGGGTGACCATCCCGGTCACGTGCGGCGCAGCGAAGCTGTTGCCGGTCGCCGTGATCGATCCCTGCTGTGCCCAGGCCACGTCGACGTCGATGCCACGTGCGCCGAACTCGACCGGCGGGTCCGGGTTGTAGGCCAGCTCCATCGGGTCGACCCCCGCCCGCGAGGCCACCGAGACCACCGAGGCGAACTCCGAGGGGTAAGTCGGACCGGGCTGGTTGTTCGCGGCACAGACCAGCACCGTCCGGCCGAAGAAGGCCTCGTCGGCAAGCTCGTGCAACGGGGCGAACATCGCCTCGCTCTTGCTGGACAGGGACAGGTTGGCCACGGCCATGCCCTGGTCGACGGCCCACCCGATGCCCGCGTGCAGCAGAGCGCCCCGCCCCTTGAGGTTCGCGCCCAGCACCCGCACCGAGTGGATCTGCGCCTCGGGCGCCAGCTCGCGGATGATCGCCGCGCACGCGGTGCCGTGCCCGACCAGGTCCTCGTGCGGGCCCGGTACGGCGCGGACCCCGCCGTCGGCCTCGGGGTCGATCTCCATCGCCACTCCCCCGGCGATTCCTCGCACCCGGGGGTGGTCACCGTCGATCCCGCTGTCGATCACGGCGACCTTGACCCCCGCGCCGGTGGAGCCCGCGAACGCCCACTCCCGCGCATCGCCCAACGGGAGGGCGACCACCTCGGCGAGCCGATCGTCCTCGAAAGCGGCCGACCAGGCGGGCATGCTCACCGGCGGTGCTCCTCGACCAGGGCCAGCACCTGCTGTCCCAGCCTCTCGAGCTCGCTGGCGGCCGGCCCGGCCCCCGGACGACTGTCCTGCTCCCGGCTGCTCAGGGTGTAGATCCGCGCGATCTGGGCGGCCAGCGTCCCCAGCACCGCGAGCGTCCAGTCGGCGGGCGCGTCCACGGCCGGGTCGAGCACCTCCACCACGCCCAGCGCCTCGCCGTCGTCATCGAACATCGGCGCAGCCAGGATGGAGGTCGGCACGTAGTCGGTGGCCTCGGCGACGTCACGCGCGAACCGCGCGTCCACCGCCACGTCGCGGACCGCGATCGGCTGCCCCGACATCACCGCCCAGCCGGCGATCCCCCGGCTGATCGGCAGGTGCACGCCGACGATCGCCTCAGCACCGATGCCGTCGGCGGCCACGAAGGTGAGACCGCCCCCGTCCTCGTCGGCCAACGCGCACGAACAGGCCGCGGCCCCGAAGAGCGACCGCACCGCGGCCAGCGACGAGGTCAGCTCGGGCTCGGCACTCATGGAGTCCTCCGGGGATCTTCTGGGTCGGTGTCGCGGTGGCTGCTTGGATGAGCGGCATGGAGTGGCCGTTGCTGGCGTCTTTGCCGGACACCGAGCGCGAGGAACTGCTCGCGACCACCCGCCGACGAAGCTACGGGCGCGGGGATCTGCTCGTGCGCGAGGGCGAACCGGCCGACAGCCTGCACCTGGTGGAGTCGGGACGGCTGGCAGTCACCGTCGCCACCACGGAGGGTGAGCACGCGACGCTCAACATCCTGGCCCCGGGCGACTACTTCGGCGAGCTGTCGCTGCTCGGCGGGTTGGGCGAGATCCGCACCGCGAGCGTGGTCGCCCTGGAGCCGGCCGTCACCCGCAGCCTGTCCGCCGTCGCGTTCCGGGAGCTCCGCCGGCGTCACCGTGGCGGCGGAGCAGCTGCTGCTGCTGCTGCTCGCTCGTCGCGTCGAGGAGCTCTCCGGCCGGTTGCTGGAGGCCATGTACGACGACCTCGACCACCGGGTCGCCCGTCGTCTCAGCCACCTGACCCAGGTCTACGCGGCCGGCCGGCCGGACCCGGTCGAGGTGCCGCTCACCCAGGAGCAGCTGGCCGACCTGGTGGGCGGCACCCGACCGAGCGTCAACCAGGTGCTCCAGCGGCTCGCCGCCGAGGGCGTGCTGCGGCTGGGCCGAGGACGGATCACCGTGCTGACCCGAGACCGGCTGCACCTGGACCGGCGCCCGCGATGACCTCGTCACGACACCCGGTCCTCCCGGGCTTCCAGGCTGCGGGTCCAGGCGTCCGCGCCGAACAGGTCGAAGCTCGCCCCTGCCTCGCCGAGCAGCTGCTCGGCTTCCTCGTCCCTGCCCTGTCGCAGTAGCCAGTCGCCCAGGTCTGCCTGTGTCTTCGCCAACCACACCCCTGACCTCCAGGCCCGGGCATGGGTGATCGCCGCACGCAGGTGCTCCTCGACCACCTCCGGCGCGGCCCCGTCCTCGATCGCCATCAGACCGAGCATCCGGCTGTGCTGGGTGCGCAGGCCGGTCGGCCGGCGGTTCACCGTGTCCGCGGCCACCACGGCGAAGAGCTGGTCGAGCGCTGCACGGTCACCGATCTGGTGCACCATGTCCGTGGCCAGGCACCACGCCAGGGTGAAGTCGTCGAACAGGCCCGACACGCCGAAGAGAGACCGGCACGCCGAGACCGCCAGTGCGCTGGCCCGAGCCGGTTCGCCGGATTGCTGGGCCGACAGGGCCATGATCATCATCTGGAATCCGGTGCTGGTCGGTTCCTCCTCGATGTGCTCTGCGACCCGCTCGGCGGGGGCCCAGCTCAGGCCGCGGGCGACCAGCAGCGTCCCGCGCACCAGTTCCGCGAACGGTCGCTCGCCGCGGTCCAGAGCAACCCCGTCGAGGGTGGCGAGCGCGCCGTCCCAGTCGCCGAGCACGAACTGCGCCATCAGCAGGTTGACGGCACTGTTGCTCTGCCACGAGCGGTCCCCCAGCTGCGCGGCCGCACGGCACGCGTCCTGACCGCACTCCACGGCGCGTGCCGCGTCCTCCTGGGTCAGGTTCGCGTTCAGGTTCGTCAGCGCCCGCACCAGCAGCCGGGCGTCCCGGGCCTCTCGCGCCATGTCCGCCGCGTGCTCGAGCAGGATCCGCCCCAGCGCGTGCGGTCCGCGGATCACGTAGTGCAGCGCCAGGGTCATGTAGCTGCCGGCGATGTCGGAGGCGTCGCCGACCCGGTCGGCCAGGCGCACCTCCCGCATCGCCGCCTCGTGGAAATCCGCCCCGGCCCGCAGCCTGGCCGTGACCACCGCTCCGATCAGCTGCAGCTCCACCGCGGCCGCTTCCTCACGCCCCTGGACCAGCTCCAGCCGTTCCTGGGCCAACGACTCCGCGGCCTCCAGCTCGGACCGGCCCACCACCATCGAATGCGCCAGCAGCGCCACCGCACGGCCGGCCCGGACCTGGTCCCCCAAGGCGTCGTAGGCGTCCCGGGCCGCGCTCGCGTGCTCGATCGCTCGCTCGTGCTGGCCGGCGCGGGCCAGCTGGTCGGCCAGGTCGGTGCGGAGCTCGGCGTGCAGCGTCGGTTCGTCGCAGCGCGTGAGCGCCGTCTCCAGGTGTCCGGCCGCCTCGGCCGGCGCTCCCAGGCCGCTGGCCCGGGCAGCGGCGGCACGCAGGTGCACGACCGCCCGCTCGGTCAACCGCGCGGCGTCCGCGGCCTCGGGAGCCGCGTCGATCGCCTCGAGATGGTGCTGGGCCAGGATCGCGGCCAGCTCGCCGGCCGCCTCGTCGCCGGACTCCAGGAAGGCGATCACCGCCAGGTGGCTGGCCTTCCGGTCCCGACGGGAGAGCATGCCGTACGCCGCCTGCCGGACGGCCGACTGGACGAACTGGTACTGGCCTCGCTCGGCGGAGAGTCGACCGGACTCCTGACGGAGCAGCTGCACCCGGACCAGAGCGGCGAGGGCCTCGCCCAGGTCGTCGACGTCCGGGCAGAGCACGTTCAGAGACTCGCGGCTGAATGACTGGCCGAGCACGCTGGCCTGGTCCAGCACACGGCGCTGTCGTGCCGGCAGGGGTCCAGCCGCGCCGCGATCAACGCCTGCAGCGACGCCGGTGCCGCCAGTGCGTCGAGGTCCAGGACGTCGGGGTCGGAGAGCACGTACTGCCCACCTCGCGGCAGCACCAGGTCCCGGTCGATCAACGAGCGGACCGTCTCCACGGCGTACAGCGGAACGCCCTCGGCCCGAGCCACCAGCGAGTCCCGGATCCGGAGCGGCAGCCCCGACACGAGCCCGTCGAGGAGCTGACCCATGTCGAGCTCCGAGAGCGTCTCCAGGTGCACCACCGAGACTCGTCGGGCGGTGGCCAGCGACGGGAACTCCTCGAGCAGTCCGGGCCGCGCCAGCAACAGCACGAAGACCGGGAACGTCGCCACCGACACCAGGTGCTCGAAGAAGCCGACCACCCCGTCGTCGGCGTGCTGGGCGTCGTCGACCATCAGCACCACCGGGCGACCTTCGTTGCCGACCCGGCGCAGGAAGACGGTCCAGGCGGCGAACAGGTCCTCGCGCTTGTACGTCCCCACTGCCCCGACGCCGAGCAGCGCACCCAGGCGCGGCTCCAACCAGGCTCGCTCGTCCGGGTCGCCGACGAAGGCGTGCAGCCCGGCGGAGAGCAGTGTGGCCGGATCCTCCTCGGCGGCCGAGTCCGAGCCGTTCAGGGCCTGCAGCCGGCCCCGGACCGCCTCGGCCAGCGCGTAGTAGGCGACGCCCTCCCCATAGGACAGGCAACGGCTGCTGTGCCACCGCACCGATGTGCTCAGGCCGTCGATGTACTTCTCGAACTCCCAGCCGAGCCGGGACTTGCCGACCCCGGGCTCGCCGGCGACGATCGCCATCGCAGGGCGACCGGACTCCTCGACGCCGTGGAAGAGCTCCTTGACCAGCCGCAGCTCGCGGTCACGACCCACGTGCGGGGCCTCGAGCCCGTCAGCGCGCTGGGCACCCCCCACGGCGGCGATCACCGCGCGCACCGCCCACAACGGCACCGGGTCGGCCTTTCCCTTCATCGGATGGCTGCCGACGTCGACATAGGAGATCGCTGCGGTCGTCAGCAGCCGGGTGGTCTCGTCCACCCACACCTGCCCCGGCGCCGCCGCGGACTGGACCCGCGCCGCGGTGTTCACCGCATCACCCGCGACCATGCCCTGCTGCTCGGCCCCGACGGTCACGGCCACCTCGCCGGTGACGATCCCGACCCGCATCGCCAGGCCCTCGACGTCGAGGTCGATCCCCAGGGCATCGATCCGGTTCACCAGCTCCAGCCCGGCGCGGACGGCCCGTTCCGCGTCGTCCTCGTGGCTGGTCGGTACGCCCCACACCGCCATCACCGCGTCGCCGATGAACTTCTCGACGGTGCCGCCGTATCGACCGATGATCTGCCGGCACTCCTCGAAGTAGCGGGTCAACAACTCCCGGACCTCCTCGGAGTCCCGGGTCTCGGACAGGCTGGTGAAGCCGACGAGATCTCCGAAGAGCACGCTGGTGACCCGACGAGAGGCCGTCCCCGGCGCCGAGGCGGGCGGACCCGGGGTCGCGGAGGGAGCGACAGCCGACTGCACCGCACCGCAGGAGGAGCAGAACCGGGAGCCCGGGACGATGTCCTCCCCGCAGCTGGGGCACGAGGCCGCCGGCAGCGTGGTCCCGCACGAGAAGCAGAACTTCGCCTGGTCCGGCTGGTCGCCGGTACCGCAGCTCGGGCAGATGGTCACGGACGCACTCCTCGGGTGAAGGGGACGTCGCCCGAGACGTGCCACCGGTGTGTGGGGACAGGATGCAGCACGCCGAAGGTAAAAGGAACATCCAGCGCGACGATCACACCGCGAGCCTGCGA